>NZ_JBARWZ010000255.1:0-119102 GCF_049647105.1 Actinophytocola sp.
GGTTCACGCACCCCGGGAGGTGTCCCGAACCACCAACTCGCCGGTTCCGAACCGTGGACTCGCGGGTTCCGAACCGTGGACTCGCGGGTTTTGAATCGGGGGGCGGGCCGGGGGGTTGGTTCGACCGGTAGTCGGAGCCGTCGGCGGGTTCTCGACATCCCCGCGAGGGATCGTTGAGCCGGTGGCGGGACTCGAACCCGGAACCTTTCGCTTACAAGGCGAATGCTCTGCCAATTGAGCTACACCGGCGGTCGGCCGCGACGCGGCCACGGCAATCCTAGGACACGGTCATTCGAGACGGCGCTTCGTGGGCCGAAGAGGTCCGGCCATTCTTGGTCCGGACAAGCGGCGCTCCAGCCTGCCGAGCCCGTAGCGCACCGGCTGCGCAAGGTACTCGCCCAGCACGACACCCGCGGCCAGCGCGAGCGCGATCGACGTCGCCACCATCAGCGTCGACATCCCGGTGTAGGTGCGCTCGACGGCCAGCTCGAACAGCGCCCGGTACACGGTGAGACCGGGCAGCAGCGGCACCATCCCGGCCACGGCGATCACGAGCGGCGGGATGCGCAGCCGCCGCGAGAGGACGCCACCGGAGAACCCGATCACGGTCGCGGCGACGGCGGACGACGCGATCGAGCCGATGTCGAAGAACCCGAGCAGGCCGTACCCGGCGGCCCCTGCCGCACCCGCGGCCCCGGCCACCACCACGGCACGCGGCGTCGCGTAGCTCGCCAGTGCGAAGCACGCCGCCGCCGCGCCACCGGCCAGGGCCTGCAGCGGCAGCCTGGGCAGCGACGGGGGCAGTGGGTCGGCGAGCGGCACCGACGGCAGTCCCATCTTCACGGCGATGTTCAGCGCGATCACGACGCCGGCGATCAGTCCCGCGGTCATCAGCGACACCTCGACCGTGCGGCCTGCCGCGGTGACGTTGTAGCCGGTGATGGCGTCCTGCACGGTCGACACCAGGGACAGACCGGACAGCAGCACGGTGATCGCGGAGGCGACCATGAGCGTCGGCCGCACCGAGTCCGGCAGCACGTTCGACGCCACGATCGCCAGCGCGCAGCCGGTGGCCAGCGCGCCGCCGACGATCTGCTGGAAGAAGAACGGCAGCGCCCGCTTGTTCAGCAGCCTGCCGATCCGGTCGATGACGGCCGTGATGGCCGCCGCGAACACCGCGACGACCGCGTCACCGCCGATGAGGACCGTGACCGCGGCCGCCATGCCCGCGTAGGCGGCGGTGGCGAGCCAGCGCGGGTACGGGTGCGGCGCGCTCGTGAGCCGGTCCAGCTCGGCGTGCGCCTCGCGGGCGGTGATGCGGCCGAGGGTGATGTCCCTGACCAGCCGCTCGACCAGCGCGAGCCGCGTGTAGTCGAGGCTGCGGGAGCGGACAACGCGCAGTGACGTGACGGGTGGCAGGTCGACGCCGCGGTGGCAGGCGACCGTGATCGACGTGAAGATCACGTCGACCTCGCAGTGCGGCAGGCCGTACGCGTTGGTGACCGCGATGATCGTGGCCGTCACGTCGGACGCGCCCGCGCCGGAGGACATCTGCACCTCGCCGATCCGCAACGCGAGATCGAGTACGAAGTGGACGGTCGACTCCGAGGGAAGGGCGGGACCCTGGACCCCGCCCCCGGGACTTTCCAGGTGTTCCCACCTGCTGATCTCCGGAGTCCGCGCGGACCTGTTCCGCCACACCGTCGTGCCCACCTCCCACATCCTCTCCACGCTATCCCGGGGCGTATCGAACCGCTGAGGATCACCGTTAGGCGAAAGGCACGTGGCGTGCACCACTACCGTTGCCGCCATGGCGGACACCTTCAGGTCGGTGCGGATCGAGCGCGTCTCGACCGGTGAATACGTGGTGCACAACGCGCGGGGCGGCACGCTGCCCGTCGGTGGCGACGCGTTCAGTCCGGTGGAGCTGCTGCTCGCCGCGATCGGCACGTGCACGGCGATGGACACGGACACGGTGACGAGCAGGCGTGCCGAGCCGGAAGGGTTCACGATCACCGTCAGTGGCGACAAGGCCACCGATCCCGAGCAGGGCAACCGGATGACGAACCTCTCCGTGACGTTCGACGTGCGTTTCCCGGACGGGCCGGAAGGCGACGAGGCGCGAAAGGTGTTGCCGCGCACCGTGGCGCTGTCGCACGACAAGCTGTGCACGGTCAGCCGCACGGTCGAAATCGGCACCGAGGTGCGCACCACGATCGTCTGAACGGCGGAAATACCAGTGTGACCGCGCCCTTCCCATCACCCACACCGGCGCATTGCCGACTAACCTCGGAAGCCGATGGGATTCAAGGGAGGCACGCTCGGCGTGAGCAGTGACAGCACCGAGATCACCAACAGTGGCGGAGCCGATTTCATCGTGGTCGCCAACCGGCTGCCGGTCGACCTCGAGCGGCTGCCGGACGGCACAGAGCGGTGGAAGCACAGTCCTGGCGGGTTGGTGAGCTCGCTCGCCCCCTTCCTCCAGCGCAACAGCGGCGCCTGGGTCGGCTGGCCCGGCGTGCCCGACGTCGACGTCGACAAGTTCTCCGACGACGGCATCTGGCTACACCCCGTGCGCCTGTCCGCCGAAGAGGTGCGCGACTACTACGAGGGTTTCTCGAACGCGACGCTGTGGCCGCTGTACCACGACGTGGTCGCCACCCCGGTGTTCGACCGGGGGTGGTGGGACAGCTACGTCAAGGTGAACCGAAGATTCGCGGACGAGTGCGCGAAGATCGCCGCGGACGGCGCGATCGTGTGGGTGCAGGACTACCAGCTCCAGCTCGTGCCCGCGATGCTTCGCGAACAGCGACCCGACCTGCGCATCGGCTTCTTCCTCCACATCCCGTTCCCGCCGACCGAGCTGTTCATGCAGCTGCCGTGGCGCGCGGAGATCATCCGCGGCCTGCTCGGCGCGGACCTCGTCGGCTTCCACCGCCCCGGCGGCGCACAGAACTACCTGTGGCTCGCCCGGCGCCTCATCGGTCTCGAGCCGAGCCGAGGCGCGGTCGGTGTCCGCACCCGGCCCGGCGTGGTCCAGGTCGGCAACCGGTCGGTCCGGGTCGGCGCGTTCCCGATCTCCATCGACGCGTCCGGCCTCGACGCGACGGCCCGCAGCCGCGACGTCATCCAGCGGGCGCGGCAGATCCGCGCCGACCTCGGCAACCCGCGCAAGATCATCCTCGGCGTCGACCGGCTCGACTACACCAAGGGCATCGACGTCCGCCTGTACGCGCTGCAGGAGCTGCTGAGCGAGGGCCGGATCGACCCGTCCGAGGTCGTGATGGTGCAGCTCGCCACCCCGAGCAGGGAGCGGGTCGAGCACTACCAGCGGATGCGCGGTGAGATCGAGCAGGTGGTCAGCCGCATCAACGGCGAGTTCGCCCGCGTCGGCCACCCCGTCGTGCACTACCTGCACCAGTCGATCGACCGCAAGGAGCTGGCGGCGTTCTTCTCCGCCGCCGACGTCATGCTGGTCACGCCGGTCCGCGACGGCATGAACCTGGTCTGCAAGGAGTACGTGGCGTGCCGCCACGACCTTGGCGGCGCGCTGGTGCTGAGCGAGTTCGCCGGCGCGGCGTCGGAGCTGACCAGCGCGTTCCTGGTCAACCCGCACGACCTGGACGGGGTGAAGAACGCCATGGTGTCGGCACTGGAGCTCGACCCCGCCGAGGGCAGGCGCCGGATGCGGGCGCTGCGCAGGCAGGTACTCACCCACGACGTCGACCGCTGGGCCAGGTCCTTCCTCGACGCGCTCCAGCCCCGCCAGGAACAGATCAACTAGCGAACGGCGATCGAGGACACGAGGGGATCCCTCTGTTCGACGGGCGATACAGTTCGGCTCTGCCGCCGTGTGCCACCCTGACGCGAAAGCGCACGAACTCGCACACAACCCCACGCCAGAGAGTCGAAGACGACCGTGACCATGACCGTTGAAGCTCTGCCTGCCGAGCTGCGCAGGGCGATCGTGCAGATCGCGCGCACGCCCCGACTCCTGGTGGCCTGCGACTACGACGGAACGCTCGCGCCGATCGTGGAGAACCCCGACGAGGCACGTCCCATGACCGAGTCGGTCGGGGCGCTGCGCTCGCTCGCGGCACTGCACGAGACCACGACCGCCGTGATCTCGGGTCGAGCGCTGCGTGACCTCGCGACCCTGTCCCGCCTGCCCGCCGAGGTGCACCTGGTCGGCAGCCACGGGTCGGAGTTCGACATCGGGTTCGTGCACGCGCTCGACGGTCAGGCGAAGGCCCTGCACCGGCGCATCGAGGCCGAGCTGGAGCGGATCACCGACGGCACCGAGGGCGTCCAGTTGGAGAGCAAGCCGGCCAGCATCGCCGTGCACACCCGCCGCGCGGAGGCCGACGTGGCCGAGCGGGTCAACGAGCAGGTCCGCCAGGGGCCCTGCACCTGGGATGGGGTGCAGGTCACCGAGGGCAAGGCGGTCATCGAGCTGGCGGTCGTGCAGACCGACAAGGGCCGCGCGCTCGACGTGCTGCGCCACCAGGTCGGCGCCACGGCCGCGGTGTTCGTCGGCGACGACGTGACCGACGAGAAGGCGTTCGCCCGCCTGTCCGGCCCGGACCTCGGCGTCAAGGTCGGTGACGGCGACACGCTCGCCGGTTTCCGCATCAACGATCCGGTCCAGGTCGGCATGGTGCTGGCGTTCCTGCTGGAGGAGCGCCGCAACTGGCTGTACGGCGAGCAGGCGCCACCGATCGAGCGGCTGACCATGCTCGCGAGCGAGCGCTCGGTCGCGCTGCTCACCCCGGACGCACGCCTGACCTGGCTGTGCCACCCCGAGCCGGACTCGGCCGCGGTGTTCGCCGACCTGCTCGGCGGCCCGAACGCGGGCAACTTCTCGATCAACCCGGAGCGCGGTGGCCTGCCGCTCGGGCAGCGCTACCTGCCGGGCACGATGACCGTCGAGACCCGCTGGTCGGGCCTGCTGGTCACCGACTACCTCGACCACTACGCCGACGCGCACCGCACCGACCTGGTGCGTGTCATCTCCGGCACCGCGTCCGCCGTGATCGAGTTCGCGCCGCGGCCGGAGTTCGCGCAGGTGCAGGTGCGGCTGATCCCGTCGCCGGACGGCCTGCGGGTGCTCGGCACCTCCGACCCGGTGTCGCTGCGCGCGCCGGGCATCACGTGGGAGATCTCCTCCGACGGCATGCACGACACCGCCCGCGCGGTGGTCACGCCCACCGCAGAGGCACCGATCGTGCTGGAGCTGCGCTGCGGCACCAACGAGCTCGGCCCGCACGACGTGCCGGAGCAGGAGCGGGCCGTCCGCGCGTCCGCGTACTGGTCCGAGTGGCTGGACGGGCTGATCCTGCCCGCCGTGGAGAAGGACCTGGTGGCCAGGTCCGCGCTGACGCTGCGCGGCCTGTGCCACAGCGAGACCGGCGCGATCATGGCCGCGGCCACCACGTCGCTGCCGGAGGAGATCGGCGGCATCCGCAACTGGGACTACCGCTACTGCTGGCTCCGCGACGGCGCCATGACGGCCAAGGCACTGGTGTCGGTGGGTTCGACAGTCGAGGCGGAGAAGTTCCTCGGCTGGCTGCACGGCGTGCTCGGCACGCTGCCCGGCCCGGAGCTGCTGCACCCGCTGTACACGATCGCCGGGACCACGCTGCCCGCAGAGGCCGTGATCGACACGCTGCCCGGGTACGCGGGCTCGCGGCCGGTGCGCGTCGGCAACCTCGCGAACCAGCAGGTCCAGCTGGACGTGTTCGGCCCGGTCGTGGATCTCGTGGCGGCGCTGTCCGAGGCGCGCGGCAAGCTCACCGACGACGACTGGCGCATGGTGGGCGCGATGGCCGAGGCCGTCGCGCGCCGCTGGCACGAGCCGGACCACGGCATCTGGGAGGAGCGGCACCGGCCGCGCCACCACGTGTACTCGAAGGTCATGTGCTGGCTGACGATCGACCGGGCCGTGAAGCTCGCGGAGGCGTACGGCCGCGAGGTCGACCCCACGTGGCCGGGTCTGCGCGACGAGATCGCGAACGACGTGCTGACCAAGGGCTGGAACGACGAGGTCCGCTCCTTCACCACCGCCTACGACGGCACCGACCTGGACGCCGCGACGCTGCTGGTCGGCATGGTCGGCCTGCTCGACCCGAGCGACGAGCGGTTCCACGCGACGGTCACGGCCACCGAGGCGGAGCTGCGCAGCGGCTCGACCGTGTACCGCTACCACCGCGACGACGGCCTGCCCGGCGACGAGGGCGGCTTCCACATCTGCGCGGCGTGGATGATCGAGGCGTACCTGCTGACCGGCCGCCGCCCCGAGGCGGAGGACCTGTTCGCGCAGATCGTCGACGCCGCGGGCCCGACCGGGCTGCTGCCGGAGGAGTACGACCCGATCGCGGAGCGCTCGCTGGGCAACCACCCGCAGGCATACTCGCACCTCGGCCTGATCAGGTGCGCACAGCTGCTGGCCGCGTGAGCGAAGCGAACCAGCCGCGCTGAACGTCACGCGGGTCATCGGGCAACACGTGATGTGAGGATGATGACCCGGCAGGCCGACGAGCCACTGCCCTCGGACAAGGACCGCCCGTACCTGGGCGGTCCCGAGCCCGCCTTCGAGTTCGGCAGGCTTTTCGACGCCTACGCGCGGCCGCTGCACCGCTACCTCGCGCGCCGCGTCGGCCAGGACACCGCGCACGACCTCGTCAGCGAGACGTTCCTCGTCGCGCTGAACCAGCGGCACAGCTACGACCCGAGACGGGGCGCCGTGCGGCCGTGGCTGTACGGCATCGCCACGAACCTGCTGCGCAGACAGGTCCGCCAGGAGGTGCGGGCACTGCAGGCCACCGCAAGGTCGGCCGGGCACGCGCCCGGCCAGGAGGCGAGCCACGAGTCGCGGGTCGCGGACCGCCTCGACGCGGCCGCCATGGCCGGGCGGCTCGCGGGTGCGCTGGCACAGCTGTCCGAAGGCGACCGCGACGTGCTGCTCCTCACCTCATGGGCGGGCCTCGACTCGACCGAGGTCGCCGACGCGCTGGGCATCCCGGTGGGCACCGTGCGGTCGAGGCTGCACCGGGTCCGCAAGTGGCTGCGTGCCAACGCGCCAAAACCGACGACGAGGGAGGAGGACGGCAATGCCTGAGGACGACAACGTCCGCGACATGTGGTCGGAGGACGAACTGGACGGGGCACTGGCCGCCCTCCAGCCCGCACAGGACGCCGACGACCGGGCCTTCCGGCGCACGAAGGCGGATCTGCTGGTCGCGGCGGGTGCCCACGAACCGGTCCCGGCCCCGAGGCCCGCCGAACCACCACAGAGGCGCCGCCGCTGGGCATGGTGGGCCGCCTCGGTGGGCACGGTCGCGGCGATGGTCGCGAGCGTGCTGGTCGTGCAGACCGTGCAGTTCGACGACACCATCCCCGGCGCGGCGGCCGAGCAGCTGAACTCGGCGGCGGCGAAGATCGGTGCGGTCGACGAGCCGCTGGCCCCCGGCCAGTACCGCTACATCGCCACACACGCGTGGTGGATGGCGAGCATGGACGAGTACGCGTACCTGGCGGAGAACCTGCTCGAGACGTGGGTCCCGGCCGAGCAAGCGCAGGAATGGCTGTGGCGCCGGGACGTCACGGGCGCCCGCAAGTGGGTGTCGGGCACCGAGCAGGAGGCTCGGGAGGCGGGCTTCCCCGTCGACGAGTCGGGCTGGCCGGAAGGCGAATGGCGAGCCCCGTGCGGCGACTGGTTCGCGGAGGAGGAAGGCCGCGAACCCTGCGCGGCGAAAGGCGGCTGGCAGAACCCGACCGAGGAGTTCCTGGCGTCGCTGCCCCGCGACACCGACGCCCTCCACGACCGCCTGCGCACGGACACCGACGGCCGAGGCCATGACCCGGACCTCGAGATGGTCGTGTACGTGGCGGACGTGCTCCGCACCGGCCTGGTCCCGGCCGACCTGCGGGCGGCGCTCTACCGGGCGCTGGCGATGGTCCCGAGCCTGGAGATCACCGAACAGGTGGCGAACCTGGACGGCGTACAGGGCACGGCCTACGGCATCAGCGCGAAGGGCCAGCGCCACGACGTGATCGTCGACCCGATGACCGGCCAGTTCATCGGCGAACGCCAGGTGACGGAACAGAGCTTCGACGACATCCCGGCGGGCACGGTCACCGAGTACACCTCGGTCACCACCGCGGTGGTCCTGGAAATCGGAGTCCGCCCACCGGGCTGAGCGCGGGTGACCCCCGCGACGATCAGGACTTTCCGGCCGACACCGCCTCCATGATGTCCAGCGCCGTCCCGAGGTCCGGGCAGACGCGGGCCCGAACCCCTTCCGGCACCTCACAGTCCGGCGGAATCATCGCCTTGACGAACCCGAGCCGAGCGGCCTCGGCCAGCCGCGACTTGACCCCGTGCACCCGCCGCACCTCCCCGGCGAGCCCGACCTCGCCGAGCACCACGAGATCCGGCGGCAGCGGGCGCCCACTGACCGCGGAGGCGACCGCCAGCATCAGCGCGAGATCGGCGACCGGCTCCTTGATCCGCATCCCACCGACGGTCGCCACGAACACGTCCTGATCCGACAGCCGGATCCCACCGCGCCGCTCCAGCACGGCCAGCGCCATCGCCACCCGCGCCGAGTCGAGCCCGGACACCGCCCGCCGGGGTGTCGGCAGCGCGGACCGGGACACGAGTGCCTGCACCTCACCCACCAGCGGCCGCTTCCCTTCGACCGCGACCGTGACCGCGGTGCCCGGCACCCCTATCTCACGTTTGTTCAGGAACAGCCCGGACGGGTCGGCGACGCCGCGGATCCCGTCGTCGACGAGTTCGAAGCAGCCCACCTCGTCGGCAGGCCCGAACCGGTTCTTCACGCCACGCACCAGCCGCAGCGTCGAGTGCCGGTCGCCTTCGAAGTGCAGGACCACGTCCACGAGGTGCTCCAGCACGCGAGGCCCGGCGATCGAGCCGTCCTTGGTGACGTGACCGACGAGCACCACCGGCAGCCCGCGTTCCTTCGCCAACGCCACGAGCGCCGCCGTCACCGTGCGGACCTGCGTCACCCCGCCCGCCGACCCCTCGACGGCGGTCGTGGACAGCGTCTGCACGGAGTCGACCACCAGCAACCCCGGCTCCACCTGGTCCACGTGCGCGAGGATCGCCGAGACGTCGCTCTCGGCGGCCAGGTACATGGCCTCGTGCACGTTGCCGGTGCGCTCGGCACGCAGCCGCACCTGCCCCGCGGACTCCTCGCCCGTCACGTACAGCGCGGGTGACGACGCCCCGTCCCGCGCGGCCCACCGGAACGCGACCTCCAGCAAGAGCGTGGACTTGCCGACCCCCGGCTCACCGGCCAGCAGCACCACCGCGCCCGGCACCAGCCCGCCGCCGAGCACGCGGTCCAGCTCCGAGACCCCGGTCTTGCGCGCCCTGGCCGCCTCGACGTCCACCTCGCCGATGGGGCGGGCAGGCGCACTCGGCGTACCTGCCACGATCTTGGCCAGCGCGGCCTTGGGCACCCCGACCTCTTCCAAGGTGCCCCACGCCTGGCACTCGGGACAACGGCCATACCACTTGGCCGACTCGTTGCCGCACTCCGCGCAACGCCAGCCGGGTTTCGATCGTACGTTCTTCGCCACGGCACCAACCTAGAGGCAACCACCGACAGTCCCGCCGCTAGTCCGCCACCCCGACATCAAAAGTGTCGGTCCCGACCCAGCGACGCCTGCGGATCGCAGGCGGTTGGTGGCTGGGCGCCGTCGCTAGTCCGCCACCCCGACATCAAAAGTGTCGGTTCCGACCCAGCGACGCCTGCGGATCGCAGGCGGTTAGTGGCTGAGTGCCGTCCCTAGTCCGCCACCCCGACATCAAAAGTGTCGGTTCCGACCCAGCGACGCCTGCGGATCGCAGGCGGTTGGTGGCTGAGTGCCATCACGTTCCCCTGAGGTCACTGTTGGTCAGGTCCAGACCCTCGCGCAAAGATCCATTGGAAGGATCCATTGGTTCGGGGTTTGGGTTCGGGGGTCGGGTGGTGGAGCGGCCTCTAGTGTTCTTCTTCTACTGCTTCTGGTTGCGGGCGTGGGGTGGCCGGGGCGCCGATCGGGAGCTCGATGGTGATCTTGCCCGCGTTGGCGAACTCGAAGGTCACCGGCACCTTCTTGCCGAACGGCAGGTCCGCGGACAGCCCGGTGATCACCAGGCTCATGGTGCCGACCACCGGCGGCGCGACGGCCTCGGTCTCGGCGGGCACCTCGGACGTCACCGACGGCGCCTCGGCACCGGACGTCTCCGTGCCGGGCTCCTCGGCGCCCGAGGTCTCGGAAGCCCCGGTCGTGGTGGTCGTCGTCTCCGAGGAGGTCGCCGACTCGTTCTCGTCCGGCAGGACGATCCGCAGCGCGGTACCCGCCGGGATGGCCGGGTTGCCGATCGGCCTGACCTGGCCCGCCGGGCTCGTCACGTTCACCAGCTCGTCGTCCTCCATGCCGGAGTTGACGATCGAGAGCAGGAGCGGCGCGTCCTCGCCCTCCACGTAGGCCTCGCCGCTCTCCGGGAAGGCGACCTGGACGTTGCGCAGCGCGATCGTGCCGACCTGGCCGCTGTTGCCGTTCACCGCCGGCTCCATGTCGCCGGTCTGGGTGACCTGACCCGCGCTGCAGCCGATGATCCCGAGCAGCGCACTGACACCGATCGCCACCGCGGGCACGAGCTTGCGCAGCGGTCGGGTGGTCTGACGGCTCACCATCGCGCGGGTCCTTCCTCGGGCTTGCCTACCTCACGCGGAAGGGTAGCGGGACTGCTCACCACCGCGTCCGAGTGGTCGGGCCCGCGTGTTCGCACCATCCAATTCGGACCCAGGGAATTCCTGGTGATCGTTATTCGGCATCCGCCCGCCAGCACGTGCCAGTGAGATTTGTCAACCCCCCGCCCCACCCGCACGTGCCCGCTGACCTGCGGTAACCGATTCCGGGTCCGTTACGGGTCCAGCGCGGCTCGTGTTAAGATGGAGTCAGCGAAAGGGGCAGAGGACACATGGTTTTCAAGGTCGGAGAGACCGTCGTCTACCCGCACCACGGTGCCGCACTCATCGAAGCAATCGAGACCCGTGTGATCAAGGGCGAGGAAAAGAAGTACCTCGTGCTCAAGGTCGCGCAGGGTGACCTCACCGTACGCGTCCCCGCGGACAATGCCGAGATCGTGGGCGTTCGGGACGTCGTCGGCCAGGAGGGTCTCAACCGCGTCTTCGATGTTCTGCGTGCTCCTCACACCGAGGAGCCGACCAACTGGTCCCGGCGGTACAAGGCCAACCTCGAGAAGCTCGCCTCCGGCGATGTGAACAAGGTTGCCGAAGTGGTGCGCGACCTCTGGCGGCGCGAGAAGGATCGCGGGTTGTCCGCCGGTGAGAAGCGCATGCTCGCCAAGGCAAGGCAGATTCTGGTCAGCGAGCTGGCGCTGGCCGAGGGCACCGACGAGGGCAAGGCCGAGGTCATCCTCGACGAGGTCCTCGCCACGGCGTCGGTCTGATCGCCGCCTGAGCAGCAGCACACAACGAGATATCGAGTCCACTGTGACGGTCGCACTCGTCCCCGCTGCGGGGCGGGGTGAACGCCTCGGTTCAGCCGGACCCAAGGCCATGGTGTTCCTACATGGCTTGCCTTTGGTCGCACATGCCGTGCGTGGCCTGCTCGCTGCGGGCTGCGTGCGGCATGTCGTCGTCGCGGCTCCATCCAGCCATCAGGCGGAGATGATCGCCGCACTATCGGCGTTCGATCGGGTCTCCGTCGTCCCTGGCGGTGCGGACCGTACCGCCTCCGTGCGGCTGGCGTTGCACGCGGCCCTCGAACACGTGCCGGACGCGCGGATCGTGCTCGTGCACGACGCCGCCAGAGCCTTCACCCCGCCCGCCCTCGTGCGATCCGTGACCGAGGCGGTGGCCGCCGGCGCGCCCGCGGTGATCCCGGTGCTGCCGGTCACGGACACCGTCAAGCGCGTCGACGGCGCCGGTGTCGTCCTCGACACCCCCGACCGGACCCACCTGCGCGCGGTGCAGACCCCGCAGGGCTTCGACGTGGACGTGCTGCGCCGCGCCTACGAGGCCGCCTCCGGCACCGTCGCGACCGACGACGCCGGGCTCGTCGAGCGGATCGGCGTGCCGGTGCACACCGTGCCCGGCGACGTGGCCGCCATGAAGATCACCACCCCGTTCGACCTCGCGGTGGCCGAGGCGGTGTTCGCACCGTGAGGGTCGGCATCGGCACCGACGTGCACCCGGTCGAGTCCGGCAGGGAGTGCTGGATCGCGGGCCTGTTGTGGGAGGGCGTCGACGGCTGCGCCGGGCACTCCGACGGGGACGTGGCCGCACACGCCCTGTGCGACGCGCTGCTGTCCGCCGCCGGGCTCGGTGACCTCGGTGCCGTGTTCGGCACCGGCGACCCGCGCTGGTCCGGCGCGCACGGCGTCGAGTTGCTCGCCGAGGTTCGCGCCCGCGTCGAGGCAGCGGGCTACCGGCTCGGGAACGCGGTGGTGCAGGTCATCGGCAACGCACCCAAGATCAGCAAGCGCCGCGAGGAGGCGCAGGATGCGCTGTCGAAGGCAGCGGGTGGCGAGGTCGCGGTCTCCGGCACCACGACCGACGGACTGGGCCTGACGGGCCGAGGTGAGGGCATTGCGGCAGTGGCCACCGCGTGCCTCATGGTGCGCGACTAACCTGTACCTCTGGTCGGGCAACTTCTGACGAAAGCCGAGCTATTGCCGTGAGCCTCCACCTGTTCGACACCGCGAGCCGGAGTGTTCGGGAGTTCCACCCCGTACGCAGCGGAACGGCGTCGATCTACGTGTGTGGGCCGACACCGCAGGGACCGCCCCACATCGGCCACATGCGTGGCGCCCTGAACTACGACGTGCTGCGCCGGTGGCTCGCCCACCATGGCCTCGACGTCACGCTCGTGCGCAACGTCACCGACATCGACGACAAGATCCTGCGCAAGGCCAACGAGCAGGAGCGGCCGTGGTGGGAGTGGTCGGCGACCTACGAGCGCCAGTTCGAGGCCGCGTACGAGTTGCTCGGCTGCCTGCCAGCGTCGATCGCGCCGCGCGCGACCGGGCACGTCACGCAGATGGTCGAGCTGATGCGGCGGCTCGTCGACGCCGGTCACGCCTACGCGGCGGCCGGCGACGTGTACTTCGACGTGCTCTCCTACCCCGAGTACGGCGCGCTGTCGCGGCAGCACCCCAAGGAGATGCAGCAGGGCGAGACCGCGGCCGAGGGCAAGCGGAACGGGAACGACTTCACGCTGTGGAAGGGCGCGCGGCCGGGTGAGCCGTCGTGGCCGACCCCGTGGGGCCCCGGCCGTCCCGGCTGGCACCTCGAGTGCTCGGCCATGGCGCTGACCTACCTCGGTGCGGAGTTCGACGTGCACGGTGGCGGGCACGACCTCGTGTTCCCGCACCACGAGAACGAGCTGGCACAGTCCCGTGCGGCAGGGGACCGCTTCGCGCGTTTCTGGATGCACAACGGGATCGTCGGCATGGCGGGCGAGAAGATGTCGAAGTCGCTCGGCAACGTCGTGTCGATTCCCGCGCTTGCCGAGAGGTACCGCCCGCAGGAGTTGCGGTACTACCTCGTGGCGCCGCACTACCGGTCGAACGTCGAGTTCTCCGAGGCGGCGCTCGAGGAGTCGGTGCGTGCCTACCAGCGGATCGAGTCGTTCGTGCAGCGCGTCGGCGGCCGGGTCGGCGCGGTGTCGCCCGGTGAGCCGGGCGACGAGTTCGCCGCCGCCATGAACGACGACCTCGGCACGCCATCGGCGCTCGCGGTCGTGCACAACACCGTGCGGCAGGGCTTCACCGCGCTGGACGACGGCGACGAGCAGGGCGCGCTGGTCGCGGCCGCGACCGTGCGCGGGCAGATGGCCGTGCTCGGCCTCGACCCGCTCGCCTGGTCGGCGTCTACAGTGGACACCGGCGCGTTGAAGGCGCTGGACTCGCTCGTACGCGACCTGCTCGAGCAGCGGCAGCAGGCCCGCGCCGCCAAGGACTTCGCGACCGCCGACTCGGTGCGCGACCGCCTGCTGGCCGCGGGCATCACCGTCGAGGACACCCCCGACGGTCCACAGTGGACTTTGAAGGACGGCTGAACCGGTGGCGGGGAACTCGAGGCGCAAGGGCGCCATGCGCAAAACTGGGACGAAGAAGGGGGCGGTCGCCGGCTCCGGGGGCAAAGGGGCCAGGAGCCTGGAGGGCAAGGGCCCGACGCCGCACGCGTCGATGCGGCCCGGCCACCCCGCACAGCGGAGGGCCGCCGCGCAGCAGAAGGCACAGCAACGCCGCGCGGCCTCGAAGGACAAGCCGACGGCCGAGCTGGTCGCGGGCCGCAACCCGGTCGTCGAGTGCCTGCGGGCGATGGTGCCGACGACGGCGCTGTACGTGCAGATCGGCGTGGACGCGGACGAGCGGGTGACCGAGGCGGTGCGGATGACCGCGGACCGGGGCATCTCGGTGCTGGAGGTCAGCAAGCCGGAACTGGACCGGCTCACCGGTGGCGCGCTGCACCAGGGCCTTGCCCTGCAGATGCCGCCGTTCGAGTACGCCCACCCGGACGAGCTGCTCGAGCTGGCCAAGGACTCGGTGGATCCCGCGCTGCTGGTGGCGCTCGACGGCGTGACCGACCCCCGCAACCTGGGTGCGGTGATCCGCTCGGCGGCCGCGTTCGGCGCCGACGGGGTGCTGCTCCCCCAGCGCCGCAGCGCCGGCATCACCGCGGTGGCGTGGCGGACGTCGGCGGGCACGGCGGCGAAGATCCCGGTCGCGGTGGCGACGAACCTGACGCGGACGCTGCGCCAGTACGCGGCGGAGGGCCTGATGGTGGTGGGCCTGGACGCCGACGGATCGATCACGGTCGACGAGCTGTCGCTGGCGACGTCCCCGCTGGTCGTGGTGGTCGGCTCGGAGGGCAGGGGGCTGTCGCGGCTGGTCCGCGAGGCGTGCGACGAGACGGTGTCCATCCCGATGTCCGCGGAAGTGGAGTCGCTGAACGCGTCGGTGGCGGCCGGGGTGGTGCTGGCGGAGGTGTCCCGGCGGCGACGGGTGGCGGGCCGCACGTAGTCGCCGGAGGGCTGGGGGCCGCTCCCCAGGAGTTGCATCAGCGCGGCGATTCGTTCGGGAGGTCGAGGCGTGTCGTTCGCCAGCCCGTTGTTCCTGTGGATCTTCCTGCCACTGGTACTCGGCGCGATCCTGCTCGCGCCGAGGCACTGGCGCAATGGCATCGTCGCCGTCTCTTCGCTGATCTTCTACGCCGTCGGCGCGGGTTCGACCACGTTGTTGCTGCTGCTCACGATGGTCGTGAACTTCGTGGCGGGCCAGAACCTGGAGCCGGACGAGTGGGCACTGGCGGCGCGGCGCAAGCGGGTCGTGCTGATCTCGGTGATCTGCTTCAACGTGACGTCGCTGGTGGTGTGGAAGTACTTCGGCTTCCTCACCGAGCAGCTGAACGGGTTCGCCCAGCTCTTCGGCGGCGACTTCCCGATCACGCACCTGGTGCTGCCGATCGGCATTTCCTTTTATACGTTCCACAACATTTCCTATGTGGTGGACATCTACCGGGGTGAGCGCCCAGGGCTGCGCAACCCGGTCGCGTACGTGACCTACATTTCGATGTTCCCGCAGCTGGTGGCCGGCCCGATCGTCCGGTACCGCGAGATCGCCGACCAGCTCCCGCAGGAGCGCACGCACCGCCTGGACGACATCGCGTCGGGCTTCCCCAGGTTTGCCCTTGGCCTGTGCAAGAAGGTCATCATCGCGGACTCGTTGAGCCCACTGGTGGACGCGTGCTTCTCCACTCCGGGCGACGAGATGACGTTCGCGATCGCGTGGCTGGGCGCCATCACGTACACGCTGCAGCTGTACTTCGACTTCTCCGGCTACTCGGACATGGCGATCGGCCTCGGCCGCATGCTCGGCTTCCGCCTACCGGAGAACTTCGCGAGGCCGTACTCGTCGGTGACGGTGACCGAGTTCTGGCGCCGCTGGCACATGTCGCTGTCACGCTGGTTCCGCGACTACGTCTACATCCCACTCGGCGGCAACCGCCACGGCGCGGCCAGGACGTACCGCAACCTGTCCATCGTGTTCGTACTGACCGGCTTCTGGCACGGCGCGAACTGGACCTACCTCGTGTGGGGCCTCTACCACGGCGCCCTACTGATCATCGAACGCGGCTTCCACACGGACACCACGCCCGCGCTCCGGGGCCGCCGCATCGCCCGCCGGGCACTGACCCTCGCGCTCGTGGTGGTGGGCTGGGTCTTCTTCCGTTCCACCGACCTCCCCCAGGCCCTCACGATGATCGGCAACATGCTGCTGCCGGACTTCACCGGCCTGACCGACGTCGTGAGCCAGGCGTTCACCAACCAGCGCCTGGTGATCCTGCTGTTCGCCCTGGTGATCATCTTCCTGCCGACCCACCCGGTGACCGGTCCGCTGCTGGAGTCCTCCCGCAGCAGACCGGCCACCATCATGCGCATGACCGTGATGACGGTGGGCCTCCTGTACGCCGCCATCCTGGTGGCAACAGGCACCTTCAGCCCGTTCCTGTACTACCAGTTCTGACGGCGGGTCCGGGTGGCCTCGAAGCGAATCGATCATGCCGCTGTGACTTCGTGATCACCGTCATGGACACGTGGTCAGCTTGGCGTTGCGGCCTTGGTTGGGCGTCGACGGGAAGTCCACACGCCCAGCAGGATGACGGCCACGCCCAAAAGGGACAGCGGTGGCACCGACTCGCTGAGGAAGGCGACACCGAACGCCACCGATGCGACCGGGACCAGGTATGTCACTACTGATGCGCCTACGGGTCCTTCTGTTCTGATCAGGGCGTAGTTGATGATGTAGGCGAAGCCGGTGCCGAGTACGCCGAGGATTACGAGGGACAGCCATGGCACCCATGACCACTTCGGTGCCCCGGCCGTATCCAAGGGCAGCGTCAGTGCTGT
Organism: Actinophytocola sp.; assembly: GCF_049647105.1. Taxonomy (GTDB): domain Bacteria; phylum Actinomycetota; class Actinomycetes; order Mycobacteriales; family Pseudonocardiaceae; genus Actinophytocola. Next base: position 16,954 of record NZ_JBARWZ010000255.1, read on the forward strand.
GAGGACGCTAGCCGCGATCAGTTGGCTCGTCGACAGCACTGTTGGCGTCAGATTCTTCGGCGTCAGGTATTTGCTCATATACAGGTAGCTGATCCCGTAGCTCAGCGCGGCCAGCAGACAGAACAGCGCGCCCAGCGTGTCGATCGAACCTGCGTCCCATGGGGTGAAGATCAGCAGGCTGCCGAGGAATCCCAGCACCAGGCCGAGCACTTGCAGCGCGTTGAGCCGAGACGACTGTCGCACCAGGAAGGCCAGGGCCAGCGTCCACAGGGGTGTCGTCGCGTTCAGGGCTCCCGCGATGCCGGAGTCCACGCGGGTCTCGGCCAGTGCGAACAGCAGGTACGGCGCGACGTTCGCGACCAAGGCTGCCACGAACAGGTGGCCCCACGTCGGCAGGTCCGTGGGGAGCTTGTCCCGGCGGATGGCCACCACTGCCAGCAGGACCAGCGCGCCCAGCACCATGCGGGCGACGGTGAGCTGGATCGGGCTGAACGCGTCCAGGGCCACCTTGATCCACAGGAAGTTGGTGCCCCAGACCAGCGCCAATGTTCCGATCAGGAGCGGTCCTCGGATCGAGGTGCGCATTTCAGGGCTCGATGTCGAAGTTGTAGACCAGGCCCGACCGGTCGGCGCGGTGCACGAAGCGAGTCACCTCGAACGCCTCGCCGTTCTGGTCGAAGCTCGTGTGCAGGACGTCCAGCACTGGCACACCGGCAGGGGTCCTCAGGAAGCGGGTTTCCTCGTGCGTGGGCATGCGGGCGGTGACCTCGTCGCGGCCGGTCTTGAGGGTGTGGCCCTTGTCCTCCAGTCGGCCGTGGATGCCACCCGGTCCTGTCTTTGGCTCGGTCAGCTGTGTGCCTTCGGCGTCTGACCAGCGCAGATATGTTGTGACGAGCTGTACCGGTTCGTCGTCGGCGTGGTACTCGTTCAGGCGGCGTAGCACGGACTCCTCGTCCGCGGGGACGTTCAGGCGTTCGGCTACCTCGGGTGGTGGGATCACGCGGTCGATGGCTACCGCCTGGATGTTCGCTGTCTTGCCCTGGCGCTGCATTTCCAGGCGGAACGGCGTCAGGCCGGTCTCGCGGTAGGCCTTCCTTGAGTAGCGGTCGTTGCCCCACCGGAAGAGGCGTTGGGTTTCGCGGACGAAGACGCCCTTGCCGTGGTGCGGGGTAACCAGCGCTTCCTCGGTCAGCAGGCGGATCGCCTCGCGGGCGGTGTTGCGGGCCGTGCCGAAGCGGTGGGCCAGCTCTCGCTCCGACGGCAGCTTGTCCCCCGGCGCGAGTTCGCCGGACGTGATCAGCTCGCGCACCGCGTTGGCGATGCGGCGGCTGGGTAGCTGCTCGGCCTCGGGACCGTCGGAGGGGCTCATGCCAGTCAGCATATAACTGGCTTAAACCAGTTGGTTGCCGCCGACGGTGAGATGTGCTTCACTGGCTTAAGCCAGCTACTGGCTCAAGCCAGTTGAACACAGGAGGTAACCAATGGCCGTCCTTTTCGGCACCCGCGGCGGGGTGTTCACCGTGACATGCGCTCCTGGTCGCGCGGCTGCGGCCGACGTGCGGCGGGTCGGACCGGGCTGGCTCTCGCTCGTCCTGACCATGGACCCGGGCAGGCTCGTGATCGACGTTCCTGCCGTGAACGGCGGCGGGATCATCCTCGCGCGGTTCTGCCAGGACCTTTCCGTTGCGGCTCAACAGGTTGCGTTTGACCTTGGTCGCAAGCCCCACGGGGGTGGCCGGGGATGACATTCAACGTGACGTGCAGCCCCGGGCGCGACGCCGCTGCCGGCTTCATGCGGGTGACCGAGCACCTTCCAGCGCTCGTGATCTACCTCGACCCGGTGAACCTCGCGATCCAGCTGCCGCCGTTCCCCGGCGGCGGTGTGGTGTTGGCGAAGTTCTGCCGGGAGTTGGCGAGGGAGGCAGCGCGGTTGGCTGCCGAGATCGATCCGGACGACGAACCCGCTCCACCGGAGCGTGGGCCCAGGCATCTGCTGGTGACCGGTGACGACGGTGATTCTGGCGGTGGGTACTGATGGCGCAGCAGATGGCGCGGATCAAGAAGAACCCGTGCAACGCATCGTCGGTGCAGAAGCCGCAGATCCCGGCGAAGAAGGTCGTGCCGTGGCCTGCTGAGCGGGTGCACGTTGTCCGGGAGGCGACGAACCCTCGCTATCGGCTCACGGTCGTGCTCGGCGCGGGGCTCGGGCTCCGGCAGGGTGAGGCGTTCGGCCTGGCCGTGGATGACGTCGACTTCGACGACGCGACGGTGCACGTCGTCCGCCAGGTGAAGCTTGTCAGCGGGAAGCCGTGCTTCGGTCCGCCGAAGGGTGGCAAGACCAGGGACGTGCCGTTGCCCGCGTCGGTGGCCGCCGCGATCCGCGACCACATCGCGGCGTATCCGCCGGTGACGATCACGCTGCCGTGGCAGAAGCCGGACGGGGAGCCGCGGACGGCCCGGCTGCTCGTCACCAGCCGCGAGCACTCGGCGGCGTGGCGGCCGGTCTACAACCAGTGGACATGGATAACCGCCTTGAAGAAGGCCGGGGGCGAGCGGCAGGCCCGGGTGGACGGGTTCCACGCCCTTCGGCACTTCTACGCCTCCACGCTGCTCGATGCCGGGGAGACGGTCACCGCACTGTCGAGCTACCTCGTCGGGCATGCCGATCCGGGCTTCACGCTGAAGGTCTACACGCACCTCATGCCATCGAGTAAGCAGCACACGCGCCTTGCGGTGGACTCAATACTTGGGTGAATCACAGACTGTGACCACTAGTCCACCTTAAGCACAGGTCAGTTCCTGTATCTATTACTGGTACGTAAGGTGACGATGTGGATGGCATCCTCTCGGGAGACGCACTCGACCCGTATCGAACTCCTCAAGCTACGACCTGCTGGTGGTGTGGCAGCACGGAACCGCTGACACATGAGCACAAGTTCAAGAAGAGCGATCTATCGCGGATGGGAAGCGCCGACGAGCTCGTCTGGGGCGGCGACGAGCTCCGAAAAATTCGGAGCATTCGCAAGTCGAAGGATGTTCGGTTCAATGCGAGCCTCTGCGCTCGGTGCAATAACACGGCAAGCCAACCATTCGACAATGCCTACGACGTGTTTTCGGAATTTTCCTGGAGCAACACAAGCCTGAAAGATGCCGAACACGTTGACTGGTGGGACGTATACGGAAGCAACTGGCAGTCCGGATCGCTCAACCTCGCACGGTACGCGGTGAAGCACATGGGATGCCGCATTGTCCACGATGGTTACGCCGCGCCAGATTCGTTAAGGTCCTTCCTCGCTGGCGCACCAACCACTGAGATCAGCTTGGGACTGGTCAAGAGTTCGGAGCACCTCAATCTGTACTTGATGGGTGTGCGCGACGGGATCGAAACACGCGGCCTGTGGAACCCATCCGCCGGAGGGAGTGTGAGTCGATCACGTCAGTGCCTGACCGGCTACTGGAGCGCCACCATCATCGGATTTGTCGGCATCGCTTTCCTCTGGGAGGAAGGACAGTCGGCCGCAGAGTATTTCCACACACAGAGAGTGAAACCGCTTCGTCTGCACTGACATCCACACGCACCACCCCCATCGCTCGATGCCGTGGCCGTCTAGCTCCTGCAGGGACAGCCTGATCACGGCCTAGCGGACATGTTGATCTACATAACCGCTGGTAGAGACCGTGCGCATGCGCTGTACTACCAGTTCTGACGGCCGGGCTCTGCCGCTTTCGCGCCGGGGTGTCGCTGTCAAGAGTGGTCGCTCGCGGCCATGGCGTCAGCGACGCGGAGCACTCTTGATGCTGATGCCCGGCGTCAGTCCGATCGAGGCCGAGGGTCTACCCCTGTGGTGGTGGGCTCCCCGTCGCGGGACGCAGGCTGCGCCGCGCAGGCCGGGCGGCGTGAGCGAAGCGGAAGCCGCCGTGCCGCGATGGATGCAGACCACATCGCCAACGCGACGGGCACAGCGCGCCGCCACTGGCGGCGCACCTTGACGAAGGAAGCCAAGTTCGGCAGGTTCCGTGCACTACTCTTCATCACAAGTGTCGACCGTGCCGTATTGAGAGGTAAAGATGGTCTCGTGGCCATTTCGTCAGCGAGAACGAGACAATCGCCGGGCGTCATCTGTACCGGCGATGCCTACGGTGGAGAAGACACGCCTGACATCGCCGGACCTTCTTGACATTCTGCGTTGGCATATCGACCGATACGACCGTCTACGTGCCTCCACATCCACCCGGGCATCTATTCTGCTGAGCGCAAGTTCAGTAGTGGTGACCGGAATGATTCTTCTCGCCAACTACAGACTACAATTAAAGGAAGTTCATCCAATTGGGCCACTGGACGTCGCCCTTGCGGTCACGCTCGCACTCACTGCCGCCCTGACCCTCGGCTCGATCCAAAATTGCGTGAACGCTATTGCTGCTCGCAAGACAACACGCTCGCTCCACGATGGGGAAATACCGAATCGTTTCTTATTCAACTGGGGCGACACAAGGCGGACTGTCGACGGCTATAGCAGTTTTAAAGAAGAGGTGACGTCACTCAGCATAGAGTCAATGATCGGCAACGCGACAGCCGAACTTTGGTCCGATATTCTACAGCACGCGGACCGACACAAGTACCTTCGACGTGGCATCAGCCTATTTCGATATGGAGTATCGACCTTTCTGATTTTTGCAGCTCTCACGCTGGCGGCATTGCGATGACGCGTTGGTTCAAACCAGAAGCCCACCGCAAAGCGACCCCCAGAATGGGCTCTATCTTCATAAATTATCGCCGGACCGAGGCGTATGCGGCCGCGTTACTCGACGAAAAGATCTCCCCATTTTTCGGAGCAACTAATGTGTTTCGCGCAGGTCGTTCAATCCTGGCCGGCGCGGATTACGAAGTAGCCATCAACCAGGCCATCACGCAGTGTCGTGTACTGTTGGCCATCGTAGGGCCCGGATGGTCTCAGAAGTTTGGAAGTCACACCGACAACAAACCGGACTGGACAATTCGCGAAATCGAGGGAGCCCTTGAACGCGACATTCCGATCATTCCCCTCCTGCTATCAGGAGTAGGCGCGATCAGCGAGCACGACATCCCCGTCAACATTGCCAGAGTCGCCAGAGCACAGTACCTCCGGTTCGACTATCGCAACGTCGAACAGGATGCAAGGAAGATCGCGGACGAACTAACGAGAACGGTTCCTGCATTGGCAGCGCGACGCTTCACTCGCTTCAGTCGGGTTCGCCTTCATGTAAGCAGGCCCCACTAAGCGGCGCCACGCGGTCGACGGCGCGTTCGGCGACGGCCGGAGACGCTGACGGCCTGATCTTGGAGGACACGATGCGCAACGAGGCCATGGCGAAGTTGGACGTGCTGGTCGGGTCGTGGCGAACGACGTTGCGGAACGCGTGGTTTCTGGAGCCGGCCGACCAGGAGGTGCCAGGCTCGGCGATGGGCGAGTGGCTTGGCGACGCCTTTGTGGTCTTCCGCTGGACGATGGGAGGCGAGGTCGGGAAGGCCACGAGTGAGATGGTGCTGGTACTCGGCCGCAGCGACGCGAACGACGCCTATACGGCCCTCTACCACGACGAACGCGGTGTCTGCCGTGTCTACGCCATGACGTTCGACGGCTCCCGCTGGACCCTGGGTCGCGAGGATCCCGACATGTTCCAGCGGTTCGTCGCCGACGTCGGGTCCGACCGGATCGCGGCGCGCTGGGAGGCGTCCGATGATCGCGGGTCGACCTGGCGCAAGGACTTCGACCTCGTCTTCGAGCGGGTGTAGTCCGGCTCGGAATTTTCCTGGTCGACGTTTGTCGAACCGGTGTGGCGGTGTTCGACGCACCGGCGAAGACTCAGATCGGCCCGACCGGAGGAGAAGCCATGCGCACCCTGATCACCACACCGCCTTCGTCTCTCTCGACGGTGTCATCGAGGCGCCCGGCGGGGAAGCGGGCTACCGCAACACCGGCTGGACGTTCAAGGACATCGAGTTCTCGCCTGCGGCCTACGAACTCAAGGGCCGTGAGCAGGGTGAGGCCACCGCGATGTTGATGGGCCGGGTCAGCTACCAGGCGTTCAGCCCGGTTTGGCCGTCGATGACCGAGGATTTCGCCGGGTACAACGCGATGCCCAAGTACGTCGTCTCCTCGACGCTGCGTGACGACGACCTCGTGGACAACTGGGGCCCGACGACCATCCTGCGCTCTCTGGACGACGTCGCGGCGCTGAAGGGGACCGACGGCGGGCCGATCATTGTCCACGGCAGCGCCGCCTTGAACCGCAACCTGTCCGACGCCGGCCTGATCGACCGTTACCACCTGCTGGTGTTCCCGGTCCTGCTCGGTGCGGGCAAGCGCCTGTTCAGCGACGCCGACGTCGACAAGCGCATGCTCACGGTGGTCGAGAGCGAGTCCTACCCCAACGGCATCCAGAAGCTGGTGTTCGACGTCGTCCGCTGACCCCGCCTTACTTGAACGCCGCCGCGTTCTCCTTCGCCCAGTCCGCGAACGGGCGCGCCGGGCGGCCGAGGAGTTGCTCCACCACCGGGCTGACGCGCTCCAGCTCCGGTGACGACAGGAGCGCCAGCGTGCTTTCCGCGATCGGCTCCGGCATGTACCGCAGCATCGTCGCCTTCGCCTCCTCCCTGGTCTGCTCCACGAACCGCACCGGCTCGCCAACCGCGGCCGCGATCGCCTCCGTTTGTGCGCGGGGTGAGATCGGGGCCGGGCCGGTGAGTTCGTAGGTCTTGCCGACGTGCGCCGGGTCGCGCAGTGTCATCTCGGCTACCGCCGCGATGTCGGCCGGGTCGATGGTCGGCAGGGCGACGTCGCCGAACGGGGCCGCCACCTCTCGGCGACCGCGCACGGACTCCGCCCACCGCAACGTGTTCGAGTGGAAGCCGCCGGGGCGCAGCATCGTCCACGGCAGACCCGACGTCCGCACCACGTCCTCGAGCACCGGCGGGTGGTGGCCAGTGCCGACGCCCTGCGACGACAGCAGCACCACCCGCTCGACGCCACTCGACCGCACCACCGACAGCACGGCGGCCAGGTCGCCGCCCGCTCCCATGAAGTCGCCCGAGGTCAGCAGGAACACCACCTTCGCGGTGTCCAGCGCCGGGGTCAGCGACTCCGGAATGGCCAGATCCGCCTGGTGGACCCGTGCGCCGGGCACGTCCACCACCCGCCGGGACACCGCTGTCACCTGTTCGCCCGCCGCCACCAGTGCCGCCACCAGCGGCTGTCCGACATTGCCTGTCGCTCCCGTAACCACGATCATGGTGATGACGCTAATATCCCCGAGATAGTAGGTACCTAGAGGAAAGTACTGGGAACGTGATCGAGGACACCACACCCGAGCTGGCCTGTCCGATCGCACCGGTGGTCGACGTCGTGTTCAGCCGGTGGACCACGCCGATCCTGTGGGCGCTCAACGAGTACGGGCGGCAGCGGTTCGTCGAGCTGTCGCGCCGCATCGCCACCATCACGCCCAAGGTGCTGACCCAGCGGCTGCGGCAGCTGGAACGCGACGGTCTCGTCGTCCGCACCTACCACGCCGAGGTGCCGCCGCGCGTCGAGTACGAGATCAGCGACCTCGGGCGCAGCCTCGGGCCGCTGTTCGCCTCGCTCGCCGAGTGGTCGCCCAACCTCGAGCAGGTCGAGCTGGCGCGTGCCGACTACGACCGGAAGGCTAATGCAGGAACAAGAAGACCTGCAGCTCGCCGATGAGCGCGCCGATCACGGCGCCGACCGCGATCAGCTTCCACTCGTCCTGCCGGAACGCCGGGCGCAGCAGCGCCTCGTACTCGATCCGTGTCAGCCTGCGCATCTTCGTCGCGATCGTGTCGCGAATGTCCAGTGCCTCGTTCGCGTAGCGTTCCGCGGTGAGCATTGTCGTTGGCAGGTAACGGACAGCGTGGTCCGCAGCCGCCTTCTTCAGCTCCGCGAACCTGGTCGCGCCGACCAGCGGGCGGGCCAGGCCTGCCTGCTCGTCGATCGCCTGCTCGACCGTCTCCCGCACCATCGAACGCAGGCGGTCCGCCTTCGGGCCGCTCAGCACGGCTGCCACCAGGTTCGGCACCGTCATCACGTCACGCGCCACGACCGCCGCGTACTGCTTCGCGACCTCGTCCCGCCTTCGCTGGAACACCCCCTGCAGCGGCACACCAAGAATCCTCCTGCGTTCGCGCGGGAAGAACACGAGCTTGATCGCGAGCCAGTCGGTGCACCAGCCGATCGCGGCGCCGAACAGCGGCATCACGATCGGGTTCTTCGTCAGCGCCCAGACGGCCGTCTGCACCAGCCCGAGCACGAGGCCGAAGTAGACACCGCAGCGCGCGATGAACGCCATCTCCGGACGGGAGATGTCGCGGATCAGCTTGAGCAGCAGGCGTCTGTCGCGGTGCAGCGCGTCCACCGCGACCTGCTTGATGTCGAGGAAGTCGTCGACGTTCTCGCCCAGCGCCGCCATGATCCGCCCGACCAGGTCGGGAATCCCGGCCTGCACGCGCTTGATCACCATCTCCTGCGCGATCGGCGGCAGGCTCTGCCACAGGCCCTGCCTGGCCATGACGTCGCGGGTGATCTCGTCGGCCGCCAGCATCAGCGGCAGCTCCAGCTCCTTGGCGAGCCTCGCCGGGTCGAGGCGCTGGAAGATCTCCTTCGGGTCGACGAGCTTGGCGGTCAGCAGGTCGGCGGCGACCGCGATCATGCGTTCCGAGTTGCGCGGCACGACACCCTGCCAGCCGAGGAAGGGCCGGATGCCGACGAACTCGAGCGGCCGGAACATCATCTCGATGGCCGCCCGCTTGGTCAGGTAGCCGATGATCGCCGCGATCACGGGCATGGACAGGTACACCTGCCAGTGCTCGAGAAAGTCGTCGACCATAAGAGCGCAAGTATCGCCGACTCAGCCGCTCACCTGCGACTCCACGGCGCAGCGCGTCTCACCGCGCGGGCATCGGCACCGCGACCACCGAGGCCCCGCGCGCCGACCGGCCCCGCATCCTGCTGATCGTCCAGCACACCAGGTAGATCAGGAACGAGATCCCCGTGACGAACGCGCTCACCGGCGCGCCCGGCGCGAGCGACAGGATGAACCCGCCGAGCGCCGACGCCTCGGCGAACACCACCGCCAGCACCGTCGCGCGCAGCGGGCTCGCCGTCACCCGGGCCGCCGCGGCCGCCGGGGTGATCATCAGTGCCAGCACCAGCAACGCGCCGACCGTCTGCACACCCAGCGCCGTCGCGACGCCGACCAGCACCGCGAACACGACCGACAGCCGGCCGACCGGCACGCCGCGTGCCTTCGCCACCTCCGGGTCCACCGACGAGAACAGCAGCGGCCGGTAGATCACCAGCAACACCAGCATGACCGCGATCCCGCACGCGGACAGCAGCGCGATCGACGCGAAGTCGACCCCGACGACCTGGCCGACCAGCAGCCCGAACTTGTTGTTCGCGCGGCCCGGGTACAGCCACAGCAGCAGCACGCCGACACCGAGGCCGAACGACAGGACCGCGCCGATCACCGAGTCGTGGTCGGAGTTGCGGCGCGACAGCAGCCCCAGCACGAGCGCGGCGATCACGGCTCCGGCGAGCGCGCCGTGGCCGACGTTGATGCCCAGCAGCAGCGCGGCGGCGCCGCCGGTGAACGACAGCTCGGACGTGCCGTGCACGGCGAACGCCATGTTGCGGCTCACGATCAACGGGCCGAGCACCCCGGCCAGCAACCCCAGGATGGCCGCCGCCACCAGCGCCGCCTGCACGTACGGCAGCGCCAGCAGCCTGCCCAGCAGCTCGAAGTCGAAGAGCTTGTCCATCAGGCCGGTTCCTCGTGCAGGTGGTGGGTCTGGTCCTCGCACAACCCGCTCTGCGCACCGACCACGTGGATCTGCCCCCGCACCCGGACGACGTCGATCTTCGTGCGGTACAGCTCGGACAGCGTCGCCGAGGTCATCACCTCGTCCGGCAGCCCGATCCGGAACCGGCCGTCCACGAGGTACAGGACGCGGTCGACGAGCGGCAGGATCGGGTTGATCTCGTGCGTCACGAACAGCACCGCGGTGTCGGCGGTGCGGCGGCGCTCGTTGATCAGCGAGCTGACCACCTGCTGGTTCGCGAGGTCGAGCGACAGCAGCGGCTCGTCGCACAGCAGCACGTCCGGGTCGCTCACCAGCGCCTGCGCCACCCGCAGCCGCTGCTGCTCGCCGCCGGACAGCAGCGAGACCGGCGCCTTCGCGAACGCCTCGGCACCCACCTCGGCGATCGCCTGGTCCACCCGCTGCCGCCGCTGACGGATCCGGGTGACGCCCGTCCCCCAACGGTGTCCGTCCAGGCCGAGGCCGACGAGGTCGCGGCCGCGCACCGGTGCGTCGATGGCGCGCTGCTGCGGGATGTACCCGATCCGCTTGTTGCCGCGGCCCGGCGGCTCGCCCGCGATCCGCGCGGTGCCCGACGACAGTGCCCGCAACCCGAGCAGGACGCGGAGCAGGCTGGTCTTGCCGGACCCGTTGGGGCCCAGCACCGCGATGAACTCACCCGGCTCGATGTCGAGGTTCAGGCCGGACCACAGGACCCGGTCGCCGTAGCCGAGCGTCGCGTCCCGGAGCGAGATCGCGGGAACGTGTCCGTCCATCAAGCCACCGCGCCCGCCAACGCGGCCACCTGCTTCGTCATCCACTCAACGTAGTCGGTCACACCCGGTGGCAGCGTCTCACTCACGCTCACGATCGGGACCCCCGCGGTCGTCGCCGCCTCGGTGAGCCGGTTGGTCACGTTCGACTCGGCCTGGTCGTTGTTGACCAGCGCCACGACCTGCTTGCCGGACACCAGGTCCATGGTGTCGGCGACCGCGGCGACCGGCGGGTCGGTCTCCTCCTCGATGGCCTCGGAGAACTCCGGCGGGGTCACGTCGGTCAGGCCCGCGGCGTCGAGCAGGTACTTCGCGACGGGCTCGGTGGCGACGACCTTGCCGTCCGGGATGGCCGCCGCCTTCGTGGCCACCTCGTCGACCCTGGCGTTGAACGCCTTCGCGTTGGCGGCATAGGTGTCCTTGTTGCCGGGGTCGATGGCACCCAGCTCGGCGGCGACCTTGTCCGCCACTTTCGTGACGGTCGGCAGGTCGTACCAGACGTGCTCGTTCTCGCCCTCCGGGAAACCCGAGACGTCGTAGGCGACGATCCGCTTGGCGTCGGTGCCCGCCGCGTCGGCCAGCTTGGCGAAGAAGTCGTCGTAGCCGCCGCCGTTGTAGACGACGAGCTTCGACTCCGTGAGAAGCGTCGCGTCCTCCGGTTTGTCCGCATAGGAATGCGGGTCCGCCGACGGTTCGTTGATCAGGGAGCGAACGCGCACTCCGTCGCCGCCGACCGCCGCGGCCACGCTGCCCCACACGTTGGTCGACGCGACGACGGCGATCTTGCCGTCCGCCGCGGCGTCGCTCGTCCCGCCGCCGCAGCCCGTGGCCAGCATGGCGACCGCGGCGACCGCGAGAGGAAGGGCGCTTCTCATGGCGTTCCTCCGAACTACTTATGCGTGTCACGCTATAGGTAATGGAAACCGTTTTCGACTACTGCTTGTCGACTATACGACTGGAAACCCGGGGCGCCTCACCAGACCGGGTGAGAAGCGCCACCAGGCCAGGTGGCGGAGACGTGCGTCGCCGGACTTCTGCTTGTGCTTCTGAACCGTTACGGTCAGCACATGGCGAGGCCTATGCACGTTCGTCGGCCGGCGACACTGGCGTCGCTTGCCGCGGAGCTCGGCGTTTCGCGGACCACCGTGTCGAACGCCTACAACCGGCCTGATCAGCTCTCGCCGGAGCTGCGCAGGCGGGTACTGGAGACCGCGCGCCGGCTGGGCTACCCCGGCCCGGACCCGGTCGCGCGGTCGTTGCGCACGCGCAAGGCGGGCGCGGTCGGGCTTCTGTTGACCGAGAACCTCTCGTACGCGTTCCGCGACCCCGCGGCGCTCGGGTTCCTGGAGGGGCTGGCGCTGGCCTGTGAAGGCGCTGGTCAGGGCCTGCACCTGGTGCCCGTGAACCCGGAACGCGAGGACGTCACCGCCGTGCACAGTGCCGGTGTGGACGGTTTCGTCGTGTACTCCGTGCCGGACGACGACCCGCACCTCGCCGCGGTGCTGTCGCGCCCGGTGCCGACGGTGGTGTGCGACCAGCCGAGGGTCGAGGGTGTCGACCTGGTCGGCATCGACGACCACGCGGCCATCGCGCAGCTGGCCGGGCGGCTGATCGGCATCGGCCACCGGAACATCGGCGTGCTGTGCATGCGGCTGGCACGCGACCGCAACGACGGGTTCGCGGCGATCTCGCGGCAGCGGACCGCGCACTTCCACGTGCAGCGGGCCCGGCTGATGGCGCTGGCCGAGTCGTTCGATGCGGCCGGTGTGGACTGGGCGCGGGTGCCGGTCGTGGAGCGCTTCGACCACTCGATCGGGAGCGGCGAGTCGGCGGCCGCGCAGCTGCTGGACGCGAACCCCGAGGTCACGGCGCTGATCTGCACCTCGGACATCCTGGCGCTCGGCGCGCTGAACGAGGCGAAGCGGCGCGGGCTGCGGGTGCCGCAGGACCTGACGGTGACCGGTTTCGACGGGATCATCGAGGCCGAGCGGGTCGGCCTGACGACGATCCGGCAGCCGGTGCTGGAGAAGGGCCGCGCGGCCGGAAAGCTGCTGCTCGCCTCGGCGGAACACAGCAAGCCGCGGCACATCACGCTGGACACGGAGCTGGTCATCGGCACCACGTCGGCGCCGCCCCGCACGACGGAGGAACGCTGGTTCGGCCCGTAACCCGAACGAAAGTCCCACTCGTTCGCCCGCCGGGGGCCCCCCGATTTCAACGCTACCGCGAGGCACCGACAGTTTTGGGCGGGCGCCTAGGCTACGTCAGCACGAGCTGCGTTGGCGCGCCTGCCAGCGGGCCCAGCTTGCCCACCACCTGGTAGGTGCCCGCCGGGACCGGCTTGCGCTCCAGCGGGCAGCCGGGCGCGGACGTCCGGCCCGCCCATTTGACCGAGAACTCGACCGGCTGGTTCGGCGGCAGCACCCGCACGTCCTGCGCGGGCGGCTTGTAGCAGTCATTGCTCGACCACAGCCGCGCGCCGTCGGCACCGAGCAACAGGATCTCCCGCAGCGTGCGGCTCACGTCCCTCGTGCACGGCACCGGGCCCGCGTTGACGACCCGCAGCTTCAGCAGCGGCAGCGCGCCGACCCGGTAGGACGGCACCTCCGGTGCCGCCACGACCTTCGTCACCGCGTCCGGGCACGCGGCGGGCGGGACGGGCGGCGGGGCCGTCGTGGGTACCGGGGACGCGGCGGGGCGTGGCACCTCCGACATCGGCTCCTCCGGCACTGGGCTCGGCGCGGCCGCGCGACGCGACGTGGTGCGAACGCCGCTGGGCACCACCGCGCCACCCAGCTCCGACGCGCTCGTCGCGCCATGAACGGGGTGCTGGTCGTCCGACTCGACGAGCCTGCCGATGACCCACGCCAGCAGCAGCACAGCGAGCACCGAACCGACCGCCGCGACAACGCGGCGGCGCCAGTACACGGACTGGGGCAGCGGTCCGCTCGGTTCGACCATGACCAGAAGGTAGTGCCGCCCCACCGCATGCACCTGGATCTCCGACGGACCCGAAAGGAGGATATTTTCCCAGGTGTGAGCACGGAGAGTTGTTGTCGACGACACGTTGCCCTCGGCTCGCACCCTTGCTCCAATTGGTGTCGAGCGGGTTTCCAGTGCTTGAGCGCAATGTGGGCACGGCGAGACACGGGAGCTGACGAATGACCGCGATCGACGATCTCCTCCACCGGCACGTGACCGGTGTCGACCTCGGCGCGCCCGAGGTGCCGACACCGGTGCCATCGCTGCACCTGGCCGTCGTGACCTGCATGGACGCGCGCATCAAGGTGTTCGACGTGTTCGGCCTGCGCCACGGCGAGGTGCACATCCTGCGCAACGCGGGCGGTGTCGTGACCGACGACGTGATCCGCTCGCTCGCGATCAGCCAGCGCAAGCTCGAGACGCGCGAGGTGATCATCATGCAGCACACCTCGTGCGGCCTCTCGCTGATCACCGAGGACGAGTTCAAGGACGAGCTGGAGCAGGACACGAAGCTCCGCCCGCCGTGGTCGATCGAGGCGTTCCGCGAGGTCAAGGACAGCGTGCGGCAGTCGGTGGAGCGGGTGCGGCGCAGCCCGTTCGTGCCGTACCGCGACAACGTCCGCGGGTTCGTCTACGACGTGCACACCGCGGATCTGACCGAGGTTCACTGAGCGGCACACCGACGAGCTGACCGGGATGTGCTGACGTAGCATCGCGGCGATGACCATCGACGCGACGGTGCTGACGGACTGGTTCGCCGAGAAGGCCCGGGACCTGCCATGGCGCGGCCCCGACTGCTCGGCGTGGGGCGTGCTGGTCAGCGAGATCATGCTGCAACAGACCCCGGTCGCCCGTGTCGAACCGTCCTGGCACGAGTGGATGGCCCGCTGGCCGGTCCCGTCCGCGCTCGCCGCCGCCACCCCCGCCGACGTGCTCCGCGCGTGGGGCAAGCTCGGTTATCCCCGCCGTGCGCTGCGGTTGCGTGACGCCGCGGCCGTGATCGCCGCCGAGCACGGCGACGTCGTGCCATCCGATGTGGACACGCTGCTGGCGTTGCCCGGCATCGGCGCGTACACCGCGCGTGCGGTCGCCGCGTTCGCGTACCGCAGGCGCTGCCCGGTCGTGGACACCAACGTGCGGCGCGTCATCGCCCGCGCGGTGCACGGCGCGGGCGACGCGGGGCCCGCGTCGAACACCCGCGACATGGCCGACGCGGAGAAGCTGCTGCCCGCCGACCACGAGCACGCCGCGCGGATGTCGGCGGCACTGATGGAGCTGGGCGCCATCGTGTGCACGGCACGCAACCCGCGCTGCGCCGACTGCCCGGTGTTCGACGCGTGCGCGTGGCAGCGCAACGGCAGGCCCGCCTACGCCGGACCCGCGAAGCCCGTGCAGAAGTTCGCTGGCACGGACCGCCAGGTGCGTGGTCTGCTGCTGGACGTCCTGCGGGACACCTCGGTCCCGGTCCCCAAGACCCGGCTGGACGTCGTCTGGTCCGACGCGGGGCAGCGGGACAGGTGTCTCGACTCGCTGCTGGTGGACGGCCTGGTCGAACAGACCACCGACGGCTTGTTCGCGTTACCCGGAGAGCACCGCCACTGAGCGGAGCTTCGCCACTGAGAATCGGCAACCAAATTCTCTGGCAATTGGGGAACTCTTGTCTTCGAGGTAGCCACGGCACTACGTTCGGAATGCCAGTCACCGATCTGGGCCGAACGGCCCCAGTCGAGGGAGATCGAGATGGCCGTATCCCGCCGTGCCCTGTTGAGGGGCGGCTTCACCGTCACAGCGATGGGCGCACTGGGCGCGTCGACAGCGCCACTGGCGTTTGGTGAGGTCAGAGCCAGCACCGCCAACGCCGTCGAACGTCCGCGCATCCACACGTGCAACGAGTGGGGCGCTCGCCCGCCGAACGGCACCATCACCGTCGAGAACCACAAACCGACCTACATCGTCGTCCACCACACCGCGGGCGGAAACTCGTCCGACACGTCGCTGGCGCACGCGTACCAGATCTCACGCGACATCCAGGACTTCCACATGGACGGCCGCGGCTGGATCGACACCGGCCAGCAGCTCACCAACAGCCGGGGTGGGCACGTCACCGAGGGTCGCCACCGCAGCGTGGAGATCCTTGACGGCGGCACGAGGCACGTGCAGGGCGCGAACGTCGGCGACCACAACAGCGAGATCATCGGCATCGAGAACGAGGGCCTCTACTCCACAGTGGACGTCCCGAATGCCCTGTGGAACTCGCTCGTGCAGCTGGTCGCGTACATCGCCCAGTCGTACGGCATCTCGCCGGACATGATCCGAGGGCACCGCGACTTCAACGCCACCGAGTGCCCCGGCCAGGTGCTGTACGAGCGCCTGCCGGAGCTGATCGAGGCCGTCCGCGGCGCCCTGGGGGCCTCACCCGCCGCCGCCGCCGCTCCGCAGCTCACCTGGCCCCTGCTGAAGCCGGGCGAGCGGAGCGACAAAGTCCTTGCCGCGCAACACCTCCTGCGCGCACGCGGCGTGGACCTCAAGGCGGACGGCGTGTTCGGTGCCGCGACGTTCGACGCGGTGTCGCGGCTCGCGGCCGAGAACGGCGTGGCGTACGAACCCTGCTACGCCAGCCGGACCGCGGACGAGAGCGGCTTCATCGGCGTCACCACATGGCCGCTGCTGGTGCGCACCGTGCTGGCAGGCGACACCGGTGAGGCCGCGAAGGCCGCGCAGGTGCTGATGTCCGCGCGCGGCCGGCAGATCGGCACCGTCGACACCGCGACCTGGCAGCGGCTGCTCGCCTGACACCTGGCACCCTGCGTGCATGGCGCAGGCGCTGGAGTTCCACTTCGACGGCGACGCGGACGTCGCCGTACGAGGACTGTGGCGGAGGCTGGCGGACAACGGCGTCCCCAGCCCCGCCACATCACCACACGTCACGTTCGCGGCCGCCGGCACGATTCCCGCCGCCATCCGCGGCGCGCTGCGGGAGGACCTGCGGCTGCTGTCGATCCCCTCGTTGTGGCTGTCGATCCTGACCGCCGCCGAGGGTGAGCTGGCACTGACCGCGGTCGTCGACACCGAACTGCTCGCCGTCCACTCCGCGATCCACGACGTGCTGGCGAAACGGGTGAAACAGCCGGTCGCGCGGTATTTGCCGGGTTCGTGGATGCCGCACTGCGTCCTCGCCCGCGACCTCGAGCCTGCTCAGATGACGGCAGGCTTCGCGGCGCTCTACCCGGTAGGGTCGATCAAGGCAAGGATCACCGAGATCGTGGTCGTCGACACCCACACGGGTGAGGCTGACGTCCTGCGCGATCTGGAGGACGGGCATGAGTGAAGAACTGCGCACGGTGCGGGACACCCTCATCGAGGAACTGCGCCGGTCGGACACGCTGACCGTCGCGGGACGGGCCCTCTTCGCCCGCTACTCGGCGATGTGCGAGGCGGCGGCCGGCGCGGCCGCCACACCACCGCCCGCCAACGAACCCGCGCCACCGCCCCGGCCCGTTCGCCGCACGGCCGCGGAGGAGGAAGAGGAGTTCGGCAGCTCGTTCATGGTCCGGCCCACCGCGGCGCAGTCGAAGATCCCCGGCTACCGCGAAACACCCGCCGACCCACCCGCCGACCTGCCACGTTCCCTACGGGAGCGCCGCCGCTAGCAGGACCCACCCCTGCCCGATAGATCTTTGTGCGAGGGTCCGGGCCTGACCAACAGCGACCCCAGGGGAACGTGACGGCACCCAGCCACCAACCACCCACGGGCCGAGGATGCGCTGGGTCGAGACCGACACTTTGAAATGCCGGGGAGGCGGACTAGCACCGACACTTTTAATGGCGGGGAGACGGACTAGCCAGGAACGCCTCTACCGCGCCCCGGTACACGGCGGGCCGGTCGTGGTGCACGACGTGCCCGGCACCCTCGACGACCAGGTGACGCACCTCGCCGCCCGCTCGTTTCGGCAGTTCGGCCATCTGCCCCGGCGGCATGGCACTGTGCCCGGCCTCGATCGCCAGCATCGGGCAGCGGACCCGCCCGACGAACGGCCAGTAGTCGCGGCGCCCCCACTCGCTCGCGATCTCGTACAGGTCCTCGAGGTCGGCGATCAGGTGGTAGCCGTCGGCGCGTTCCTCGACGCACTCCGTGAACCAGTCGCCGAGGTCGCCGAAGAACTCCCGCACGTGTGCCAGTGACCGGAACGGCACCGGCCACGACTCGAAGTACGCCTTCCACGGGTCGACGGTCTTGCCGCGCTGGTCAGGGGCGATGTCCTCGACGACGACCGCGCGGACCAGGTCCGGGTGGGTGGCGGCGAGGCACCACGCGTGCAGCCCGCCCATCGAGTGGCCGATCACGGTCGACGGGCCCAGGTCGCGCAGGACCAGCGCCGCGTCGTCGACGAAGTCCTCGGTGCGCCAGCCGCCGCCCCGGTGCGGGCTGCGGCCGTGGCCCCGCGCGTCGAGCCCGACGACCCGGCCGTAGGCGGTCAGCCACCTCGCGGTGGACCACCAGGTGGTCGCGCGGCCCATCAGGCCGTGGAGGAGCAGGATGCCGGGGCCTTCGCCGCCGAACTCGACGATGTGCACGCCTGATGGATACACCGAGCCAACCCACGCATCACATCCGGTCGGTCATGATGTCCGGGTCGCCGACGATCGGGAGCTGTTCACCATGCACCACCGCACGGCCATGCGCGTTGTCTGCCTCACGCTGGCCGCGACGGGTCTCGCCGCCTGCACGGTCTCGCGGTCGAACGAGTCGTCGCCGGCCCAGGACGAAGCGCCACCCGCGGCCGAGGCCCCCAGCGGCGACGGTGCTGGCGATCCGTACTACCCGGAGGACGGCAACCCCGGCTACGACGTGACCGCCTACCACGTGCAGATCAGCTACGACCCGGGGAAGAAGACGCTGCAGGGCGACACGCTGGTCACGGCGAAGGCGAGCGCGGCGCTGCCGAAGTTCAACCTGGACCTGCTCGGCCTGGACGTCTCGTCGGTCTCCGTCGGCGGCGCAGAGGCCAAGTTCACCCGCGAAGGCGACCACGAACTGGTGATCACCCCGGCGAAGCCGGTGGCGAAGGGCGACTCCTTCGAGACGCGGGTGAAGTACGACGGCACTCCGGACGGCGCCCAACAGGGTTCGCTCGGCGAGAACGGCTGGCAGCCGTCGGCCTCCGGCGGCGCGTTCGTGGCGGGCGAGCCCCACTCGGCGACGTACTGGTTCCCGGCGAACGACACCCCGAAGGACAAGGCGACGTTCAAACTGGACGCACGCGTCCCGAACGGGTGGAGCGTGATCTCGAACGGTGTCGAGTCCCCCGCCACGCCGGGTAACGACGGCTGGACCACGTACCACTGGAACGAGCCCACCCGCATCGCGACGTACCTGACCACGGTCGGCATCGACAAGTGGACCTTCGAGCGGTCCACACTCGACAGCGGCACCCCGGTGGTGAGCGCGTACGCGCCGGGCGCGGAGGACAAGATGTCGGTCGAGTCGAGGCTCCCCGAGATCCTGACGTTCCTTGAGTCGAAGTTCGGCCCGTACCCCCAGTCGGCGGCGGGCGGGATCTACATCAACGAGAACATCGGGTTCTCGCTGGAGACCCAGGGCAGGCCCATCTACGCGGCGTGGGCGGAGGAAGCGGTGGTGGTGCACGAGAACGCGCACCAGTGGTACGGCAACTCCGTTTCGGTGTCCGAGTGGAAGGACATCTGCCTGAACGAGTGCTTCGCGAGCTACGCGCAGTGGCTGTGGGACGAGGCGAAGTACGGCGTCAACCTCGACGAGCAGTACCGGACCGAGGTCGCGAGCGGGCATGAACTGTTCGCGGAGAAGCTGTACGACATGGGCGCGGGCAACGAGTTCGGCGCCGTGTACGAGAAGGGCCCGCTCGCACTGCACGCACTGCGCCGCGAGATCGGCGACGACGCGTTCAACCGGGTGCTGAAGGAATGGCCGGCGAAGCACCGCGACGGCAACGCGTCCTGGCCGGACTTCGAGAAGTTCGTGTCCGAGACGGCGGGCAAGGACCTGACGGCGTTCTTCGAGGCCTGGTTCCGGACCGACACGGTGCCCGGGGACGAGTTCCTGTACCCGGGACCGCTGCGACGGTAGCGAGTTGTCCACAACGGCCTGACCTGTGCACAGCACGCGTCGACGGCCCCGGAAACTGTCACCCCTCGCCGCTACGCTGGATATCGGGGGGCCGACGGCCGCGCCCGCGCTGGGCACGCCCTACGGGAGGATCACCTCGGCCATGATCGCGCGGTGGTCGCTGTTGGGCAGGTCGAAGACGGCGTAGCTGCTGATCGCGCAGCGGGCGTCCGTGACGATGTGGTCGATCGTCAGCGGCGGGCCCGTCGGCCATGACGACCACGTCGCGAGCAGGCCCTTGCCCGTCTCCTCCCCCGCGTCGGCGTAGCCGTGGTCGACCAGGTCGCGGAACGCGGCGTGGTCGAGTGTCGCGTTGAAGTCGCCCGCCAGGATCCGTGGCCGACTGTCCGATGTGGACTTAGGCAGGTCGGCCAGCTCGGTTCGCCATGTGCGGGCGTCGCCGTCCGTCATCGGCGGCTGGACGTGTATCGCGGTCACTTCGAGATCGTCGTTGCCCGGCAGGTCGACGACCGTCGACGGTTGCGACAACGTGCTGTCCTCGACGAGAACGATCTGGCGCAGCGGCACGTTCGACGCGATGCCGGCGCCATCGCCGCCGGGCCGATCGTCGAACACCCGGTACGGCAACGCTTTCGCCAGCCCCGCACTGTCCAAAGCGGACACCGCGGTGGGGGTCAGTTCCGGCATCGCGAGAATGTCGACCTTGTGCCGCCGGACGAGGTCGACGAGCGTCCGCGCGTCGGCCTGGCCGAGGTGGAGGTTCGCGGCCATGATCCGCAGGTGCGGGCCCTTCGCGGCCGGTTGCTCCTCCGCCAGGAACCGCGGCCCGAGGAGCGACGCCAGCGACAGGGTGACGACGAGGACCACCAGCCCCAGCACCCACCGCCGCAGCAGGAGGGTGAGGAACGTGAGCATGACGGCGCCGGCGACCACGTACGGCGTGAGCGTCATGGCGCCGACGAGGAACACGTTGTTCTCGAGGCTGAGCACGCGGACGACCCCGTATCCGAGGATCGCCAGCGCGAGGAGGGTCAGCAGGAACGTGACCTTGCCGCTCCGGCGGCGCGGTTCGGGTTCCGTTGGGTAGTCGACGGGGTCGTAGTCGACGTCGGCGGTGGCCTGGCTCCACCTAACCATGGCGTTCGTTGCCCCGTTTGTAGTTGCCGGTGGCGCGGGCGAGAAGGTGCTGAGTCTCGTCGTCGGCTGCGTGTTCGAGGCGGCCGAGGAGCTTGGCGGCGGTGGCGCCGCGGACCGTCGTGACGACCCGGCCGCCACGGGAGACGTGCAACTGCCCGTCCTTGGTGACCCGCCAGTCGAACGGGTCGTCCTCAAGCCCCATGGGTACAGCTTGCCTGAGGTTGGGTGGGACGCGCCGCTGGTTTGCGCCGTGTCGCGGGCCTCCGCCCCCCGGAATCCAGCGTAACGGGCTGGGGCGACGGTTCCGGGTTGTCCCCAGGCTGACTGTGGACAACTGCGTCGGCTGTGGATAACTGGGGTCACTGAGCGTTCGGGCGACCCGTTGTGTCGGTGCCATGCCGTAGCGTGGTTCGAGGGGGCCGGAGGCCGGCCAGCCACCGCGCCAGGCGCAGCTGGGCGGCGTGGAACCCTTACAGGGCTTGAAATTCGAGAGGCGCGGATGCGCGTGCGCGTCCGGCGGCGGGGTTGGCCTCCGGCCCCGGTTGCCAGCCTACGGGAGGGCACCGACAGTCACTGCGGGTTGTGGGCAGAGCTGTGGACAACTGCCTTGGCTGTGGACAACCCCTCGGGTTCGGACAAAGCAGAAGGCCGCGCCCCTCTCGGAGCGCGGCCTTCCGTTTGCCTCAGATCAGATCAGGCGGTCTCAGCGTCGTCGCTACCGGCTTCGGCACCGCTCGACGCGGCCATGTCGACCGGCGGGGCGTCCGGAACGTTGGCGGGCTTGGGCTCACCGCGGAAGGTGAACTTCGCCTTGTCCGTGGACGTGCCTTCCTCGCCGTCCCAGCCTTCGACGTCGACGATGATGATCTGGCCGGCCTGGATCTCGCCGAACAGGATCTTCTCCGACAGCTGGTCCTCGATCTCGCGTTGGATCGTGCGGCGCAGCGGCCGGGCGCCGAGGACCTTGTCGAAGCCGCGGGTCGCGAGCAGCTTCTTCGCGGCCGGGGTCAGCTCGATGGCCATGTCCTTGTTCTTCAGCTGCGTCTCGACGCGGGTGATCATCAGGTCCACCATCTTGACGATCTGCTCTTCGGTGAGCTGGTGGAACACGATGATGTCGTCGATACGGTTGAGGAACTCCGGCCGGAAGTGCTTCTTCAGCTCGTCGTCGACGCGCTGCTTCATCCGGTCGTAGGTCTGGCCCTCACCACCGCTGGAGAAGCCCAGGTTCACCGCCTTCGAGATGTCCTGCGTGCCCAGGTTCGACGTGAAGATGATGACGGTGTTCTTGAAGTCGACCGTGCGGCCCTGACCGTCGGTGAGACGACCATCCTCGAGAACCTGCAGGAGCGTGTTGTAGATCTCCTGGTGCGCCTTCTCGATCTCGTCGAACAGGACCACCGAGAACGGCTTCCGGCGGACCTTCTCGGTCAGCTGACCACCCTCCTCGTAGCCCACGTACCCGGGAGGGGCACCGAAAAGCCGCGAGGCGGTGTACCGGTCGTGGAACTCACCCATGTCGATCTGGATGAGCGCGTCGTCCTCACCGAACAGGAAGTTCGCCAGCGCCTTGGACAGCTCGGTCTTACCGACACCGGACGGGCCGGCGAAGATGAACGACCCGGACGGGCGCCTCGGGTCCTTCAGGCCGGCGCGGGTGCGGCGGATCGCCTGGGACACGGCGCGGACCGCGTCCTCCTGACCGATGATCCGCTTGTGCAGCTCGTCCTCCATGCGGAGCAGACGCGTGGTCTCCTCCTCTGTGAGCTTGAACACCGGGATGCCGGTCCAGTTGGCGAGGACCTCGGCGATCTGCTCGTCGTCGACCTCCGCGACGACGTCCAGGTCACCGTCCTTCCACTGCTTCTCCCGCTCCGCCTTCTGGCCGAGCAGCGTCTTCTCCGAGTCACGCAGCTTGGCGGCCCGCTCGAAGTCCTGCGCGTCTATGGCGCTTTCCTTCTCACGGCGCACGTCGGCGATCTTCTCGTCGAACTCGCGCAGGTCCGGTGGCGCGGTCATGCGGCGGATCCGCATCCGGGCGCCTGCCTCGTCGATCAGGTCGATCGCCTTGTCCGGCAGGAACCGGTCGTTGATGTACCGGTCGGCGAGCGTCGCCGCGGCCACCAGCGCCGGGTCGGTGATCGTCACACGGTGATGCGCCTCATACCGGTCCCGCAGGCCCTTGAGGATCTCGATCGTGTGCTCCAGCGTCGGCTCACCGACCTGGATCGGCTGGAAACGGCGCTCCAGCGCGGGGTCCTTCTCGACGTACTTGCGGTACTCGTCGAGCGTGGTCGCGCCGATCGTCTGCAGCTCACCACGAGCGAGCATCGGCTTCAGGATCGACGCCGCGTCGATCGCGCCCTCCGCGGCACCCGCACCGACGAGCGTGTGGATCTCGTCGATGAACAGGATGATGTCACCGCGGGTCCGGATCTCCTTGAGGACCTTCTTCAGCCGCTCCTCGAAGTCACCGCGGTACCGCGAACCGGCGACCAGGGAGCCGAGGTCAAGCGTGTACAGCTGCTTGTCCTTCAGCGTCTCCGGCACCTCGCCCTTGACGACCATCTGCGCGAGACCCTCGACCACAGCCGTCTTACCGACACCGGGCTCACCGATCAGCACAGGGTTGTTCTTGGTGCGGCGGGACAACACCTGCATGACCCGCTCGATCTCCTTGGCCCGCCCGATGACCGGGTCGAGCTTGCCCTCCCGCGCCGACGCGGTCAGGTTGCGACCGAACTGGTCGAGCACCAGCGAGGAGGACGGGGTGCCCTCGCCGCGGCCGCCGGTCTCCGCGGGCTCCTTGCCCTGGTAACCGGACAGCAACTGCAGCACCTGCTGGCGCACACGATTCAGATCGGCGCCGAGCTTGACGAGCACCTGCGCGGCGACACCCTCGCCCTCCCGGATCAAACCCAGGAGAATGTGCTCGGTACCGATGTAGTTGTGACCGAGCTGCAGCGCTTCCCGCAGCGACAGCTCGAGGACCTTCTTGGCCCGTGGGGTGAAGGGGATGTGCCCGCTCGGCGCGTGCTGGCCCTGGCCGATGATCTCCTCGACCTGCTGCCGCACGCCCTCCAGGGCGATTCCCAGCGACTCGAGCGCCTTGGCGGCGACACCCTCACCCTCGTGGATCAAACCCAGGAGGATGTGCTCGGTGCCGATGTAGTTGTGGTTGAGCATCCTGGCCTCTTCTTGGGCCAGCACAACCACCCGCCTCGCGCGGTCGGTGAACCTCTCAAACATCTGCACTCCTGACTGCTGCGCCGGCGGCCCTTAAACCACCGCTCGTACCCGGGCGGTGGGTCAGCACCGTGAAGACCACTGTAGTCGTCCAGCTTGTTGCTCTCAGTACCACTTGCGGCTATCCGTGAGCTTCTCAGGGAACAACGTGCGACAACGAGGTCGGATTCCGCCAGAGCCGGATGTCCGCTGAGCGCGAACACACATGAGGCCAGTTCGCGATGATCTTGTTAGTGGGTTAAAGTTAGGGAAGGCTCACCTAACGAAGCACCCGGAGACGCCCATGCGGACCAGTTCAAGCCTACGGCTTGTGACTGACGCGCGCGCGCCCTCCCTTGTCGAATCCGTCACACGGGCCGCTTCGCGCCAGGTCAGGACCGAGGTCCGCGTCGGCCTCCCGGAGGACTCCGCCGGCTGGGTGAACTGCGCGGAACTACTCTCCGCACCCGACGGCTTCACCATGTGGCGCCAGGAACTCGCAGGTTGGCTGCATGACCGGTACAGCGAGGCCCCCGAACGGACCACAGCGGGTTACGTGATGTCGTGGTACTTGGGCGTGCCCGGATACCTCGCGACACTGCTCTTCCACCATGAGCGCCGGGTGCCGTCACTGCGGCCGGAGCACCTCGCCTTCCACAAGGCTCGACCGAGACCCCACCCAGACTCCATCGCCGTTCTGGACGAGAGCTTCGTGTGCCTGCCAGACGACCCGGCAGCGGGCACGCCCAACGCGACGGTCGTGCCGTCGGAGAAGGCGCTCGCCGCGGTTCTGCGCGGCCGGTTCACCGCGCACGCGGCCCGGTTCGTTGCCGCGTTCAGCGGGACCGTGCGCTTCGGCAGGCACACGCTGTGGGCGGCCGCGACGGACGCGCTCGACCACTCCATGTGGCTCGTCGGCCGGTACGCGGGCGATGAGACGGCCGGGGTGCTGGACGCGAACCTGCTGCTGCCGGACCGCTACGCGCCACTGACGTCGGCGTCGACGCTGCGCCCTGTGGTCGGCGACGACGGCAGGACGGAGTGGACGCGGCGGCGGGAGGCCTGCTGCTTCCACTACCTGATGGAGGCCGGGCAGGGCGTGTGCGGAACGTGCCCCCGGGTCTGCGCCAAGCGCTAAAAGTCGAACACGACGGTCACGCCGGTCGAACACGACGGTCTCGGCGGTCGTGCCGGTTGAACGCGCCGGTCGCGCCGGTTGAACGCGCCGGTCGCCGGTCGAACACGGCGGTCGTGCCGGGTTGAACACGGCGGTCGTGCCGGTTGGACACGGCGGTCGTGCCGGTTGAACACGGCGGTCACGCGGGTCGAACTCGACGGTCGTGCCGGTCGAACACGGCGGTCGCGCGGGTCGAACTCGACGGTCGTGCCGGTCGAACACGACGGTCACGCCGATTGAACGCGCCGGTCGCCGGTCGAACACGGCGGTCGTGCCGGTCGAACACGACGGTCACGCCGGTCGAACTCGACGGTCGCGCGGGTCGAACACGGCGGTCGTGCCGGTTGGACATGGCGGTCGTGCGGGTTGGACTCGCGGGTTTTCATGGGGTGGCGCCGGTCAGGGCGTCGCCCAGTGGGGTTCTGCGGTAGAGCACCGAGCGGCCGGAGCGGGCCCTTGTGACCAGGCCCGCGTTGCGTAGTACCGCCAGGTGGTCGCCGACCGCGCCCGTGGCCATGCCCAGTGACGTCGCCAGCTGGGTGGTGCTCGCCGGGTCCGCCAGGGCCGACAGCAGCCGCGCCCTGGAGTTGCCCAGCAACGACGCGAGCGCGTCCGGTGGGGTCGCCGGGCCCGGATCCCACAGCGCTGCCGTGCCGCGTGCCGGGTAGACGAGTGTCTTCGGCCACGGCGGGTCCGTGTACGCGCCGATGTGCGGCCACACGAACACCGCGGGCACCAGCAGCAGGCCGGCGCCGTCCAGCTCGTGCGTGCTGTCACCGAACCTGCTCAGCTCCAGCGCGCCGTCGCGCCACCTCAGGCGTTCGTGCAGACCCGCGAACGCGGCCTGCCAGCCGCCGGTGCTGAGCAGGCCGCCCCGGTACACGACGTCGCGCTCCAGCACCGCACGCAGCGTCGGCCAGTCCGGGGCGACCAGCTCATGCCATGCCGCCTCCATCGCGTCCGCCAGGATCGTGGCCACGTTCTTGTCGGCCAGCACGGCAAGCACCCTCGGATCGCTGGTCGGGCGGCGGGAAAGGCAGTCGGCGATCTCCTTTCGTGCCTGCGCCAGCGGCGTCATCCTGATCGCGGCGACGTCGTCCCCGATGGTCTGGGCCATGCTCGACGGCGGCTGCGCGACGAACGCCGGGCCGTAGCGCTCGCTCTGCAGCGCCAGCACCGCGTCCAGCGCCGTCTCCGCGCGCAGTCGGTGGAAGGCAGGCGTCAGGCGGGCCGCCCACGCCGGTGGCAGCGCCGCGCGTCTGCGGCCGACGAGCTTGCGCAGCAAGTTCTCCAGCTCGGTCACAGGGGACAACGCGAACCTGCTGTTCAGCAGGTCGTCTCGGCCGGCCACGAACCTCAGCACGCCGTGACCTTACGCCGGTGCACGAAAAAATGGAGACAAGATCCCCCACGGCAGAAGCTGTGCCGGTGAGCGAACGAGCTACCTTCCGTCAGGTCCTTTCCGTGCCCGTCTTCCGCACGGTGTTCTTCACCAGGGCCCTCGCGATCGGCGCCGACACCCTGCGCACGGTCGCCCTGTCCGTGCTGGTCTTCACGACCACCGGGTCGGCGCTGCTCGGCGCGATGACGTTCGGCGCATCGTTCCTTCCCCAGGTCATCGGCGGCCTCTTCCTCGGCGCCCTGCCAGACCTGGTCCGGCCGCGGCTGTTGATCGTCGCCGGCTACGCGCTGGAGGCGGCAGCCGCCATGGTGCTGGCGATCGGCGGCATGCCCGTGTGGGCGAGCCTGCTGCTGGTCGCCGGCGTCGGGTGTCTCGCGCCGGTGTTCAACGGGACCGCGGGGCGGCTCACCGCGGACGTCCTGTCCGGCGACGCGTTCGTCGTCGGGCGGGGGCTGTTCCAGCTCGCCTCGTCGGGGGCGCAGGTCATCGGCATGGCGGGCGGCGGGCTCGCGGTCGCGTTCGTGGGGCCGGAGACCGCGTTGCTGGTGACCGCCGGGTGCCACGCCTCGGCCGCCCTGTGGGCCCGGCTCGCGCTGCCCGACCTGCCCGCACCGGGGCGGCAGAGTGAGCGGTCGCTGGTGCGGCAGAGCATCCACGGCGCACGTGAGCTGCTCGTCGACCCGGTGGTGCGGCGGCTGATGTTCGCGAGCTGGCTGCCGCCCGCACTGGTGATCGGCGGGGAGAGCCTGCTGATCCCCTACGCGGCCCTGGTGGACTTCCCCGACGGCGCGGCGGGTGTGGTGCTCGCGTGTATCCCCGCCGGGATGTTCGTCGGCAACCTGCTGGTGACGAGGATGCTCGCGCCGAGGACAAGGGAACGGGCCGTGCCGCTGCTGGTCGCGTTGCTCGGGGCGCCGCTCGTCGCGTTCGTCGTCGACCTGAACGCCGTGACCGCCGGGGTCCTGATGGCCGTCATGGGCGCCGGGTTCGCGTTCGGGATCGGCCTACAGGGCCGGTTCCGGGACGCCCTGCCCGACGACGCGCGTGGGCAGGCGTTCGGGTTGCTGTCCACCGGGCTGATGACGTTCCAGGGCGTCGGGCCGCTGGTGTTCGGCGGGTTGACCGAGGTCGTGCCGGTCGGCGTCGCGATGGCGCTCGCCGGTGTCGCGACCGTCGGCAGCGCGGCGTGGATCGCCGTGGCGGTTCGTCCCGCCGAAGCGAAAACGCCGGTTCCCGCCTAATGCAGGAACCGGCGCCGCACGATTGTGTGAATCTCAGGCCTGAGCGTTGTACGCCTCGGCTACTTCCTTCGGGATTCGGCCTCGATCGGAGATGTTCATGCCCTGCTTGCGGGCCCACTCCCGCATTGCCTGGTTCTGTTCCCGATCCGCGGACGCGGTGCGCGGTGCGCGGCCCGCGACGGCCACCCGGCCACCCGTGCGCTTACGGCCACCGGACCTGCGCGCGTGCTCGACGTAATCGGCCAGCGCGTCCCGCAACCGCTCCGCATTGTCATCGGAGAGGTCGATCTCGTAGAACGCACCGTCCAATCCAAACTCGACCGTCTCTCCCGCCACGGAACCATCGAGGTCGTCGACCAGGCTAACCGTAACCTTCTGCGCCATCTGCGCCCTCCTCAGGATTGCGACACGGGGACCAAGCGAACGTGCATGAGCACAGATACAAATACTCCCACTAACCAGCTTAACGCAAATCCGTGATTAGGTTAGTGGTTCCCGTGCCACGAGTTGCTCATTCTGGGCGCACCAGCGGAAACAGGATCGTCTCCCGGATGCCGAGACCGGTGAGTGCCATGAGCAACCGGTCGACACCCATTCCGACGCCGCCGCTGGGCGGCATTCCGTACTCGAGTGCGCGCAGGAAGTCATCGTCGAGACGCATCGCCTCGGCGTCACCACCGGCGCGCAGACCGGCCTGTTCGGTGAGTCGCTCACGTTCCACGACCGGGTCGACAAGCTCGGAATATCCGGTGGCGAGCTCAAAACCCCGGACGTAGAGATCCCATTTTTCGGCGACGCCGTCGATACTGCGGTGCTGGCGGGTCAGCGGTGAGGTCTCGACCGGGAAATCACGAACGAACGTCGGCGCGTACAGCTTGTCGCCGACCAGGTGCTCCCACAGCTCCTCGACCATCTTGCCGTGGCCCAGCTTCGGATCCACCTCGAGTTCCAGGTCGCCGGCGTGCTTGTGCAGCAACTCGGCTGGGGTTTCCGGGGTCACCTCGGAGCCGAGCGCCGCCGACAGCGACGAGTACATCGACAGGTTTTCCCACTCGCCGGAGAAGTCGTACTCCTCACCGTTCGCGAGCGTGACCACCTGCGTACCGAGCGCTGCCTGCGCGGACTCCTGGATGAGTTCGCGGGTCAGCACGGCCATCGAGTCGTAGGTCTCGTAGGCGGCGTAGAACTCGAGCATCGCGAACTCGGGGGAATGTGATGAATCGCTGCCCTCGTTGCGGAAGTTACGGTTGATCTCGAAGACCTTCTCGATACCGCCGACCACGCAGCGCTTCAGGAACAGCTCCGGCGCGATGCGCAGGTACAGGTCCATGCCCATCGCGTTCGAGTGTGTGACAAACGGACGCGCGGTGGCGCCGCCGTGCTGGGTCTGCAGCATCGGCGTCTCCACCTCGGTGAATCCCCTGCGGTGGAAACTCTCACGCAATGCGCGGACCACCCCCGCGCGGGTACGCACGGTTTCCCTGGCCTGCGGGCGCAGGATCAGATCGACATACCGCTGCCGAATCCGGGTTTCCTCGTTCAGGTCCTTGTGCGCGACCGGGAGCGGCCGCAGCGACTTGGCCGCGATTCGCCACTCGTCGGCGAGAACGGACAGCTCGCCACGGCGTGAGGTGATTACCTCGCCGAGGACGAAAACGTGATCACCGATGTCGACGATGGTCTTCCAGTCCGAAAGGGCTCCCTCACCCACCTTGTTCAGGCTCAGCATCGCCTGCAGTTCGGTGCCGTCGCCCTCCTGCAACGTCGCGAAACAGAGCTTGCCCGTATTGCGCAGAAAGATGACGCGGCCAGTGACACCCACCACATCACCGGTCGAGGTGTCGGAGGCGAGGTCCGAATACGTCTCACGAATCTGTCGCAGGGTGTGGGTGCGCGGCAGCTCGACCGGATATGGATCCACGCCGTCGGCAAGCAGCCGGGCCCGCTTCTCGCGACGGACCCGAAGCTGCTCAGGAAGGTCGTCGGGCTCCGGTACCTGCGTTTCGTCGGTCACAGTCGAACAGAGTAATGCGTGTGTTAACGGGTTAGTTTGGGTGCCATGGCGGACGAGTTGTACCTCGCGCGGGCACGTTCCTTCGGGTCCCACGCGGCCGACTACGCAGCGCACCGGCCGGACTACCCGGTGGACGGCATCCGCTGGGCGCTCGGTGCCGCGGACGAAGGCCGGGGAGTTCGACGTGCCGTTGACTACGAAGATCGTGCGCGCCGGGCGGCGATGAGGCCCGGCGGTCGCGGTCAGAGTCGCCGGGCCATGAGCACGTCGTCGACGAGCTTGCCGTCCAGCATGAACTCGCCGCGCAGCACGCCCTCGACGACGAACCCACAGCGCTCGTAGAGTCGCCGGGCGCCCGCGTTCTCACCCAGCACCCGCAGCGTCACCTTCTTGGCGCCCCGCCGGACCGCCTCCGCCACCGCGCCCTTGACCAGTGCCAGACCGACGCCCCGGCCCTGCGCCGACGGGTCGACGGCCAGCCCGTTGATCTCCAGCACGTGGGCGTGCGAGGGCAGCGGGATGCTCTGGTGCAACGACACGTACCCGCTGACCTTCCCGTCGATCTCGGCCACCAGGTAGCTGTCCGGGCCTCGGCCGTCCACAAAGAACGACGAGCGTTCCTCCCTGGTCGGCGCCGGCGCCGGGGAGACCACCGGCGTCCACGTCACGAAGTCGATCTCCAGCAGGGCGGCGCCGTCGCCATCGCGAGCCGCGCGGATGTCCACGGTCACCTCGTGTTGCGTTCGAAGACCAGGCGCAGCCCCAGCAGCGTCAGGTCGGGGCGGTGGTCGGTGATCGTCTCGGAGTCGTCGACCACCAGCGGGGCGAGACCGCCGGTCGCGATCACCGTGACCTCGCCGGGGTGGGCGGTGCGGTGCAGCTCGTCGACGATGCGGCGCACGAGCCCGTCGACCTGGGCGGTGAAGCCGTACATGATGCCGGACTGCAGGCACTCCACGGTGTTCTTGCCGATCACCGACTTCGGCCGGACCAGCTCCACCTTGCGCAGCGCGGCAGCCCGCGACGCGAGCGCGTCCACCGAGATCTCGATGCCGGGCGCGAACACGCCGCCGAGGAACTCGCCCTTCGCGGAGATCACGTCGATGTTGGTGGACGTACCGAAGTCGACGACCACACACGTCGTCTCGTGCAGGTGGTGGGCCGCGAGCGTGTTGATCACCCGGTCGGCGCCGACCTCCTTCGGGTTGTCCACCAGCAACGGGACGCCGGTCCGCACCCCTGGCTCGACGATCACGCGCGGCACCACGCGGTAGTAGCGGCCCAGCATCACCCGCAGCTCACGCAGCACCGCGGGCACCGTCGACAGCGCGGAGACGCCCGTGACCTCGTCCGCGTGCTCGCCGAGCAGCCCGCGCATGGTCAATGCCAGCTCGTCGGCCGTCATCTGCGGGTCGGTGCGCATCCGCCAGTCACGGACCAGCTCGGTCCCCGCGTACAGGCCCAGTGCGATGTTGGTGTTGCCGACGTCGATCGCGAGCAGCACCGGGGTCAGCTCTCCGAAGCCAGCAGCGCGTCGAGCATCGCCGCGTCCGCGGTCTCCGCCGGTGTCGTCATCGGCATCGCGCCGCTGACCAGACCGTGCCCGTCCGGCACGTGTGCGGGCACGGAACCCTTGTCGACGATCGTGTTCGCCTCGTCGACGAACACGACCCTCGGCCGGCAGGCGGCGGCCTCGGCGTTGTCCATCAGGCCGTACGCGATCAGGATGACGATGTCGCCGGGGTGCACGAGGTGCGCGGCCGCGCCGTTGATGCCGACGACGCCGCTGCCCCGCTCGCCGGTGATCACGTACGTCTCGAGGCGGGCGCCGTTGGTGACGTCGACGATCGTCACCTGCTCGCCCTCCAGCAGGTCCGCGGCCTCCATGAGGTCCTGGTCGACGGTCACCGAGCCGACGTAGTGCAGGTCGGCCTGTGTGACGGTCGCGCGGTGGATCTTGGACTTGAGCATCTTGCGGAACATGTCAGTCCTCCCCCTGTCCAAGCAGAACCTGGGTGTTGTCGATGAGCCGCGTCGAGCCGACCCGCGCCGCCACCAGCAGCCGGGCGTCACCGCGCTCCGGCGCCGGACCGAGGTCGGCACCACGCAGCTCCAGGTAGTCGACCGACAGGAGCGGCTCCTTGTCGAGCACCGCCCGCGCGGACTCCAGCACGATCGCGGCACCACCCGCGCTGACCCGCGCACCCGCCGCGAGCGCCGAGGACAGGGTGATCGCGGCCGCGCGCTGGTCGTCGTCGAGGTAGGCGTTGCGGGAGGAACGGGCGAGCCCGTCTGCGTCCCGCACGATCGGCACGCCGATGACCTTCACGTCGAGGTTGAGGTCGCGCACCAGCTTCCTGACGAGCGTGAGCTGCTGGTAGTCCTTCTCACCGAACACCGCGTAGTGCGGCTGGATGATCGTGAACAGCTTGGTCACCACGGTCAGCACCCCCGCGAAGTGACCGGGCCGGGACGCGCCCTCCAGCTCACCGCCCAGCGGGCCGGGGTCGACCATGATCTCCGGGCCACCCGGATACATGTCCTCGCGCGACGGCGTGAACGCCAGCTCTACGCGTTCGTCCCCGCAGATCTTCAGGTCGGCTTCGAGCGGGCGCGGGTAGCGGTCGTAGTCCTCGTCCGGCCCGAACTGCAGCGGGTTGACGAAGATCGACGCGGCGAGCACGGTGCCCGGCAGCCTGCGTGCGGTGCGCATCAGCTGACGGTGCCCGTCGTGCAGCGCGCCCATCGTGGGCACCAGCGCGATCTTGCGGCCGACGGCACGCAACGCGCGCGCGGTGGCCACCATGTCTTCCAGTCCACTGTGGACGTGCAGCTGGCCGGGGGTGAACCTCGGCGTCATCGGCGATCCTCTCCAGTGCCGGTATCCGGGCTGGGCCGGAGTGCGGCGAAGACGTCGGGGGCGAGGTCGGCGCGCAGGAGGCCGCTCTCCTCGGCTCGTTCCGCGGTCCGCTCGGCGAGCGCGCGGTAGGTGGTCAGCATGTCCGGGGCGTGCTCGGTCAGCACCCGGAGGTGGGCCCGCACGGTGCCGACGTCACCGCGGGCGACGGGACCGGTGAGCGCGCGGTCGCCGTGGCGCAGCGCGTTGTCGAGCGCGGCGGACAGCAGCGGGCCGAGCATCCGCTCCGGGTTGTCGACACCGGCGCCACGCAACAGGTCCGCGGCCTCCGCGACCAGCGTGACCAGATGGTTCGCGCCGTGGGCAAGGGCCGTGTGGTACAGCGGGCGGGCCGAGTCCGGGATGCGGACCGGCTCCGCCCCCATCTCCACCACGAGCGCCTCACCGACGCTCCAGGCCGCCTCGTCCGAGTCCCCCGCGGTGATGCCGAAGCAACAGGTCGCGAGGCGTTCGAGGTCCTCAGCGCGGCCGGTGAACGTCATCACCGGGTGCAGCGCGAGCGGCAGCGCGCCGTGCGCCTGAGCGGGGGCGAGGACGTCGACGCCGTGCGCGCCGCACGTGTGGACGACGATCTGGCCCGGCCGCAGCGCGTCGGCGGCCGCGAGCCCGCGGACCATGCCGGGCAGCGCGTCGTCGGGCAGCGCGAGGAGCACCAGATCAGCGGCGCGGACGACGTCGTCCGGCGGGAGCAGCGGGACGCCGGGCAGCAGTTCCTCCGCGCGCAGAACGGATTCGCGGGAGACCCCGGACGCGGCGACGACCGTGTGACCGGCGCGTGCGAGGGCCGCACCGAGCACCGCCCCGACGCGTCCGGTGGAGACCACACCGACGGCAAGGCGCGCGGGCCGGTTCATACCGCCTCCCTCAACATCTCCCGGCGAAGCGTAACTTCACCTGGCTGGGTGCCGCTCCGGGGCTCGTGCGGGCAGGCCGGCCTTGGCCGCGTGCAGAACCGTGACGAGACGAGCCTCCCGGTCCGGGGCGTCCGAGCCCGCGAGTCCGAGGTGGACGGCATGCCACAGGAAGGCCAGCTCGGTGACCGCGGCCTGGTAGGCGGCGACCGCGCGGGAGGCGGCGCGGCCCTGTTTGCGCCCGGCGCGGACCCGCCAGCCGCGGCGCGCGGTCAGCGTGACGAGCCGCTTCACGTTGGCCGGGTCGACCCAGCCGCGGTCGACCATCACGGGCAGCGCGCGGGCCACGATCCGCTGCTCGCGGCGGCGGTGCCAGCTGACGAGGAACACACCCGCGATGAAGATCGGGACCATGACGAGGAAGTACACGTTGAGGAAGGTCTGCGGCGTGCCGAGCGTGGCGGCCGCGTTCCACAACGCGTGCAGCAGCACCGCGACGAGGTAGCCGGCGAGCGGTGCCACGATGCGCAGCCAGCGGCTGGACGTCCGCACCGCGACACCGATCCCGATGCCGATCATGGCCGTGAACAGTGGGTGCGTGAACGGCGACAGCACACCGCGCAGGATGAACGCGGTGACCACGCCACCCGTGCCGGGGTCACCGAAGCCGTGGTCGGCGAACGCGCGGCCGAAGTAGTAGATGTTCTCGGTGAACGCGAAGCCCGCGGCGACGAAGCCCGCGTAGACGACGCCGTCGATCACGCCGTCGAACTCGTCGCGCAGGAAGTACATGATGCCGAGGACGAACACGCCCTTGAGCGCCTCCTCGAACAGCGGCGCGGAGATGATCGCGCTGATCTTGTCGCCGCTGCCGTGGCCGAGCAGCGCGTCCCCGACGGCGGCCGCGGTGTTGTTGACCAGCAACGCGGTGATCGCGGCGACGCTCGCGCCCCACCCGAACGCGAGCCAGAGCATGCGTGCGGGCTCCGGCTCCCAGCGGTCGATCCAGAGCAACGCGGCCACGATTGACCCGACGGGCACCAGCGCGGCGACGATCCCGACCAGCTCCGCGAGCAGGCCGACGCGGGCCGTGGACATCGCGAGGAGGGTGAGGCCACACCCCGCGAGAGCCACGAGCGCGGCAACGGGCAACAACACGGTCTGCCGACGCGGTGTGTGCCGATGCGGCGGCCGGGCAGGGTGCACGGGGGTCACCCTAAGGCCTGCCCGGTTTGCATGGTCCACACACCGTTTGTCCACAACACGACCGGTTGTCCACAGGCAAGATCGACATCAGCCCCTCCGTCGGTGAGTGCCGGTAGACTGGCAAGGCGGGACGCCCCCGGGAACGGGTGGGGGTTGGCATCCGGGCAATTCGCGAATTTTCGCAGGTCGGGCGGAGTTTTCGTCGGGTGCGCCGGGGATCTCGGCAGCGGCGGGCTCGGTCACCGACGCATGTGATCGGCCGTCCAGCGGTCAGTCCTCGCGGCGACGCCTGCGGCGCGGGCTCGAGTCCAGGCCGTGGCTGGCGAGCAGTTCGCTCACCGAACGACCCGCGGCGTGGGAACCGGTCGGCTCCTCCGTCCTGCCAACGGTCTCCTGCCACGACGGCTGGCCCTCCGCGCGGCGCCTGCGCCCACCACCGGACTCCTCGACGGGCTCGGCCCGGTGGTGGCGGCGGCCCGGCGGCTCCTCCGCCCGGTACTCGGCGCCACGCCTGCTCGGCCGGTCGTTCAGCGCCTGGCCCGGCGTGCTGTCCGGCTCCGTCCGGATCGGCGGCACGTACGCGCGGCCCGAGTACGTCGACTCGGCAGACTGCGGCTGGTTGTACTGCGCGAGCCAGCTGGTCTGCTCGGCCTTGGTGCCGAACGGCACGCCTTGCTCGAACGCCTTCTGCGCGGCTTCCTCGTGCCGCGTCTCCCACGACGGGCCCCACTCCGGCTCGCTGTCGTCCCACCCTGGCGCGGGCCTGCGCGGCGGCGTATCGGCCGGACGCTGCGGCTCGGGCCTGCGCGGCTGCTCGACGCGGCGCTGCGGTTCCTGGCGGCGCGACGCTGGCGCCGACTGGGCACCGGTTTCGGCTAGCCCATCCGACACGAACCAGCGGTCGGACATCTCGGCCGGGTGCTCCACGAACCGCGGCGGCCGCTCCTGCTGCCGCGCCGCGGCGGGCTGGACGGACTCCGGCCGCTTCACGGGCATCACCGGATCGGGTGTCAGCCGATCAGGATGGGGCGAGCGCTCGGGACGGCGGGGCGCCGACGACGGACGAGCGTCGGTGACCTTCGGCTCCTGGCGGCGCGGCTGGGGCTCGCGGCGCGGCACCTGGTGCACCTCGCGGATCCGCTCGATCAGCTCGGTCTCGGCCTCACGCACGATCGGCGGGACGACGATGTCGGGCTGCCCGGAGCGGGCGGCCGGCAGGCGCTTGAGGTCGCCGGGCACGGCGAGAGAACGGTCGTCGCCAAGCGAGCGCATGCGGGTCGACTCGGCGCGCAACGCGTACCGCTCGACCAGGAACTCGCCGCCGAGCAGACCTTCCAGGGTCTGCCGCATCTTCTGCAGTTCGTCGCGCAGCGCCGTGATGTCGTCGCGCGAATCCTCCTCGGCCTGGCGTTTCGCCTCCGCGGCGACCTCGAGCTCGTACTCGCGGCGGGCGGCGACCTCGCGCTCGAGCTCCAGCTCGTAGATCTTCTGCCGCTCGGCCGCGGCGTCCCGATGGTCGGCCACCTGCCTGCGGTACCGCGCGGCGACGAATGCACCGCCGAGCGCTGCCCACAGTGCGGCGACGATGCCGAGACGCAGCCATTTCTGCTCGTCGGTCAGCACCAGTAACCCGGTGGCCACGACAGCGAAGAGCACGGCGCCCGCGAGTAGCACGCGCCCGCCGAATGAGCCGGCCTCAGGCTCGTGGGAGGAGTCTCGGCGGGCGGTCATGGCACATACCGTACCGGTCCGTTATAAGGACGAGACCATTACGTTTCGCAAAGAGTGTCAGCCGGTTGAACCGGAATGCCGCTCGGGAGGCTGATTGTCCTGGTCACGCGGTGTGCGGCAACACCACTCCAGCCACAACGCCGCGGCGATCAAGAGTGCGGAACAGATCACACCGACCACCGTGCTGGGCAGATCGTCGGCCGCGGCCGTGACCTCCGCCCGCCTCGGGAGGACGTAACCGAGCACGCCGAGCCACGCGCCGAACATGATCGCGCCGAGCAACGAGGAGGCCTTCGCGAGCGCGACGGCCCGTGCCGCGGTGAGCGCCTGCACCGGGCGGTCACCACGTGGGTTGTGGATGCGGGAGCGGAGCGAGAACGCGAGCACGGCCTCCACGACAGCGAGCACGAGGAGCGTGACACCGGCGAAGGTCGGCAGCGACGGCATCTGTCCATAGAGGACACGCACCAGCAGGTAGACCAGCGCGGCGGTGACGAGCCCGGCGGTGACCAGATCGCGGGCCCTGGTGAAATGCATGACGCCACGGTACCGGCGAGGATTGACTCTCCAGTTACTGGAAGGTTCAGCATGACGGGCATGGGGTTCCTGACGATCGGCGAGCTGGCCAGGCGTACCGGCCTGACCACGCGCACGATCCGCTTCTACTCGGACGAGGGGCTGCTGCCGCCTGCGGAACGCACGCACGCCGGCTACCGGCTGTACGACGGCGAGTCGCTGGCCAGGCTCGAGCTGCTGCGCACACTGCGCGAGCTCGGGCTCGGCCTGCCGGAAGCGTCGGCGGCGCTGGCCGGCCGCTCAACGGTGGCGGAGCTGGCACGCAGGCACGTGGAGCTGCTCGACGAGCAGATGCGGGTGCTGCGGGTGCGGCGGGCCGTGCTGCGCGCGATCGCGAGAACCGAACCCGAACTGGATGGGGTGCGACTGATGAAGAACCTGGCGACGATGACCGACGCGCAGCGGGCGGCGCTGATCGACGACTTCTGGAACGAGGTGAACGCGGGGCTGGACATCAACCCCGACTTCGACGCGGGGATGCGCTCTGCGAAGCCGGTGCTGCCAGACGACCCGAGCCCCGAGCAGCTGGAGGCATGGCTGGAGCTGGCGGAGTTGGTGCAGGACAAGGACTTCCGGGCCAGGATCCGCGCGATGAGCGAGGCCCACGCGGCGGCGCGGGAGGCAGGCGAGACGATGGACGAACCGTCCTCGGCGGCCAAGGAGCAATGGCTGGGCTGGACGGCCAGGGCAACAGCCGCACGAGAGGCGGGCGAGGAGCCGGCGTCGGCGGCCGGCCAGGAGCTGGCGGCGGAGATCACGGCGGAGTTCGGCGTGTCGCGAGCGGCGGCGGCGGAACGGATCGAACTGAACACCGACACCCGCGCGGAGCGCTACTGGCAACTGATGGCGACGATCAACGGCTGGCCCCAGTGGCCGGCACAGGTCCCCGCCGCGGAGTGGCTGGCGGCAGCCCTACGAGTCCACAGCTGACAGTTCACCACCGTCGCATGGCG
The DNA here is from genome assembly GCF_049647105.1 of Actinophytocola sp. Taxonomy (GTDB): domain Bacteria; phylum Actinomycetota; class Actinomycetes; order Mycobacteriales; family Pseudonocardiaceae; genus Actinophytocola. The sequence continues at coordinate 55,095 of NZ_JBARWZ010000255.1, forward strand.
ACTGAAGTCGCTGGTCAGGCCACAATCAGCAGCGCGAACGCGCCGTCCATTTCGCAAACCGCCGGATGCCAACCCCCACCCGTTCCCGGGGGCGTCCCGCCTTGCCAGTCTACCGGGGACTGGGTGGAAAAGGGCTGGTTGCGGTGGTGAGGGCGGGCGAAAGGGACAGTCGTTCGAGGAGTGCGAGCGAATGGGACTGTCGCGCCGTTTTGGGGACCGGCTGAGGACTTGCGTCGTGACTGTCTCGTCGGTACACGGCATGCGTCCTGTGTGGACGGGACCGTCACTGGGTGAGGAGCAGATCCTTGCGTTCGTGGACCGCTGACCTGTCCTCTTCCGACAGTGTGGCCAGCACGTCGGCGACTCGGCCGTGGCCCGGGAGTTCGGCGTCCGGGTCCATCGCCAGCCACGGGATCAGCACCGTCGCGCGGTCCGGCGTGCCGGGGTGTGGCAGCAGGAGGTCGGGGTGATCACTGGTCACCCCGGCCACCGTCACCACGTCCACGTCCAGCGTTCGCGGGCCCCAGCGTTGCTCACGCACCCGGCCCGCCGCCTGTTCCAATGCCTGGCCGCGCCGCAGCCAGCCCCACTCGTCGATCTCCGGGGACGACACCACCAGCACCGCGTTCAGGAAGTCGGGCTGGTCCGTCACGCCCCACGCCGCCGTCTCGTACACCGGGGACGCCTTCTCCAGCACGTCCCGGAAACCGTCCACCGCCAGGCGCAGGAACGCGAGGCGGTCGCCCATGTTCGAACCCAGCGACAGGACCGCTCTCGTCATCCCATGCGCTTCCTGGACCGGCGGACCGTCACCGCCACGTCGGCGAACGTCAGCGGGATCGGCGCTTCCGGCTTGTGGATCGTGACCTCCACCGCGTGCAGACGCTCGTCCCAGCGCATGACGTCCTCCGCCGTCTCCGTCGCGACCGTCTCGATCAGGTCGCGGGACGGGCCCTCGACGATCTTCGCCACCCGCGTCGCCAGCACGCTGTAGTCCAGAGTCTTCGCCAGCGCGTCGGTCGCCGCCGCCTCGGCCAGTTCCAGCCACACGGTCACGTCGACCACGAAGTCCTGGCCGTTGCGTTTCTCGTGCTCCAGGACGCCGTGGTTGCCCCGTACCCGCAGCCCGGTCAGCGTGATGCGGTCAGCCAAGCGCTTCCACCACCTTCACCGCGTCCAGGGACCGGCGCACGTCGTGCACCCGCACGCCCCACGCGCCCGCCGTCGCCACCAGCGCCGAGATCGCCGCGGTCGCGTCCTCCCGGTCGTCCGGCGGGCGGGGCACGCCTTCCTTGTCCGCCAACAGAGTACCGAGGAACCGCTTGCGTGACGCACCCACCAGCACCGGGAAACCCAGTCCCAGCAACACATCCAGGCGGCGCAGCAGCTCCCAGTTGTGATCGCCCTTCTTCGCGAAGCCGAGACCGGGGTCCAGCACCAGCGCGTCAGACGCCACGCCCGCCGCCAGTGCCGCGTCGACCCTGGCCGACAGCTCGTCGCGCACGTCGGTGACCACGTCGTCGTAGGTGGCCAGGGAGTCCATGTCCTTCGAGTAGCCGCGCCAGTGCATCAGGATCCACGGCACGCCCGCGTCCGCGATCACGCGGGCCATGTCCGCGTCGGCCAGGCCGCCGGACACGTCGTTCACGATCACCGCGCCCGCCTCGATCGCCGCCGCCGCCACGCGGGCCCTGGTCGTGTCCACCGACACCGCCACACCCGCAGAGGACAGGCCGCGGATCACCGGCAGGATCCTGGCGATCTCCACGTCCGGCGCCACCCGGTCCGCACCAGGCCTCGTCGACTCGCCGCCGACGTCCACCAGGTCGGCGCCGTCGGTCCACATCTCGACGCCGTGCGCCAGTGCGTCTTCCAGGTGCAGGTAGCGGCCGCCGTCGGAGAACGAGTCCGGGGTGACGTTCAGAACGCCCACCACGGCGCAACGGCCGGGGCGGGGCAGCGCGTTGATCACCGGCTGCGCCCGTTGATCAGTGCGAGCGCCTCGGAGCGGGACGCCGACGAGTCGCGGAACATGCCACGCACCGCGGAGGTCGTGGTGCGGGCGCCCGGTTTGCGGATGCCGCGCATCGCCATGCACAGGTGCTCGGCCTCGACGACGACGATCACGCCACGCGGATCCAGCTTGTTCTCGATCGCGTCGGCGATCTGCGAGGTGAGCCGCTCCTGCACCTGCGGGCGTTTCGCGTACAGGTCGACGAGCCGCGCGAGCTTGGACAGGCCGGTGACCTTGCCCTGCTCGTTCGGGATGTAGCCGACGTGCGCGACGCCGTGGAACGGCACCAGGTGGTGCTCGCACGTCGAGTACATCGGGATGTCGGTGACCAGCACCAGCTCGTCGTGGCACTCGTCGAACGTCTTGTCGAGCACCGCGTCCGGGTCCGTGTACAGGCCGCCGAACATCTCGAGGTACGCCCTGGCCACCCGCGCCGGGGTGTCCTGGAGGCCCTCGCGGTCCGGGTTCTCGCCGCATGCGAGCAGCAGTTCCCGGACCGCCTTCTCGGCCCGCTCCTGGTCGAACGTCGACCCGCCGGTATACAGCGGGCCCCTGCGGGACCCGTTAACCGTCACAGCTCGCCTCCGGTCGCCGTCCAGGTCCACCCAGGACCTTCTTCAGCGACCACTATCCCATTCGGGACCGTCACGACGGTCCCGATCGTCCGGTCGTACCTGGTCGGACGGGCCGGGCTGTGGCTGATCCCACGATGGGCGCCACGGCTGGTTGTTGCCGGGAGGCTGCGTCGCCGGGGTCCACCCGGGCGGGGCGCCGTAGTTCGGCGGGCCCGCGTTGCCAGGACCACCCGCAGGCGGGTAGCCACCCGACGGCGGATACGGCTGGCCGTAGGCACCCGGCCGCGGCGGCAGGCCGTTCGGGCCCGCGCCGTTGCCACCGGGAGGCTCCGGGTTCGACCGAGGCGGACCACCAGGCAGCTCGCCGCCACCCGGCGCGGTGCGCACCGGGGTCGGCTCGGGCTCCTGCACCGGCGGCCACGGCTCGCCACGCTCCTTGGCCAGCTCGCCAGGCGTCTTGATCGGCGGCTTGTCCGACGGCGTGCGGCCACCGAACTCGTTGAACGCCGTGATCCTCGGCCGCTTCTCGACGCCTGCGAAGATGCGCTCCAGGTCCTTGCGCTGCAGCGTCTCCTTCTGGAGCAGCTCGATCACGAGGCTGTCGAGGATGTCGCGGTAGGTGTTGAGCACGTCCCACGCCTCGGTGTGCGCCGCCTCGATGAGCTTGCGCACCTCCTCGTCGATCTCGTGCGCGACCTCAAGCGAGTAGTCCGGCGCGTGGCCCATCGAGCGGCCCAGGAACGGGTCGCCCTCGTCCTTGCCGTACTTGACCGCGCCGAGGCGGGCGCTCATGCCGTACTCGGTGACCATCGCCTTGGCGATCTTGGTGGCCTGCTCGATGTCGGACGAGGCACCGGTGGTCGGCTCGTGGAACACCAGCTCCTCGGCCGAGCGTCCGCCGAGCGCGAACACCAGGCGCGCGATCATCTCCGAACGGGTCATGAGCTGCTTGTCGTCCTCCGGGACGACGAGCGCGTGCCCACCCGTGCGGCCGCGCGGCAGGATCGTCAGCTTGTACACCGGCTCCAGGTCCGGCATCGCCCACGCGGCGAGCGCGTGCCCGCCCTCGTGGTAGGCCGTGATCTTCTTCTCCTTCTCGGAGATGATCCGGCTCCTGCGAGCGGGGCCGCCGATCACGCGGTCGACCGACTCCTCCAGCGCGACACTGTCGATCATCGTGCCGTTGGTGCGTGCGGTGAGCAGCGCTGCCTCGTTGATGACGTTGGCCAGGTCGGCGCCGGACATGCCGACGGTGCGCTTGGCGAGCCCGTCGAGGTCGGCGTCCGGGTCGAGCGGCTTGCCCTTGGAGTGGACCTCGAGGATCTTCTTGCGACCCATCAGGTCGGGCACGGACACCGGGATCTGCCGGTCGAAGCGGCCGGGACGCAGCAGCGCGGGGTCGAGGATGTCCGGGCGGTTGGTCGCGGCGATGAGGATGATGCCACCGCGCGCGTCGAAGCCGTCCATCTCGACGAGCAGCTGGTTCAGCGTCTGCTCACGCTCGTCGTGCCCACCGCCGAGGCCGGCGCCGCGCTGGCGGCCGACCGCGTCGATCTCATCGACGAAGATGATGCAGGGCGCGTTCTGCTTGGCCTGTTCGAACAGGTCGCGAACACGTGAGGCGCCGACACCGACGAACATCTCGACGAAGTCCGAGCCGGAGATCGAGTAGAACGGCACGCCGGCCTCACCTGCGACCGCGCGGGCCAGCAGCGTCTTACCGGTGCCCGGCGGGCCGTACAGCAGCACGCCCTTCGGGATCTTCGCGCCGAGCGCCTGGTAGCGACCAGGGTTCTGCAGGAAGTCCTTGATCTCGTACAGCTCTTCGACCGCCTCGTCACAGCCGGCCACGTCGGAGAACGTCGTCTTCGGCATGTCCTTCGGCAGCTGCTTGGCGCGCGACTTGCCGAAGTTCATCACCCGGTTTCCGCCGCCCTGGACGTTGTTCATCATCCACATCAGCAGGATGAGGAGCAGGCCAAGCGGGATCAGGAAGATCAGGATCTGGGTGAGGAAGGACTCCTGCGTGACCGTCGTGTTGAACTCGGTCTTGTTGTCGACCTGGTCCTCGAGCTGCCGGTAGATATCGCCCGTTGCGGCGGCTGGGAAGTGCGTGATGATCTGAGTGACCTTCTGACCGTCCTGGTCGACCGGGTCCTTCAGAGTCAGCTTGAGACGCTGTTCCTTGTCCTCCAGCTCAGCCTTCTCGACGTTACCGCCGGTGATCTGCGACGTGGCCTTCGAGGTCGAGACCTCGGTATAGCCACGCGTGTCATCGAACAGCATGCTGATCAAGAAGTAGAGCAGCAACACCACCAGGATCCACACCAGCGGGTTGCGAAGCAGGCGCTTGCGGTCCATCAACTTACGGCCGCGGCGCGGCCCGACCCTCCCTGACAGCATGTGATACCTGGCCGGACGAGGCACTCCGGTCCACCCAGGGTACCGCCCATGGCTGGGCCCCCACTGCGCGAAGTGCGCGAGAGGTACCCACGCAGATCCAACGGCGCAGGGGCCGAATCGGTTCCCGAGGAGAACGTGCAGGTCAGGCCGTGACGGACGACACCATCTCGCCGATCCGGTGCCGGAGGGTCGCCGCGTCCGCCGGTGCGATCGTCACCCAGTCGTTCCGCGACTGGGTGAGGTAGCGGCCCGACTCGTTGTCGAACCACGACAGCACCTGGCTGCGGCGGCGGCCCCGCATGTCGTTGCGGCTGTTCGCCGCGATCTGGCCGCCACGCCGGTTCGGCATGGCGGTCAGCTTCGCGAGGGCCTTACGGGTCTCCTGGTCGCTCGCCCGGACGGCCGCGCCTGTTTTCGCGCCGACCGCCGCCAGCTCGTTCGCAGGCAGCGAGATGGAGGTCTCGGTGCCGCGCCGGGCAGGCGGCAGCATGCCCACGATCGTGGAGACCAGCCCGTCACGCGGGATGGGCCGCAGCCGCAGGCCGTCCTTCTGCTGGACCGCCAGCACCGCCGAGCCACGGCCGCTCGCGGCGAGCGCGAGGACCGGGTCGGCGCCGGTGTCCGGCAGGAACACGGAGTCGACGCTCAGCTCCGGGTTCGCGAGCGCCAGCAGCCAGTCCTCCAGCTGCGGCTCAAGCCGGCCCGACTTGCCGAGAAGCCGGCCCGCGACCAGCTCCTCCCGGATCCGCCGCCGAAGCATCGCGCGGCTGTCCACCGTGGCGCCGTGCGACTGGATCACCAGCGGGTAAGGCGGTTCGCCTGCGTCGAGCGCTTCCCAGAGAAAGTCCAGCGCGATGGGGCTGATCAGCCGTTCCTGCTGCACCTCAATCGTCGTCCCCGCCGATGACCGCCGGGGCGGTCATCTGGTCGTCGCCGAAGGTGCTCTCCGGGTCGCCCGCGACGAGGTACGCGGGACGCTGGTGCTCCTGGTCGTCCTCTTTGTCGCCCTTGCCACGAGGAGCGCCACCCATGCCGCCCGCACCGCCGCGACCGCCACCGGCTGGAGCCATGCCACCGGGCGTCATGCCCTTGGGACCGGTCGCACCCGGGTTACCCGCGCCGCCCGCACCGGCACCGGCACCCGCGCCACCGGCGCCACCCGCGCCGCCGCCGAAACTGCCGAACCCACCGCCGAAACCACCCGCACCCGCACCGGGCACGGCCGTCGACGGGCCACCGCCACCCGGCCCGAACGTGGTGGGCGACGGCGTCGTCGGACCGGGGTTGTAGCCGGAGGTGCCGGTGCCGATGCCGCTGGGAACCGGATTGAAGCCGCTCTGGTCGGTCGACCCGTCGTTGTCGAAGAAGCCCTGGTCAGCGCCCGGCGCACCGATGCCGCCGACGTACCCACCGCTCGGTGCGCCCGTGTGCGTGCCGTGGTTGAACCCCGACGAGTCGCCGGTGCCCGGGATCGAGACGGTGCCACCGGTGATGTTGTTGTTGTTCCCGCCGCCACCACCGATCGTCTCCTTCGGCGGCACGAACGACGGCGTCGCCTCGTCGACCGCGGTCAGCGACTGCGTGTAGGCGGTCAGGTAGGCGATCTGCTCGCGCTTGACCGCGTCGGCAGCGTCCTTCTGCGCCTTCATGTCCGTCTGCATGGCCGCGGGCCCGCCGGTCACCATCGCGTTGAGGGCCTGCTGCTGGTCGAACTCCTGCGCGGGCGGCAGCTTGCGCACCTCGGCAGCCGCGAGCGACTGCTTCGACATCTGGACGCCCATCATCTGCGCGGTCTGCCCGGCGACACCGGCCGTCTGGGCGAGCGGCGAGAGCGCACCCTTGGCGGAGTCAGCCGCGACGCCCGACCAGGCGCCGTCGAGCGCGTTCACGGCCTCGAACAGCGCGTTGGCCGCCTCGGCGAGGCCGTTACCACCGTCATTGAACGCGCGACCCAGCGTATCGGCGGTCGTGGGGTTGTTGTTCAGGGTGGCGAATTCGTACAGCTGCTTGCTCTCGAACGAGTCCCAGAACGGGGTGTCACCGATGACCCGGTCGTCGCCCATCCGCACCGCGGGCGCCAGCTCGGCAGCCTGACTCGCGTTGATCGACTGCTGGATCTCCTGCTTCGTCGACCGGTCCTCGTCCGGCATGTGGTTCATGACCCGGCGCGTATCCGCGGCCTGGTCACCCGCGTACCGGTGCGTGTCGTAGTGCGGTTGCTGCTCGTTGTTCGGTGCCACTGGTACTCCCCCTACTGGTCCTTCACTCGCGGGATAATCAGGTTCGCAAGCTGGTTCGCGACCTGGCAATGGTCGAACTGACCCTCGCCCGCGGTGCGCACCGCGACCGTCGTGTGCACCAACCGCCCGCTGGGCAGGTCGACCAAGATGTCACAGGTCGTCGAGATATCGGTGTTCAAAGACTGCACACCCGGCAGACCATCGATCGTCGTCGGCGTGTTCGTGATGGTCGGACCGGTGTCCACACTCGCGTACGCGCCGCCCTCCTGGAAACCCACGATGAGCGTGGTCTTGTCTTTCCAGGTGCAGATCGTGTGGTCGTCCCGGAGGCTGTTGCCCGTCTCGCCGTCGGCGGAGCCACCCAGTTCCTCGGCTTCGTCGGGCGAAAGCAGTTCGCACAGGCGCGCGAGCGAATAGTCCGACTCTTCGGGCTCGGACGTCGTTTCACCGATCGACTCGTCCGAGGTGCCGGTGCCCGTCGGTTTCGGCTGTCCCGCCATCGCGCTGTTGCAGGCGACAGGGGCCCCGAGTGTGGCAACGCCGAGAACGGCCGCTGTCACACTCCGCCTCATGACGGCAATCACCACTGCTGCGTCCTGTCGTACACCTTGCGCCCCCTGGCTACTCGGCGCGCACACCCCTCCCGTGCAGCGCGTGACCACTGTCGAGATTAACGCACCCGGATCACACGCGGGAACGCAATCAATACAAAGACCATCCGTCACCTGCGACAGGCACTCACCGTGACGGCCATTCGCCGGGCGACCGACGCCAGCAGCTCCCTCACTGGTCGCTCACCCTGGGAATGATCAGGTTCGACAGCTCGGTCGCCACCTGACACGGGTCGTACTTGCCTTCGCCCGCCGACAGCACCGAGGCGCTGGACGTGAAGAGTCTGCCGCTGGGCAGATCCACCAGGATCTCGCAGACCACGAAGCGGTCGCTCTGCAACGACTGAACCGCGGGCAACCCATCGACCTTGGTCGGCGTGTTGGTGATGCCGCGGCCGGTGTCGGCGTTCGCGGTCGTCAGCCCATCCTGGAAACCGACCACCAGGGTCGTCGCATCCGACCACTGGCAGATGGCGTGGCCGTCCGAGACGCTGTTGGTCTTCTCGCCGTCGGCCGAGCCGCCAAGTTGCTGGGCTTCGTCCGGCGTCAACAGCTCACAGAGCCGAGCAAGCGAGTAGTCGGGCTCGGACGTCGTTTCCTCGGCCGGCTCCTCCGTGGACCCGGTTTCCGTCGTCGGCTGCCCAGCCGTGGCGCTGTTGCAGGCGGCAAGGGCAAAGAGGACGGCGAGGCCGACTACGACCGCCACACGCTGCTTCTCCACACGAACCACTAACGACTCCCGCTCACTGGTCCTTGACCCTGGGAATGATCAGGTTGGCGAGCTGGTTCGCCACCTGACACGGGTCGTATCGGCCCTCACCAGTGGACAGGACAGTAGCGCCCGCGGCAACCAGCTTCCCGCTTGGAAGATCGACCAAGATTTCGCAGAGCACGACCGTGTTCGTGTTCAATGCCTGAACAGCAGGCAAGCCGTCAATGGTCGTCGGCGTGATCGTGATGGTCGGCCCCGTGTCTGCCCGCGCCGTCGAGGTGCCCGTCTGGAACCCGACGACAAGACTCGTCGCATCCGCCCACTGGCAGATGTCATGACCGTCACTGAGCGCGTAGCCCTTCTCACCCTCAGGAGCGCCTCCCAGCACTTGGGCTTCATCGGGAGAGATCAGCTCACACAACCGGGCTAACGAATAATCCAGCGATTCCTGCTCGGAGGTCGATGCCACGGTCGACGCCTCGGAGGAAGACCGGGAACCGGTTTTCTGCGACCATGGTTGCCCTGCCGTCTCACTGCTGCAAGCACCCAGGGAGACGAGCGCGGCGAGGCTGATCGCGGCAACCACGATTCGCTTCGAAGCAGAAATCACTCGTTGGTCCTGTTGCACGTGGCGGTGAACATTGCGAGATTAAACCCACGCCGATCGCACTCGGGAACGCGATCAACACCGGGGCTCCCCTATTGGTCCCTGATCCTGGGAATGATCAGGTTCGACATTTCGGTCGCCACCTGACACTCGTCGTACTTGCCTTCGCCTGCAGTCAGCACCGCCACGCCTGCACCGTACATTTTGCCGCTCGGAAGATCGACGAGGATCTCACAAATCACCGCAGTGCCAGATGTCAGCGCCTGCACAGCTGGCAAGCCATCAATGGTCGTCGGCGTGTTCGTGATGTTCGGCCCCGTGTCTGCCCGCGCCGTCGACGTGCCCGTCTGGAACCCGACGACAAGGCTCGTCGCATCAGCCCAAGAACAAATGTCATGACCGTCGTTGAGAGCGTTGCCCTTCTCACCCTCAGGAGACCCACCAAGGTCCTGCGCCTCCTCGGGAGACAGCAGCTCACACAACCGGGCAAGGGAATAGTCCGGCTCCTCCGGCTCAGACGTCTCCTCCGACGTTTCTTCCGACGACTGGGACTCACTCGCGGTCGGCTTGGGCTGACCTGCCGTCGCGCTGTTGCACGCGGCAAGGACGACAAGCATCACGACTCCGAGAGCAGCCGCCGCGCCCCGCATCTCCCCTGAACGCACTACGGAGTCCGGTTGTAGGTTGCCGCGTGCAGGTCGTCTTCGTCGACGTAGTTGTCGATGCACTGCTTGAGCGCCGTCTCCGCCTTCGCGGTCTGGTCCGCGAGCAGCTGCAATGAAGCGATGAAGGAGTCGTCGCCGTCGTAGCGGCCCATCGACTTCTTGGCCATCGCCTCCCCCACAGGGTTGGCGCCCAACTGCACCTCGGCGTTACCGATGCCGCTCTTCGTCAGAAGCTGCTCGATCTGGTCCTTGACCTTGCCGAGCTTCGCCAACGCGTCGGCGGCGGCTTCTGCTTCGATGGAAACCTGGCCGCTCATGGCGGCGGTGCTGAAGGCGCTTACCGCGCCTCCGATTGCCTCGTACACCTTGCGCTCCCCGGGTTACTCGGCTGCGCACACCCCTCTTGTGCGGCGCGTGACCGTCGTTGAGATTAACGCACGCGGATCACGGACGGGAACACAATCAACACAAAGACCGCCCGTCACCTGCGACGGGCACTCGCCGTGACGGTTCGTGACGGGACTGCTCGCGCCGCGACCACTGGACTCGCGGGACCGGGGAGCGGCTATCGCTGGCTGACCTTGGCCAGCAGTTCTCCCAGGTGGTGGCGGAGTGTTGGGGCGTCCGCCGGGGCGATCGTCACCCAGTCCGTGCGGTCCTGGCCCTTCTTCGTGTAGGTCAGGTAGCGGCCCGACTCCGTGTCGAACCAGGACAGGACTTGGGAGCGCTTTCGGCCGCCCATGGGGTTGCGGGTGTTCACCGCCAGTTGGCCGACCCTTAGTTTGGGTTGGTCGGACAGGGCCTTCAGTACCTGGCGGTCCGTCGTTGTGCGGCCCGCTGGCCTGCCCTGCGCCATCGCCGTCAGGTCGGCCGACGGGATGGTGATCGACTGCTCCGTGCCCCGGCCGCACGGAGGCAGCAGCGCCACGATGGACGACACCACCGAGGTTGGGTCGATCTTCTGCAGGCTCAGGCCGTCCGAGGTCTGCGTGGCCAGCAAGGCTCGGCGGCCGTCGCCCGTGGACAGGGCCGACCTGTCCTCGAAGACCGCGTCCACGCTGTGGGTGCCCCGTGCCAGCAGCGTCAGCCAGTCCTCTATCTCCGGCGACAGGCGGCCCTGGGTGTCCATCAGCCGCTGGGTGCGGAGGTCCTCGAAGACTCGTTGGCGCAGCACGCTTCGCTGGTCCATCGTCTCGCCGTGGGACTTCGCTGTCAGCGGGTACGGCAACTCGCCGGCGTCCAGGGACTCCCACAGGAAGTCCAGGGCCACCGGCGTGAGGAACGTCGTCACGACGAGTAGACCTTGGGGTCCAGCGTGCCGATGTAGGGCAGGTCCCGGTACCGCTCCGCGTAGTCCAGGCCGTAGCCCACCACGAACTCGTTCGGGATCTCGAAGCCCACGTACTTGACCGGGACCTCGACCTTCACGGCGTCCGGCTTGCGGAGCAGCGTGCAGACCTCCAGTGACGCCGGGTTGCGCGACGCCAGGTTCTTCAGCAGCCACGACAACGTGAGGCCGGAGTCGATGATGTCCTCGACGATCAGCACATGCCGGTTCGCGATGTCCCGGTCCAGGTCCTTCAGGATGCGGACCACACCCGAGGACGACGTCGCGGAACCATAGGAGCTGACCGCCATGAACTCCATCTGCACCGGCACCGGCAGGGCGCGGGCGAAGTCGGTCATGAACATGACGGCACCCTTGAGCACACCGATCAGCACCAGGTCGGTGTGGTCGCCACGCTCCGGATACTCGTCGGCGACCTGCTTCGCGAGTTCTTTGATCTTGTCCTGGATCTGCTGCTCGGTGATCAAGACGGAGGCGATGTCGTCGCCGTACACCCGGTCCCCTCTCCTGGCTCCCACGCGGTTACCCGAAGCCTCCCACGGGCCCGGCCCACCGCAAAGTTGCCCGGTAACCACACGGCACCCTGACCCCGCCAATCGCCGATCAGCGCGTCCACCGACCGCAGATGCGCGTCGGTCAGTTCAGGCACGCCGACCTGGAGAAGCCACCGGCGCAGCACCCTGCGCCGCAGCGCGGCCGGTTCCGCCGCCAGAACCGGCACCGCCAGCTCCCCCTCGATGAGCGCCGGCTCCAGGAGCCGGGTCGCGAGTGTGTCCAACGCCTCAGTGTCGTCACGCAGCTGCGCCGCGGTCCGTGCCAGCGCGGGCGCCACCCCGCCTCGCAGCACGTCCTCCAGCAGCGGCAGCACCTCCCTTCTCAGCCGGACCCTCGTGTAGGCCGGATCGACGTTGTGGGGGTCCTCCCACACGGTCAGACCCAGCTCCGCGCATGCTGCGACAGTGGTAGCACGGGGCACCGACAGAAACGGGCGTCCCCATGGGAGGTCGAGGTCGCGCATGCCCGCGATCGAACGCGGACCAGAGCCGCGGCCAAGCCCCAACAGGACGGTCTCGGCCTGGTCGTCCTGTGTGTGTCCAAGAAGGACCAACGGAAGCCCCGCCGAGCGCAGTACCTGGTATCGCGCGGAGCGGGCCGCCGCCTCCGGGCCGCCCCGGCCGGTCACCGACACCGTCAGCACCTGGACGTCGTCGATGCCCATGCCGTGCAACTGTTTCGCCGCGGCCGCCGCGACCTCCCCGGACCCCGCCTGCAGCCGGTGGTCGACGATCAGGCCGTGCACCGTGAGGCCACGCCGGGACGCTACGTACGAGGTGGCCGCCGCCAGTGCCAGCGAGTCGGCACCACCCGAGACGGCCACCGCGACCTCCGCGACGGGCCCGGCCTTGTCGAGCAGCTGCCGCACCGCCTGCCGCGTGCGGGCGACCGGCGCGAACCGGGTCACCGGCCGTGGACGCGCCGCACCCACGCCGCCGGGTCGGCGATCTCCGCCCGCAGTGGCACCGTCTCCGGCGACTCCCACACCCGGTTGAAGCCGGTCATGCCGACCTCGTCCACGACGTACCTGGTGAACGCCGCACCAGCCGCGTACTGCTTGACCTTCGCGTCCACGCCGAGCAGCGACCGCAGGAGCCGGTCGAGCACGCCGCCGCCACGGCGCCGCTGCGTGAACCGGGCGCGGATCGTCGACACGCTCGGCACGACCGACGGTCCGACCGCGTCCATCACGTGATCCGCGTGCCCCTCCAGCAGCGTCGACAACGCGATCAGGCGGTCGAACACCTCACGCTGCCGCGGCGACTGCAGCACCTCCATCAGGCCGATCGGGCCCGGGCTGCCGGAGTCGGAGTCGTCGGCGCGGCGCCGGATCTGCTTGATGATCTCGGGCAGGCGCGTGAACGCACCGGTCGCCGTCTCGTCCAGTCCGGACAGGAACGACGCGACCTCGCCGGAGAAGTAGTCACGCAGCCACGGCACCGCCGTGAACTGCAGCCGGTGGGTGCACTCGTGCAGGCACACCCACATCTGGAAGTCCTCGGCGGGCACGTCCAGCGCCCGCTGCGCGGCCAAGATGTTCGGCGCGACCAGCAGCAGCCGCCCGCCCTGCGGGTCACCGCCGAAGGGGTCGTACTGGCCGAGCACGCGGCCGCCGAGGAACGCCAGCACCATCCCCGCCTGCACCCCCGCGCTGCCCGCGAGCACACCACCCATCGGGCGGTTCTGCCCGGCAGGCAGGGCGCCGTCGGTCAACGCGGCCAGGCCCTCCGCCGCCGCCTCGACCCAGCGGCGCCGGTCGACGACGTCACCGGGGTGCAGCGGCAGGTCAAGCCCGAGGCCGGTCAGCTCACGCACGTGCGTCTCGGCGGTGTCGGTGGCGCCACGCAGCTGCGCGACGGCCAGCTCCGCCTCCTCCATCGGCACGGCAGGACCCGGCTTGATCAGCTTCTGTGCGGTGGCCACGGCGATGCCCCAGTCCACCGGGGACCTGGTCCCGTCCTGCTGGTCAGCCGCCGCCGCGCTCATGCCTCGACGCTACCGGACACGACGTGAAACGTCCGTGTCGACGGCACTACTGACAGCCACAACCACGCAACGCCGCGGTCACGCTGTCCAGCGCGGGCCGCGCCGACGTCGACACCGTGCCGCTCGTCAGGAACGCGAACACCAGCGGCCTGTTGTCCTTGTCCAGCACGATGCCCGCGAGCGAGTTGATGCCGGTCAGCGAACCGGTCTTGGCCCGCACCCAGCCCTTGCCCGCGACCGCGTCCGCCTCGGTGTACCGCTCGGCGAGAGTGCCGCTGCCGCCCGCGACCGGCAGGCCGCCGAGCAGCGGACGCAGCTTCGCGGTGCGCGGGTCCTTGCCGTCCGGGCTGGCCGCGACCGCGAGGACCTCGGCGAGCAGCCGGGCGGTCATCTTGTTCTCCTCTGACATGCCGCTGCCGTCCCGCAGCACCACGCCGTCGACGGCGAACCCGTTCTCGCGGAGGACGTCCAGCATGGCCTTGCTGGCGCCGTCGAACGTCGGTTCCTCGCCCGCCTTGATCGCGACCTCGTGCGCGAGGACGTCGGCGAGCGTGTTCTCCGAGCGGTTCAGCATGTTGTCGACGAGCTGCGTCATGGGCGCTGAGCGGATCTCGCCGAGGACCTTCGCGGTCTCCGGCGCCTTCTTCTCGATCGAGTCGGCGGGCGACGCGCCGATGCGTTCCGCGAACGCGGCGACCAGGGTGCCGCCGGGATCGGTGGTGCGGGGCGAGTAGTTCTCCGTCGCGTCGCCCTGCCGGTCGCCGTCGAGCATGGCGGGCACGATCGGCGTGATGAAGCCGGCGCCGATGTCGGCGGGCAGCCAGCTCTGCGCCAGGCCCGGCTCGGCGTAGCGGCTTTGGTCGATGTAGACGGTCTGGACCGCTGCGCCACTGGCCGTGACCTGGTCGACCAGCTCCGACAGGTGCGCCGCGCCGGGGTAGATCGACTCTTCGCCGATCTCGAGCGAGGAGATCGTCGGGTCACCGCCGCCCACGATGATCACCTCGCCGGGCTGCTCGCCCTCGACGACCTTGGTGACCAGCTGTTCGGTCGGTTCGAGACTGAGCAGCGCCGCGGCGGCGGTGAGGATCTTGCCGGTGGACGCCGGGGTGATCGCGGCACCCGCGTTCTGCTCGTACAGCGTCTCGCCGGTGGCCGGGTCGATGACGATGCCGTTGAGGTTGCCGAGAGCAGGGCTGGAGATCGGGCCGGCCAGTACCTGCGCGACGCCCTGCTGGGTGGGGGCCGGGGTCGCGGCGTCCGGGCCGTGGAGCGCCGGTTGGTAGCTGATCGGCGCGGGCGGCGGTGCGATGGCGACCGGGTCCTCACCGGTGAGGCCGAGCTTGTCGGACAGACCGGGGACGAAGAAGACGGCACCCGCCGCCATGGCGATGACGGCCACGACCGAGATGGCCGCGATCAGCAGCGGTTTCCTGTTCTTCCGCTGCTGCTCCGGCTCGTCGGGTTCCGGTTCGGACAGGCCGACACGCTGAGGTGCGGCGCGGGGCGGCTCCGGGGGTGGCCACTCGCCGCCGCGGTCCGGTTCCTGGCGGGTGAGGTTGACGGTGGTGCTGTCGGTGTCGCGGGTGAAGCTGGGCTGGTTGTCGCGGCGGATGAACGTGGTGGCGTTGTCGGCGGGGCTTTCGGGGCGGGAGAAGACCGGGCCCTTGACGGTGTCGCGGCGGATGAAGGCGGTCGGGGCGTCGGCCAGGCGCTCCTGTTTCCGGCCGCCGTGGTCGGGACGGAGGAAGCTTGTCGCGGGGGGCTGCGCGGCGTCGGCGGGCCGGACGAAGCTGGGCGTGGGACTGTCCCGCCGGGGCGGACGGTCCTCGGGGCGACCGAAACCGGTCGCGCCGGGGCGGGACGTGCCGGGCCGGGCGGAGCCCGGTCGGGCGGCGTCATCCTGCTTGCGGGCGCCGTCGGGGAAGTTCGATGGCGCGCCACTCCGGGAGTCATCCTGGCGGCCACCACCGACCGGCCGGACGAAGCTGGTCGCGGCGTTGTCCTGCCGGGTCGCGCCGGGCTGGGAGCCCTCTTGGCGGCCGAGGTCAGGCCGGGCGTCCTCCTCGCGGCCACCGTTCTCGGTCCTGGCGAAACTCGTCGCCGCGCCGTCCTGCCGAGTCGCGCGAGGCTGACGACCACCGTCGGGTCGCGCGGAGCCAGCCCCGCCCCACCGGGTCGCACTCGCCTGCGACTCCTCCTCGCCACCGCTCTCGGGCTGAGGACTTGCGCTGCGCCCCTGCCGCTGAGCGCCCTCCTGGCGACCACTATCAGGCCGAGCGAAGCCCTCCTCCCGGGCACCGCCCGACGACGACTCGTCCTGACGGTCGCCGCTTTCAGGCTGGAAACTTGGGCTGCGCCCCTGCCGCTGGGCACCCTCCTGGCGACCACCATCAGGGCGAGCGAAGCCCTCCTCCCGGGCACCGCCCGATGACGACTCGTCCTGGCCGTCGCCGCTCTCAGACTGGAAGCGCGCTCCGCGAGCCTGCCGCGACGCACCAGCCTGGGAATCCTCCTGACGGTTGCCGTCGGACCGAGCGGAACCAGTTCCGCCCCGCCGGGCCGCACCGGACTGCGACTCCTCCTCGCCACCACTCTCGGACTGGAAGCTTGCGCTGCGCCCCTGCCGAGACGCACCCGGCTGGGCGCCCTCCTCACGACCACCGTCAGGGCGAGCGAAGCCCTCCTCCCGGGCACCGCCCGACGACGACTCGTCCTGGCCGTCGCCGCTTTCGGGCTGGAAGCTCGCTCCGCGACCCTGCCGAGACCCACCAGCCTGCGAACCCTCCTGACGGTCGCCGTCAGGGCGGGCGAAGCTCTCCTCCCGGGCACCGCCCGGTGTCGACTCGTCCTGACGGTCGCCGCTTTCAGGCTGGAAACTTGGGCCGCGCCCCTGCCGCTGAGCGCCCTCCTGGCGACCACCATCAGGCCGAGCGAAGCCGTCCTGACGGGCACCACCCGATGACGACTCGTCCTGGCCGTCGCCGCTCTCAGACTGGAAACTCGGGCCGCGCCCCTGCCGCTGGGCACCCTCCCCACGACCACCATCAGGCCGAGCGACGCCCTCCGCCCGGGCGACGCCCGACGTCGAGTCCTCCTGACGGCCACCACTCTCCGACTGGAAGCTCGCTCCGCGAGCCTGCCGAGGCCCACCAGCCTCGGCGCCACTGTCAGGGCGGTCGAAGCCCTCCTCCTGGGCGCCGTCCGGCTTCGAGTCCTCCTGGCGGGTGTCGTCGGATCGGGTGGAGCTTGTCTCGCCTTGGCGAGTCGCGCCGGACGGCGAGTCGCCGCCGCTCTCCTGCCCGGCGGCGGGCTTCGCGTCGTCGCGGTCGCCGTTCCCGGGTTCGGCGGCACTCGCGGTGCTGTCCTCGCGGGCCGGGACGTTCTCGGGCGAGGCGGGGCTCGGCGCCTCGCTCTCCTGGAGATCGTCCTCGCGGCTCGGCGTGCTCTCGTTCTCGGCATCCGGCCACGCTGGTCGTGTGACGAACGCCGTCGACTCGTCCGGTTGTCCGGGCACCGGGCGGGGGCTGGGGGCCTGATCCTCCTTGTGCGGAGATCTCTCCCCGGCCTTCTCCGACGCGATCTGTCTCTCCAGATCCGCCACCGGCCACGACACCGGTTGGGTGATCTGTTGACTTGGATTTCCGTGCGGTTCGTCACGCTGTTCGGCGTCCACCGGTGGTTCGGACTCCTCCGCGAAGTCGAACCAGCCGCCGGTGGACGGCGCCGTCTTCTTGGGATGTTTCTGCTGATCAGGGACGGCCAACTCGTGGGTGTCGGCGTCCTTGGCCCCCGTCGACCGTGTGTCGTCGTCGGTCGTCGGCCAGAGGTCCCCATCCCCGGACTGCGGCACGTGCCCTCCCCAATTGGTAACCAGCAGTGGTCCACACTAATGGCACCCCGACACGAGCCGATTCAAGCGAGGAAAACCGTGGAGTTCGACGTCACGATCGAAATCCCCAAGGGTGTGCGCAACAAGTACGAGCTGGACCATGCCACCGGGCGGATCCGTCTCGACAGGACGTTGTTCACGGCCACCCAGTACCCGGCCGACTACGGCTTCGTGGAGAACACGCTCGGTGAGGACAGCGATCCGCTCGACGCGCTGGTGCTCGTCCAGGAGCCGACCTTCCCCGGGTGCCTGATCAGGGCACGGGCCATCGGCATGTTCCGCATGACCGACGAGAAGGGTGGCGACGACAAGGTGCTGTGCGTCCCCGCGGAGGACCCGCGGACCGAGCACCTGCGCGATATCCACCACCTCGCCGAGTACCACCGGCTGGAGATCCAGCACTTCTTCGAGGTCTACAAGGACCTGGAGCCGGGCAAGAGCGTCGAGGGTGCCACCTGGGTCGGCCGCGACGAGGCGGAGAAGGAGATCCACCGCTCGTACCAGCGGCTAAAGGACGCGGGCGGCGTCTACCCTCACTAGCCAGTCCGCCTCCCCGGCATTCAAAGTGTTGGTATCGCCCCAGCGCAGGCGCCGGTCATCGAGATGGTTGGTACCGGACGTGCCGGGCGCCCGACAGGGGCAGGCCCCGCGCCCCCCTGGGTGCGCGGGGCCCTCACCCTCCCCGGGTCAGTGCGCGATCGCCGGTGCGGCCGCGGCGGCGGCCTGCTCGTCGTCCGCGGCCCGCTGGATGCCCGACTTGTCGGACAGCGGGACCTCCTTGAGGAAGAACATCAGCACGAACGCCACCAGCATCACGAAACCGCCGACCATGAACACCGTGTCGATCGACTCGGCGAATCCGGTCAGGATCGGCCGGGCCAGCGTCGGGTCGAGCCCGTTCAGGAACTCGGTGTTGTTCAGGTCGAGACCGCCACCACCGCCCTGGAGCATCTTCGTGAACTCCGGGTCCTGAGCCGCCGCGGCGAGGAACGCCGGGTCGGTCCGCACGGCGGCGAACGCACCCGCGATCTTCTCGCCGACCAGGCCGAACAGGATCGACAGGAACACCGCGGTGCCGACCGTGCCACCGATGGACCGGAAGAACGCCGCCGACGAGGTCGCGACCCCCATGTCCTTGGCGGGCACGTCGTTCTGGATGGCCAGGATCAGTGTCTGCATGCACAGACCGAGGCCCGCTCCTGCCAGGCCCATGACCAGCATCGTCTGGGCAAGCGGCGTGTCCACGCCGATCTGCGCGAACAGGAACATCGACACCGACACGAGCAGCAGCCCCACGAGCGGGAACCGCTTGTACCGGCCGGTCTTCGAGATCAGGATGCCGGAACCCATCGACGCGACGAGGATGCCCGCGGTCATCGGCAGGGTCTGCAGACCCGACTCGGTCGGCGTCGAGCCCTTCACGATCTGCAGGTACAGCGGCAGCGACATCATCATGCCGAACATGCCGACGCCCATCACGAAGTTGATGGCGTTGGTCAGCGAGAACACCGGCCTGTGGAACAACCGCAGCGGCAGCAGCGCCTCGTCACCCATCGCCCGCTCCACGAAGATGAACGCGATCAGGCCGACGACGCCGATGGCGAACATGGCGAGCGCCGCCGCGGAGCCCCAGCCCCACTCCCGGCCCTGCTCGGCCACGATCAGCAGCGGCACCAGCGCGACGGCGAGCGCCGCCGCGCCCCAGTAGTCGACGCGGTGGTTCACCTTGGTGTGCGGCACGTTCAGGAACCGCGCGACCACGAGCAGCGCGACGATGCCGACCGGCACGTTCACGAGGAACACCCAGCGCCAGCCGTCGATGCCGAAGATGGTGCCCGCCCCGGCGAAGAACCCGCCGACCACCGGTCCGAGGACGCTGGAGGTGCCCCAGACCGCCATGAAGTAGCCCTGGTACTTGCTGCGTTCCCTCGGCGACACGAGGTCGGCGAGGATCGCCAGCGCGAGCGACATCAGACCACCGGCGCCGAGGCCCTGGACCGCGCGGAACGCGGCCAGCTCGTACATCGAGGTCGACATCGCCGACAGCACGGAACCCGCCAGGAACAGCGTGATCGCGCTCAGGTACATCGGCTTGCGGCCGAAGATGTCGGACAGCTTGCCGTACAGCGGCGTCGAGATCGTCGACGTGATGAGGTAGGCGGTGGTGACCCACGCCTGGATGGTCTGGCCGTGCAGCTCGTCGGCGATCGTCTTGGTCGCCGAGCCCATGATCGTCATGTCGAGGGCGGCCAGCAGCATGCCGAGCAGCAGCCCGGCGAGAATCGTCATGATCTGGCGGTGCGACAGGCCGCCCCGCTCCCCCTGTACCTCGGGCACGCTGCGCGAGGTTGACTCGGACATCTACTTCTCCCCTTCGGAACGCGCGGCGAAGGCCACGCATTCGTTGATCATCGTGGGCAGTTGGCGCTCGTGGTCGGTCACGAATCGTTCGAGCAGTTCGAGGAACCTGTCCACGTCGTCGGGCGCCCACTGCTGTACTACCCGAGCCAGCACCAGGCCCAGTCGCCTGCGCTGCTCTTCGAGGAGCGCCTTCCCGGTCGCGGTCGCGGCGAGCACGCTCGCCCTTCCGTCCTCGGGGTCGGCCATCCGTTCCACCAGGCCGTCCCGCACCATCGCGGCGATCTGCCTGCTGACCGTCGACGGATCCGAGTGGACCGCCGCCGCCAGCGCGCTCGACCGGCTCGGACCCTGGTGTACGAGGGTCTTCAGCAGCATGACCGTCGACCGGTCCACGCCTGCCTTGCTCATCTTGTGACCGAGCGCCGCCTGCTGCTTGCCGATGCCGAAGATCGCACTGACGAGTCGTCTACCTACCTCGAGCTGCTCGTCGGTGAGCTCGGCCGGCTCGGTGTCGATCCCCGGAGCGACCACGACCCGTCCCCCTGTTGCTTGCATCACCCAATTAGTTGGTCGATACAAGCATGCACTCAGCCTAGCCATCTGAGCAAGCGAATAAAGGTGTGACGCCGATCCCAGGATACACATGCTGACCTGCGCAAACTTCCACAAGCGGACATGTGGGACGTACGCGGCGGTAAGAATCCGGCGACCAATGAGTACGACTCGTTACCTTCTCACCGTTGGCAGAGGTGTTGCGCAGGAGACAGACTGCTCCAATGCCGCACCTGCGCCACCGAATCATGAGCGTGGTCCTCGCCGCCGCCACCGCCTTCTCGCTCGCCGCCGCGGCCCCCGTCGCGACCGCCGAGCCCACCACCGAATGCGCGCCCGATCCGGCGACGCCGAAGCAGCAACTGCGTGCCGAGTGGATCGCGAGCGTCGCCAACATCGACTGGCCCTCCGCGACCGGGCTGCCCGCCGACCAGCAGAAGGCGGAGCTGGTCCGCTGGTACGACGAGGCCGTCGCGCTGGGCCTCAACGCGGTGGTCGTGCAGGTCCGGCCGACCGCCGACGCGTTCTGGCCGTCGCCGTTCGAGCCGTGGTCGCACTGGCTCACCGGCACGCAGGGCCAGGACCCCGGCTACGACCCCCTCGCCTTCGCGGTCGAGGAGGCGCACAAGCGCAACCTCGAGTTCCACGGCTGGTTCAACCCGTACCGCGTGTCGATGGGGACCGACGTCAACGCGCTCGTGCCGTCGCACCCCGCGCGCGTGCACCCGGAGTGGGTGCTGCCCTACGGCGGCAAGCTGTACTACAACCCGGGCATCCCCGAGGTCCGGAAGTTCACCATCGACGCGATCATGGACGCGGTCGAGAAGTACGACATCGACGCGGTCCACTTCGACGACTACTTCTACCCGTACCCGGTCGCGGGCCAGGTCTTCGACGACGCGGCGACCTACGCCCAGTACGGCGACGGCCTCTCCCTCGCCGACTGGCGGCGCAAGAACGTCGACCTGCTCATCTCCGAGCTGTCGGCCGGGATCCGCTCCGCGAAGCCGTGGGTGCAGTTCGGCATCAGCCCGTTCGCCATCTGGCGCAACGCGTCGACCGACCCGGCCGGCTCGCCGACACAGGGCGGCGTGCAGACCTACGACGACCTGTACGCGGACACCGTCAAGTGGGTGCGGCAGGAGTGGATCGACTACATCACGCCGCAGGTGTACTGGAACATCGGCTTCGAGATCGCGGACTACGCGAAGCTCGTGCCGTGGTGGTCCGACATCGTGGCGGGCACCGACGTGAACCTGTACATCGGGCACGCCAACCACAAGGTCGCGAACCCGGCGCAGCCACCGGCGTGGCAGGACCCGAACGAGATGAGCCGCCAGCTCACGTTCAACCAGGACTACCCGGAGGTCGGCGGCGACATCTACTTCTCGGCCGCGCAGGTGCGCGCGAACCGGCTCGAGCACATGACGATCGTCAAGGAGGACCACTACCAGCAGCCCGCGTTCGCGCCGACCGCGGACCGGCTGGTGGCCCGTGGTCCGAGTGCGCCGCTGATCGCCGACGTGTCGCGGACGTCGTCGGGGGTGCGGGTGCGGTGGGTCGCGAACAGGGCGACGTCGTACGCGGTCTACCGGCTCGACGGCCACGGCTTCGTCGGGCGCTGTGACCTCGCGGACGCGACGCACCTGGTCGGCACGGTCCGTGCGGTCCGGGGTGCGCTGCAGTCGTTCACCGACACGACGGCCGTGCCGGGCAAGCGGTACACCTACGTCGTGACGGCGCTGGACCGGTCCGGCAACGAGAGCCGGTCCAGCGCACCACGCTTCACCAGGGCCTAGGCCCAGCCCGGCATCGGGTAGGCGGCAAGAAGCTCCCTGACCTCGGCGGCGATGGCCGCGATCGCGGCCTCGTCGTCGTTGTTCGCGGCCGTCGCCGTGCGGTCGATCCACTCGGCGATCTGCGGCATCTGGTCGGTGCCGAGGCCGCGGGTGGTGACGGCTGGGGTACCGAGACGCAGGCCGGACGGGTCGAACGGCTTGCGCGGGTCGAACGGCACCGTGTTGTAGTTCAGCTCGATCCCGGCCCGGTCGAGCGCCTTCGCGAGCGGCTTGCCCGCGGTGCCCTTGCCGGTGACGTCCATCAGGATCAGGTGGTTGTCGGTGCCACCGGACACCAGGTCGAAGCCGAGGGCCAGCAGCGCGTCGGCGAGCGCCTTGGCGTTGGCGACGACACTGGCCGCGTACTCGCGGAAGTCCGGCCGGGCGGCCTCGGCGAGCGCGACGGCGATACCCGCGGTGGTGTGGTTGTGCGGGCCACCCTGCAGACCGGGGAAGACGGCCTTGTCGAGTGCCTTCGCGTGCTCGGCGTCGGACATGAGCATCGCGCCACGGGGGCCACGCAGCGTCTTGTGCGTGGTGGTGGAGATGACCTGGGCGTGCCCGACCGGCGACGGGTGCGCACCACCGGCGACGAGCCCGGCGATGTGCGCGATGTCGGCGACGAGAACAGCGTCGACCTCCTTGGCGATCTCCGCGAACGCCGGGAAGTCGATGGTGCGCGGGATCGCGGTGCCACCGCAGAAGATCAGCTTGGGCCGCTCGGCGATGGCGAGGTCCCGTACCTCGTCCATGTCGACGCGGCCGGTGTCCTTGCGCACGCCGTACTGGACGGCGCGGAACCACTTGCCGGTGGCGGACACGGACCAGCCGTGCGTGAGGTGGCCACCCGCGGGGAGCGCCATGCCCATGACGGTGTCGCCGGGCGACGCCAGCGCGAGGTAGACGGCGAGGTTCGCAGGCGACCCGGAGTAGGGCTGCACGTTGGCGTGGTCGACGCCGAAGACAGCCTTCGCGCGCTCGATGGCGAGCAGTTCGACCTGGTCGATGAACTGCTGGCCCTCGTAGTAGCGCTTGCCGGCGTAGCCCTCGGAGTACTTGTTGGTCAGGACGGTGCCGGTGGCCTCGAGGACGGCGGTGGAGACGTAGTTCTCCGAGGCGATGAGGCGCACCTTCTCGAACTGACGCTGGGCCTCGCTCTCGACGAGCTGGGCGAGATCAGGATCGGCGGCGGCAAGGTGCGGGATCGCCGGCTGGTGCATGGTCGTGCCTCCATGATGTCGGTGCCGACAACGACACTATCTGTCTGTGCCCTGCGCATCGAGCCGCGCCCGTATCTCGCCCACCAGCCGGGTGACCTCGGCGTTTCCGCCCCGCTTCGCTGCGGGCCAGTCGTCGAGGTTGGGCCACCAGTACTCGCGCGGCGTGCCCGGGTAACGGGGGACGAGATGCAGGTGCAGATGGTCGACCCGGTGGCCGACGACGGACGAGTAGACGTGCTCGGCTTCCAGTGCTTTCGCGCCCCGCGCCGACCACTGGCCGAGCGCGGCGGCCTCGCCGGGAGTGAGGTCGGCGAGGCCTTCGACGTGGCGCCGCGGTTCGACGATCAGGTGGCCGAGGTAGACCGGGCCGCCGCCGGACGCGTCGGGCAGCACGTGCGCGAGCACCATCAGCTCGTCACCGGCGATGACCCCGTCACCGGCACGGTGCTTGTCGCAGATGAAACAGCCCACTCCGGAAACGCTACCGGCCACGACACGAAAGGCACTGGAACCGCAGCGACACTCCTCGCCCGAAACCGCGAACCGGCCGGATGCCAACCCCCACCCGTTCCCGGGGGCGTCCCGCCATGCCAGTCTACCGGCTGGCACTGACATTTCCGCGTTGTCGATCTTGTCTGTGGACAACTGGGGCGGCTGTGGACAACTACCCCACGTGCGGCCGGTGTGGCGTGCACCAGCGGCGCGTGCATCCGTTGGTGCGGTCGACGAACGGGGCACCGCACGTGTCGCAGCGCTTCAGCCGACGCCACCCGGCCACCGCGACGAGCGACGCGAGCCCGCCGCGACGACCAGTTCCGTGTCGCGGCGGGCGGCGGCGACGTACACCACGCGCCACCCGCCGTCCACCGACCGCAGCCGAAGGCAGCACCCGGCCAGCACGTCGTTCAGCCGCGCCGCGGCGGCGTGCTCGTCCGGCCATAGAAAGACCACAGTAGACAGTCGCCGGTCACCGCTCGACAACAGCCGTTCCGCCGTCGCCAGCGCTGGATCGAGGACCCGGAACGGGGGCACGACTCTCATTCCACTATGGACACTCCCATCGAGCGGGCCGTGCCCGCGATGGTCCGCATCGCCGCGTCGAGGTCCGTCGTGTTCAGGTCGGGCAGCTTGCGCTCCGCGATCGCGCGCAGCTGTTCGTGCGTCAGCGAACCGGCGTCGTCGTGTCCCGGTCGTGCGGATCCCTTGCCGCCCAGCGCCTTCTTGATGAGGAACGACGTCGGCGGGGTCTTGTGCCGCAGCTCGAAGGTCCGGTCCTCGAAGACCGTGACCACGGCCGGCACCACGTCGCCGCGCTGCCCGGCCGTGCTCGCGTCGTAGGAACGCTTGACCTCCACCAGGTTCACGCCGGTCTGCCCCAGCATCTTGCCGAGGTCGACCATCGGCGCGTCGCCGGCCGGCAGCTCCAGCGTGACCTGGAAGGTCTGCTTCTTCTTCGGTGCCATGGGACAGCACGCTAGGAATTGACGTTACGTGAAACTCAAGTGCGATTTCCCGCACGCCTGGTTACCGTCCCAGCATGGACGCCGACATTCTCGAGTACTACGACCGCGGCGGCGAGGATGTCCGTCTCGTCGACTCCGTGGAACTGGTGCGCACCAAGGTCCTGCTGCAGCGTCACCTGCCGCGGAACGCGGATGTCCTCGACGTCGGCGGCGGTTCCGGGGTCTACGCGACGTGGCTCGCCGAGGAAGGCCACCGCGTCCGCCTCGTCGACCCGGTGCCCAGGCATGTTGCCACCGCCAGGGCCACGGGCATCGACGCGGTCGAGGGCGACGCCCGCGCGCTGGCCGAGCCGGATGCCAGTCGCGACGCGGTGCTGCTCCTCGGCCCGCTCTACCACCTGCTCGACCGCGCGGACCGCGTGCTGGCCCTCGCCGAGGCCGGGCGCGTCAGCAGGGACCTGGTCATCGCGGCCGCGATCAGCCGCTGGTCACCCATGTTCGAAGGCATGCTGAGCGGTCTGGTCGACGAGCCCGGATTCACGCCGATGCTGCGCGAGGACCTCGCCTCCGGCACGCGCCGCGGCACCCAGCACCACCCGTT
Organism: Actinophytocola sp.; assembly: GCF_049647105.1. Lineage (GTDB taxonomy): Bacteria > Actinomycetota > Actinomycetes > Mycobacteriales > Pseudonocardiaceae > Actinophytocola. The sequence goes on from NZ_JBARWZ010000255.1 coordinate 80,738, forward strand.
CGGCTTCACGACGTGCTACTTCCACCGCCCCGAGGAACTCGTGGGCGAAGTGGCGGACGCGGGCCTCACGCTCGTCGACCTCCTCCCGGTCGAGGGCATGGCGCACTGGATCCCGGATCTCGCGGACCGCCTGGCCGACCCGGACAAGCGCGCCGTGCTCCTCGAACTGATCGAGCGCACCGAACACGAGCCCGCGCTCCTCGGCGCCACGGCGCACCTGCTGGTCATCGCCCGCCGGTAAAATGCGCGTCATGGATCAGGCGGCCGCGCTCGCGGCTTTCGAGGCCCAGTTGCGCAACGTGGTCCGCCCAACCCTGGACGGCGGGCAGTTCGAGCGTGCGGGGTCCGTCATTCGCTGCGTGGGCCAAGAGCCGAACAGCTGGTCGGGCGTCGAATGGTCCAATTTGGACGAAGCGACCGCCGACGATGTGATCGCCGAGCAGATCCGGTACTTCGCCGAACGGCGCCGCGATTTCGAATGGAAGTACTACGCCTACGACCGTCCCGCCGACCTGCCGGAGCGCCTGCTGAAGGCCGGGCTCGTGCCGGGCGAGGAGGAGGCGCTGATGGTCGCGGACGTCGCGGACGTGCCCGACATCCCGGCGCCGGAAGGCATCCGGCTCGTCACGGTGTCCGATGAGGACGGCCTGCGACAGGTTAAAGCCGTGCACGACAAGGTGTTCGGCGGCGACCACGGCCCGATGATCGACAGCATGCGCGCGCGACTGCCGTCCGGCGCGGTCGCACCGGTGCTCGCGCTGGCCGGTGACGAGGCCGTGTGCGCGGCCCGCGTGGACTTCCATATCGGCACCGACTTCGCGAGCCTGTGGGGCGGCGGCACGCTCCCGGAGTGGCGTGGCCGGGGCATCTACCGTGCGCTGGTGAGCCACCGCAGGAAGCTCGCGGCCGGACGCGGCTACCGCTACCTGCGCACGGACGCGCTGCCGACCAGCCGCCCGATCCTGGAGAAGCTCGGCTTCGTCCGCCTGACGACCACCGTCCCCTACACGCGACCGGACGAGAGCCTGTCCCAAGGATCTTTGATGCGAGGGTCTGGGCCTGACCAACAGTGACCTCAGGGGAACGTGACGGCACCCAGCCACCAACCACCCACGATCCGCAGCCGCCGCTGGGCCGACACCAACACGTTGAATTCCGGGGCTAGATCGGCTCGATGCCGTTGCGGTGCCTGCGTGCCAGGTCGCGGTAGATCTCGGGGTTGTGGTCCACCCATGCCTTGGCGGTGCCGGTGAGCGGCACGAACTTCTTGGCCGGTGAACCGATCGCGACCGTCTCGCCTGGCACCTTGGTCCCCGGTGTGACGGTCGACCCGGCCGCGATCAGCGCGCGGGGACCGACCACGGCGCCGTCAAGCACAACGGAACCGTTGCCCACCAGCGCTTCCGCGCCGATGGTGCAGTCGTGCACGAGACACAGGTGCCCGATGGTGGCGCCGGGCCCGACCTCGCACACGCCGGCGCCGACGTGGATGACCGAATTGTCCTGCACGCTCGCGCCCTCGCGGATGACGATCGCGCCGAAGTCCGCGCGGATCACCACGCCGTACCAGACGGACGCGTCCGCCTCGACCGTCACATCACCGACGAGCGTGGCGGTCGGTGCGATCCACGCGTCCGGGTGCACGACCGGCGACTTACCTTCGAAGGAGAAGAGGGGCACCCGGCTACCGTAATGCGCCACTCATGAGGCCCGCCGCACGACGTCCGCGAACAACGCCGCGACCTCGTCCGGTGAGAACCCCATGGCGTTCTCGGCGACCATCAGCTCCACACGACACCGATCGGGCCACGACTCGGGACGCGTACGGGTGAACAGGTGCACGCCCTGTTCCTCGACGAGTGCCTTGGCGGCCGCCTCGGCAGCCGCGGCAGGCATCGGAAGGCGGATGTGGAACAAAGGTGTGTGCGGCGGGTCGGGCAGCACGTCGACGACACCGCCCGCCGTGAGTGCCCCGGCGATGGCGACGGCGTGGTCCCGGAAGACGGCCATCCTTGGCAGCAGTTCGTCGAGGCCGACCAGCGCGGCGACGGCGAGCGGCCACGCGTCGGGAATGGCGCCGCCAAGCCGCTGCCGCCAGATCTCGGCGTGGTCGATCGTGGCGTCGTCCCCGGCGAGCACGGCGCCACGCACACCTTCGAGTCCTTTGTAGAGCGAGACGTACACGGTGTCGAAGAGCCCGGCGATCTCGGCGTGCGGCCTGCCGTAGAACGGCTGGGACTCCCACAGCCGCGCGCCGTCGAGATGAACGGCCACACCGCGGTCCCGCGCCCAGCCGACCTGCGCGGTCAGCTCGGCCCAGTCGGGCAGGAAGCCGCCGATCTCCCGCTGCGGCAGCTCGATCAGCAACGCGGCGACCGGCTCCTTGACACGGTCGAGGTCGCCTCGGGTCAGCATCCGCTCTGGCTCACCCGCGGGCTGGAACCGCAACCCATGGACGACGGCGTACCCGCGCTGCTCCCACAGGTCGAGGTGGTTGGTGGGATGCGCGGTGAAGGTGCGCCGCCCGGCCCGCTCGGCGTGGATGCGCAGGGCGACCTGCTGGGCCATGGTGCCGGTGGGAAAGAACAACGCCCTCGGCTTCCCGAGCAGCTCGGCGATCCGCCCCTCCAGCCGCACGACCGGATCCTGGGGCAACGCGTCGGCCGACACGGCGTCGAGCATCCGCCGCAACACGACGTGCGGCCTGCGCCGTGTGGGCCCGTACGCACCCAGCGACCGCTGAACTTCGCTCATGACCTGCTCCCCTGCCCCTAGCTCGGCACATGTTGCGCACGTTCGCGGTCCGCTGGCACGCCGACCAGACGCGCCCGGCTGGAGAACCGTACGTCGAACGCCTGAAGGAGGCCACGGCGTTCCTGGCGTACGGCGCGGGCGTCACCGACCCGTCACTGCTGCGCGCAGCAGTACTGGTACGCCACATGGCAACGGGAGTTCGCACACCTTGCCGCTCAGTGAGGCGTGGTGTCATGAAAAGACGCCCAGACGCGAGTCAGGCCCCGTCCACTCGACGTGGATCGGGGCCTGACCTGCATCTCACCTGGAGCCGCCTAAGGGAATCGAACCCTTGACCTGCTCATTACGAGTGAGCCGCTCTGGCCGACTGAGCTAAGGCGGCGAGGTGCCCATAGTGTAACGGGCGCCCGGGCGTCACCTCACGCCACCTCTCTCGTTACCTAGAGGCTGGTCGGGGCACTGGCGGAGTCGAGGAGGATGCCGATGCGCGGACGGTCACTGGTCGCGACGGCGGTGGGGCTTGCCGCACTGGTCCTCAGCCTGGTCGCCGCTCCTGCCGCTGCTGCCGCTCAGCCCACGACGCCGATCCCCACGCCGATGGACCCGGCGTCGCCGGGGATGTCGTCGCAGGTCGGGGCGGTGCCGCCGGGGCACGCCGTGGGTGATGCCGGAACCGGGCTTGGGATCCTGCGGATCCTGCCGAACTCGACGCCCACCAAGGCGATCGTGCCCAACATGGCCGACAAGCTGCCCAAGCAGGCGGCCGCGGAGCTCGGGTTCGGGCTCGCGTCGGCACAGGTCAACTCCGAGGCGTACCTGTCGTTCGAGCGGTCCGTCGCGCAGGCCGCGCCCGGTGGGCTCGCTGTCCAGGGTGGCAGCCCGCAGGCACCCGGCGCGTTGTCGCAGACCGCGTCGCCCGACAACGCGGAGCCCATCCACAACGGGCTGACGCTGCCGTCGACTCCGCTCGACACGCTGGTCCGCGGCGGCGCGCTCCAGGGGCAGGTGCACGCCAGGTGGAGCGACACGGCGGGCCCGTGCGTCGGGACGATTGCCGACGCCACCACGGAGATCGCCAGCCTCTCGCTGCTCAACGCGATCCCCACCCTGCCGTCGACGCCGGACCTGACCGGTGTGTTCGACGCCCCCAAGCTTGACCCGAGCGCCGACCAGGCCGTGGTCGACGGGCTCAAGAAGCTCGCAGGCCCGCTCAGCACCCTCGGCGGCGCGCTGTCCGGCGGCACGAAGCCCGCGGCTGACGGCGCGGGCTCGCTGGTGAGCCTGCAGAACACGCTGTCCGCGCGGTCGGTGGTGCGGCTCGTCGACATCCCCGGCTCGCCGAACAAGGCCGTGCAGTCGACGTCGACGATGCAGGTCGCGGCGCTGAAGCTGCTCGCGGGCACGCCGTTCGAGGTCGTCATCCGCGTGGTCAGCCAGCCGACGCTGCAGGTCACGTCGACCGGTGACGAGAAGACGTCGACGGTGAAGTACACGGCGCCGGTGCTCGCGGTCGAGCAGGGCGGCAAGTTGCTTGGCCAGCTTGACGTGGCCAACCCGAAGTTCGACATCCCGGTGGGCATCCCGCTCGCGCCGGGCGCGCCGAAGCTGCCGATCATCGGTGACCTGCTCGCGAACGGGCAGAAGGTCACGCAGGCACTGCAGCGGCTCGACCTCGGCGTCATCCGGCTGGGGGTCGCGCAGCTGGACCAGCGCGGCACGGCGATGACGACGCCGTTCAAGGGTTTCCAGCTCGGCGCGACGGCCCGGATGCTGGACGTGCAGGTGCTGCCGACGCAGGCGCTGGGCCTGCCGAACCTGCCGTCGGCGCTGGCGCAGGTCGCCCTGGGTGAGCAGATCGCGCGCGCGTACGCCCCGACCGGTGGTGTCGTGTGCCAGACCACCGAGCAGCCCGCGCCGCCCCCGACGCCGAAGCCGCAGGGCCGGGCGCCGATGGAGCTGGCCTACACCACGATGGCCTACAAGACGATCCCGATGTTCTGGGCGGGGACGGCCATGCTGCTGATCGGCGTGGTCCTGGTGGCGGCACTGCCCACGCTGCGCTCGCCACGGCTGGTGGAGGGCGGCCCACGCCTCACGGATCCGAGCCCGGACTCCGGTTCGGGATCGGCGGACGCGGACGCCACAGACCCCGAACCGGAGCCCGGCGCGGACACAGCCGAGGTCGAGCCGCCTGATGCCGGAGCCGCCGACGCGACATCCGCGGACGCCGACGTGGCCGACGCTGATGCGGAGCCTGCGGAGGAGCGCGCCGAGGTCACCGGCGCCGACGTGGCCGAGGAGGATGCCTCCGAACCGAGCGACGACGAGTCGGTGGAGGCGGAAAAATCGGCGAGTGACGTGGCCGAGCCCGTCGAGGGTCAGGCCGACGACAGGAGCGGTGAGACCGACAAGTAGACCCGGCTGAGCCGGCCCCTGCCTGGGGCCGGCTTGGCCTCCGGCCCCCTTGATCCACGCTACGGCACGGGGGTGACATCGACGGTCGGTCAGAGTGAGTTGTCCACAGGTGGCGGGGTTGTCCACAGATTGTATTTGCCACCCCATACGGAGGTTTACCTGCTGATCAGGGGTACAGGCGAGGCTCTGCACGATCATCAGGGCAGCTGCCTGTGGACAACTCCCCGGAACGGTCGGGGGTCGGCCGTACGCTGGCAACCGGGGGCCGGAGGCCACCCCTCAGCCGAAATGCATGGCCGTCAGCATCGCTTCTATCGCGATCCTCGGCTTCACGTTCAGCTCCATCGCCTCGCGGCACGCGAGCACGGCTTCCAGGCGCTTCAGCGTCGACTCCGGTGTCCACGCGCCCGCGGCCTGCCGTGCGTCGCGTTCGCGGTCCGGGTGGTTGAGCCTTGCGTTGCTGCCCGACGACACCACCAGCACGTCCCGGTAGAAGGCGGCCAGGTCGACCAGCGCCAGGTCGATGGCATCGCGCTGGGTCCTGGTGGCCCGGCTCTTCTGGCGGCGTTCCAGCTCCTTGATGGCCGCGGCGCTGCCCCTGGTCGCCGACGCGGTGCCCTTGCCGGTGCCGCCGTGGCCCATCGCGGTCTTCAGCGCTTCCTTCTCCGCCTCGTCGCGGGTGCCGCTCACCTCGCTGGCATCCGCCTCCGCCGACTTGACCAGGTCGTCCGCGCAGTCGAACACGTCGGCCAGGCGGCGCAGGTTCAGCGGGATGCGCAGCACCGACTCGCGGCGGGTGCGGGCGGCCTCGTCCGTCGCCAGCCTGCGGGCGCGGCCGACGTGACCACCACAGACCGACGCGGCCCAGCGCGCCATGTCGGCCGGGATGCCGTCGCGGGACTGGAGCACCTCCGCGATCGCCGCCGAAGCCGGCGTGCGCAGGCCAAGGTGACGGCACCGCGAACGGATCGTCATTGGCACGTCCTCCGGGTGGTCAGACGGCGCCGCCAGCAGGAACACCGTGCGTTCCGGCGGCTCCTCCACCGCCTTCAGCAGCGCGTTCGCCGCGCCTTCTGTCAGGCGGTCCGCGTCGGTGATGATCACCACCTGCCACCGGGCGCCGGTTGGCCTTCGCGCGGCGATCTGGACCAGCGAACGCATCTCCGCCACCGAGATCGACAGGCCCTCCGGCACGACGACGTGGACATCGGCATGCGTGCCCGCCATCGCCGTCCGGCAGCCCGCGCACTCGCCGCAGCCAGCGCCCGTCTCGCATTGCAGCGCGGCCGCGAACGCCTTCGCCGCCACCGAGCGGCCAGAACCGGGCGGGCCCGTGAACAGCCACGCGTGTGACACCGCGGACGTCGAGCCGCCGCCGAACGTGCCGTCCACCATCGACGCCGCCACCGCCGCCGACGCCGCCAGCACCTCGACGGCCTCCGGCTGGCCGACCACCTGCGACCACACGGTGCCCACAGCACGCCTCCGACTAGAACTGGCTAGATCACTGACTACGTGGCCCGGACCTCGTTCTGCCGGACCTCCACCGGAGCGAGGCTATCGCTCGGCACGAGGCTCGCGAGCCTGCGCCCGGCGAGCGCGGTCTGCACCGCGATCCGCACCCGCACCGCCACCTCCTCCGGGCTGCCGTCGGCGTCCACCACCACGTACCGGTCCGGGTCCGCCGCCGCCATCTCGGTCAGCACCTTCTGCACCTGCCAGTGGTCGGCCGACGACGACCGCGGGTGCGTCGATTCCAGCGTGCTCGGGTCGCGGTCCAGCAGGATCGTGATGTCCGGGCGCAACCTCGCCGTCGCCCAGTCCGCGAGGCCCTCGAGCTCGGCCGCGTCCAGGCCCGCCGCGGCGGACAGGTAGGCGAGTGGGCTGTCCACGAACCGTTCCATGACCACCAGCGCACCGCGGTCCAGGGCGGGCCGGATCTGCCGCTCCACGATGTCCGCGCGGACCGCCGCCGCCACCAGTGCGTGCGCGCGGGCGCCGGACAGCTGCGCGCCGGAGAGGACCGCCCGTAGCCGCTCGTCGTCCAGCGTCGGGTCGGTGGCCAGCAGCACTTCCTTGGCGCCGGGCCGTTTCAGCCAGTCGGACAGCAGGTGCGCCTGCATCGACGTGTCCGCCGAGTTGTCGCCCTCGACGGCCACCAGCAGACCCGTCGAGGACCGGCGTGGCTTGCGGCGGATCGCGTTCAGCAGGTCGGCGAGGATCGGCTCGGTACGCCGGTCGTCCATCTGCCGGTACGCGATCACCCCGACCAGCGCGGCGATGAGGCCGGCCCCCAGCAGGACCGGCCGGGTGCCGTCGATCGTCATCTCGCGGCCCCACACGGTGACCTTGTGCGGCTGCACCAGGCCGACGAGCAGCGGCGTCAGCGCCACCGCGCCCGCCAGGATGACCTTCATCAGTGACTGGTAGATCGCGTTGATGCGGCCGCGGATCGCGTCCTCGATCTGTGTGCCGATGATCGTCACGCCGGTGAGGAACGCGGCACCGGCGCAGGCGCCGACGACCATCACGGTGATCAGCGAGACGACCAGGTGCGGCGAGAGCGCCACGAGGCACAGCATGACGCCGGCCAGCACGATCGCGATGCCGAACAAGCGGTTGTGCGGCAGCCGCCGCGCGAGCTTCGGCGAGCCGGCCATGCCGGTCGCGAGGCCGATGAACATGGCGACGAACAGCAGGCCGAACGACGACGCGCCACCGCGGAGGCTGCTCGCGTACAGGTTCGCCGACCCGATCAGCGCACCAGCGGCGGCGAACGCGCCGATCATGCCGATGAGCAGGCCGCGGACCAGCGGCGTCGTGCGCACGAACCGGACCGCGTCGCGGGCCATCGCGCCGAAGCCCAGCTTCTCCCCCGACTCCTCGGCGGCCTTCTTCTCGGCCTTTCGTGCCTCGGCGAGCGGGGTGTCGCGGCGCGACAGCTCCGGGATGCGGGTGGCGACCAGGATCGCGCTCGTCAGGTACAGCAGCCCGATGATGACCACGATGATCTTCGCCATGCCGAAGCCCTCGGGGTCCGGCTGGATGTTCAGGTTCGTGGTGATGCCGGTGACCGCCGCGTACAGGCCCGCGCCGGTGATGACGGAGATGCCGTAGGTCATCACCAGGCCGAGCTGCGCCGCGGTCTCGACCTGGTCGGAGCGGCGCAGCAGGTTCGGCACCGCGGCGTCCTTCGACGGGATCCACATCATCGAGCAGCAGCCGATGAGGAAGTTCGCGATGAACAGCCACAGCGGGGTGCCGACGACCGCGATCGACACGAACAACGCGCAGCGCAGCACGTCACAGATGACCATGATCTTGCGGCGGTCGAACCGGTCCGCGAGCAGGCCGCCGATCGGGGCGAACAGCAGGCCGGGCAGCAGCTGGGTGAGGACGACACCGGCGAACGCGAAGCTCGCCGCCTGGTAGCCGATGTCCTCGGTCATCCTGGTGACCAGGCTGGTCAGCGCAAGCAGTGACAGCCAGTCACCAATGCTGCACAGGTAGGTGACGCCCCAGAGTCTGCGGAAGCCTCTGATCGCGAGCACGCTCCGCGCGCGGTGCGTGATGGAAGCGTTCGACTCGGCCGTCGGCCTGACGCCGCCGTCCCGTTCCGTACTCGCGCCCCCGATGATGCCAGCCACCCCATCTCCAAGCTGCCTGCGCTTCCAGCGTAACCGGGACGCGCATACGGCCGCCGACTCGGCCGCGCGGGTAAGGTAACGCGGCCAAGCTGAGAGTGCTGAGGCTTCAGCTGAACAGGGACGAGATCGTGTTGATCAGGCTCGCCAGCATGACGATGACGAGCACACCGATCACGAGCAGTAACAGCCCGACGGCGGCCAGCCCCGGGGAGAACGTCCCCCTGCGGATCGGCCGGGGCGGCCTGACCCGCTTCCTGGCCGGGATCAGTGCGGGCACCATGGGGCCTCGCCGCTGAACCGGGATGCCGACCGGCGGCGTCGGTGGCAGCGCGGGCGGCAGTACCGGTGCGGCGCTGGCCGCGGGACCGACATCGGTGCCGCCGTCACCGGCGTCCGGGTCGTTCGCGCCGAGATTCGGCTCCGGCATCGGCTCGGCGAGCGCGTCGGGCAGCGTCATCCTCAGCTCGGAGTCCTCGTCGAGCACCGACGCCATCGCCTCGCGGACCGCGTCGATGTCGGGCATCGATGGCTCCACCACGCGCACCCGGACCGCCTCCGCGTCGTACTTCCCGCCGGTGACCAGGCCGGACAGCGGATCTGCCATCAGTGGTGGTGGGCCGGGATCCTGGGTGCCGTCGTGATTCCAGCTCGCCATGTCATCCACTCCCTGCGCTACTACTCGGTGACGTACCGCATCTGTCTTTCAGACTAGAAGTCTTCACCGCGCCGGGCGAGATAAACCTGACGCGCGGCAAGGGAAACACGAACGTCATTCAAGAGCGGTTCGAAGAACGCGTCGCGGTAGTGCTGGTCGGTGGCGGCGGAGGCGGCGAAGTACAGGCCCGAGAACGCGGCGAGGAACAGCGACACGTGCACGAGCGCACGCGGCAGCGGCAACGCGATCCCGAACAGCGTGCCCTGGATCTTCGAGAAGCCGTCGCCGAGCCACGAGTCGATCACCGGGCCGTTGATGGCTAGCGCGCCCAACGCGATGAGCAGGAGGAACACCAGGACGCTGAGCACGAGGATCTGCAGCAGCTGTGCGACGAAGAGCACCAGTGTGATGTTCGCCCGCTCCCGGCGGGCCAGCGGCAGCGGCTCGATCGGCGGCCCGTCGACGGCACCGGCGAGCGGCGTGTCCCGCAGCAGGCCGGCCAGGTTGTCGAGCTTGTCCCCGGCGACCTTGTCGATCATCGCGCGGAGTTCCTCGTCGAGCCTGGCCGCCATGAACAGGACCGCGAGCACCGCGAACAACGCCACGACGAGCCACAACCGCCAGCGCGGCAGCCCGTCGGCGATCTGCCACATCTCGGCGGAGAAGAACGCGAAGATGACGACCAACACCAGCAGTGGCAACGCCTTCGTCGCCATCCGGCCGACCGTGCCCAGCTCGGCGACGGCCTTGCGCAGCCCCCACGAGAGGATCGAGCCCGCACCGACCCGGACGGCCAGCAACATGAGCAATGTCACGCCGGCGGTGATCGCGAGCGACACCCACAGGGGCGACCGCAGCCCGGTCCACCACTCGGTGAGCGGCAGCACGACCACGTTCAGCAGCAACACGATCCGCGCGAGCAGCCACCGGCCGCGCGGGGACAGCACCCGCATCCACCGCGACGCGCCCCAGCCTGCGACGAGCGGCACGACGACCGCCGCCAGGATCACCACGAGCAGCAGGAACACGTACGCGGTGTTGGCCATGCGCCGTTCCAGCTCGGCTTCCCGCACGTCCAGCAGCCGGGTGACGACGCTGATCAGCGGATCGATGATCAGCACGAACACGAGCGCGGGCACCGAGCGTTGCAGCAGACGCGACCCGCGCTCGTCGCTGCGCACCACGAGCGGCAGCCCGCGCCACCGGAACCAGGACTCGACGGCTCGCCGGTCGAACCCGCTGGCGCCGGTCACCCCGTTCGCGTCACCCATCCCGCCCCCTCACCCGCTCGGTGATCGGGACGCTATCCAACTACGACTTGGACTTGGCCGGAGCCTTCTTGGCCGGAGCCTTCTTCGCCGCGGTCTTGGTCGTGCCCGCCCTGCGGGTCGTGCGCTTGGGTGCCGGGCCCTTCGCGCGCTTCTCCGCGAGAAGCTCGGCCGCCCGCTCGTCGGTGAGCGTCTCGACGTTGTCGGACTTGCGCAGCGACGCGTTGTACTCACCATCGGTGACGTAGGGACCGAACCGGCCGTCCTTGACCACCATCGGCTTGCCGGAAACCGGGTCGTTGCCCATCTCCTTGAGCGGCGGCGCGGACGCGGCGGCCTGCCTGCCACGGCGTTTGGGCTCGGCGTAGAGCTTCAACGCATCCTCGAGGGTGACCGTGAACAGGTCCTCCTCGTTGGCGAGCGACCGCGAGTCGGTGCCCTTCTTCAGGTACGGGCCGTAGCGGCCGTTCTGCGCGGTGATCTCCTCGCCGCTGACCGGGTCGTTGCCAACCACCCTCGGCAGCGACAGCAGGCGCAGCGCGTCCTCGAGAGTGATCGAGTCGATGGCCATCGACTTGAACAGCGAGCCCGTGCGCGGCTTGACCTTCTTCGCCTTGGCCGATGCCGCGTCATCCTGCTCGGGCAGCACCTCGGTCACGTACGGGCCGAACCGGCCCTCCTTCGCGACGATGTCGTGCCCGGTCACCGGGTCCGTGCCGAGCGTGCGGCCCTCGACAGGAGTCGAGAACAGCTTCTCGGCCAGCTCGAGGTCCAGCTCGTCCGGCGGCAGGTCCTCTGGCAGGTTCGCCCGCTGCGGATGCTCCGCGCCGTCCGGGCCCTCGCCGTCGCGCTCCAGGTAGGGGCCGTACCGGCCGACGCGGACGACGACCGGGCGCTTCTGCTCGTCGTCGAACAGCGGGATCGAGTTGATCTCACGGGCGTCGATCGTGTCGACGCCCGAGCCGACCAGCTTCTTCAGCCCGCCGTCCCGGCCGACCGACCCCTCTGGGCCGACGTCGCCGCCGAAGTAGAAACCACTCAGCCACGTCGTGCGCTGCTGCTCACCGGAGGCGATGCGGTCGAGCTCGTCCTCCATCGCGGCCGTGAAGTCGTAGTCCACGAGCCTGCCGAAGTGCCGCTCCAGCAACCCGACCACGGAGAACGCGATCCAGGACGGCACCAGCGCGGAACCCTTCTTCCACACGTAGCCGCGGTCCTGGATGGTGTTGATGATCGACGCGTAGGTCGACGGGCGGCCGATGCCGAGCTCTTCGAGCGCCTTGACCAGGCTCGGCTCGGTGTAGCGCGGCGGCGGGGAGGTGGAGTGGCCGTCCGGGCTCAGCTCGGTCGCGGTCACCCCCTGGTCCTTGACCAGCTGCGGCAGCCTGCGCTCGGCGTCGTCAGCCTCGCCGCCCTCCTCGGTGTCCACGGTCTCGACGTAGGCGCGGAGGAAGCCGGGGAACGTGATCGTGCGGCCGGAGGCGGCGAACGTGCACTCCTCGCCGGACCCGGCGGTGCCGGTGATGCGGACGCTCATGGTGGTGCCGCGCGCGTCGGCCATCTGGGAGGCGACCGTGCGCTGCCAGATCAGCTCGTACAGGCGGAACTCGTCGGTCTCCAGCTCACCAGCGACCTGGCCCGGCGTGCGGAACACCTCACCGGCGGGGCGGATGGCCTCGTGCGCCTCCTGCGCGTTCTTGACCTTGCGCGTGTACTGACGCGGCTGCGGCGAGACGAACGCGTCGCCGTACAGCTCACGAGCCTGCGCACGGGCCGCCGAGATCGCCGTCTCGGACAGCGTCGTGGAGTCGGTACGCATGTAGGTGATGTAGCCGTTCTCGTACAGCCGCTGCGCCACCCGCATGGTGCGGTCGGAGCCGAAGCGCAGCTTGCGGCCCGCCTCCTGCTGCAGCGTCGAGGTCATGAACGGCGCGTACGGGCGGCGGGTGTACGGCTTCTCCTCGACGGAGCTGACCCGCATCGCCGAGCCGGTCAGCGCGCCGGCCAGCCGGCGGGCGTCGGCCTCGTCGAGGCGCAGCACGTTGTTCTTGAGCCTGCCGTCCGGGCCGAAGTCGCGGCCGGTGGCGAGCTTGTTGCCGTCCACGGCGACCAGGCGCGCGCCGAAGTTGCGTGGCTCGGCCTCCGCACCGGCGTCGAGCTTCGCGGAGATGTCCCAGTACGAGGCGGAGACGAACTTCATCCGCTCCCGCTCGCGGTCCACCACGATGCGGGTGGCGACCGACTGGACGCGGCCTGCGGACAGGCCGCGGGTGATCTTCTTCCACAGGACCGGGCTGACCTCGTAGCCGTAGAGGCGGTCGAGGATGCGCCGGGTCTCCTGGGCGTCGACCAGGTCCTGGTCGAGCGGGCGGGTGTTCTGCGATGCGGCGATGATCGCGGACTCGGTGATCTCGTGGAAGACCATCCGGCTCACCGGCACCTTCGGCTTGAGCGCCTCGAGCAGGTGCCACGCGATGGCCTCGCCCTCGCGGTCACCGTCTGTCGCGAGGTAGAGCTCGTCGACGGTCTTCAGCGCTTCCTTCAGCTCCGTGACCGTGGCCTTCTTGTCCGGCGTGACGATGTAGATCGGCTCGAAGCCGTTGTCGACGTTCACGCCGAGGTTCGACCACGACTCGCCCTTGTACTTCGCGGGCACCTCGGCCGCCTTGCGGGGCAGGTCGCGGATGTGCCCCCGGGAAGACTCCACGACGAAGTTCCGGCCGAGGTAGGAAGCGATCTTCCGCGCCTTCGCCGGCGACTCGACGATCACCAGCCGCCGCGGCTCGGCCCCCGCCGACCCGTTCTTCTTCGTCCCGTTAGAACCTGCCACGCCGTCCCGCTCTCTTGTCCGAGCCCTGTTCTCAGCTCGCTAGTGTGCACGTTGCACACGGTGATACCTACCCCCAGGTGCCCCGCAGCACACTTTCGGCTGTGAGACACGATCTGTTACCTGGGTAGCACGCCTAGGCGCTCTGGCGCACCCTCAATGCCGCCGGCCAGTGCGTTTCGGCCGTAACGGAGGGTGGCCTGCCGACCAGTTCAGCGAGCCTGCCGAGCCGTCGCCGACCGGAAATTCGCAGGCCCGGCCCCTCGTCCCCGCCGGCATGCAGGGTAGCGGGCAGTCCCGAGGCGCTCAGCGCCCCTCTCACAGACTCATACGTCCTCGGCGCCTCGGGGTCGAGTCCGAGGAGGTAACTCCCCGCGACCCACGTGCCCGCCGCGAGTACCCACAGTCGCAACGCGCCGCCGTCGAGCGTTAGTCCGTTCGGGGCGAATTTCTCGCCTTCCTTCATCCACGCCTCGGCCAGCGGCAGCAGATCGGCCCGGAAGGCGGTGCGCACCCCGTGCGCGCCGTCCTCGGTCACCGTGTGCGTGCCGTCGATCCCCCGTTCGGCCAGTGCGCGCACCACCAGCCGCGCCCGCCACGGCTCGTCCACCCGGAGGGACAACCGTGCCGCCGTCCTGGCGAACTCGGCCAGCTGGGCCTGGCAGCACAGCAGGCCTGCGAGGTCACCGGCATGCGGCCGGTTGGCCTCCGCGGAGTAGAACGAGAGCTGCGCCACCCGGCCAAGGGTAGAACACCAGTTCGATCTCGGGAAGAGTGACCGGTAATCGAGCCGGTGCGGTGCGCCATCGCGCAGCGTGGCCGAACACGAAACGGCCCGCCTCCGATCGTGCCGGAGGCGGGCCATTCGTTATGGATGGATCAGGCAGCGCCGTTGCTGACGGCCTCCGCCGGGTTCTCCGCGATCGCGGTACCGCGCCGCTTGGACACGAACACCGCCGCGACGATCAGCAGGAGCGCGACGACCGCGAACACCGCACGCAGTGCGCCGTTCTCGTCCGCACCGATCGACAGCGTGACGATCGCCGGGGCGATCAGCAGCGAGACCAGGTTCATCACCTTGATCAGCGGGTTGATCGCCGGGCCCGCGGTGTCCTTGAACGGGTCACCCACGGTGTCGCCGATGATCGTGGCCTCATGGGCGTCGGAGCCCTTGCCGCCGTGGTTGCCATCCTCGACCAGCTTCTTCGCGTTGTCCCACGAACCACCCGAGTTGGCCAGGAACACGGCCATCAGGGTGCCGGTCGCGATCGCGCCCGCCAGGTAACCGGCCAGCGGGCCGGTGCCGAGGCCGAAGCCGACGGCGATCGGGGCGAGCACCGCGAGCAGGCCGGGGGTGGCCAGCTCACGCAGCGAGTCGCGGGTGCAGATGTCCACGACGCGGCCGTACTCCGGGCGGACCGTGCCGTCCATGATGCCGGGGTTGGCGTGGAACTGGCGGCGCACCTCGTACACCACCGCGCCGGCGGCACGGGACACCGCGTTGACCGCGAGGCCCGAGAACATGAACACGACCGCCGCGCCGAGGAGCACGCCGACCAGCACGTTCGGGCTGACGATCGACAGGCTGAACGCCGCCTCGCCGGACGTGTCCTCCCCGATCTCGACCAGCTTCTCGGTGATCGCGGTCAGGTAGGACCCGAACAGCGCGGTCGCGGCGAGCACCGCCGTCGCGATCGCGATGCCCTTCGTGATGGCCTTCGTGGTGTTGCCGACCGCGTCGAGCTCGGTCAGGATCGCCGCGCCATCGCCGTCGACGTCACCGGACATCTCGGCGATGCCCTGCGCGTTGTCGGAGACCGGGCCGAACGTGTCCATCGCGACGATGACGCCGACGGTGGTGAGCAGACCGCAACCGGCCAGCGCGACCGCGAACAGCGACACGAACAGCGAACCGGACAGCAGGAACGCGCCGTACACGGACGCACCGATGACGACCGCCGTGTAGACCGCGGACTCGAAGCCGACCGAGATACCGGACAGGATCACGGTGGCCGCACCGGTCAGCGAGGACTTGCCGACGTCCTTGACCGGCTTGTACTCGGTGCCGGTGAAGTAGCCGGTCAGCCACAGGATGATGCCGGCGAGCACGATGCCGATGATCACCGCGACGGTCGCGATGACCGCCGGGCTGCCACCGATGTCGGTCTGCGAGGCGCCGTCCAGCTCGGAGAACGAGCTCGGCAGGAACACGAACGCCGCGATGGTGCACAGGATCGCCGAGATCACCGCGGAGATGTAGAACGAGCGGTTGATCGCGGTCAGGCCGCTCTCACCGACCTTCGCCCGGGTGATGTAGACGCCGATGACGGCGGTGATGATGCCCAGCGCCGGGACGATCAGCGGGAACAGCAGGCCCTGCGAACCGAAGGCCGTGGAGCCCAGGATCAGCGCGGCGACCAGGGTCACGGCGTAGGACTCGAACAGGTCCGCTGCCATGCCAGCGCAGTCACCGACGTTGTCGCCGACGTTGTCGGCGATGGTGGCGGCGTTGCGCGGGTCGTCCTCAGGGATGCCCTGCTCGACCTTGCCGACCAGGTCGGCGCCCACGTCGGCGGCCTTGGTGAAGATGCCACCACCGACACGCATGAACATCGCGATCAGCGCGGCGCCGAAGCCGAAGCCCTCGAGCACCTTCGGTGCGTCACCCGCGTAGACCAGCACCACGATCGCGGCGCCGAACAGGCCGAGGCCGACGGTCGACATGCCGACCACGCCACCGGTGCGGAACGCCACGCGCATGGCGGTCTCGCGACCACCCTGCTCGCGGGCCGCCGCGGCGACACGCAGGTTCGCCTGCGTGGCGAGCCACATGCCGAGGTAGCCGATGGAGAACGAGAACACCGCGCCGATGATGAAGAACAGCGAGCGGCCGATCCGTTCCCCCCAGCCGTCGGCGGGGAGGAAGAAGAGGAGCACGAACACGATCACGCCGAAGATCGTCAGCGTGTTGCGCTGCCGCTTCAGGTAGGCGCCGGCGCCCTCCTGGACCGCCTTCGCGATGTCCTGCATCTTGGCGGTGCCCTGGCCAGCGGCCAGCACCTCCTTCAGCAGCACGTAACCGACGGCTAGGGCGGCGAGAGCGATCACGGCGACTACGACGACGATGCCGCGGTCACCGCCGGTCAGCGTTGGACCGCCTTCCGCCGCTAGGTACTGCCAGGACATCAGTCCTCCTGGGTTTGCCCGATGTGGCACGGTTTCCGCGATCGCCGAGGACCGCCGCAATCGTCCGTTGAGGACGGGTGCGCCACCAGGGGTATTTGATGGGACCGGCGGAGTCTATTGGTTGTCCTCACCGCAGTTGCGAGGCGGCCTCCCAACTGCGGATTCTCCGGATTCGTGATCGATCAAGAGCATCGATCCAGAATTGCGGTGAATATGTGCTCGAATCGTTGTCGGTGCTGTGTGCTTCCCTTGCTCCCGTGAGTCGCCTCCTGCTCGACCGCGTACTGGCAGGCGTGCCGAACGGCGAGACCCCGCTGCGGCACGTCCGTGAGCTGCCAGAGCGATCCGCGGCGTCCGCCGACTGGCCGTCGTGGGTGCCCGCCGACCTGCGCACCGCCCTCGCGAGGTGCGGGGTGGAGCGGCCGTGGCGACACCAGGTCGAGGCCGCGACCCACGCCCGCGACGGCAGGCACGTGGTGGTCGCGACCGGCACCGCGTCCGGCAAGTCGCTCGCCTACCAGCTGCCCGTGCTGAGCGCACTGTCCGAGGACCGCCGGGCGACCGCGCTGTACCTGTCGCCGACGAAGGCGCTGGGCGCCGACCAGCTGCGGGCCGTGCGGGCCCTGGACGTGGAAGACGTGCGGCCCGCGTCGTTCGACGGGGACACGCCGATGCCCGAGCGCGACTGGGTGCGGGCGCACGCGCGGTGGGTGTTCACGAACCCTGACATGCTGCACCGAGGGATCCTGCCCGCCCACGCCAGGTGGGCGTCGTTCTTCCGGCGGCTCACCCATGTGGTCGTCGACGAGTGCCACGGCTACCGGGGCGTGTTCGGGTCGCACGTCGCGCTGTTGCTGCGCAGGCTGCGCCGGGTCGCGGCGAAGTACGGCGCCGACCCGGTGTTCGTGCTGGCGTCGGCGACCGTGTCCGACCCGGCCACGTCCGCGTCCCGGCTGTCCGGGGTGCCGTGCGTGGCGGTGACGGACGACGCGTCGCCGAGGGGCGCGCGCACGGTGGCGCTGTGGGAGCCGCCGCTGCTGCCCGAGCTGGCCGGGGAGAACGGCGCGCCGGTCCGCCGGTCCGCCGGCGCGGAGACCGCGCGGATCATGACGGACCTGGTGGTGGAGGGTGCCCGCACGCTGGCGTTCGTGCGATCGCGGCGGGGCGCGGAGCTGACGGCGTTGTCCGCGCGGCACGCACTGTCCGAGGTGGACCCGTCGTTGCCCGCGCGGGTGGCGGCGTACCGGGCTGGCTTCCTGCCGGAGGAGAGGCGGGCGCTGGAGCAGTCACTCGCCGACGGCAGGCTGCTCGGCGTGGCCAGCACGAACGCGCTGGAGCTGGGTGTCGACATCGCGGGGCTGGACGCGGTGGTGGTGGCCGGTTATCCGGGCACGCTGGCGTCGTTCTGGCAGCAGGCGGGCCGGGCAGGGCGGGCGGGTGACAGCGCGCTGGTGGTGTTCGTGGCGCAGGACAACCCACTCGACACCTATCTGGTGCACAATCCGTCGGCGATGCTGGACAAGCCGGTGGAGGCGACGGTCATCGACCCGGCGAACCCGTACGTACTGGCGCCGCAGCTCGCCTGCGCGGCGATGGAGATGCCGCTCACGGAGAAGTGCCTGGCCACGTTCGGGGGGCAGGCGGCGAGGCGGGTCGTCGAGGACCTGACCGCCGACGGCATCCTGCGCAGGCGCCCGACGGGCTGGTTCTGGACGTCCCGCGAACGCCCGCACGCGTCGGTGGACATCCGCGGTTCCGGCGGCGAGCAGGTGGCGGTGGTGGAGGCCGACTCCGGCCGGATGCTCGGGACCGTGGATCCGGGGGCGGCGTTCACGACCGTCCATCCGGGAGCGGTGTACCTGCACCAGGGCACGTCGTACGTGGTGGACGACCTTGACCTGGAGA
Organism: Actinophytocola sp.; assembly: GCF_049647105.1. Classification (GTDB taxonomy): domain Bacteria; phylum Actinomycetota; class Actinomycetes; order Mycobacteriales; family Pseudonocardiaceae; genus Actinophytocola. Next base: position 99,395 of record NZ_JBARWZ010000255.1, read on the forward strand.
CGGGCCTGGCGATGGTGCACCGCGAGGACCCGGAGTGGTCCACGTCGCCGAGGGAACAGATCGACATCTCCGTGCTGTCGGTCGAGGAGAGGACCGAGCACGACGACGGCGTGACGGTCAGCCTGGGCGAGGTGGCCGTGACCTCGCACGTGGTGGCCTACCTGCGAAAACTGCCGTCGGGTCAGGTACTGGACCAGATCCCCCTCGACCTGCCTGAGCAAACCCTCAACACGAGGGCGGTCTGGTACACGCTGACCGACGACCTGCTGGCGGAAGCGGGCCTGACGAAACACGAGATCCCCGGCGCACTGCACGCGGCGGAACACGCGGCGATCGGCCTGCTCCCACTGTTCGCGACCTGTGACCGCTGGGACATCGGCGGTGTGTCCACGGCACTGCACCCGGACACCGGCGAACCAACGGTGTTCGTCCACGACGGACACCCGGGCGGCGCCGGTTTCGCGGACCGCGCCCACGCGGCACTGATCCCCTGGCTCACAGCGACGAGGGACGCGATCGAGGCGTGCGAATGCCCGTCGGGCTGCCCGTCGTGCGTGCAGTCCCCCAAGTGCGGCAACGGAAACGAGCCACTGCACAAGGAAGGCGCGATCCGCGTACTGACCACGGTGCTGGACGCGGTCGCCGTCTCGTCACCGGAGTCCAAAGCATCCTGAGCCCACCCACGCCGCGCCACCGCACGCGCTGACTCAGGCCTCGCTGCCTGCTCTCCCGCAACGCGTCACTGAACCAAGGTCGCGCGATCCGCTCACCCGAGCCGTGTCCGCAATCCGAACCACCTCAAGCGGCGCCTCCGGAAGCCGCGACCCCATCAAGCCCGCGCGCCGCCCTCGCCAAGCCGCGCGCCAACCGATCCGCCGGATATCGAGTGTCCTTTTTGGACAGTCCACACATGACAGAGCGCCGGGGCGGCATTAGCCGACCCCGGCGCTCTGAGTTAGCCGGGCGCGCGAGGAGCGATCTCCACCGCTCGGGTCGTCGCGCGACTTTTCGGGATGTCGGCAGGGTTTCCGGCCACCTCATGGAGGTACGGGGAGGCAGCTGCCTCCACGAGGTGTCGGTCACCCTTCGGGCCAGGTGTTTGCCGACGGCGGTGCGGGTACCGCCATATCCCTGGTTGTCGGTCGCGACGCGGGAGATCTGGCTCCTCCGGCGAGCGCCCGGCATGCTGCCCGTCCCGTCCGGCCGCTGTAGGTGCGGGAGCAGCGCCGAGTCGGGGCGGGTTGGTTGCGGTGATGCCGCGCGGATGCGCAATGTCACCGCTGGTTTGCCGGATGGGTGCGATCCGGCAAAGCTTTCGGGGGTTCGGACCCCGGCCGAGGACTGTTCAGTCCGCGACGACGAGCCGACCGCCGCGAGCGTAGGTCGCCGCGTCGGCGATCGCCTCCGCCAGCGCGTCCTGCACGACGCTCGGCTCGGGCATCTGCCAGCCACAAACCTCGGGACGAACTCGCCAGTGCACGACACCGTGGTGGACGGGCGTCGGCGGCAGCGGCACGAAACTGCCCGCCGCGTGCAGCACGACATCGCCCTGCTCGACAAGTGACCGGGCCAGCTTCTGCCCCGTACGGACCAGGAAGGTCCAGCGGTCGTCCGGCGTCGCGATGATCGGCACCGGCAGCCCGACCGCACGCAGCACACGAGCAGCGCCGCGCCCAAGGTGACCGGGCACCTCGATCGCGTCGAGCGTCACGCCGGTCGCCAGCAGCACGCTGTACGGCCGACCGGTCCACCACGTCGCGACCTGCTCCGGCTTGGTACCGATGCGATCCTGCCAGTCGGCGTGCACCGGCACGGGGCCGACGCTCTCGACGCCTTCGCGACCCGCCCACTGCGAGCCCGCCAGATAGGTGCCTGGCACCACCGGCCAACCGCGCCACGCGAGGCCGATGGCCTGCGCACGGAGTTCGACGCGGAAGGCCCTGCGCCAGCTATCTGACGTTTCCATGTCCAACATGACGAGCTCTTGCCTCTCCTTGGTCTGGGCGCCCGGTGCGGCGGGTGCCCTGGGGATTACTTAACGGCACGACAGTGGCCGAAAGAAACTTGCAGTCGACAACTGGTCGTCCACGCACGGTGAAACGAACTGCGGCTGACGAGCGGCTGAACTCGCCATGTTCGTTAATCGGCGATCCAGACCACTCCCGGCACGCTGGTAATGCCGCTTACCGTGCGCGGACGACCGTTGAACTTGCGTCAGCGCTTGACCTCGACCGGTCCGGCACGTGCCCGAGCTGCCGCTGAACCGAACGGTCCGAACGCAACATCCACCTCGACGAGCGCGTCCCAACCAGACAGACGGCAGGACCGCAGCACCGTGTCCATGTGCTCGACCACCCACCGCGCCTCGGCACAAGCTTGCTGCTCACCGTCGACCGCCACCACCGCGGCAGCCAACGCAGCCAGGTCGGCGGCCCCTTCCACCCGATGCCGAGCCACCACCGCGGCGGCAAGCCACAGCACCGAGGTCATCACCACCATGACGACGGACATCCCGCCGACCACCCAGACAGTCGCCGCTCCTCGATCCACAGACCGCTCGTCGCACCCACCGCACGACGGACGGCTCGTCCAACGCCGCCGAAGCACCCACGCCTGAAGGACACCGATCACTCGGCCGCCACCACGCAGCCGCTTCCGGACGGCCACGACGTTTCCGGGGCGCTCCTTGCAGAGAACCTCGTTCTCGTCGTCCGGCGAACGACACCGCCCGCCGCGAGCCACCGCCACGTCGTCACGAGCGGGCGCTACTCCACTCCCCAGGGCAACCTCCGCTGCCCGGCCCGGCATCCCGTCCTGGGGAGGGAACGTGTGGCCTTCTGCCGCCCCTGGCTGAGCGGCCGCTACCCCGCTCGCCAGTGTCGGCATCGGCTGGGCAGACGCCGCGGGTTCAGCCTCGGCGCGGACCGGTCCGTTGTCGTGGGGAGCGGTCGCGGTTTCCTCGGCCGGTGTCAGCTGTTCCTCCGCCGCCTCTTGGCTTGGCGGTGGGGTGGCCGCGTGCCGACGCCGGAGGTAGCGGCTCATCCGTCCGGCTCTCGGACCGCGAAGGCTTCCGCGTGTAAGTGGATGCCGGGCAGCAGTCCGCCTGCCGGGGTGGCGTTGACGTGTACCTCTATGTGTTCGCCGTTCATCGTGATCGTTACCTTCGCGTCTCGGGGGGCAATGCGTTTCGCCGCTTCGTGGGCCTCGTCCTGTTCACCTCTGGCGGTCAGGCGGGCGGCTTCCCGCGCCGCGTCCATGCAGCGCACCTGGTCTGCCACCGCTGCCGCGCCACCCAAAGCCATTGCCAGAACCAGCACGAACGCCGCTATCGCGATCGCTGCCTCGACGGTGACGCCGCCTCGGTCGCGGTGCCGTCGCCGGGCCGGGTGGTGTGCGGGCATCAACCTTTGAAGTTGAGCGCTCGCTCGATCAGGTCGTTGAGACCTTCCGCCACGGTGCCGCTCTGGACGACGCCGAAGAGGATCATCGCGAACGCCGCCGCGGCGAGCAGGCACACCGCGTACTCCACCGTCGACATGCCGTGGTCGTCGAGGAAGATGTATCGGGGTCGGGGGAACATGGTTTCTCCTTAATTTCTAGGTGGGTGTTCACAGGGAGATCTGTTCGGCGAGGCCGGCGATCACCGGCGCCACGCCGAGACAGACGAAGGCGGGCAGGAAGCACAGGCCGAGCGGCGCGGTGATCAGGACTCCCGCTCGCTGAGCTGTTGCCTCCGCGTTGTCGGCCGCCGCTGCCCGTACTGCCGCGGCCAGGTCGGTGACGAGGTCGGCCAGCGCGGTGCCGGACTGGGCGGCCCGGCGCGCGCCTCGTGCCAGTGGCGCGGTGTCCTGGCAGCTCGTCGCGGGCTCCCACGCCGTCGCCGGGTCCGCGCCAAGCGCCAGCAGCTCCGCCGACGAGCGCAGTGCCCGTGCCGCGTCGGGCGGTAGTTCGCCCGCGACCACCGCCATCGCGGTCGGCACAGGCAGCCCCGCCCGCAGGCACGCGGCCAGCAGGTCCCAGGTGGCGGCAACCGTCATGGGATCGGCCTTCGGTGGCCGTCTCGCGCGGCGGAGGAACCACCAGACGGCCACCGCGACCCCGGCCCCAGCCAGCGGACCTGCCGCGACCGCCACCAGCACACCGGCCACCGCGGCCAGCGGCCACGGGGGTGACTTCGCCGGTTTGACGCGTGCCCACCAGCGCATACCGGTCCTGCCGGTCAGCCACGCGAGACGCTGCCGGGCGGCATCCGCTCGCGACGTCAGCTGTGCCGCCGCTGCCAGCAGCACGAGAGCGACGCTGTGGGTGTTCATCGGAGCGCCGCCTGACTCGTGATCCGGCCAGACCACGCGACGCCCGTGCACAACAGCGTCACTCCGGCCATCAGCAGCAGTTGCCCGAAACCCGTGCCGGTGAGCATCCGCAGCGGACTTGCCCCCATTGCCTCGCCCAGCGCGATGCCGAGCAGCGGCAGCAGCGACAACGCTGTCGCGCTCGACTTCGGTCCGGTCATCCGCGCCAGTACCTGCCTGGCGAACCTGGCGCGTTGTTCGAGGTCTGTCCGGACGGCGTCGAGCACGTCGGCCAACGGCAGGCCGTGTCGTTGCGCGAGCTGCCACGCCTTCGCGACCCTGGCGAGAGCTGTTGCCAACGCCGGGGACCGGGTGCCTGCCAGAGCCGTGGCCATGTCGCCGTCCAGCCGGGCGGCGGCGGCCATCGCACGCATCGTGTCGGCGGTCGGTGGTCGCGCGTCCACGGCGGCCGCTTCGGCGGCGGTCGCCGGGTGCGCGCCCGACCGGAGCCCTGCGACGAGTGTGCGCAGCGCTTCGGCGAGGCCGTCGACCGCGGCCAGCGACTGCCGGTTCTCGGTACGGGCACGGAGTTGACGCCGTGCTGTCGCCGCGAGAAGGCCCGCCGCCGCCGCGCCTCCCGGTCCTGCCACCAGCCAGCCCACGACTACCGCCGCGGCGATGAGGGTGACAGCGGACGGACGCGGGGTGCGCAAGCGCTTGCGAAGCTGGTGACCTGTAAGGACTCGCAGTCGTCGACCAGCCAGGTGGTCGGGCCAGCACAGCAGCGCGAGGCTGGTCAGGAGGAGGCTCACCACGGCGCTTCCACTCCTCGCGTGGCCAGCAGCGTCTTGAGCCGGGTGCGGTCGTGGACGACGCGGACGGTGTCGCCGTCACGGTCGAACACGCCGACATCGGTGAGCCGTCGGGTGCCGTCCTGCTCGCGTGCCATGTGCAGAACGATGTGGAAGGCGGCGGCCAGTTGACTGTGCAGTGCCGACCGGGGCAGGCCACCCAGCGCGGCCAGCGCTTCCATGCGTGCGGGGACCTCGGCAGGGGAGTTGGCGTGGACGGTGCCCGCGCCGCCGTCGTGCCCGGTGTTCAAGGCCGTGAGCAAAACGCACACCTCGGCACCTCGGACCTCGCCGACGACGAGCCGGTCGGGCCGCATGCGCAGGCCTTGGCGGACGAGGTCGGCGAGGGTGACCTCGCCCGCGCCCTCGACGTTCGGCGGGCGCGCGATCAGGCGGACGAACTGCGGGTGGTTCGGGGACAGCTCACCCGCGTCCTCAACGCAGACGATCCGTTCGCTTGGAGGCACCTGGCCGAGCAGGGCGTTGAGCAATGACGTCTTGCCCGCTCCGGTGCCGCCCGTGATGACGAAGGCAAGCCGTGCTTCGACGATGGCCTCGAGGGTGCGATGGACGGTGTCGTCGAAGGTGCCGAGGGCGCGAAGGGACGCGAGGTCGTGACCTGCCGGGCGAAGCACCCGCAGCGAGATGCAGGTGCCGCCCGCGGCGATGGGCGGGAGCACGGCGTGGAGCCGGACCCGGCCGGGAAGCCACGCGTCGACGAACGGCTGGGCGTCGTCGAGGCGGCGGCCGCAGGCGAGCGCGAGCCGTTGCGCGAGGCGACGGACGGAGTCCTCGTCGGGGAATCGGATGTCCGTGCGGTGCAGGCCGCCGTCGCCGTCGCGCCAGACCTGGTCGGGGGCGGTGACGAGGACGTCGGTGGTGCCCGGCTCGCGGAGGAGCGGTTCGAGCGGACCCGCGCCGACGAACTCCTGGGTCATGCGATCGGTGGCGACGAGGATGTCGTCGTGGCCCGCGACGCCGCTCTCCTCACGCACGGCACGGGCGACCTCGGCACCGGTGATGGTCGTGCCGCTGTTGTTGACGAGGCGGCCGCGGACGCGGTCGACCAGCTCAGAGGTGGACATGGGTGCTCCTTCGTGGTGGCCGGCGCCGGTCGCGATCCGCGGGGGCATGCGGTTGGTTGACCGGCGCCGGCCGTCCCCGCCCGCTGTCCGAGCGGGCGGAGCTGGGGGTGGTGCCTGGCCGGGGTCGTGGTCCCCGGCCAGGCGTTTCACTGACCTCCCCGCCCTGTGGGACGAGCGGGTGAGGACGGTCCCGGCCGATCGCCGGGACGTTCTGACCTGGTGCCGGACCGGGTCGGTGACTCCGGTCCGGCACCGGCCGTCCCTCAGCGAGGCAGGAGTGCGGGTACTGCGCTGAGGGAGCTTCCGGTGGCCGCCGGACCGAGCGACCGGTTGAGGGAACCCCGGTCCGGCGGCCATTGGGTCCTCGTCATGGGGGCGGCCCCTGAGGACGTTTTCTTGGCTGGGCGCCGAACCGGTGTGGTTCCGGTGCCCACTGACGCCCGGTTCGGCGCTCGCCATCCGCCGTGCCGCCTGGTGGGGAGGTGGCTGGGCGGACGCTTGCCGGTGTCACCCGGGTGGCTGGGCGCCGGACCGAGGCGGGTTGGGTACGGAGGCTCGGTCCGGCGCCTGCCGGCCGCCAGCCGTCGGGAGAGTGGCTTGGCGGACGTCCGGTGTGGGTGCCGACCATCAGGCGGCCCTCGCTTCGCCTTGATGGGGGCGGGTTTTCTGGGGTTGGGCCGCCAGTTCGGTCAACGTCGCTCGTGCGGCGCCCGACAGTGGGCCCTTGGGTTTCGGGTGGAAGTCGCCGCGTTCCAGGGACTGGGCCAGCTGGGGTTCTGGGCGCATCGTCGCCAGGACCGGGATGCCCACCGCCGCGGCGATCTCCGTCATCTTCAGGCCGCCTGGGGACGGGCCTCTGACTATCAGTTGCGGGCGCGTTCCACGGGCCCGCAGTTCGTCTGCCAGCTGTTTGGCCGTGATGCAGGCCCTTACCTCGGCCGGCGTGACGATCACCGCCAGGTCCGACCTGTCGATCGCGGCCCACGCCGCCGCGTCGAGTTGCCTCGGGACGTCGCAGACCACCACCTCGCCTGTTCGCCTGCCCGCCTCGATGACCGCTGCCACCGCGTCGGGGGCTGGGCCCTCGCCCTTGCGTGCGCCGGACAGGAGGGTCAGACGGGCACTGCCCCTTCGCCTTGTCGGCAGGGCAAGGTGCAGGGAGGACGCCGCCACCCTGCCCGCGCTCAGCTGCATTTCCGGCCAGCGCAGCCCTTCTTCCGTTTCCGCGCCCAGCACCACGTCCAGGCCGCCGCCGCGTGGATCGCAGTCGATCAGGAGGGTGTTGTCGCCGGCTTGCAGCGCGGTCAGGCTCACCGACACCGCGAAGACCGAGGCGCCTGCTCCTCCCCTGGCTCCCAGTACCGCCAGGACCTTTCCCGCGTTGCTGGCTGGGCCTTCCGCCGCGTCGGCCAGTGCGCTCACCAGCCACGGTTCGGCGCCGGGGAGCGTGATCAGGCGCTCCGCACCGACCTCCATCGCCTGTTTCCACAGTTCCTGGGGTTCCGGATCGGGTACCACGACCACCACCGCGTCACGGCGGGGGAACGCTTCCCTCTCGCACTCGGCCACGCCGATCGCGTCCAGCAGGACCAGCGGGGCCGACGGCCAGCGCAATCGCGCGGCCGCCGCGTCCGGGACGCGCTCCAGGTCGCAGCCTGCCGCGGCGGCCAGCTTCAGCAGGTCGTCGAGCAGGTTCTCGTCCGCCACGAATGCCATCGGCCGGTTCGCGTTCACGGTGCCCCCTCGGGTCCTCGCCGGGCGGGGTTGCCCGGGTCTGGTCCCACAATCGGCGGGCGGCGGGGGTTGGACAACACGGCAAGATCGACATGTGGACAACCGAGTGGGCTGTGGACAACTCCCGTTCAGAGGGCGTTCGACAGCCGCGTTTGTCGGTGGGGAGGCGTAGGCTCTCGCGGTTTGGGCACGCGACGGCTCAATGCCTGAAAACTCAAGGAAAGTGGAGGGAAGGGACGACCCCCGCCAGGGGGGAGGGACGGGGGTCGTCAGAGGTTCAGTCCCGGGGGGTCGGACTGAACCGGTCCGGCATTACGCCGGACCTCTTCACTGTATCCCGTCAGGTCCTACTCGTGGTTGCAACTTACTCGAAGTGGGACAACGAACCCGTTCCGACACGTACGACCTGCGGCGACCGACGGACGTGATGTGGCACTCCTATGCTGGGCGGGGTGACCGACCTGCGCGCCGCGGCGTTCTTCGACCTGGACAAGACAGTCATCGCGAAGTCCAGCACTCTGGCCTTCAGCAGGCCTTTCTTCCGCGGCGGGCTCATCAACCGGCGAGCCGTACTCAAGGGCGCCTACACACAGTTCGTGTTCGCGGTCTCTGGCGCCGACGCCGACCAGGTGGAGCGCATCCGTGCGCACCTCACCGCGCTGTGCGCGGGCTGGGACGTCCAGCAGGTTCGCGCGATCGTCGACGAGACGCTGCACGACATCGTCGACCCCCTCATCTACGCCGAGGCCGCGGAACTCGTGGCGGAGCACCAGCAACAGGGTCGCGACATCGTTGTCGTGTCGGCGTCAGGGGCGGAGATCGTCACGCCCATCTCGGCGATGATCGGCGCGACGCACAGCATCGGCACCCGCATGGTCGAGGCGGACGGCAAGTACACCGGCGAGATCGGCTTCTACTGCTACGGCGACAACAAGGCGACCGCGATGAAGGAGCTGGCCGCCGAACACGGCTACGACCTCGCCACGAGCCATGCCTACTCCGACTCGATCACCGACCTGCCGATGCTGGAGGCGGTCGGCCACCCGACCGTGGTCAACCCGGACCGGGGACTGCGTGCGCTGGCGCTCGAGCGGGGCTGGCCGATCCTCGAGTTCACCAAGCCGGTGTCGCTGCGGTCGCGCTTCCAGCCGTCGGGCGCGGCCGTCACGGTGACGGCGATCGGCCTCGGCGCGATCGCCACGGTCGGTGCCACCTGGTACGGCATCCACCGCAGAAGGAAGCGCTGAGACCTTCGGAACAGCACCCGACTGGCGGTACTGACCCGGTCACCAATCGCTTACCAGACCGGGAGAATACGCTCACAAAGCGTATCCGTCGACCACCTACGGAGTCTTGAACGGTGCACCCCAACGTGGTCTTGAAGTGACCTTGACCACTGAGTACAAAGGAAGGTGCGGACTTCCAGTCGGCCAGGGACCAGACGAAGAGAAGCCTGGTCCACCCCGGTGGAACTCCGTGCACGAGCACCGGGCACCCACGCGCAGCGAGCCGCGGGAGGCATGTCGTCAAGGGACTGCGTACCGGGACGCCGGACGCCGAGGCCAGGTAGGTACGACACTGTTGCACGCTTGGTAACCCGAGTTGCTCGTGCGGTTGATTTGGGCGATCCCTGTCCGCTTGTCAAGGCGGACGGGGATCGCCCAGTTCCTTTTCTGGCAAGGGCATCACACCGCGCTTGTGGCGGTGAGGCGGGCTAGGTTAGGCCGAACACGTACTTGCCCACGGGATCATGTCGTGGGTAACTTACCGATGCTTGCAGTTTTCGGTTAAGAGGTTACGGATTGTCCCGCCTTGCCGGCCAAGGAGGCCGCTGTGTCTCTGTCCAGAACGTCCGCCCGTCGCAGTCTGTCCGTCGCGGTAGCGGCGATCGCGACCACTGCCATGGTTAGCGGTGTGCACCCGGCCAACGCCGTGGTCGGCTCCGCAACGCCCCAGGTGAGCAGCCATGCGGCGGCCGAGGCACTCGCCCGCGCCGAGATGCGCGGCATGTCGCTGGAGCAGAAGATCGCCCAGCTGTTCGTGGTCTCCGTGTGGGGCAAGAGCGCCGACGAGGTCCACCCCACCAACCAGACCAACTACGGCGTCGACACCCCCGCCCAGGTGGTCGAGAAGTACGGCGTCGGTGGCGTCATCTACTTCAACAACAGCGGCACCGACAACGTGGACAACCCCGCGCAGATGGCGGCCTTCTCCAACGGCCTGCAGCGCGCCGCGACCCGTCACAACACCCGGCTCCCGCTGATCGTGGCCATCGACCAGGAGGGCGGCAACGTCACCCGCCTCGAGTCGCCCGCCACGGAGTTCCCCGCCAGCATGGCCGTCGGCGCGGGCCGCAGTGCCGCCGACGCCAAGACGGTCGCCACGCTCAACGGCCGCGAGCTGCGCGCCATGGGCATCAACCAGAACTTCGCGCCGGTCGCGGACGTCAACTCCAACCCCGACAACCCGGTCATCGGCGCGCGTTCCTTCTCCTCGCGGCCGGAGCTGGTGAGCGAGCTCGTGACCGCCGAGGTCAAGGGCTACCAGGAGGGCGGCCGGGTGAACCAGACCGTCTCCTCCTCGGCCAAGCACTTCCCCGGCCACGGTGACGCCGCCACCGACAGCCACACCGGCCTGCCGAACATCGGCCGGACCGAGGCCGAGTGGCGTGCCATCGACATGCCGCCGTTCAAGGCCGCGGTCAAGGCCGGCGTCGACTCGATCATGACCGCGCACATCCAGGTGCCGAGCCTCGACCCCTCTGGCGTGCCGGCCACGCTGTCGAAGCCGATCCTCACCGATCTGCTGCGCGGCGAGCTGAAGTACAAGGGCGTCATCGTCACCGACTCGCTCGGCATGGGCGGCGCGCACGTCTTCCCGCCGGAGGAGATCCCGGTCATGGCCCTCGAGGCCGGTGTCGACCAGCTCCTCATGCCGCCGAACCTGCAGGTGGCGCTCGACGCGGTCAAGGCGGCCGTGGAGAGCGGGCGGCTGACCGAGCGGCGCATCGACCAGAGCCTGCTGCGGATCCTGTTGCTCAAGCTCAAGCGCGGCATCCTCACCTCGCCGTTCGTCGACGAGAGCAAGGTGGCCGCGATCGTCGGGACGCCGGACAACATCGCGCGGATCCAGGAGGTCAGCGACCACACGACCACGGTCGTGCGGAACGACGCGAACCTGCTGCCGCTGCCCGCCAACCCCGGCAAGGTGCTGGTCACCGGCATCGGCGACACGGTCGTCACGGCCCGCAGCCCGCAGTGGCTCGCCGACAGCCTCAACCGGCGTGGCGCAACGGCCACGGCGTTGCCCACCGGCTCGAACCCGAACGCGACGACCATCGCGGGCGCCGTGACGGCAGCCAATTCGTCCGACCTGGTCATCGTGCTCACCAACAACCTCAAGGACCGGACCGCGCAGCGGAGCCTGGTGACCGAGCTCCTCGCGACCGGCAAGCCGGTCATCGCGGTCGCGGCCCAGATCCCCTACGACTCGGGTTACGTCGACGCGCCGACCTGGCTCGCCACGTACGGCTGGCGCGCGCACGCCATGGAGTCGCTCGCGAAGGTCCTGACCGGCGAGATCTCGCCACAGGGCAAGTTGCCCGTCGACGTACCCGTCGGCGGCACCTCGACCGTCCTCTACCCCTTCGACCACGGGTTGACCTGGTGAATGGCAAAGACAAGCGCGGCATGGACCGACGCAACTTCCTGATGGCATCGGCGATGGCCGCACCCCTGGTCACCTCGGCCGCGGGGGTTGGGTTCGCGGCCGCGGAGCCGAGCGGCCACCGCGGTGCGACACCGGGTGCGGACTCCCTGGCCGAGGACGGCTGGCGCAGGTTCGCGGGCCGCAAGGTCGGTGTGCTCACCAACCCGACCGGCGTCCTGCGCGACCAGACGCACGTCGTCGACTCGATGGTGGCGGCCGGGCTCGCGCCGACCGCGGTGTTCGGGCCGGAGCACGGTTTCCGCGGCACGGCCCAGGCGGGCGGCTCGGAGGGCGACTACCTCGACCCGCGCACGCAGGTCCCGGTGTACGACACCTACACGCTCACCGCGGCGAAGATCGCCGACCAGTTCCGCAAGGCGGGCATCGACCTGCTGGTGTTCGACATCGCGGACATCGGCGCCCGCTTCTACACCTACATCTGGTCGATGTACAACGCCATGCACGCCGCCGTGCTGACCGGCATCGACTTCATGGTGCTGGACCGGCCCAACCCGGTCGGCGGCACGGCCTACGGCCCCATGCTGGACCCGGCGTTCTCCTCCGGTGTCGGCCGCAAGCCGATCGTCCAGCAGCACGGCATGACCGCAGGCGAGCTGGCCAGGTTCTTCGACGCCGAGTTCCTGCCATCGGAGGCGGGTGGCCGGCTGAAGAGCCTCGAGATCGTGAAGCTCAAGGGCTGGCAGCGGGACGACCTGTTCTCCGACACCGGCCTGGAGTGGGTCACACCGAGCCCGAACGTGCCGACGCCGCAGACCGCGCTCGCCTATCCGGGCACCTGCCTGTTCGAGGGCACCGTGTTCTCCGAGGGCCGGGGCACGACGCGGCCGTTCGAGATCATCGGCGCGCCCGGCATCGACTGGCGCTGGGCGGAGGCACTGAACCAGGCACGGCTGCCGGGTGTGCGGTTCCGCGAGCACTACTTCGTGCCGACGTTCTCGAAGTGGGTCGGCGAGGCATGCGGTGGCGTGCAGGTGCACATCACCGACGAACGGCGCTTCCAGCCGATCCACACCGCGATCACGATGCTGATCACGGCCAAGCAGGTGCACCCGGACGTCTTCGGCTGGCGGCCGGACAACTTCATCGACAAGCTCTCCGGCTCGGCCCGGCTGCGCACGATGATCGACGCCGGTGCGACGGTCAACGAGGTGACCGGCGCGTGGCGCGCGGAGCTGGCCGCGTTCACGAGGCTGCGGGAGAAGTACCTGATCTACCGGTGACGATCGATAAGAGGTGGCCATGTCCGGAGTCCTTCGCGTCACCGTCCTCGCGCTGGCTGTCGCCGTGACAGCCGGTTCGGGGGTGAGCGTCGCCGAGTCGCGGGGCGGGGTCACGGGCCGCTTCGACGTTCCGTTACCCGGCTACGCGTCACCGCACACGATCCTGCGGGACGGGCCACCGGCGTCGGTCGGGCTCGATCCCGCACCGATCGACGCCGCGCTCACCAAGATCGACGAGTGGACCAGGAAGAACTACGACCCGGCGCTGACCGTGCCGCTGTACTCGGGCGCGGTCAGCCTCGTCGCGCACGACGGGGTCGTGGTCAGCCGCGACACGGCCGGGTACGCGGTCCGGTACGCCGACGGCGCGGGCACCGAGCTACCCGAGGACCAGAAGGTCCCGATGCGGCCCGACACCATCTTCGACATGGCGTCGGTGTCCAAGCTGTTCACATCGATCACCGTGATGCAGCTGGTCGAGGCGGGCCAGGTCGACGTGGACGCGACGGTGGGGACCTACCTGCCCGAGTTCGGCGTTAACGGCAAGGAGTCGATCACCGTCGCGCAGCTGCTCACGCACACCTCGGGCCTGGTGTCGTGGCTGCCGCTGTGGTCGCGGTACCCGGACATCCCGTCGCGGATCAAGGCCGTGATGGACGTCGCGCCCCGCACGACCCCTGGCACGAACTACGAGTACTCGGACCTGAACCTGATCACGCTCGGCGTGCTGGTCGAGCGGGTGACCGGCAAGAAGCTGGACGAGGTGGTGGCCCAGCGGATCACCGGCCCGCTCGGCATGGTCGACACCGGCTACAACCCGCCCGCGTCGAAACTGGACCGGATCGTGGCCACCGAGTTCCAGACGGCGCCGCCGCGCGGCATGGTCCGCGGCTCCGTGCACGACGAGAACGCCTGGTCGCTCGGCGGGGTCGCCGGGCACGCAGGCGTGTTCTCCACGGCCGGTGACATGGCGATCCTCGCCCAGACGGTCCTCAACGGCGGCACCTACCGAGGGCACCGCATCATGCGGCCGGAGACGGTCACGGCGATGCTCACGGACCACAACGAGGACTTTCCCGGCCACGACCACGGCTACGGGTTCGAGCTGAACCAGATGTTCTACATGGGAGCGCTCGCGGGCCCCCGCACGGCTGGGCACACCGGATACACCGGCACAGACGTGGTCATCGACGCGGCGTCGCGCTCGTTCGCGATCCTGCTCACCAACCGGGTGCACCCGAGCCGTAACTGGGGGTCCATCAACATCGCCCGTGAGGCCCTGAGCAGCGGGCTCGCCAAGGCACTCGCGGTGAAGCCCCGGCACGGCCGGGACGCGTGGTACTCGGGCATAGGGGACGCATCAACCGCGTCCCTCACCACCGTCGCCCTGCACCCCACGGAAGCCGTTCGGGTGAACTTCGACGCCTTTGTGGACACGGAGAGCACCGATCGGCTGGCACTCGAGTCAAGCACCGATGGAGTGACCTGGACAGCGGTCCCGCTGACCGTCCACGGCCGAGGCGCACCGGACGATTCGGTCGATTCACTCTCCGGAAACGGTCATCGCGCGTGGTGGCGGGTCGAGGCAACACTGCCTCAAGCAGCGGAGATCACGCTGCGCTGGCGGTTCGCTACCGACGCCCGCTACACCGGACGCGGCGTGCACCTCGACCACATCATGGTGACTCAACGTAGCCAGACACTCCTCAACGGTGAGAAAGAACCCCACAAGCTTCATCCGGATGGCTGGCAGCTCAGATCACGATGAGGAAGAAAAACTGGTTGAAACGCTAACAAGGTGCGGTCGGACATCGACTGGGATGTTGCACCCATACAACCGCACCTGAAGTTTTGACTGGTTTTGGGTAGCGTTGTCTACAGACGACGACTGCCGCCTTGTCGGTTCATATGCCTGTTAGTAAGTTTCCCACGTGAGCGCGAGTGCCATGACGACACAACACACTGAGTCAAGTCCGCTGGTCCGGATCCGGTCGCTTCTGCCCGGTCTGGCCCGCGCCGAACAGCGCGTCGCCAAGGTTGTGCTCGAGAGCCCTGGTTCCGTCGCCCGACGCAGCATCACCGAGGTCGCCGAGGCGGCCGGTACGAGCGAGACCACTGTCACGCGGTTCTGCAAGGCCATCGGCGTCGGCGGCTATCCAGAGCTGCGCATCGCGCTGGCCGCGGACACCGCCCGCACCGAGGCGCGTGTCGACCGCGACCTTGGCGGCGAGATCGCCCCGGACGACGACATCGCCACGGTCGTCGGCAAGGTCACCTTCGCCGACGCGCGTGCCGTCGAGGAGACGGCCGCCCAGCTCGACTCCGACGAGCTGGAGAAGGTCGTCGTGGCCCTGGCCTCGGCCGGCCGGGTCGACGTCTACGGCGTCGGCGCCAGCGCGTTCGTCGCCGCCGACCTGCAGCAGAAGTTGCACCGCATCGGGCGGATCAGCTTCGCCTGGAGCGACACCCACATCATGCTGACCTCAGCCGCCGTGCTCGGGCGCGGCGACGTGGCCGTCGGCATCTCGCACACCGGCGCGACGGCCGACACCGTCGAGGCCCTGCGCGAGGCGCGGCGCGCCGGTGCCACGACCGTCGCGCTGACCAACTTCCCCACCGCGCCGATCAGCGAGGTCGCCGACCTCGTGCTCACCACGGCGGCGCGGGAGACGACGTTCCGGTCCGGCGCCATGGCAAGCCGGATCGCGCAGTTGACGGTCATCGACTGCCTCTTCATCGGGGTCGCCCAGCGACATCTGATCGACTCGATGAAGGCCCTCGACGAGACCAGGGACGCGGTTGGCTCGCATCGACTGGAGACCCGCCACGACGGTCGCCGCAAGGCGCGGGAGACCGGTAAATGATCTTTGGGGGAGGCAGCAACATGACGGTGCCGCGACAGGCTGTACACGTCGAGTCGCCGACGGAGCGGCGGAACCCGCGGACGACGGACCTCGACCGGCTGCCGACGCTCGACCTCCTCAGAACGATCAACGCGGAGGATCGCCTGGTCCCCGATGCCGTGGCCGCCGCACTCCCCGCGCTCGCGGCGGCCGTTGACTTCGCGACGGAGGCCCTGCGCACCGGGCACCGTGTGCACTACGTCGGCGCGGGCACCTCGGGCAGGCTGGCGACCGTCGACGCGGCCGAGCTGGTGCCGACGTTCAACGCGCCGTCCGACTGGTTCCTGGTGCACCACGCGGGTGGCAACCACGCGCTGCGGAACGCGGTCGAGGACGCCGAGGACGACGACGACGCTGGCGCGGCGGAGATCGCCGCGTCGGCCACGGCGGGTGACTTCGTGCTCGGCCTGACCGCGTCCGGGCGGACCCCGTACGTGCTGGGCGCGCTGCGTGCCGCCCGTGAGCTCGGCGCGCACACCGGCCTGGTGTTCTCCAACCCCCACGCGACCGGCCTGCTGGACATCGACGTGCTGGTCGAGATCGACACGGGCCCCGAGGTGGTCGCCGGGTCGACCCGCATGAAGGCGGGCACCTCACAGAAGCTCGTGCTGACGGCGTTCTCCACGGCCGTCATGGTCAAACTCGGCCGCACGTACTCGAACCTGATGGTCAGCATGCGTGCCACGAACGCCAAGTTGCGCGGGCGGACTCTGCGGATACTGCAGGAGGCCACCGGCGCGAACAGGGCGGAGTGCGCGACCGCTCTGGACCAGGCACACGGCGACCTGAAGGTGGCGCTCGTGCACCTGCTGTCGGGGGTCAACCCGGAGCGTGCCGCCACTGTCCTCGCCGCGACGGGCGGCCATGTCCGCCAGGCGCTGTCGAATCTGGGCGCGGCCGCCGTCTGACGAGGGCTTCCGCATGAAAAGTGGGCCGAGGCGCTAGGGGACTCGGCCCACCGGGTGAGGGCACCCACTCCGCTGAACGCGCAGGTCAGGCCGGTAGCGCCGCTTCCGCGATGCTCGTCGCCTCGCGGGCGCCCGCCTCGATGGCCTCGCAGGTGAACAGCAGCCACTCGGTCAGGCCGTCGCCGCCCTTCGCGAACGCGGCGGCCGTCTCGCGGTAGCGGTCGGAGCGGCGCAGGTAGAAGACCTCCGGCACGATCAGGCCCTTCGGGTCGAGACCCGTCGAGATCATCGTCAACCGGGCCGCCGCGCGGGCGACCACGCCGTTCGCCGTGCCGAACGGGGACAGCGCGAGCAGTTCGCCGTGCACGACCGCGGTCAGCACCGGACCAGGCACCGACGAACCACCCGCGACGATCTCCGCCAGGATGTCCAGCCGCTTCGACACCCAGCGGGCCTCCCGGGGGCGGCCGAGCGACTCGTCGTCCGCCAGGTCGGCGGCCGCCAGGACGTGCAGCCGGGCCAGTGCCTGCATCGGCGCGCGCTGCCACACGGCCAGGATCGGGCCGATGGACTCGCCGATGCGCAGCGCGCCCGCGAGGTGCGGTTCGCTGACCTCACCGGTGGCGGGAATGTCGGCGGCACCACCGTCCAGCGCGGCGGACGCGCGGGCCGCACGCACCGACGCCTCGGCCGCGGTCGCGGGCCAGCCGCGCCGGTTCGCCGGATGTCCGTGGACCGCGTCGACCGCCTCGCGTGCGGCGGCCACCGCCTCGTCGACGCCGGGCAGTTCCAGCAGCGGCGCCAGGGGGTCTGTCACGTGGACGGACCCTACCGGGTGACATCCCACCGGGAACCCCCAGTTCATTGGTCTGGACCTCTATACGTCCTGTTGCCAGGCGCGATAGAGCACTACCGTTCACGCCAGACACAGCAATCCCCTGGGTCGAGGAGGATCCGCATCATGACCGAGCAGTCCGGCCAGGGCCAGACGCTGGACAACCTGCTCACGGAGAGCAGGACGTTCCCGCCGAGCGACGAGTTCGCCCAGCAGGCCAATGCCAAGGCCGAGCTGTACGAGGCGGGCGACGCCGACCGTGAGGCGTTCTGGGCCGCACAGGCGGAGCAGCTGTCCTGGGAAACACCGTGGAACCAGGTACTGGACTGGTCGAACGCGCCGTTCGCGAAGTGGTTCGTCGGCGGCAAGCTCAACGTCGCCCACAACTGTGTCGACCGCCACGTCGACGCGGGCAACGGTGACCGCGTCGCCATCCACTGGGAGGGCGAGCCGGGCGACGGCCGCACCATCACCTACGCCGATCTGCGGCGTGAGGTGTCGAAGACCGCGAACGCGCTGCTCTCGCTGGGTCTGACGACCGGGGACCGGGTCGCGATCTACATGCCGATGCTGCCCGAGGCGATCTTCTCGATGCTCGCGTGCGCACGCCTTGGCCTGACCCACAGCGTCGTGTTCGGTGGCTTCTCCGCGGAGGCACTGCGGTCGCGGATCGACGACGCGCAGGCCAAGCTCGTGATCACCGCCGACGGCCAGTACCGGCGGGGCAACCCGGCACCGCTGAAGGCCGCCGTGGACGAGGCGGTCGCCAAGACGCCGTCGATCGAGCACGTGCTGGTGGTCAAGCGGACGGACACCGACGTCGAGTGGTCCGAAGGCCGCGACCTGTGGTGGCACGACGTCGTGGAAGGACAGTCCGACCAGCACACGCCGGAGGCGTTCGACGCCGAACACCCGCTGTTCATCCTGTACACGTCGGGCACGACCGGTAAGCCCAAGGGCATCCTGCACACGTCCGGCGGCTACCTGACCCAGGCCGCGTACACGCACAAGAACGTCTTCGACCTCAAGCCGGAGAGTGATGTGTACTGGTGCACCGCCGACATCGGCTGGGTGACCGGGCACAGCTACATCGTGTACGGGCCGTTAGCGAACGGTGCGACCCAGGTCGTCTACGAGGGCACGCCCAACACGCCGCACGAGGGCAGGCACTGGGAGATCGTGCAGAAGTACGGCGTCACCATCTACTACACGGCGCCGACGCTGATCCGCACCTTCATGAAGTGGGGCAAGGAGATCCCCGACAAGTTCGACCTTGCGTCGCTACGGGTGCTGGGTTCGGTCGGCGAGCCGATCAACCCGGAGGCGTGGATCTGGTACCGGGACACCATCGGCGCGTCGAAGACGCCCGTGGTCGACACGTGGTGGCAGACCGAGACCGGCGCGATCATGATTTCGCCGCTGCCCGGCGTGACGGCCGCCAAGCCGGGATCCGCGCAGCGCGCGCTGCCGGGCATCTCCGCGAAGGTCGTCGACGACCAGGGCAACGAGGTCGCTGCCGGTGGCGGCGGGTACCTGGTGCTCGACCAGCCGTGGCCTGCGATGCTGCGTGGCATCTGGGGCGACGAGGAGCGGTACAAGGACACGTACTGGTCGCGGTTCGCCGACCAGGGCTTCTACTTCGCGGGCGACGGCGCGAAGTACGACGCGGACGGCGACATCTGGCTGCTGGGCCGGGTCGACGACGTGATGAACGTGTCCGGCCACCGGATCTCCACGACCGAGGTGGAGTCGGCGCTGGTGTCGCACCCGACGGTGGCCGAGGCCGCGGTCGTCGGCGCGTCCGACGCGACCACCGGCCAGGGCATCGTGGCGTTCGTGATCCTGCGCGGCAACGTGGCCCAGGACGAGGGGAAGGGCGAGCAGGCGATCAAGGCGCTGCGCGACCACGTGGCGAAGGAGATCGGGCCGATCGCCAAGCCGCGCCAGATCATGGTGGTTCCGGAGCTGCCGAAGACGCGGTCCGGCAAGATCATGCGCCGCCTGCTGCGCGACGTGGCGGAAAACCGCGAGATCGGCGACGTGACCACCCTGGCCGACTCCTCGGTGATGGACCTGATCTCGACGGGCCTGAAGGACTCCAGCTCGGACGAGTGAAGCACTGGCGTGAGGGGCCGTGACGCGGTCACGACC
>NZ_JBARWZ010000256.1:0-6350 GCF_049647105.1 Actinophytocola sp.
GCAGGCGGTGATCGAGACCTATGGGCAGGATCGGGATCGGCCGTTGTGGCTGGGTTCGGTGAAGTCGAACATCGGGCACGCGCAGACCGCGGCGGGTGTCGCCGGTGTCATCAAGATGGTCATGGCCCTGCGTAACGGATCTCTGCCCAGGACACTGCACGCGGACGAGTCGTCCCCGCACATCGACTGGTCGGCAGGCGATGTCCGGCTCCTCACCGAGGCCCAGCCGTGGCAGGAGGGGGAGCGGGTCCGCCGCGCCGGTGTGTCCTCGTTCGGGGTGAGCGGCACCAACGCGCACGTGATCATCGAGGACGCCCCGCCCGCGTCACCCGCCGTGCGGGAAAACACCGCGCCGCAGGTCGTGCCGATGGTCGTCTCGGCCAGGTCCGAGGCGGCACTGCGTGTCCAGCTCGACCGGATCGGCGGCCTGCGAGAACGGCCGGTCGACATCGGGCACACCCTGGCCACCGCCCGTGCCGTGCTCGATCACCGCGCTGTGGTCCTTGGCGATGACGTGGTGACCGGGTCGGCCGAACCTGGCGGTCTGGCGTTCTTTTTCACCGGTCAGGGTTCTCAGCGACTCGGAATGGGTCGGGAGCTGTACGAGTCGTTCCCGGTGTTCGCTGCCGCGTGGGATGAGGTGTCGTCGCGGTTGGGGAGTGTCCCGATCGATGATGTGGAGGCGTTGAACCGGACAGATGGTGCGCAGGCGGCGATTTTCGCGCTTGAGGTTGCGTTGTTCCGGTTGCTGGAGTCGTGGGGGTTGCGGCCTGATTTCCTACTGGGGCACTCGATTGGTGAGGTTTCGGCCGCGCAGGTGGCTGGGG
Organism: Actinophytocola sp.; assembly: GCF_049647105.1. Lineage (GTDB taxonomy): Bacteria > Actinomycetota > Actinomycetes > Mycobacteriales > Pseudonocardiaceae > Actinophytocola. The sequence goes on from NZ_JBARWZ010000256.1 coordinate 828, forward strand.
TGTTGTCGCTGGACGACGCGTGCACACTGGTGGCTGCTCGTGGTCGTTTGATGGCTGGGTTGCCGTCCGGTGGGGCGATGCTGGCGGCCGAGGTGTCCGAAGAGGACGTTCCGGCGAGTGTCGATGTCGCTGCGGTGAACGGTCCGACTTCGCTTGTGGTGTCGGGAACCGAGGAGGAGATCTCGGTTCTGGAGGAGCGGTGGCGTGCTGAGGGTCGTCGGGTGAAGCGTCTTGTGGTGTCGCACGCCTTCCACTCGAAGTTGATGGAGCCGATGCTCGCGGAGTTCGCCACCGTCGCGGAATCCTTGACGTATAACGAACCTGGGATTCCGTTGCCGGGGATGGTGACCGATCCGGCGTACTGGGTGCGGCAGGTTCGGGACACCGTGCGGTTCGCCGACGGTGTCACGGAACTGCGTGAGCGGGGTGTCACCGCGTTCCTGGAGCTGGGGCCCGATCCGGTGCTGTCGGCGCACGTCGACGGCGCTGTCCCGGTGCTGCGACGCGGCCACGACGAGGCACGCACCCTGCTCGGCGCGCTCGCCGCCGCCTGGACCCGGGGACACAACGTGGACTGGCCCGCCGTGTTCGCCCCCTGGGGCGGCACCCGGACCGCCCTGCCCACCTACCCGTTCCAGCGCACCCGCTACTGGCTCGTCCCCGAACCCGCCACCCAGGCGACCGATCCGGCCGAAGCCGAGTTCTGGGCCGCCATCGACGCAGGCGACACCGGCAAACTCGCCGAGGCGCTGCGCATGGACCCCGGGCCGGAACTCGGCACCGTCCTCCCCGCGATCGCGTCGTGGCGGCGCGACCGGCGCGAACACTCCGCCGTCGACTCCTGGCGCTACGCCGAGACCTGGCAGCCCCTCACCCCGGACCCCCGCGCGCCACACGGCACCTGGCTGGTGCTCGGCGCCGGTGACGACGTGGCGGACGCGTTGCGTGCCGCCGGGACCGAGATCGTCCAGTCCGCCGGGCCCGTCCCGGGCGACTGGGCCGGTGTGGTCTGCGTCGCCGACGCCACCGCGACACTGGACCTGCTGCGTTCCGGCCTGCCCGGTCCCCTCTGGGTGGTCACCCGGGGCGCGGTCTCGGTCGGCGTGACCGATCCCGTCACCAGCCCCGCCGCCGCCCAGGTGTGGGGGATCGGGCGGGTCGCCGCGCTCGCGGCACCCGGCCGGGGGGGCGGGCTGGTCGACCTGCCCGCCGTCCTCGACCCGGTCACCGGCGCCCGGTTCGCCGCCGTCCTCACCGGCACCGAGGACCAGGTCGCGGTGCGCGGCAGCGGCACCTACGGGCGCAGGCTCCGGCCCGTGCGGGCACCGGCCACCGACACCGTCTGGACGCCGTCCGGTGCCGTGCTCGTCACCGGTGGCACCGGCGCACTCGGCGTCGAGACCGCACGCTGGCTGGCGGGCCGCGGCGTCCCCAAGATCGTGCTGGCCTCCCGCCGGGGTGGCGCGGTGCCACCGGAACTCGCCGACCTCGGCGCCGAGGTGGTCGTCGCCGCCTGTGACGTCGCCGACCGCGACGCGCTCGCCACCCTGCTGACCGAACACCCCGTCACCGGCGTCGTCCACGCCGCGGGAGTCGCCGGCACGACCCCGCTGGCCGACCTGTCCGCCGACGGGTACGCCGCCGCGACCGTGGCCAAGACCCTCGGGGCCACCCACCTGGACGCACTGCTGCCGGACGCCGACCTGTTCGTGCTGTACTCGTCCATCGCGGGCACCTGGGGCAGCGGCGGGCAAGCCGCCTACGCGGCGGGGAACGCCCACCTCGATGCCATCGCCCGCGCCCGCAGGGCCGTCGGACGTGCCGCCACCTCGGTCGCCTGGGGGCCATGGGCCGGGGCGGGCATGGCCGCCCACGGCGGCGCCGCCGACTACCTCGCCCGCAGGGGACTCACCGGACTGCGACCCGACCTCGCGCTGACCGCGCTGGGCAGGGCCGTCGACTCCGGCGAGGCCTGCGTGACCGTCGCCGACGTCGCGTGGGACCGGTTCGTCCCCGCCTTCACCGCCGTCCGCCCGAGCCCGCTGCTCGCCGATCTCGCCCCCCAGCCAGCATCGGACCAGCGCGCGGACGTACCCGGCCACCGGCTGGCCGACGTGCGGGAGGCCGACCGGGCCGGGTTCGTGCTCGACCTCGTCCGCACGCACGCGGCGGCTGTCCTCGGCCATCCGGAAGGCACCGTCGTCGACCGCAACCGGGCCTTCACCGACCTCGGTTTCGACTCCCTCACCTCGGTCGAACTACGTGACCGGCTCGCCGAGGACACCGGGCTCACCCTGCCCGGCAGCCTCGTGTTCGACCACCCGTCGGCGGCGGCGCTCAGCACCCACCTGCTGGCCAAGCTGACCGGCACGACCACGGCGGCCGACCCCGTCACGGTCCGGGGCCGCACCGACGAGCCGATCGCGATCATCGCCATGAGCTGCCGGTACCCCGGCGGCGTCGCGAGCCCCGACGACCTGTGGGACCTGGTCGCCGACGGCACCGACGCGATCTCCGGGTTCCCCGCCGACCGCGGCTGGCACCTCGCCCCCCGCGACTACACCCCGGTCGGCGGGTTCGTCCACGACGCCACGACGTTCGACGCGGCGATGTTCGGCATCTCCCCCCGCGAAGCCACCGCCATGGATCCGCAACAACGGCTCGTGATGGAGGCGTCGTGGGAGGTCGTCGAGCGGGCCGGCATCGACCCGCACACCCTGCGCGGCAGCCGGACCGGCGTGTTCGTCGGCGCGTCGCACTCCTTCTACGGGCACGGCACCGACGCCGAACCGGAAGGGCACTTCCTGACCGGCACCGCCAACAGCGTCCTGTCCGGGCGCGTCGCCTACACCCTCGGACTCGAAGGCCCCGCGATCACCGTCGACACGGCGTGCTCGTCGTCGCTGGTCGCCCTGCACTGGGCGGCGACCGCGCTGCGCTCAGGCGAATGCGACCTCGCGGTCGCGGGCGGGGTCGCCGTGCTCGCCACCCAGGCCGGGTTCGACGAGTTCGCGCGTCAGGGCGGCCTCGCCGCCGACGGCAGGTGCAAACCGTTCGCCGACGCCGCCGACGGCACCGGCTGGTCCGAGGGTGTCGGGCTCCTGCTCGTCGAACGGCTCTCCGACGCCCAGCGCAACGGCCACCACATCCTGGCGGTCGTGCGCGGCTCCGCCGTCAACTCCGACGGCGCCTCCAACGGGCTCACCGCGCCCAACGGCCCGGCCCAGCAGCGCGTGATCCGCGCCGCGCTGGCCGCCGCCGGACTCGAACCGTCCGATGTGGACGTCGTGGAGGCACACGGCACCGGCACTACCCTCGGTGACCCCATCGAGGCGACCGCCGTGCTCGCCGTGTACGGGCAGGAGCGCGCACACCCCCTGTGGCTGGGGTCGCTCAAGTCCAACATCGGCCATACCCAGGCCGCGTCCGGGGTGGCCGGCGTGATCAAGATGGTGCAGGCCATGCGGCACGAGTCGCTCCCCGCCACCCTCCACGTCGACACGCCGAGCAGGCACGTCGACTGGACCTCCGGCGCCGTCGAACTCCTCACCGGCGCCCGGCCGTGGCCACAGACCGCAAGGCCACGCCGGGCAGGGGTGTCCTCCTTCGGCATCAGCGGCACCAACGCACACGTCGTCATCGAGGAATCCCCGAACCAGCCGGGGAACACCCCACCGGCGGCCACCCCGCCCGTGGTGGCCTGGGTCCTGTCCGCCAGAAGCGAGGCCGCCCTTCGTGCCCAGGCCGACCGTCTGCGCACGCACCCGGCGCCCGACCCGGGACACACCGGCTGGTCGCTCGCCGCGACCAGGGCCGGGCTCGAACACCGCGCGGTCGTGCTCGGCGCCGACCACGCAGAACTGACCGACGCGCTCGCCGAGGTGGCGCAGGGCGCGGGGACCCCGCGCGGCACGGTCGCCGATGGCAAGCTGGCGTTCCTGTTCACCGGACAGGGCGCCCAGCGGGCCGGGATGGGGCGTGCACTGCACGCCGCCTTCCCCGTGTTCGCCGACACCGTGGACCAGATCTCGGCGCGTGTCGGCGGCATCCCCTGGGCCGACCAGGACCGGCTCGACCAGACGCGGCACGCGCAGGCGGCGCTGTTCGCGATCGAAGTCGGCCTGTTCCGGCTGCTGGAGTCCTGGGGGCTCACCCCGGACGTGCTGCTCGGCCACTCCGTCGGCGAGCTCGCGGCCGCACACGTCGCCGGGGTGCTGTCCCTTGACGACGCGTGCGCACTCGTGTCCGCCAGGGGCAGGCTGATGCAGGCCCTGCCACCGGGCGGGGCGATGCTCGCCATCGAGGCGAGTGAGGCCGAGGTGGCCGAGCTGCTGCCCGTCGGCGCGGACATCGCCGCCGTCAACGGACGCCACTCGGTCGTCGTCTCCGGCGACGAGCACGCCATCGACCGGGTCGCGGCGCTGTGGGAGGGCCGCAGGGTCAAACGGCTCGCGGTCTCCCACGCCTTCCACTCGCACCGCATGGACCCCATGCTCGCCGAGTTCGCCGCCGTCACCGCCACCCTCACCTTCCACCAGCCGCGCATCAAGATGGTCGCCTCCGGCGACGTCACGGATCCCGGCTACTGGGTGCGTCAGGTCCGCGACACCGTCCGGTTCGCCGACGGGGTGGCGCGCCTGGCCGGGGCACACGTCGTCACCACCATCGAGCTCGGACCGGACGCCGTGCTGTCCGCCCTGGTCGACGGGGCCGTGCCCACGCTGCGGCGCGGCCGGGACGAGGTCCGCACGGTCCTCGCCGCGGCCGGGGCGGCCTGGGTGCGTGGCGCCGACGTCGACTGGACCAGGCTGTTCCCCGGCGGGCGACCCGTCGACCTGCCGACCTACGCCTTCCAGCGCGAGCGCTACTGGCTCTCGGGCGCGACCCGCACCGACGACTCCTGGCGTTACCGCGCCACATGGCGGTCCCTGCCCGGCACCCCCGGCACGCTGACCGGTACCTGGCTGCTCGCCGGACCCGCCGACCCCGCCCTGCGCGCCGCGCTCCACGCGGCCGGTGCGGACGTCGTCGAGTCCACTGTGGACAGTCTCCCGGCCGGGCCGTTCAGCGGTGTCCTCGCCACCACGTCCCTCGCCGACACCGTGACCCTGGTGCAGGCGCTTGGCGAGGCCGGTGTCGACGCGCCGCTGTGGTGCGCGACCCGGGGGGCCGTGGCCGTCGACGCGTCCGACCCGGCACCCGACCCCGGCCAGGCCGCCGTGTGGGGCCTCGGCCGCGTCGCCGCCCTCGAACTGCCGCACCGCTTCGGCGGGCTCGTCGACCTGCCCGCCGAACTCGACCTCGTGACCGGGGGCAGGCTCGCGGCGGTGCTGTCCGGCACCGAGGACCAGGTCGCCCTGCGGCGGTCCGGGGTGTTCGGCAGGCGGCTCGAACCGGCCGGGCCCGCGCCGTCCGGGCCAGCGTGGACCCCGACCGGGCCGGTGCTGGTGACCGGCGGGACCGGCGCCATCGGCGCGGAGGTCGCCGCCTGGCTGGCCGGGCGCGGCGTGCCCAAACTGGTGC
>NZ_JBARWZ010000257.1:0-37719 GCF_049647105.1 Actinophytocola sp.
CGCGAATAGGGTCGGTGGATGCCCGTCCCTATTCGCGCGCCCTCTAGGGCCTGGCCGGATCGATGCTCCGGCCGACGCCCTGTGCCGCCACCTGAAGCGCGGCGACGAGCCGGGACCGGTCGCGGCCGAGCCGAGGCACGACGATGCCGAGCGCCGCCACGACCGAACCGTCCGGCGTCGCGATCGGCACGGCGACCGAGCACGCGCCGAGGCTCATCTCCTCGCTGGTCTGGGCGAACCCGTCGCGGTGCACGCGCCGCAACTCGGCACGCAGCCGTCCCGGCTGGGTGATCGTGTAGGCGGTGACGCGGGTGAGGTTGCGGAGCACCTGCGCCAGCACGTCGTCGGGCGCGTGCGCGAGCAGCACCTTGCCGACGCCGGTCGCGTGCATGGGCAGCCGCGACCCGACGTCGCTGACGACCGGCACCGACACGTGCCCGGCCAGCCGGTCGATGTAGAGCACCGACGTGCCGTCGCGGACCGCGAGGTGCACGGTCGCGAGCGTGGCGCCGTAGAGGTCGTGCAGGAACGGCGACGCGACCTGCCGCAGCCCCGACTGGACCGGCGCCAGCAGCCCGAGGTCCCACAGCCGCCGCCCGACCACATACTCACCGGAGTCCCGCCGCACCAGCGCGCCCCACGCGACCAGCTCGCCGACCAGCCGGAACGCGGTCGCGATCGGCAGGTCCGCGCGCTTCGCGAGCACGGTGAGGGTCATGGCGCGGTGCTCGTCGTCGAACGTGCCCAGCACGGCCAGCACGCGCGACGCCACCGTGGTGCCCGGTCGTGCGCTGTTACCCGCCACCCGGCCGTCCTTCCGCTCAGTGAAATCGAAGTTTCGCACCCCGCATCGATCCGGCCTAGCGTGGTCGTCGTGACAGGAGCAGTTCCGCGTGTCACGGCGTCGTCGGACGCCGCGGCAGCGACGCAGGCGGAGATCAGTGCCGAGATCGCGGCGGTCGCCGCGACGCGCACAGGAAAGGAGACCCAGCCCCGGCTCGACTACGCGCCCTACCGCAGCAGCATCCTGCGCCACCCAACGAAGTCGCTCCACCAGGCCGATCCCGAGGCGGTCGAGCTGTTCGCGCCCGTGTTCGGCCCCCAGGACGTCGACCAGCTCGAGGCCGACCTGACCATCCAGCACACCGGTGAGCCCATCGGCGAGCGGATCGTGGTGACCGGCCGGGTCATCGACGGCGACGGCAGGCCGGTGGCGGGCCAGCTGGTGGAGGTCTGGCAGGCGAACGCGGCGGGGCGGTACCTCCACCAGCGCGACCAGCACCCGGCACCGCTGGACCCGAACTTCACCGGTGTCGGCCGCTGCCTCACCGGCCAGGACGGCTCCTACCGGTTCCAGACGATCAAGCCGGGCCCGTACCCGTGGCGCAACCACGCGAACGCGTGGCGGCCCGCGCACATCCACTTCTCGCTGTTCGGCACCGAGTTCACGCAGCGGATGGTGACGCAGATGTACTTCCCCGGCGACCCGCTGTTCGGGCTCGACCCGATCTACCAGTCGATCGTCGACCCGAAGGCCAGGGACCGGCTGATCGCGGCCTACGACCACGACGTCACCATGGCCGAGTACGCCACCGGCTACCGCTGGGACATCGTGCTCACCGGCGGCCACCGCACGTGGAGCGAGTCGTGAGCGCCGCGACGCCGGGCCAGACCGTCGGCCCGTTCTACGGCTACGCGCTCCCCTTCGATGGCGGCCCCGACCTGGTGCCGAAGGGCCACCCGGACGCGATCCGCCTGCACGGCGAGGTCCTGGACGGGTCGGGCGCGCCGGTACCGGACGCGCTGCTGGAGATCTGGCAGGCCGACCGCGACGGGACCGTGCCACGCGTCGGCGGGTCACTGCACCGCGACGGCTACACGTTCACCGGCTGGGGCCGGGCGGGCACCGACAACGCGGGCCGGTACTCGTTCACCACGGTCACCCCCGGCGCACCGTTCATCGCGATGACCGTGTTCGCCCGCGGCCTCATGAACCGGCTGTTCACCCGCGTCTACCTGCCGGGCGCGAGCGACCCGTTCCTGCTGTCGGTCCCCCCGGACCGCCGGGACACGCTGGTGGCCGTGAAGGACTCCGACGGGCTGCGGTTCGACGTGGTGCTACAGGGTGACGGGGAGACGGTGTTCATTGCCTACCCTGGACATTCATGACGGCTTTCTTGTACGACGCGGTCCGCACGCCGTTCGGCAGGTTCGACGGTGGGCTGGCCAAGGAGCGGCCGGACGACCTCGCCGCGACCGTGCTGGCGGCCATCGCCGACCGCACCCCCGGGCTGGCCCCGGCCGACGTCGACGAGGTGACGTTCGGCCTCGCGAACGGCGCGGGCGAGGACAACCGCAACGTGGGCCCGCTCGGCGCGTCGGGTGGCCGGATCCTGGGCACGCTGGCGAAGGTCCTGCGCGAAGGCGGGCACCGCTGGGGCGTGGCCGCGATCTGCATCGGAGTGGGTCAGGGGCTCGCGGTCGTGCTGGAGAACGTGGCGTGAGCACCATCTGTGAGTCCACCGACGAGGCCGTCGCCGGGATCTCCGACGGGGCGACGGTGCTCGTCGGCGGCTTCGGCACCGCGGGCCAGCCGGTGGAGCTGATCGACGCGTTGCGCCGGGCCGGGGCCAAGGACCTCACGATCGTGTCGAACAACGCGGGCAACGGGTCGCACGGGCTCGCCGCGCTGCTCGCCGCGGGCCAGGTCCGGCGGATCGTGTGTTCCTTCCCCCGGCAGAAGGACTCGTACGTGTTCGACGAGTTGTACCGCTCGGGGAAGATCGAGCTGGACGTGGTGCCGCAGGGCAACCTGGCCGAGCGGCTGCGCGCGGCGGGTGCGGGGATCGGCGCGTTCTACTGCCCGACCGGCGTCGGCACCCCGCTCGCCGATGGCAGGGAGACGCGGACCATCGACGGCCGCGAGTACGTGCTGGAGTACCCGATCCGCGGCGACGTCGCGTTGATCAAGGCGCACCAGGGCGACACGCTGGGGAACCTGGTGTACCGCAAGACGGCCCGCAACTTCGGCCCTGTCATGGCGACGGCCGCGACGCTGACCGTCGCGCAGGTGCTGTCGGTGACCGAACCCGGTTCGCTGGACCCTGAGGTGGTGGTGACGCCGGGGATCTTCGTGAACCGGCTGGTGGCGTGCCCGTCGCCCGTTGTGCCGACGGAAGAAGGAGCGGCGGGATGAACCGTCTCGATCGTGGCGATATCGCGAAGCTGGTGGCCGCCGACATCCCACCCGGCTCGTATGTGAACCTCGGCATCGGGCAGCCCACGCTCGTGGCGGACTACCTGGCGCCGGACTCCGGCGTCATCCTGCACACCGAGAACGGCATGCTCGGCATGGGCGGTGCCGCGCGGGGCGACGAGGTGGACCCGGACCTGATCAACGCGGGCAAGGTGCCGGTCACCGAAACCCCCGGCTCGTCGTACTTCCACCACGCCGACTCGTTCGCGATGATGCGCGGCGGGCACCTCGACGTGTGCGTGCTTGGCGCGTTCCAGGTCTCCTTCACCGGCGACCTCGCGAACTGGCACACCGGCAAGCCCGACGCCATCCCCGCGGTGGGCGGCGCGATGGATCTCGCGATCGGCGCGAAGCAGGTGTACGTGATGATGACGCTCTTCACCGACGCCGGTGTGCCCAAGCTCGTGCCGTCCTGCACGTACCCGCTCACCGGCCTGCGTTGCGTGAGCCGCGTGTACACCGACTACGGCGTGTTCCTCGTCGGCGAGAACGGGGTGGAGATCCGGGAGACCCACGGCATCGAGGAAACCGACCTCCGCGACAAGCTCGGCCTGTAACAACGCTGGTGTGACAGCGATGCGTAAACTGTGGGAGTCCCAACGGGCGTGGGGGTCGATCGGTGTACGCCAGAAAGCTCGCGGCGGACGGTCACCGCAGAGCCGCGCTCTTCGTCGACTTCGAGAACGTGCACCGCGGCCTGTGCGAGTCGAGCCCGGAGGCGGGGCGGCGGTTCGCGACCCAGCCCGCGCGGTGGGTGCAGTGGATGGAGCGGACCCTGGGCCCGCTGGTGGTCGACCTCGACGACCAGCCACGCAAGCTGCTGCGGCGGATCTGCTACCTGGAACCCGCGCGATCCGGGCAGTTCCGGCCGTACTTCACCCGCGCCGGGTTCCGGGTCGTCGACTGTCCCGCGCTGACCACGATGGGCAAGAACAGCGCCGACATCCACATGGTGCTGGACATCCTCGACACGCTCACGCACCCGGAGCGGTACGACGAGTTCATCGTCCTGTCGGTCGACGCCGACTTCACGCCCGTGCTGCTCCGATTACGGGAGCACGACCGCCGCACCGCCATGCTGGTCAGCGGACCCGCCGCGGCGGCGTTGCAGGCGGCGTGCGACTTCGCGATCCCCGACTCGGTGTTCCTTGACGAGGCACTCGGCCTCGCGGTCGAGGACGACTCCGCGCCCGCGCCGGCACCGATCGAGCTGGACGAACTGCGGCAGCAGATGCAGCGGGTGGTGCTGGATCTGGTGTCATCGGCGGCGGAACCGGTCGTGATGGCCAGGGTGGCGCACGAGGTCCGCAAGGCCGTCGGCATGTCGGTCGACACCACGAGCTGGGCGGGCAGCGGAAGTTTCGGCAAGTTCATCGCGCAGATGACCAACGAGCACCTCCGCGTCGACAGCAGGCGGTCGCCGGGCTGGCTGTACGACCCGACCCGGCACACGGCGAGCGCGCAGGCCGCGCTGAACATGTCCGAGGTGGTGGACCGGGTCAGCAGGCTCGTCGACGCGCCGATGCTGTCCCCGGAGACGTACGCGACGCTGTTCTGTGTGCTCGCCGAGGTCGGCGACACCGACGGCGACGGCGACCAAGCCGAGGCGGAACGCAGGGCACGGGACCGGTGCGCGGAGCTGGGCCGCCCGGTGTCCCGGCCCGCGGTGCACTTCGTGGTAGTCGGCCTGCGACACCAGGGGATCGTGTGGCCGCACCCGGGCCTGGACGCCGCGAAACTCGCCGAGGCGTTCGCGGAGAACGTCCTCGCGCTGACCACGAACGTGCCGATGGTGTTGTCGGACAACGAACGCGCGGAGATCCGCGGCTGGCTCGCGCCTGCGCCCCGGAAGACGCTTTCAGGTCATTGAGCGTCCCGCTTTCAGGCATCACTGCTAGTGCCCCGTCAAGGCGAAGAGGGCACGTTTCTCCGCTGCCCAGGCGCAAACGACCCACTTCACCTTGACGAGGCACTAGAGCGTGGTTTCGCCCGGTAGCCCGAAGAACTCGTGCCACTTCGGGCCCGGGCCGAAGGCCGTGCCGGTCGACAGGGCGACGTAGGTGTCCGCGCCGGACAGCTTCGTGAACGTCACCACGTCGTCCTTGCCGTCGCCGTTGTAGTCGCCAACGTACGGGAACTCGCCCTGTGGCGCGAAGAAGTCGTGCCACTTCCTCGGTGTGCCGAAGCCGCTGCCGGTCGACAGTCCAACGTGGACGATGCCATCGCGGCTGAACTGGATGATGTCCGCCTTGCCGTCGCCGTTCACGTCGCCGAGGCGTGGGTCCGCGAGCCCGGCCGCGAACGAGTCGTGCCACTTCGCCGACGCGCCGAACAACGAACCCGTCGACAGGGCGACATGGACGTCGGCCTGGGCGCCGTGTGTGAAGGTCACGATGTCGTCCCGGCCGTCGCCGTTCACGTCCGCCAACCCCGGTGACTCACCGGCGATGCCGAAGAAGTCGTGCCACTTGGCCGACGCCGCGAACCCCGATCCGGTCGACAGCGCCACGTACACGTCGGCCAGGTTGTTGCGGGTGAACGTGATGATGTCGTCGCGGCCGTCGCCGTTCACGTCGCCGACCGACGGTACCTCGCCGTCGATCGCGAAGAAGTCGTGCCACTTCGCCGCCGCGCCGAACGACGAACCCGTCGACAGGGCGACATGGACATCGGACAGCGACCCGTGTGTGAACGTCACGATGTCGTCGCGGCCGTCGCCGTTGAAGTCACCCGTCAGCGGCGTCTCACCCGACAGCGCGAAGAAGTCGTGCCACTTCACCGTGGTGCCCACGAAACCGGTGCCGTTCGACAACGCGACGTAGACATCCGCCAGCGGGTCGTGCGTGAACGTGACCACGTCGTCGCGGCCGTCGCCGTTGAAGTCCGCGTGCGAGCCGGTGAACACACCCGCGTACGCGGAGTTGAACGACAGCGGCGCGACGTGCAGCCCGCCCTGCCCCCACCCGGCGCCGGTCACCCACGTCGCGCCGGACGGCTCGGTGACGATCTCCGCGGCGTGCGCGTCGACGCGCCCGGCCAGGTCGTTGACCGAGAAGTGGAACGGGTCGCGGCTGCGGTACACCCTGGTGTCCTTGTACCCGGAGTCGCAGCAGATCGACAGGTACCACCAGCCGCCGCGGAACACCACGAACGGCGACTCCGTCGGCCCGCCGAACGTGCCTGACGCGGCGTGGGAGAACGCGACCTGTTTCCCGCTCCAGTGCACGAGGTCGGTCGAGGTCCGGTACGCCACCTGGTGGTTGCCGCCCGTCGGGGTGCTGTTGGCCGTGTAGTACATGACCCACTGCGGCCCGACCCGCGTCACCATCGGGTCGCGGGCGTCGAAGCCGTCGGTGAACAGCGGGTTCGCCGCGCTGCGGGTCCAGTTGTTCAGGTCGGTCGAGGTCGCGAGGTGCATCCGGTACGCGGCGTGGTCCGGGGTGCCGCCCGCGTAGTACATGTAGTAGACGCCGTTGTGGTGGATGACGTGCGGCGCCCAGATGTGGCTCTCACCGAGCGCCGGGTCGGCGGTCAGCGCGAACGGCCGTTTCGTCCACGGCCCGTTCGGCGATGGCGCTGTCGCGTGCCCGAAGCTCTTCTCGTCCAACGGGTTCGCCGGTTCCGCGTGCGTGATCGCGTATACGTGCCACGTCCCGGTGACCACGTCCCGGACGAGCGTGTGGTCGTTGTAGTACCACTGCTCCGACTCCCCGACCGACGGGTCGTAGACGCGGATGAAGTTCCCCGCCGAAACCGTCGGCGGGGCGGGGGCCGCGCCGGCAGGCGCCGCCATGAGCCCGGTCAACACGAGCACGAGCGCCAGCAGGCGCAGCCCCTTGCCCATCACGTTCTCCTTAGAGGGTTACTTCGCCGTTGAGACCGAAGAAGTCGTGCCACTTGGCGCCGCCCGCGAAGCCGGTGCCGGTCGACACACCGACGTACACGTCGTTCAGCGAGCCCTTGGTGAACGAGAGGATGTCGTCCTTGCCGTCACCGTTGGCGTCGCCCGGGTACGGGAACTCCCCGCCGAGGCCGAAGAAGTCGTTCCACTTCACCGTGGTGCCGGAGAACCCGGTGCCGGTCGAGGTGGCCACGTACACGTCCGCCGCCGCGTTCAGGGTGAACGTGGCGATGTCGTCCTTACCGTCACCGTTGAAGTCGCCGATCCTCGGCGCCTCGCCCGCGACGGAGAAGAAGTCGTGCCACTTCACGGTGGTGCCGGTGAACGCCGACCCGTTGGACAGAGCCACGTACACGTCCGCCAGCGTGCCCTGGTTGAACACCGCGATGTCGTCCTTGCCGTCGCCGTCGAAGTCCCCGACGCCCGGCGTCTCCCCGGCGAGGCCGAAGAAGTCGTGCCACTTCACCGACGCCGCGAACGACGTGCCCGTCGACAAGGCGACATAGACATCCGCGAGGTTGTTGCGGGTGAACGTGATGACGTCGTCCTTACCGTCACCGTTCACGTCACCCACGGCGGGCACCTCTCCCGCCAGCCCGAAGAAGTCGTGCCACTTCACCCCCGCGCCGAACGCCGAGCCGGTCGACAGCGCGACGTAGACGTCGTTCAACGTCCCGTGCGTGAAGGTGACGATGTCGTCTTTGCCGTCCCCGTCGAAGTCACCGGTCAACGGCGTCTCCCCGCCAGGCGCGAAGAACTCGTGCCACTGCACCGATGTGCCCGCAAACCCGGACCCGTTGGACAACGCCACATAGACATCGCCCAGCGTGCCCCGGTTGAACGTGACGATGTCGTCGCGGCCGTCACCGTTGAAGTCGGTGTTCGATCCCGTGTAGACACCCGCCGAGCCGCCGCCACTGTTGACGAGGCTCATGTAGTAGTCCCAGTTCCAGTGCGGGCCGGGGTCGGTGTGGTCGTTGCCGGGGATCTGGTTGTGGCCCTGGATGTACTGGCGCGTCTTCGGCAGCCCGTGCCGCTCGCACAGCCACTTCGTGAGCGCCGCGGACGACCGGTACATCGAGTCGGTGAACCAGGACGGGTTGTCCACGAAGCCCTCGTGCTCGATGCCGAGCGACCGCGAGTTGGCCGACCGCACGTGGTAGGCGGTGTCGCCGTCGCGGACCATCTGGGTGATCTCGCCGTCGGACGACCGCACGACGTAGTGGGCGCTGACACCGGACGACGGGTTCTGGAACCACGACACGGTGCCCGCGTAGGACCCCTGTGTCACATGGATGACGACCAGGTTGATCGCGGCGGACCGGCCCGCACTGTAGTTGGCACCGTTCGCGGCGACCCACCGCGAGTTCGGGTAGTCCAGACCCTGTGCGGACACCCCGCCCGAGGTGACCTTCTCGAACCGGCCGCGTTCCGGTGCCGACGGATAGGGCGCCACCTCGACCGGCTCACCGTCGGGGGTGCGGACCTGCATGCCATCGGACAGCAGGTCGTACACGGTGTCCGCGTACAGCCTCGCCACGACGTCGTCGGTGGCGCCGCCGTACCGCGCGACGACCGGGTACCAGGCCGCGATCCGGTTCCGGTCCTCCTCGGACAGCCCGGCCTTGTCGGCCAGCGACCGCAACACGGCCGCACCGCCCCGGATGTTGGCGGCGGTGTCCTTCTTCAGCGCACCGACCTGCTCGCCGGTCAGCTCCGCCGCCTGTTCGAGGGTCTGCCGCGACGGGTTGCTCACCAGGTGCATCACGCCGTACCCGTTGTCCTGGCTGGGTTCGCCGCCGTGCCCGTCGAGGTGCGTCTCACCGTAGCCGACGGCCACCATCAGGTCGCGGGGCACGTCGAACTCGCTCGCCGCCGCGGCGAACGCAGCGTTGACCGGCCCCCGCTCCGGCTCCGCGGCCGCGACCGGGGTGCTCATCAGTCCCGCGACGACAGTCAGCGCTGTGCCGAGGGCCGCAAGGCGTCTCTTCATGTCCCGCTCCTCTACAGAGTGATTTCGCCGTTGAGACCGAAGAACTCGTGCCACTTGGCGCCGCCCGCGAAGCCGGAGCCGCTCGACAGCCCGACGTAGACGTCGTTCAGCGAGCCCTTGGTGAACGTGACGACGTCGTCACGGCCGTCCCCGTCGAAGTCTCCGGTGTAGGGGAACTCGCCACCGAGCGCGAAGAAGTCGTGCCACTTGACGGTCGTGCCCGCGAACCCGGTGCCGGTCGAGGTGGCGACGTACACGTCCGCGGCGGCGTTGTTGGTGAACGTCGCGATGTCGGCCTTGCCGTCGCCGTTGAAGTCACCGATGCGCGGCGACTCCCCGCCGACGGAGAAGAACTCGTGCCACTTCACCGTGGTGCCGGAGAACCCGGTGCCGGTAGAGGTCGCGACGTACACGTCCGCGGCCGCGTTGTTGGTGAACACCACGATGTCGGCCTTGCCGTCACCGTTGACGTCACCGACCCCTGGCACCTCGCCCGCGAGCCCGAAGAAGTCGTGCCACTTCACCGAAGCCGCGAACGACGTGCCGGTCGACAAGGCGACATAGACATCCGCGAGGTTGTTGCGGGTGAACGTGACGATGTCGTCGCGGCCGTCGCCGTTCACGTCCCCGACCGAGGGCACCTCGCCGCCGAGGCCGAAGAAGTCGTGCCACTTCACGCCGGGCCCGAACGAGGAACCGTTCGACAGCGCCACGTACACGTCGTTGAGCGAGCCATGGGTGAAGGCGACGATGTCGTCGCGGCCATCCCCGTCGAAGTCACCGGTCAGCGGCGTCTCCCCGCCGGGCGCGAAGAACTCGTGCCACTTCACCGATGTGCCCGCGAACCCGGATCCGTTGGACAGCGCGACATAGACATCACCCAGGGTGCCCTGGTTGAACGTGACGATGTCGTCGCGGCCGTCGCCGTTGAAGTCGGTCGGCGAGCCGGTGAACGCCCGCGCGCCGCCGACGAGACCACGTGCCTCGTCCATCATGGCGCGGGCCCTGCCCTCGGCCTGGTCGTAGCGTTCCGGGCAGCACGACCGCTGCACGCTCTGCGCGAGCAGGCCCGCCGTGTAGCTGGGGTACAGCGGCTCGTTGCGCTGCGCCTGTACGAAGAACTGGGTGGCCGCGTACGACACGTTCATGATCTGCTCCGGCGTGCCCCAGCCCTGGCTTGGCCGTTGCTGGAAGACGCCGAGGGAGTCCTTGTCGCCGCAGTTCAGGTTGTTCATGTGCGACTCGACCCAGCCGGCCTCGAACGCGGCGAGCATGACCTTCTGCGACACGCTGCGGTCCAGGCCGACCTGGTAGACGACCTTGATCACGTTCGGGTCGTGGTTGGCCGGGATGCTCGAACAGGCCAGCGGTTCGACCGTCAGCGGCACGTGGTCGCCGGGGGCCGATGGGTCGGCGGGTGCGGCTGCTGCGGGCAGCCCCATTCCCGCCAGTGCCAGCGCGGCGATGCCGACGAGCGCGCCGCGTCTCCAACTTCTCATCGCGAATCCTTTGTCTCAGCAGGGTTTCTCTAGAGGACTCGTTCGCCGTTCAGGCCGAAGAAGGTCGTGCCACTTGGCCCGTCCGGGGTCTTCTGTGCCGCGGCGGCGATGCCCGCGGCGATGGGCAGGAGGGCGACCGCGGACACGGCCGCCATGACTCTGCTGGCGTGCATAGGTTTCCCCGTTGGGTCAGATGGTCGGGCGGGGGATCTCGGCGGCGGTGCCGAAGTCGTCGTGCCACTTGACGGTGGTGCCCGCGAAGGCCGAGCCGGTCGAGGTCGCCACGAACACGTCCGCTGCCGCGTTGTGCGTGAAAGTCAGGACGTCGGCCCTTCCGTCGCCGTTGACGTCACCGAGGCCGGGCAGCTCGGTACCGACCGCGAAGAAGTCGTGCCACTTCCAGGCGTTCTGCACGAACCGGCCACCGTCCGAAAGCGACACGAAGACGTCCGCCGTGGTGCCGCGGGTGAACGTGACGACGTCGTCGCGGCCGTCCCCGTTCACGTCGGCCGCACCGGCCAGTTCGGTGCCGACCGCGAAGTTGTCGTGCCAGAGCCAGCCTTCCTGCACGAACGCGCCACCGTTGGACAGCGACACGTACGCGTCGCCCCGGGTGCCGCCGGTGAACGTCACCACGTCGTCGCGGCCGTCGCCGTCGAAGTCACCGACCGAGGGCCGTTCGTCGTTGATGCAGAAGCTGTCGGACCACTTCACCCCCGGCCCGAAGCTCGAACCGTTCGACAGCGCGACGTAGACGTCCCCGGCGCTGCCGCAGGTGAACGTGATGATGTCGTCGCGGCCGTCCCCGTTCACGTCGCCGACGGCGGGCTTCTCGGTGCCCACGGCGAAGTAGTCGTGCCACTTCGTCGACCCGCCGGTGAACCCGGATCCGTTGGACAGCGCGACGTACACGTCGGCGGCGTCGCCTCGGGTGAACGTCGCGATGTCCGAGCGGCCGTCGCCGTTGAAGTCGCCGGTCAGCGGCACCTCACCGGTCAGGGAGAAGGAGTCGTGCCCCTTGGCTCTGGCCCCGAAGGCACTGCCCGACGAGGTCGCGGTGTAGACGTCGTTGGTCGAGCCCTGGGTGAACAGCACGGCGTCGTCGCGGCGGTCCCCGTTGACGTCGGTCGTGACCGGGAACGAGGTCGTCGCGCCGGCCACACCGGACGCGGCCCCGGCGTTGCCTGCCCGGTCGACCGCGACCACGCGGTAGTGCCGGGTCGTGTTCGCGGGCAGGGGCCCGTGCCGGAAGCTGGGCGTGGTGCTGGTGCCGACCAGGTTGCCGCCCGTGATCGGCACGGACGAGTCGGCCGAGGCGTACACGCGGTAGGCGGCGACGCCGACGTTGTCGGTGGCGGGCGGCCAGCTCAGCGCGACCGCGTGCGTGCGCCCGCCGACCGCCGGGGTGGCGACCCCGCTCGGCGGCGTGGTGTCGGTGAACGGCGCGACCAGGTTGACGGCCGCGTACCGGCCGGCGGTCCACGCCTGCCCACTGGGCACGAGCCGAACGGTGATCGCCGACTTGCCCCCGGTCAGCGACGGCGGCAGCGTGAAGTCGTCGTCGAGCCAGCGCTGCGACTGGTTGCCGAGCGCCTGCACCCACGTCCCGGCGGCCGCCCCGTCGACGGTCACGGCCGCGGTCTGGTACGCGGCGTTCTGGTCGCTGGTGCGCCTGATCCGCACCCCCTGGTTGCCGGGGTCGACGGCGAGCCGGAAGCTGATGGCGCCGCCGGTCGACCGGACCTGGTCGGTCACCCCGTTGTGGTCGTCGTCGCCCTCGTACACGCCGGTCAGCCCGTACTGCGATGCGGCGCCGGACTCGGTGTAGGAGTGCGCGGACCGGCTGCCCGCGTCACCGACGACGATCGTGTCGGTGGTACGACTTGCCAGTTGTGGCTTGGTGTAGAGGAAGGCCGTGGTGCTCTCGGCGACGGGCATGTCGTTCTGCGCCCCGTGCTCGATCCCGAACCGCAGCCCGGTCGAGTAGGAGACGGCGTCGCCGATCTGCAGCCGGTACATGGAGTCGCACTCGACCGCGCACGCGCCGGTGCGGACGCGGTGACCGGTGTTTCCGGTGAAGACCCCGCTGTACTCGCCGCGGTTGAAGTACCAGCCGGACTCGTAGAAGTCCTCGGTGCCGGTGCCGTGGATCTGCGGGGTCAGCGACCCGTCGACCTGGATGCGCTCGTCGCCCTCGAGGTAGCCGCGTTCGTTGCCACCGGCGACCGAGTTCCGCACGACCTGCGTGACCCCGACCAGCCGCCCGCGCCCCGGCTGGTCGGCGATCACCCAGTCACGGGCCTGCGTGGTGTTGCCGGCACGGGACTGGGTGGTGAAGTACCCGGCGTTGCCGCCAGCCGCGAGTTCGGTGGCCCACTTGCCGTTCGGCGCGTGCGTGACCTCGGTCTGGAGGCCGCTGATGGTCGCGCCGGTGGTGTTGGCGATGCTGATGGTCGCGCCGTTCGCGTAGGGCATCATCCACCAGGCGCTGTACCACCCGCCCGCCGCGGCGTCCATGGAGAACATCAGCGAGCGGACCTCCCGCTCCCCGAGCCCGGCGCCGAAGAACTCACCGAGCGGCGCGTCAACGGTGGACCGCCCGTCGAAGGTGGCGCGAAGCCGGAGCCCGTTCAGGTTCGCCTCGGTGGCCAGGTTGTCGGGCACCCGGACGCGCACCGCGGTGACCGCGGCCGGCCCGGCGAGGTTCGCGATCGTGGCCGACCCGCCTGCCCCCGGCGAGACCGTGGCGCTGACCGTGGCGGCCCCCGGCTGGGCGGGCTTGGGGTCCTGGCGGCCAGCGTTGCGCAGCGACGAGATCACGTCGTTCGCCGGGTCCTCGGGGTTGAAGCGGGTGATCCCGGCGGCGTCGGTGAACTCCCGGTACCCGACGTGGTAGAAGAGCGGGTTGTTGGTGGTGGTGACGACCATCGAGTCCCGGTAGGGCATGGGAATCTTGATGGTGACGCCGCCGGAGGTCTGGTCGGCGTTGGTGACGAGCGGGAACGCGAAGGGAGCCCCGAGGTCCCCATCGACCACGCGCTGCAGGTTCGCGTCGAGG
Source organism: Actinophytocola sp. (assembly GCF_049647105.1). Classification (GTDB taxonomy): domain Bacteria; phylum Actinomycetota; class Actinomycetes; order Mycobacteriales; family Pseudonocardiaceae; genus Actinophytocola. Next base: position 13,708 of record NZ_JBARWZ010000257.1, read on the forward strand.
ACGGTGACCCCGTCGAGCACGATCCTGATGTTCCCGGTCGCGGTCACGTTCCCTTCGTCCCGCGTGAACCAGATCGACTGGATCTCGCCGGGCCCTCGGTCCTCGGCGAGCACACAGCCCGGCCCGTTGGTACGCAGGCACGAGTACCGCCCGACGAACCCGTCGTCGTTGGTCCCGTTCCGCGCGAAGCTGGAGAACTGCTTGGTCTGCGACCCCCCGGCGAGGTCGGGGAGGAGGTCCAGGCGCCGGTAGGTATCCCACCCGACGGCCCCGTTCCCGGCGCGCGGCTCGGCACCGGCAGCGGCGGGCGGCCCCAGCCCGAGCACGACGAGGGCAGCGCAAAGCAGGACGGCGAGTCTCGACATCGAGGACACCTTTCGATCAACCGCGAGGCAGGGACGGTCGATACGGACCCGAGTAATCGTTTACCCGAGTGGCTAAGTGTCCGATTGGTGACTGAGTGACGTCAATAGGCTAGATGGCGGTACTGATTCACAACGAGTCGGATCCACGCCGCCCGAACCGCCATCTCAGCGGCCCGAACCGAAGACTCGCGGGTCCCGAAACGTGGACTCGCGGGTTCTGAAACGTGGACTCGCGGGTCCCGAACCGTGGACTCGCGGGTTCTGAACCGTGGACTCGCGTGGGGTCAGGACGCGCGGCCGCCGCGGTCTAGGTGGCGGTCCAGCGCGTTGGCCGACTTGCGGACGTGCCGCCTGGCGAGGCGCTCGGCCTGCTGCTGTTGCCCGGCGGCGATGGCGGCCACGATCTCCCGGTGCTCGACGAGCGCGGCGGGCGGCCGCCCGGGTACCCGGGCTGAGGTGGCCCGGCCCAGCCGCAGCTGCCCGATCATGTTCTCGGCGACGTGCTGCAGCCGCCGGTTCCCCGCGGCGATCAGGATCTCCTGGTGGAACCGCACATCGAGGTCGCCGTACCCGGCCAGGTTCCGCGCCTCGACCTCGGCCGCCTGCGCCGCAAGCAACTCGTTCAGCCGCGCCACGAGCCCATCCCGCGACGGCAGGGCCGCGGCACGGCGGGCCGCGATGCCGTCCAGCACCTCGCGCAGCTCGTAGAGCTCCTGCAAGTCGTCCCGGTCGACCTCCGGCACGAAGAACCCGCGATGGGGGTGGAGCACGAGGAAGCCCTCCCGCTCCAGCGCCGTCAGCGCCGCCTTCACCGGCGTCGCCGACAGGCCGAACTCCTCGCAGAGCGGGCGCACGGTCACATGTGAGCCCGGCGCCAACCGCCCACTGAGGATCGCCTGGCGCAGCTCACCGTACGCCATGCTGCTCAGGGTGCTCCTCGGCAGCGACATCGCCGTCCTCCCGCTGGTCAGTGACCGGATCACGGTACCGAGCCGCCGTCAGCGCCGTGCGAGCAGATCGGATGATCGTCTCGCAATATTGGATCTAAAATCGAGTATTGCCTCCGCCAAGATCGCGGTGCTAGAACGGATGGAACGGCCGCCGACCCGGTTGCGCCGACCAGCGCTAGGAGACCCGTTGGCAGAGCCATGGCACAGCGCACTGTCCCACCTGGAATGCGGCCGGTGCGGCACGCGGTACGAGGCCGACAAGCCGCGGAACCTGTGCGAGTGCGGCACGCCGCTGCTCGTCCGCTACGACCTCGACCTGGTCGCGCGCACCGTGTCCACCTCGGACATCGCGGCCCGGCGGGGCGACCTGTGGCGCTACCGCGAGCTGCTGCCCGTCCGCGAGCACAGGCACGTGGTGTCGCTCGGCGAGGGGATGACACCGATCCTGCCGCTGCGGTCCTACGGTGCCCGGATCGGCGTGCCGGACCTGCTCGTGAAGGACGAGGGCCTGCTGCCGACCGGCAGCTTCAAGGCACGTGGTGCCTCGGTCGGCGTCTCCCGTGCGCTGGAACTGGGCATCGAGCGGATCACCATGCCCACCAACGGGAACGCGGGTGCCGCATGGGCGACCTACGCGGCACGCGCGGGCCTCGAGTCGCTGATCGTGATGCCGCAGGACGCGCCGAGGATCACCCGCATGGAGTGCGCGATGGCCGGCGCGCGACTGTTCATCGTGGACGGTCTGATCGGCGACGCGGGCAAGCTCGCCGCGCAGGCCGTGGCCGACGGCTGGTTCAACACCGCCACGCTCAAGGAGCCCTACCGCATCGAGGGCAAGAAGACGATGGGCCTCGAGATCGTCGAACAGCTCGGCTGGCGGACACCGGACGTGATCGTCTACCCCACCGGCGGCGGCGTCGGGCTGATCGGCATCCGCAAGGCACTCGACGAGCTGGTCGCGCTCGGCTGGCTCACCGGAAGGCTGCCGCGGCTGGTGGCCGTGCAGTCCTCGGGCGTGGCACCGATCGTGCGGGCCTTCGAGGAGGGCGCGGAGACCGCGGCACCGTGGGAGAACGCGGAGACCGCGGCGTTCGGCATCAACGTGCCGAGCGCCATCGGTGACTTCCTGATCCTCTCGGCGATCCGCGACACCGGCGGCACCGCGATCGCGGTCGACGACGCGGACATCCTTGCCGCGCAGGCGGAGTGCGCGGCGATCGAGGGCGTGCTGATGTGCCCGGAGGGCGCCGCCACGCTCACGGCGGTGTCGCGGCTGCGGGCGAGCGGGTGGCTGGACGGGTCGGAGGAGGTCGTGGTGCTCAACACCGGCAGCGACCTGAAGTACCCCCACACGGCGGCCTACGAGGACCCGCCGTTGCTGGCGAAGGAGGCGGTGCTGCCGTTGTGACGGTCAGGCCATCCGGGTTACGTGATCACGCGCTCTGCGCGTCGCGGCGGCGGGACAGCTCGTCGTCCCAGCTGGGCTGCAGGTAGTCGTCGATCCCGTCCATCAGGCGGGCCACGTCGTGCTGCGGCCGGACGACCAGGCGCACGAACTGGTTGCTCATCCCCAGCTTGTTGCCGCACTCACGGATGAACACCTGGTGGCGGTTGATCAGGTGGTCGCGCAACCCGGTGCCGTCCACCCCGGGACCGAGCTTGACCAGCAGGAAGTTCGCCTGCGACGAGTACACCGACAGCTCGGGCACGCGCGCGAGCCGCATGCCCATGCTGTACCGGTCGCGGGCCAGCAGCCGCAGGCTCTCCCGGTACTCGGCGGCGTGCGCGCCGAGCATGAACACGATCATCTCGGCGAGCGAGTTCAGGTTCCACTTCGGCAGGGTGCCGCGCATCTTCCGCGCCAGGCCGGGGTTCGCGACCAGGTAGCCGAAGCGGATGCCGTGCAGCCCGAAGTTCTTGCCGAGGCTCTTGAGCACCACCACGTTCGGCCGGATCGCTGCTTCGAGGGCCACCGACGGCGCGGGCTCGGCCTCGACGAAGTCGATGAACGACTCGTCGATCACCACGAGGTCGAGGTCGGACAGCTCGTCCATGAACCGCACCACCTCGCGGCGCGGCAGGTACCCGCCGTCGGGGTTGTTGGGGTTGCACAGCACCGCGACCCGCGAACCGCGCGCCCGGATGAACCGGATGTACTCGTCCACGCTGAGCTGGAAGAAGTCCACCTCCCGCAGCGGGAACATGTCGACCCGCTTGCCGGTCTCCATCGGCTGGTCGGTCCAGCGCCCGAAGGTCGGGATCGGGATCGCGATGCTCTCGTGGATCCACAGGTGGTCCATCCACGTGATGAGCTCGGTCGACCCGTTGGCCATCGCCAGCGTGGCCGGGTTGAGCCCGAGCACCCTGGCGAGCTGGTGGCTGATCGTGTCGGCGTCGCTGGGGTAGAACTTGAGCATCATCTCCAGGTTGGCGGCCAGCTCGTCGAACATCTCCGACGTGGGGAAATACGGGTTGCAGGGGATACAGAAGTCGACCAGCTGCCTGCCGTGCTCCCCCAACCGCCTGGACAGCTCGAAGAACGACGGGCTGTGAGCGGTCTGCTGGAACAACCCCGAGTCCACACGATCACTTCCGTTCCGGTCGTCGGGCGCGCCCCGTTGCCGTGGATACGTACGGATCAGGTGAGCAGTTCACCGCGGGCGGCAGGCAGGCTCGACGGTGGCCGCGGGTCCCCCTATCGGACGCAGGCCGAGTGTCACCTGATGGGGCTATTGATCACCTACCCGCACCATCGCCTACCGTCGAAGCAGCAGAATGGTGCGAGACATAACCTGCGGAAAGGGCGAGTCGAGGCGCGGATGAAACCCAAGAAGGTCTTGCTGCTCGCGGCGGCGGCCGTCCTGATCTACACGCTGATCGCCCATCCCACCCAGTTGGGTGATGGGGTACAGGCGATCCTCGGCTGGGTCGGGGACGGACTCGAGGCCATCATCACCTTCCTCAAGAGCGCCGTCGACTGACCGCCGGGCCGGCGGTCGACTGCCGCCGGCTGCGCCGTGCCGTCGTCCGCCGAAATCGGACCACGTGCAGCAGGGGGACGACCTCTACGCCGAACGGCGGCGTGTGTCCCAAGGTGGACAGCCAATAGAGTCTTCGGCGGGTCGGGGGACCTGTCTCACGGGGGTTCACCTGATGCATCGATCACTGCCCGCTGCCCTGACCGCGTTGGTCGCCGCGGGGCTCCTGCTCGCCGGCCAGCCGGCAGCCGCGGCACCCACCGCCGACCCGGTCGCGCCCGCGTCGAAGTACACACCGGTGTCCCCGGTGCGAGTGCTGGACACCCACACCGGCACCGGCGCCCCGACGGGACCGGTCGGTGCCGGGCGGGTCGTCACGCTCGACCTCGCGGCGCGGGTGCCCGCGAGTGCGACCGCGGTCGTCCTCAACGTCACCGGCGTGAGCCCAACGGCGGCCACGTTCGTCACGGTCTTCCCCGGCGGTGCCGCGCGGCCCACGGCGTCGAACATCAACCTGGTCGCCGGCGACGTGCGTGCGAACCAGGTGACCGTCGCGCTGGGCGCGGGCCGGAAGGTCAGCCTCTTCAACAACAGCGGCAGCGTCCACCTGGTCGCCGACCTCGCCGGTCACTACGGCACGGGCGGGGGCGCCGGGTTCACGCCGTTGTCGCCCGACCGGGCGCTGGACACCCGCACGGCCGGCGGGCCGTTCGGTCCTGGCGCGACGCGCGTGGTCGACCTGACCGGCCGGATCCCCGCCTCGGCGACGGCGGTGACGGTCAACCTGACCGCGGTCTCGCCGACCGCGGCGACGTTCGTCACCGCGTGGCCCGCAGGCACCGCCCGGCCGACCGCGTCGAGCCTGAACACCGACGCCGGTGACATCCGGCCCAATCTGGTCACCGTGGCCGTCGGCGCGAACCGGAAGGTGAACCTCTACAACCACAGCGGCTCGGTCAACCTCCTCGTGGACGTCACCGGCTTCTACACCCCGGAGTACGGCGCCGCGTTCGTGCCGCTGGCCCCGACCCGAGTGCTCGACACCCGTGACGGCACCGGCGGAGCAACCGGACCGGTCGGCCCGGCCAGCGGCATCATGGTGGACCTCGACGGCCAGGTGCCCGCCTCGTCGGTCGGCGTACTGCTCAACGTCACCGGCGTCGCGGCGACGGCCAGGACCTACGTGACCGCGTTCCCACCGATCGGCAACATCCCGCTCGCCTCGACGCTGAACGTGTCCCCCGGCCAGACGGTCGCGAACGCGGCCGACGTCGCGTTCGCGACCGACCACGGTGTCGCGTTCCACAACCACGCCGGGAAGATCCACCTGGTGGCGGACGTCGCCGGGGCGTTCGTCGTGTTCGACGAGGACCCCTGCACGACCGACTGCGTGTACTCGTGGGGCCGGGGGCCGCTGGCCACAACGGCCGGTGTCCGCCACTCCGCGGTGCCCGCACGGGTGGTCGGGCTGTCCGGTGCGCGGTCCGTCGTCGGCGGCAACGGCAACGGTTACGCACTACGTGCCGACGGGACGGTCTGGGCGTGGGGCGACAACTACAGCGGGCAACTGGGCAACGGCTGGTCCAACGCGGCCTACGGCGGCTCGCGGGTGCCGGTCCCGGTGACCGGGTTGACCGGGGTGACCGCGATCGCAGCAGGCGGCGGGTACGCGTTCGCACTGCGGAGCGACGGCACGGTCTGGGCCTGGGGCGCGAACTGGCACGGCGTGCTCGGCAACGGCACCCACGACCACTCCAACGTCCCGGTACGGGTGACCGGACTGGCCGATGTCGTCGCGATCGCCGGGAACCGCTTGCACGACAACGGGTACGCGCTCCGCGCGGACGGCACCGTGTGGGCATGGGGCATCGGCTACGGCTCACTCGGCGACGGCACCTACGACGAGGATTCGACCGTGCCCGTCCAGGTGTCCGGCCTGACCGGCGTCACGGCGATCTCCGGTGGCTCAATGGGCGGCTACGCGCTGCGCGGCGAGGACGGCACGGTGTGGGCTTGGGGCGACAACGGCTTCGGCCAGCTCGGCAACGGCGAGGAGTGCGTGCCGGATGTGGCGTGCGTCGCGCTGTCGCCGGTGCGGATCACGGGGCTGACCGACGCGACCGGGGTCACGGGCGGCTGGGAGAACGGCTACGCCATGCGCTCTGACGGCACCGTGTGGGGCTGGGGTCTGAACTACCACGGACAACTCGGCAACGGCGAGGGCTGCGGCAACTTCTTCTGCATCAGCCGGATGCCAGTCCAGGCGTCGATCACCGGCGCGAGCCGAATCGCGAGCCACGACAACGGCGCCTACGTCCTGCGCACCGACGGCACGGTGTGGTCGTGGGGCGCGAACTTCTCGGGAGCGCTCGGTACCACCGCGGTGCCGCTCGACGAGGACGCGAAGTCACCCGTCCAGGTCCAGGGACTGCCGGCCGCCACCGCGATCAGCAGCGGCTCGAACACCGGCTACGCGCTCGTACCGCAGGTCTGACCCACACAACAACCCCGCGAGTCCACGCTTCCGGACCCGCGAGTCCACGCTTCCGGACCGCCGAACCTACAGTTCGGGAACGCGCGGGGAGATTGTCCGCGTTGAACTCACCGGTCGTGCGGGTTGGACTCGCGGGTTGCGAACCGTGGACTCGCGGGTTCCGAACCGTGGACTCGCGGGTTCCGAACCGTGGACTCGCGGGTTCTGAACCGTGGACTCGCGGGGTCTGAACCGTGGACTCGCGGGGGTTGTGGACATGGCGGTGCCGCCGGGGTTGTGAGCCCGGCGGCACCGTTCGACGGAACTCAGTTTCTGTTGATCGTGAACGTGGTCGTCGTGTTTCTGATGTCCTCCGCGTTGTTGCTCAGTGTCAGGTTGTTGAACGTCACCGAGCCGCGTGCCGGGCCCTCGCCCGCCTCGGGCATCTCGTTGGCCCAGATGCCGATGCCGGACTTGTCGTTGAACGCGTCACCACTCTTTCGTGCCCCGGAGATCGACACGTTCGTGAACACCGTGTCCGCCACCGGGAACAGTGGCTGCCCGCCGACGTAGTCGGTCTGGAACATGATGCCGTGGTACGTCGGGTCGACGATGTCCACATCGGACACGCGGATGCCCTGGAAGATCTTCGTCGCCGAGTAGATCCAGATCCCTGGGAACGTCTGCGCGCCCCAGAAGTGGCCACCCGACCGCACCACCGAGATGTTCTCGAACCGCGTCGGCGGGGAGGCGCCGAAGCCGTTCATCGGGATGCCGAAGTCCAGCGAGCTGATCGTGATCCCCGAGTACACCAGCGTGTCCGCCACCAGCAGGTTCCGGAACACGTTGTTGTACCCGCCGTACACGGCGAACCCGGCCGCCCGCCACGTCAGCAGTGACGTCAGGTTCTCGAACGTGTTGCCCGTGACCTCACCGCCACCGCCGTCCTGGGCGTTGAACAACGCGAACGAGTCGTCGCCGGTGGCACGAGACTCGTTGTTCGACACCAGGTTCCCGGAACTGCCGTTGGTCATGTTGATGCCGTCGGCGAACATGTCCCGGATGCGGTTGTTGCGCAGCGTCATGTTGTCCGTGTTCGCGCCCCAGTACAGGCACACCATGTGCTCGACCCAGATGTTCTCGATGGTCGAGCCGGAGATGCCGTTGAAGTCGAACACCTTGCCTGGCCCGTCGATCCGCGACGTGTAGTTGCCGAAGTACGAGAACCCCGAGAACACCGAGCCGTTCGCCGACGCCTCCGCGCGGAACCCGACGTCCGTGTTCTCCTGCGTGGACGGCGCGACGAACCTCGTGTACCACGGCCCGGCGCCGATGACGCGGACCGGCTTCATGTACACCTGGAACTTCGACGACGTCTGGTAGTCGCCCGGCGGCAGGTACACCCCGATCAGGTTGCCTGTGGTGTCCATCCGCACCTTGTCCAGCGCGTTCTGCACGTCCTGGTGCCCGAACCCGGTCGGCACCACGTACTTCGCGGAGTCCGGGTTCCCGGTCGGTAGCACCTGCTCGAGGCTCACGAAGTCGACCGCGAAGGTGCCGCTGTTCGCCGCGTCCTTCTGCAGCCGGATCTTCGCGCCCGCCGGGATCGACGAGTTCAGCATGACGTTGGCCTCGTCGTAGATGTGCCGCGGTCCGCCCGCGCTCGGCGAGTTGCCGGGCCCGGCCTCGGCGCCGTACAGCCACGCGTACTTGGACGTCACGTTGATCGCCTTGTGGAACGTCCCGTTCACGTACACGTTCAGCGTCGAGCTCGTGCCGCCGCCACCCGATGAGTCCGGAATGGACACCCGGGTAACCAGCGTGTTCGTCGGCGCCCGCGTGGTCCACTCGACGTAGGCACCGTTGCCGTTCAACGTGACCGCCCGCCGGCCGGAGGCCTCACCCGCGAGGTCGCCGATCGCCCGGTTCGGTCCGATCACCGAAGCACCACCACCGGTGACGCCGTCCTCCGCCTCGTACATGTCGTAGGGCATGTTCGCGCCCCGGCCGACGAAGAGGTTGTGCGTGGAGGTGTTGTTGGCCTGCTTGGCCGGCAGCTCGTTCGCGTCGTTGGCGAGCACCACGCGGACCGTGTACCGGCCGTTGGCCGCGGTCCACGTGCCGAGCGCGACCGGTGAGGTCACCGCACCCGCGGCGATCGTGCCGTTGGCGGCGCCGGTCAGCGTCCTGACCACCGCGCCGGTCGTGGCGTTGGTGACCGTCAGCGTGATGCCGTGCGCGCCGCTCGCCGAGGCGATCGTGCCCTGGTTGCGGATCGCCACCGAGAAGTTGACGGTCTGCCCGTTCTGCGGTGTGGTCGGCGACCAGCTGACCGGCGACGCGATCAGGTCGGACGTCGGCACCGCCGTGACCACGAGCGGGCTGGGGTTCGCGAACGAGTTGTTCGTCTCGTCCTTCTCGACCACCGCGTTGTTCTCGTCGACCTTCGCGTTCGCCGAGTAGCTGCCCGCGTCCCGCCCGCCGATGTTGGCCGTGACGGTGGCCGTCGCGCCCGCGGCGAGTGCGCCGACGGCGGCCGTGCCGACCGACGTCGTGCCGAGGTAGAAGTTCACCGATGTCGCGGCGGACTGGCGGTCACCGGCGTTGCGGACGGTGGCCGACAACGTGATCGGGCTGCTCTCCGACGGCGACGCCGGTGACCACGTGAGCCCGCTGATCTGGAGGTCCGGGTTCGCGGCGGGCTCACCGATGACCTGGAACTCCGCCACCTGACCGGCAGGCGCGCCGGTGTTCGCGGTGAACTGCAGCCGCACGTCCGCGGCCGTGGCGCTCACCGGGATGGTGACCGCGTTCCCGGACGACGGGCTGAAGTTGTACTGCTGCGAGGCCACGAGGGAGGTGAACCCGGTGGCCCCCTGGTCACGTCCCAGCACCTGGAGGGTCTGCGTGCGCGACCCCCACGACTGGTCCGGGTTGAGCTTCACGATGATCGACGTGACCGCCGCGTTCGCGCCGAGGCTCACGGTCAGCGTGTTCGGGTAGCCGCTGTTGCCCTCCCAGTACGTGCTGACCGAGTCGTCGTTGGCGTTGGTCGCGACGAACGTGTGCACGTAGCCGGACGCGGTGATCGGCTTGCCGACCGCGAGGTTCACCCCGGCACTGGTGCCGGTGCGGGTCACCGTGTTGCTGTTGGGCGACTGGTTGCCCGCCGCGTCCCGTGCCCGCACGAAGTAGCTCACCGTCGCGCTCGCGGGCTGGCCGTCGGTGAACACCCGCGTCGAAGTGTCCACAGAGGACCGCAGGGTGCCGTTCGCGTAGACGTCGTACGCCGTGACGCCCACGTTGTCGGTCGACGCGTTCCACGTCAGGCGGATCTGGCCGCCTCCTGGCTGGGTGAAGGCGAGCCCGGTCGGCGCGGTCGGCGCGGTCGTGTCCCCGCCCGACGGGCCGTAGACCTCGAACTCCGACAGCTGCCCGGCCGGCCAGGCGGTGTTGGCGGTGATGTTCAGGCGCACGTACCGCGTGGTCACCGTGTTGAGGTTGATCGTCACGGTGTTGCCGGTCGCCGGGTCGAACCGGTAGCCGGTGGACGCGACGAGGTCGGAGAAGTTCTGTCCGTCGGCGCTCTGCCGCACGACCAGGGTCTGGGTGCGGGCCTCCCAGCCCGAGGGCAGCTTGAGCACGATCCGGTTCGTCGCGATCGAGGAGCCGAGGTCGGCCTGGATCCACTGCGGGAACGCGTTGTTGTTGCTCTCCCAGTAGGTGGCCTGGTTGCCGTCGCCCGCGTTCGACGCGACGTACGGCGAGTTGCTGGTGGCGGCGGTCACCGACTGCACGGCGGCGACGAGGTTCCTCGTGGACTCGGCCGCCCCGTACACCTCGAGCGCGGCGAGCTGTCCACGCTGCGGGAACCCGATCCGGACGTACCTGGCGCGGGTCTCGGCGAGCGGGACGGTGACGGTGTTGTCGCTCTTGGCGGAGAAGGACCTGGTGGTCGCGCCCGCCGCGGTGTCGAAGACGGCGCCGTCGGCGCTGGTCTGCACGGACAGGAGCTGTGTGCGGGACGACCAGCCCGCGGGGAGCTTCAGGGTGGCGTGGCCGAGGCGGGCGGCCTTGCCGAGGTCGACCTGGACCCACTGGTCGCCGGACTTGGCGCTCTCCCAGTAGGTGTCCTGGTCGCCGTCGGTGACGTCGGCCGAGGTGGCGGGGTTGGAGGAGGTGGCGACGGGCTTGCCGAGTGCGAGATCGGGGGATTTCTCGGCGAGGGCGGCCGGCCCGGTGGCGGTGACCAGGCCGAAGACGAGTGCCGCGGCGGTGAGCCACGACAGGAGGGGCTTCGCTCTCATGGTGTTGCTCTCATCTTTGAGGGCGGCAGGGGTACTGATCGATATTTGCATGGCTTTGCTCAATTTTTGCATCGATCAAGTCATAGAGTTGCCCACGCGCTACGTGAAGTCAAGACACGAAAGCAACCCGTACGCATCGTCAGGTGTGAAGAGGGCATGAAACCGCATTCGCGAAGACTCACCATCGGCGTCGTCGTGGCGGGGATGGCGCTCGCCACCGCCTCCGCCGCACACGCGGAACCCCCGGCGAAGGAGAGACCGGCAACCACCGTCACGCTCGTCACCGGCGACGAGGTCGTCCTCCGCGACGGCAGGCCGCAGCAGGTCAGACCGGGGCCCGGCCGGGACGGGATCGGGTTCACCGTGCAGCGTGCCGGGAGCCACGTCACCGTGATCCCGGAGGACGTGATGGCCGCCGTGACACAGGGTCGTGTCGACCGGCGCCTCTTCGACCTCACCACGCTCACGGACTTCGGCTACGACCGCACCGGCACGGTCCCCTGATCGTCACCGGACAGGGCGCGAGCCGTGCCGCCACGCGGGGCCGCGTGCCTCGTACGACGTGAGCACGGCGGTCACGGCCGAGTGGACGTTCCGGTCCGCGTACGTCGACGAGGAGACGCCGACGCCCGTGGCCGCGCACGCGCTGCGGTTCGGCCCGAAGCTCGACGACGCGAACACGGCGAAGGCGAACACACTGCTGGTCGTGCCGCTTTCCTTCCAGCGCAACGGGTCCGGTGCCCTCGACCGGCCCGCGTCGCTGACCGTCGATGCGTCCTTCGACGAGGGAAAGAACTGGCGCGGGGTGCGGACGCTGCCGCGCTGGTACCCCACCCGGCGAACGCGACCTCGGTGTCACTGCGCACCACCGCGACCGACGGGGCAGGCAACACCGTGAAGGAAACCATCATCCGCGCCTACAAGCTGCGGTGAGCCGAACCCGGTCCACGTCGGCTGTCACGGCGGCCGGCGTGGACCGGTTCCGCGCACAGCGGCCGCCATGGTCACGGAGAGGCAAGTGATTCTCTGACCGAGTCCGTCATTCGGCCTATTGTCGCCCGATCGGGCGACCGATACGTTGCGGGGGACGCACGAGCGCTGGGGGCAAACGGCGGACAATCACATAGCTTCGCACATGGTCACCGGGCTTCCGGGCGGCCGTGGCCGGGCACCCCTTCGCGCGCAACCACGGAGGTGTCTGGGGTGCGAAGAATCGGAGTCGGTGTCGTCGTCGCAGGGCTGGTGTTCGCCACCGCCCCGGCTGTGCAGGCGCAGCCACCACGGCAAGCCGGTCTGCCAACAACAACGATCACGCTGGTCACCGGCGACCAGGTCGTTCTCCATGGCGGAGAACCGAAAGAGGTCCGGCCGGGACCGGGCCGCGACGGCATGGCGTTCTCGGTGCACAAGACCGCCGACCACCAGTACGTCGTCCCCGCCGACGCGCGCGCCGCGGTGGCGCAGGGCCGGGTCGACCGGCGGCTGTTCGACCTCACCACGCTGAAGGAGTTCGGCTACGACCGCCGCGACACCGTTCCCCTGATCGTCACGGGGCAGGACGCGAACCGCGTCGCCGGGCAAGGGCGTGCGCTGCCGAGCATCGACGGCTACGCCTACAACGCGGAGAAGGGCGCGGCGTGGCAGAACCTCACGCGTGCCCGGGGCGTCAGCAAGATCTGGCTCGACGGCAAGCGGAAGACGGTGCTGGATCACAGCGTCCCGCAGATCGGCGCGCCCGCGGCGTGGGAGGCCGGCTACACCGGCGAGGGCATCAAGGTCGCGGTGATCGACACCGGCGTCGACCAGACCCACCCCGACCTGGCCGACCGGGAGATCGCCGAGGCGAACTTCTCCGAGGCGCCGGACAACATCGACCACTTCGGGCACGGCACGCACGTCGCGTCGATCGTGGCCGGTACCGGCGCGAAGTCCGGCGGCAAGTACCGCGGCGTCGCGTCCGGCGCGCAGATCCTCGACGCGAAGGTCCTCGACGACTTCGGCGGTGGCCTGGAGTCGTGGATCATCGCGGGCATGGAGTGGGCGGCCGAGCAGGGCGCCGACGTCGCCAACATGTCGCTCGGCGGCGGTGACACGCCGGAGATCGACCCGCTCGAGGAAGCCGTGAACACGCTGTCCGCCGAGTACGGCACGCTGTTCGTGATCGCGGCGGGCAACAACGGCGGCGACGCCACGGTCGCGTCCCCGGGCAGCGCGGACGCCGCGCTCACCGTCGGCGCCGTCGACCGCGACGACAACCTCGCCCCGTTCTCCAGCCGCGGCCCTCGGATCGGCGACGGCGCCATCAAGCCCGACGTCACCGCCCCAGGCGTGGACATCGTGGCGGCACTGCACGCCGACGGCACCATCGGCCCGGAGGTCGAGCCCGGCTACACCGCGCTCTCCGGCACGTCGATGGCCACCCCGCACGTGGCGGGCGCGGCCGCGCTCCTCGCGCAGCAGCACCCCGACTACACCGGTGCGCAGCTGAAGGCGATCCTGTCGGGGTCGGCGAAGCCGCACCCGGACCTGACCGCGTTCGAGCAGGGTTCTGGCCGCATCGACGTGGCCCGCGCGATCACCCAGTCGGTGGTGTCCGAGCCGACGAGCATCAGCATCGGCACGGTCCAGTGGCCGCACGACGACGACGTCCCGGTCAGCAGGGCGCTGACCTACCGCAACCTCGGTGACGCGGACGTCATCGTCACGCTGTCCCTCGACGCGGACGCGCCGGCGGGCATGTTCTCCTTGAGCGCCAACGAGATCACCGTCCCGGCGGGCGGCACGGCCGAGGTCACCGTCACCGGTGACGCAGGCGCGGGCGAGACCGACGGGTACTTCTCCGGCGCGGTCGTCGCCACCGAGGGTGAGTCCGTGACCCGCACCCCGGTCGCGCTGGACCGCGAGGTCGAGAGCTACAACCTGACGGTCAACACGCTCGACAGCACGGGCGCACCGACCGGCGACTACGGCCTGCTGCTGTACGGCCACGACCAATACCTGTTCGACATGCCCTACGACGAGGACGGCAGCGTCGAGGTCCGGCTGCCGAAGGGCACCTACCTCCTCGACAACACCGTGTACGAGGGCACCCAGGAGGACCCGGCCTTCAGCCTGCTGGTCCAGCCGAAGCTGGTGCTGGACAAGGACATGACGGTCACCACCGACGCACGGGCGGCCAAGCCGGTCAGCATCACCCCACCCGAGGAGGCAAACCTGCTGCTCGGCGACTTCGGCTACACACTGATCACCGAGAACGGTGGCCTGGGGACGGCGGTCCTGACCGACGACCTGAGCACGATCTCGACGGCACACCTCGGCGAGAAGCTGCCGGGGACCGCGTTCGTCGCGAAGATCAACACGCAGTGGACGGCGGAGGACGGGTCGTACTACGGCCTCACGTGGTTCCCGACGGGTGGCATGCCGACCGGCTTCACGAAGGTCGTGACACAGAAGGACGTCGCGACCTTGCGTGCCTCCCATGGCACGCCGACGCCGGGCCGCACCGGCGGCAAGCTCCTCTTCGCCTTGCCCACCAAGGGCGATGGGTTCGTGTTCGGTGCCGAGACGCGGGTGGACCTGCCGAGCGAGCGCGACGAGTACGTCACGACCGAAGGCGTGAAGTGGCAGTCGATGCTCGTCCAGTACAACGCGGACGAGACCGAGGCGCAGTTCACGTCGCCGTACAGCGAGTACCGGGCCGGTAAGAAGTACAACACCTCGTTCAACAAGGGCGTGTTCGGCCCGGCGTTCACCAACGACGGCTTCGCGGGTGGCTGGATCTACCGGTTCGCCAACGAGCTGTACATCGAGCCGCCGCTGTTCTCCGACGGCGCGGGCAACGCGGGTTACTCGATCGCCGACAACGAGTCGCTGGCGCTGTACCGCGACGGTGAGCTGATCGGCGAGACGGACTCGACGTCCGGCTACTTCGAGGTGCCAGCCGAGGACGGTGAGTACCGCGTGGTCGCGACGGCGACCCGGCCTGCCGACGTGTTCGACGTGAGCACGACGGTCAGCGCCGAGTGGACGTTCCGGTCCGCGTTCGTCGACGAGGAGAACGTGCAGCCGGTCAAGGCGTCCTCGGTGCGGTTCAGCCCGAAGCTGGACGCCGACAACTCGGCGAAGGCGGGGGCGCCGTTCCTGGTGCCGGTCTGGTCGCAGCAGAACGGAACCGGCGCGGCCGACCGGCCGCGTACGTTGCAGGTCGACGTCTCCTACGACGGGGGCAAGACCTGGCAGCGGGCGCACACCATCCTCAACCTGGTGGCCGTGCTGTACCACCCGGCGGACGCGGCCACGGTGTCGCTACGCGCGACGGCGACCGGCCGCGATGGCGGCAAGGTCACGGAAACCCTGGTGGACGCCTACAAACTACGGAAGTGAGTGACCAGCCCTCGGTCGCCGTCGAACACGTGGAAGGCGACCGAGGGCGGTAGGCCGTAGTCGATCACGCCGGGCGCCACCACCAGTGGGCGCCCGGCGAAGGTCGTCGTCGCACCGGTGTGCGCATGTCCACAAAGGACGACGACGTTCCCGTCAGCCGTTACCGCGGGGGAGCCACGCGGGCGGGTCGCTGCCCGGGCGGCGGGGACCGGCCAGATCCACCGTCGCGCACGGGACGCGCAGGTGCCGCAGACGGCCGAAGTCGCTGTCCGTCTCGGTCAGCCACGGCGTCGGGTCCACTTCGGACACCGGGTCACCCTGACCGAGGTCGTGCAGCCATTCCGCTGTTCTCGCAAGGGAAACCCGCACGTGCCACGAGCCGCCATCGGTGGCCCGGTTGCGCAGTGCGGTCATCGCGCCGTACGCCGCCAGCCAGCCGGTGCCGTGGTCCAGTGCCTGCGCGGGCAACGGCTGCGGCGGATCACCGGCGGCGAGGCCGGTCGACATCTGGACCAGGCTGTCGAACCCGCGACGCCCGCGCCACGGACCCGTGTGCCCGTACGCGGACAGGCTCACCACCACGATCCCCGGCCGGGCCTCGGCCAGGTCGGCCGTACTGAATCCCAGCGAGCCCGGCCGGTACGACTGTACGAAGACGTCCGCCGACGCCGCCAGGGCACGCACCCCGTCCAGGTCGACGGCGCACTGGCGTTTGCCGAAGTCCGTGTCCCGCACCAGGTCCAGCAGCACGGGCCGGCCGGGCGGCGTCACATGCAGGACGTCCGCGCCGTGTGCCGCCAGCACCCGGCCGCACACCGGACCCGCGATCACGTGCGTCAGGTCCAGGACCCGCACACCGGCCAGCGGGCTGTCCCCGGTGCGTGGGAAAGGCGGTGCCGAGTCGAGCTTCTCCAGCGCCACCAACGGTTCCTCGCGGACCGCCGACCCATGGGCGGTCAGCCAGGACTCGCGGGTGCGCAGGGCGGCGGCCGCGCCACCCTGTGCCAGCACCGCGTCCTCGACGGCCACCGCTGGCATGCTGGCCACCGTCGCCGCCGGGTCGTCGCCCAGCGCCCGGATGATCGCGGACTCGTGGTGCGGGTAGTTGGCGTGCAGGCGCACCCACCCGTCGGCCGCCCGGTAGTCGCCCGACAGCGGTGCCCACAGCGGGTCCGCCGCCGAACCCACCACCCTGGTGTGCCGTTCGCTGCGGAACGCCTCGAACGCGTGGCCGGGGTCGACCGGGTCCGGCGCCTCGCGGCCCCACAGATCGTGCGCCGCCTTCGTCGCCATCGTCACGCACGTCACCGCGACGTCGGCCACCCGGTAGGCGGCCACTACGGCAGGCTCGCCACCAGCTCGGCCGGGGCGACGCGCGTGCCGGTGTAGAACGGGATCTCCTCCCGCACGTGCCTGCGCGTGACGCTGCCACGCAGGTGACGCATCAGGTCCACGATCCGGTGCAGCTCGTCCGCCTCGAAGGCGAGCATCCATTCGTAGTCACCGAGCGCGAACGACGCGACCGTGTTGGCGCGCACGTCCGGGTAGTCGCGGGCCATCTTGCCGTGCTCGGCGAGCATGGCGCGGCGCTCCTCGTCCGGCAGCAGGTACCACTCGTAGGACCGCACGAACGGGTACACACACACGAACTTCTTCGGCTCCTCGTCCGCGAGGAACGCCGGGATGTGGCTCTTGTTGAACTCGGCGGGCCGGTGCAGCGCGACCTGGCTCCACACGGGCGCCGACGCGCGGCCGAGTGCGGTGCGGCGGAACCCGGCGTACGCGGTCTGCAGCTGCTCGATCTCCTCTGCGTGCCACCAGATCAGGTAGTCCGCGTCCGCGCGGAGGCCTGCCACGTCGTACACGCCGCGCACGACGACGCCCTTGTCCGCCAGGCCGTCGAGGTACTCGCGGGCCTCGTTGGCGGCTGACTCACGGTCGTCCCCGAGCGGTGTCGAAGCACTGAACACCGACCACATCGTGTAGCGGATCGTGTCGTTCAGCTCGGTGTAGTTCAGGCGGGCCATGGCCTCATACTGCCAGGTTCGCCGCCACCCGTTCAGCGGCGGCGGCGGCGGCGTCCACGCAGGCCGGGATGCCGACGCCACGGAACGCCGCACCCGTCACCGCCAGGCCGGGCACGGCCGCGACCGCCCGTTCGAGCTCGGCGATGACGCGCCCGTGGCCGACGCCGTACTGCGGCAGCCCACCACCCCACTTGGTGACCGTCCACGCGACCGGCTTGGCCTCGACACCGGACAGCTCGGCCAGATCGGCGAGCACGTCGGCCAGCAGCGCGTCCTCGTCGCGCTGGAGGATGTGCTCCTCGCCGACGCGCCCGACGGACGCCCGCAGCCGCACCCGGTCCCCGCCCCATTTGCGGCTCGTGAACGTGAACGCCTTCGCCGTGAACGGGGTGCCGTCCCGGTACCGCTCCCCGACGGCGAGCAGCACGCCACTCGCGTCGGGCAGTGTCACGTCGGCGGGCAGCACCATGCTCACGACCGCCATGGACCCGACCTCGATCCGCCCGTACGCGGCGGAGGCGGCCGGCGCCACGTCGGCGAGCAGCTTCCGCGCTGCGGGTGCCGGCACCGCCACCACGACGGCGTCCGCGTCGACGAACTCCGGCCGCGGCGCCGAGCCGACCTCGACCCGCCACCCCCCGGCCCGCCGCGCGAGTCCCCGGACCGTCGTGCCGAGGCGGATCTCCGCTCTCGCCCGCTCCGCCAGCGCCGCGACCAGCTCACGCATCCCACCCGGCAGCGCCCCGAACACCGGCTTGCGGGGCGCGTCGGCGGCCGGTGCCAGTGAGTCGGCAGCGGCGGTCAGGGAGCCCGTGGTGTTCAGCGCCGCCACCAGCGCGGGCATCGTCGCGCGCAGGCCCAGCCGGTCGGCCCGGCCCGCGTAGACACCCCCGAGCAACGGTTCCACCAGGTGGTCCACCACTTCCCGGCCCATGCGTGACGCCAGCAGCTCGCCGACCGACGCGTCCTCGTCGTCCGCGAGCGACAGCGGCGGCAGCGACGACTCCGCCGCCACCCGCGCGACCCCGTCGGCCGACAGCACGTCCCGGACCGCGTCCGGTCCGGCGGGCACCCCGAGGAAGGTCCGCCGGGGCAGCCCGGCCGTGGCGCCACCGGCCCGGATCGTCGCGGACGCGGACGTGGGATGCATGATCGAGCACCCCAGCTCCTCGACCAGCCGCACCGCGGACGGGTTACGCACCACGAACGCCTCCGCGCCGACGTCGGTCGGCACGTCGTCGAGGTCGACCGTCCGCAGCTTCCCGCCCAGTGCCGACGACTGCTCCAGCACGGTGATCCGCGCGGCGGCTCCCAGCCGCTGCCGCAGCCGGTACGCGGTCACCAGCCCGGAAACGCCCCCACCTATGACAACAATGTGGCTCGGGGCCTGATGGTTCACTCCGCAAGCTCCGCCTGTGTCCAACGGTTCACTCCGCAAGCTCCACCTCACGGCTCGAGGCTGTGCACCAGCTCGACGACCCGCGTCAGCACGTCCGGGTCGGTCTCCGGCAGCACGCCGTGCCCGAGGTTGAAGATGTGCCCGGCCGCGGCCTTGCCCTCCTCGTGGATGCGCCGCACCTCGGCCTCCACCACGGAGAAGTCCGCGAGCAGCAGTGCCGGGTCCAGGTTGCCCTGCAGGACCGGCGCGGGCTCGCCGTGCGCCGACAGCCGCCGCGCCGCCTCGTCGAGCGGCAGGCGCCAGTCCACGCCGACGACGTCCGCGCCCGCCTCCCGCATCGCGGGCAGCAGCTCGGCCGTCCCGACCCCGAAGTGGATCCTCGGCACCCCCGAGTCCGCCAGCGCGCCCAGCACGGCGGTCGAGTGCGGCAGCACCAGCTCGCGGTAGTCCCGCTCCGACAGCGCACCGGCCCACGAGTCGAACAGCTGCACCGCCTGGACCCCGGCCGTCACCTGCATGCGCAGGAACTCACGCGTGATGCCGGCCAGCTTGTCCAGCAGCGCGTGCCACGTCTGCTTGTCCGAGTGCATGAGCGCCTTCGTGCGCTCGTGGTGGCGGCTCGGCCCGCCCTCGATCAGGTACGACGCCAGCGTGAAGGGCGCGCCCGCGAACCCGATCAGGGGGGTCGCGCCGAGTTCGTTGCGCAGCAGCCCGATCGCGCGTGCGACGGGCCGCAGCGACTCGGCGGTCACGTCCGGCAGGGCGGCCACGTCCGCCGAGGTGCGGACCGGCGACGCCACGACCGGCCCGGTGCCAGGCACGATGTCCACGCCGATGCCCGCCGCCACGAGCGGTACCACGATGTCGCTGAACAGGATCGCCGCGTCCACGTTGTGCCTGCGCACTGGCTGCAGCGTGACCTCGCAGACCATCTCCGGGTTGAAGCACGCGTCGAGCATCGTCACGCCCTCGCGCAGCTTCCGGTACTCCGGCAGCGAACGACCTGCCTGTCGCATGAACCAGATCGGCGTGTGGCTGGGCTTCTCACCTGCGGCGGCCACCAGCAGCGGCGCGGTCTGCACGCGCTCGGGCGCGGTGGTTTCCGGTGTCATGAAGTCAGCGTGCCACGTGCCGATCGAAGGATCTTGAGGGACCCAAGGTCCAAATTGCCCACTGTCGGTATTCACAAGTACGACATGACTCCGGCGCGCCGTACCCCCTCACTGACTCGGGTGGTCCTACAGTTACGAGTCGTGACCAGTACGTCGGGAGCACCCGAGCTGTTCACTCAGGCCGTCGCCGCCCTCAAGGCGCTGCGACCGCGGCCCGAGTTGCAGCTCGGTGTCGTCCGCGCTCCGCAACGCCTCGCGCCGTGGGCGTTTGCGTTCACCGCGGAGGTGAACGGCCCCGCGGACGAGCTGGCCACCGGCCGCCTCATCCTGTTGCACGACCCGGAGGGCCAGGAGACGTGGGACGGGGTCCTGCGCGTCGTGACCTACGTCCGGGCCGAGCTGGACGCGGAGCTGGCGGCGGATCCGCTGCTGCCCGCCGTGGGCTGGTCGTGGCTGACCGATGCCCTTGCCGCGACCGGCGCCGAGTACCGGGCCCTCGGCGGCACCGTGACGGACACGTCCTCGGCCCGCTTCGGCGACATCGCGGGCCCGGCAAGAACCGACGACCTGGAGCTCCGCGCCTCGTGGACCCCGATGGACGCCAACCTCGCCCCACACGGCGAGGCCTTCTTCGACCTCATGGCGAGTGTCGTCGGCCTACCCCCCGTAGGCGTCACGCTGTTCAGCCAGCGCAACGGTTCCTGAACCCCGGAGTGCACGCCCCGAACGACGCTTTCGGGGCGAAACGTCCCGAAAGCGCCCTTCGGGGCAGGTGTCACTGCTTGGCCGCGTAGGCCTCCGCCTCCGCGAGTGCCCGGAGCGCGTTCTCTCCCGCCAGCTTGGCGCAGTCCTCCTCGCTCCACCCTCGGTCGAGCAGCGCCGCGAACAGGGCCGGGTACGTGCTCACGTCCTCCAGGCCGACCGGCAGCTCCGCGACCCCGTCGTAGTCCCCGCCGATGCCGATGTGGTCGATCCCGGCCACCTCACGCGCGTGCTCGACGTGCGCGACGACGGCGTCCAGCCCGACCTTCGGCTGCTTGGGCCCCTCCCACGTCTTCACGAACTCGTGCCGCTGCTCGGGGTCGGCGTGCTTCGCCCCGGCCTCGGCCATGGCCGACCGGAGCGACCGGTCCCACTCGACGAGCTCCGGTGACACGAAGGCGGGCACGAACGTCACCATGCAGACGCCGCCGTTGTCCGCGAGCCGCGCCAGCACGTCGTCCGGCACGTTCCGGGGATGGTCCGCCACCGCCCGGCACGACGAGTGGCTGAAGATCACCGGCGCCTCGGCGACGTCGAGGGCGTCACGCATGGTGGTGGCCGCGACGTGGGACAGGTCGACGAGCATGCCGATGCGGTTCATCTCGCGGACCACCTCGCGGCCGAAGTCGGACAAACCGCCTACTCCGGGCTCGTCGGTGGCCGAGTCGGCCCACGGGGTGTTGTCGTTGTGGGTGAGCGTCATGTACCGGACACCGAGCCGGTACAGCGCCCGCAGCACGCCGAGCGACTCGTTGATCGAGTGGCCACCCTCGGCACCCAGCAGCGACGCGATACGGCCGTCCGCGAACGCGGCGCGGGCCTCCTCGGCCGTGCGGGCGATTCGCAGTTGCGACGGATATTGGGCCGCGAGGGTGTGCACCAGCTCCGCCTGTTGGACGACAGCCGTAACCGCAGAGTCACCACTCAGCCGACACGGAACGTAAACACTCCAGAACTGAACGCCAACTCCGCCGGCCCGCAACCGGGGGAAGTCGGTCTGGAGCCGAGACTGAGGTTGCTCCAAATCCACCGCGAAAGCAGCCGATCGGGTCTCGTCAACCTCCGGAAGTTGCCGTAACGCCCAAGGGAGGTCGTTGTGTCCATCGACCAACGGGGTGGTCTTGAGCAACTCCCGGGCCCGTTCGAAGGATGCACCGTGCACTACCGCGACCTCGTTTCGTCGAGTTGAGAGGCATAGACGTTACGTCACCAACCTGAAGTCACCCGATCGTGTTACATCCCCCCGCGAGCGTGATGTCTCGATTGCATACATAACGAATTGATCATCCCGCTAACCCGCTTGGGGGGCTAGGCTGCCGATGTCGACACCACTTTCGGTCCAATGGCGGCGCGGCTGTTTGGCCGAAGGTCCCGGTGTAGGTCGGGGGGCACGACCGACTCCAGGGAGGTAGTGACGTGGCTGCCGTCGGCTTAGGTCAGGCCGCTCGAACCACGCCAGCCGGTGTATTGCCGGCCAACATGGTCCCGCACCCGCGGGAAGAGTTGTTCTCGGTGCTGGTGGTCGATGACCATCCGTTGTTGAGGGAGGCGATAGCTGCCCGATTGACCCAGATGGGCGCGGGCACCGTCCATGAAGCCGCCACGGTGGCTGAGGCGAGGGCGCGAGCATTGGCCACAGGCCCGTGCGATCTCGCGATCCTTGATCTCGGCTTGCCGGACGGCTCCGGGATTGAGCTGGTCACCGAGTTGCGCGGCCATGGTTGGCCTCGCATCGTGGTGCTGGCTTCGTCCGATGACCCGTACGCCGTGCGTTCGGCCTTCCAAGCAGGGGCTCAGGCCTACCTGCTGAAGTCGGCCTCGCCGGTGGTAGTGACCGACGGGGTTCGTCGTGTGCTCGAAGGCGGCGTCTACGCCGACCCGAGCGTCGCGCCGATCCTCGCAACGGGCACGCGGGTTCCCGGTACCGACAACACACCGCGTGAGCTTTCCGCTCGCGAGGTGGAGGTGCTACAGCTCGTCGCAGACGGGCAGTCCAACAAGGAGATCGGCGAGGGACTCAACCTGTCAGCACTGACAGTCAAGTCCCATCTCTCGCGGATCGGCAGGAAGTTGGGCACCGGTGACCGAGCGCAAATGGTCGCACTGGCCATGCGCGCAGGCGTGATTCGCTGAGCAGAACCGTCTCGGCCGGGCTTGCGAGGGCATTCGCGGGCCCGGCCGAACGGCCACCCAGCGTCATCTAGAGGTCGCTGCCTGCCGAAGTGACACAGCCGTCCCGTATGGTCATCGGCCGTGGAGGACACGGGGACGGGAGCAGCTGAGGAAACACGGCCTGATCCTGTGCTGCTGAAACAACCAGCAGAGGGCACGCCGGATGTCGTCGAAACGCCTGGCGCGTTGCGTGCGGCATCGGAGGCACTGGCCGAGGGCACCGGCCCGATCGCGGTGGACACCGAGCGAGCATCCGGCTACCGGTACTCCCAGCGGGCCTACCTCGTGCAGGTGCGCAGGGAAGGCGCGGGCACGTTCCTTCTCGACCCGGTCGCGGTCGACGACCGCATCGACCCTTTCATCGAGGCGCTGTCGCACACCGAATGGGTGCTGCACGCGGCCTCACAAGATCTTCCCTGTCTCGCCGAGCTGGGCCTGCGGCCCGCCAAGCTGTTCGACACCGAGCTGGCCGGGCGCCTCGCCGGGTACGAGCGGGTCGCGCTGGGCACGCTCGTCGAGCTGCTGCTCGGCTACCGCCTCGAGAAGGGCCACGGCGCCGCCGACTGGTCCCGCCGCCCGCTGCCGCAGGACTGGCTGGACTACGCGGCGCTGGACGTGGAACTGCTGATCGAGCTGCGTGACGTCCTGGAGGACGAGCTGCGGACGCAGGGCAAGCTGGAATGGGCACTCGAGGAGTTCGAGGCGCTCCGGACCGCTCCGCCCCCGCCGCCGAGGGCGGAACCGTGGCGGCGCACGTCCGGGATCCACCGGGTGCGGTCCGCACGCGGACTCGGGGCCGTCCGCGCGTTGTGGGAGGCCAGGGACGCCATCGCCCGCCAGCGCGACATCGCGCCGGGCCGGGTGCTGCCGGACTCGTCGATCGTGCAGGCGGCGACCGTCATGCCAGAGGACGAGCAGGCGCTGCTCGAGCTGCCCGTGTTCAAAGGGCGGGCGCAGCGGCGGATCGTGGACGTGTGGGCGCGGGCGCTGCGGACCGCGGCCGCGCTGCCGAAGTCGGAGCTGCCCGACCCGTCCCCGCCGCACGACGGGCCGCCGCCCGCGAACCGGTGGCACGACCGCGACC
>NZ_JBARWZ010000258.1:0-17251 GCF_049647105.1 Actinophytocola sp.
GGCGCGAGCGGCGCAGGGCGCGGGGTGGGGTGGGGCGGCACAGGGCGGTTAAGGGCCCGGAGCGTGAGGCGGCAGACGGCGCAGGGCGGGGCGGCAGAGCGGCGCAGGGCGGGGCGAGCATGTGGATAGCGCAAGGCGGGCAAGCCTTTGCGCAGGGCAAGCAGCAGCGAGGCGCGAACCGCATTGAAGGGCCAATGGCACGGGCGGCGAGGCCGCGAGTGGCGAGAGCGACAAACAGCATGCGGCGGAGCGCAGCTAGCCGGGCGTCGCAGCACGGGAGCACGGGAAAGCACGGGAGACACAGCGGTAGCGAAGCGAAGCGAGCAAACAACCGCCACCACGCCGGGTCAGGAACCGACCGCACCGTGGGGGGCTTGGGGGGCTCGGCCCCCCAAAGTTATCCGAAAACGAGCCGGCGAGCGCTCTCCGCGAGCACTCGCCGGCCGAGTGGAGGTGCCGGGAATCGAACCCGGGTCCTCTGTCGCTTCAACAAGACTTCTCCGTGCGCAGTTCACTCTGCCTCTACTTGGCCCCTCCGGTCACGTGAACAAGCCGGTGTGACGGGCCCAGCCGCTGTAAGTGTCCCGTCGCAGGTCCGGGGCCAACCCGCGACGGTGAGCCTCCTAGCTGATGCCGGCAAACCGGGTCGGAGGCGACCCCGGGCCGACAGACATCGCTACTCGCTCAGGCGGCGAGTGCGACGTCGCGCTGGTTATTAACCTTGGCGCTTATTGGTTTGCAGCGACGCTTGAGGTGGCCATCTGCCTGCACCTGCACGCTTCCCTTGAATCAACGTCCAGAGTCGAAACCGTTCACCCCCTCGTGGTGACTATGTCTCCCCAAGTCTAACGCGCCGGGCGCCGTGGATCATCCCGGTTACGGAGGTAGGGATAACCCCACCATGAACTGTGCGGTCCTCCTCATGGTCCAGCCGCTCCCGGCGCGGGATCCTGGTCTTGCGACACCGACGAAGGAGACCAGAGATGACCACCACGACCGAGCGCGACGGTTCGCGGCCGAACCCTCCGCTGCTGGGTGCGCTCGCGTACCTGGTGATGAACCTGCCGATCGGGATCGCGTCGTTCGTGTTCGTCGTGACGACGATGGCGGTGGGGGTGAGCACCGTGATCATCTGGGTGGGGCTGGCGGTGCTCGCGGTGGCGGTGCTTGGCATGCGGGGCATGGCGACCCTGGAGCGGCTGCGTGTGCGGACGATGCTGGGCACGTACGTGGCCTCGCCGTACCGTCCGGCCGGGGAGAAGTCCCGCTGGCTGAGCCGCGTGAAGGACCCGGCGACCTGGAAGGACATGGTTTACCTGGTCCTCATGCTGCCGATCGGCATCGCGGAGTTCACGATCACGGTGGTGGCGTGGTCGGTGGCCATGTACCTGACGCTGCTGCCGCTGTACTGGAACTGGATGCCGGGCGACTGGCAGATCGTCATGTGGAACCACCCGGTGGTGAGCATCGACTCGTGGGTGGGCACGCTGCCGTTCGCGGGGCTGGGTGTGATGGTGCTGGCGCTGGCGATCATCGTGACGAGGGGTCTCGGCACGCTGCACGCTGTGTACGCCAGGGCGATGCTGGGCCCGAGCGAGCGGCACATCGCGAAGCTGGAGGGTCTGTCGACCGCCGGCGCGATCGACTGGTCGAGCGAGTGGCCGTCGAACTCGGCGAACTACCGGCCGGTGACACGATGACGAACCCCGCGCCGGATCAGGCGCCGCTGTATTTGGTCCCGGCAGACGAGCAGGTGGATGCTGGCACCGTGGCACTGCCCAGCCAGAACCCGGCCACGTCGGCCGCTCCCGCCCACGAGCAGGAGCAACCCCAGCCGCCGCTGGTCAGCAGGGGTTTCCGCGCCGCGGGTTTCATGATCGCCGCGTTCCCGGTCAACCTGCTGGCCTTCGTCCTGATCGTGACGTTGTTCTCGGTCGGGGTCGGCACGCTGGTGGTCTGGCTGGGGCTGGTGGTGCTGCTGCTGGCGACGAAGGTGGTGTTCGGGTTCGCGGCGACGAACCGGGCGCTGATCCGCAGCGCGCTGGGCGTGGACATCCCGGCACCAACCATCGCCTACGACGAGTCCGGCTCGTTCTGGCAGCGCTACCTGCGCAAGCTCACCCACCCGCAGATGTGGCGCAACCTCGCGTACCTGCTGCTGGCGTTCCCGCTGGCGTGTTTCGAGTTGCCGCTGGCGCTGGTCGGCATCGTGATCCTGCCGGTGGGACTGTTCGTGCTGCCGGTGGTCGCGGCTGTGCACATCCTGCTGGCGAAGTGGCTGCTCGGCCCGACCGAGACCGAGGAGCTGACGGAGAAGGCCGAGCGCCTGCAGGCGTCCCGCGCCCGCGGTGTGGACTCGGCGGAGGCCGAGCGGCGGCGCATCGAGCGCGACCTGCACGACGGCGCGCAGCAGCGGCTGGTCGCGGTGGCCATGGGGCTCGGCAGGGCGAAGACGAAGATGGACGCCGACCCGGACGCGGCGAAGGCACTGATCGACGAGGCGCACGCGGACGCGAAGCTCGCCGTGTCGGAGCTGCGTGACCTGGCCCGCGGCATCTACCCGGCGGTGCTCGGCGACCGCGGTCTTGATGCGGCGCTGTCGTCGCTGGCGGCGAAGTGCCCGATCCCGGTCGAGGTGAACGTGCGGATCGACCCTCGGCCACCGGCGGCGGTGGAGTCGACGGCGTACTTCATCGTCGGCGAGTGCCTCACCAACATCGCGAAGCACGCGGGTGCCACGGAGGCAAGGGTCAACGCGTGGCGCGAGGAACGGCCGACCGGCGACCTCGTGATCGTGGAGATCACCGACGACGGCAACGGTGGCGCGTCGATGCGGATGGGCGGTGGGCTGTCTGGCCTCGCGGACCGGGCTGCCACGATTGACGGCGTGATGACGGTGGTGAGCCCCATCGGCGGGCCGACAGTGATCAGGGCGGACCTGCCATGCGCGTGGTGATCGCGGAGGATTCGGTGCTGCTGCGGGCAGGCATCCAACGCCTGCTCGCGGACGAGGGCATCGACGTGGTGGCCGCGATGGAGGACGGCGACGGCCTTCTCGTCGCGGTGAGCGAACACCGCCCCGACCTGGCGATCGTGGACGTGCGGATGCCTCCGTCGTTCACCGACGAGGGCCTGCGCGCGGCGTTGAAGGCACGTGAGCAGCAGCCCGGGTTGCCGGTGCTGGTGCTGTCGCAGTACGTGGAGGAGCGCTACGCGGTGGAGCTCCTGTCCGGCGGCGCGGGCGGTGTCGGTTACCTGCTGAAGGAGCGGGTGGCCGACGTCGCCGAGTTCGTCGACGCGGTGCAGCGAGTCGCGGGTGGCGGCACGTGCATCGACCAGGAGGTGATCGCCCAGCTCATGGCACGCGGCCGACGAAACCCGATCGACGTTCTCACGCCCCGGGAGCGCGAGGTCCTGGGGCTGATGGCGCAGGGGCTGACCAACGTGGCGATCGCCAAGTCGTTGACGGTGTCCGACGGTGCGGTCGAGAAGCACGTCGGGAACATCTTCTCGAAGCTGGGGCTCGAGCCGAGCTCCGAGGAGCACCGGCGGGTCCGGGCCGTGCTGACGTTCCTGGAGCGGGCGTAGGCCCGGCAGACCACGAGAGGGCCATCGCCTGCGGGATCGGCGAGGGCCCTCTCGTCTGTCAGGCTGCCGCGGCCGCGGCGGTGCGGGCCGGGGCGAGTGCCACCGCCAGCACCTCCCGCACGTCACTCGCCAGGTGGACGGTCAGTTCTTCCAGCACGGCGGCGGGCACGTCCTCCAGATCCGGCTCGTTGCGCTTCGGGAGCACGACGTCGGTGATGCCCGCCCGGTGCGCGGCCAGCAGTTTCTGCTTCACGCCACCGATCGGCAGCACCCGGCCGGTCAGCGACACCTCACCGGTCATCGCGATGTCCGAACGCACCGGCCGGTCCGACAGGAGCGACGCGAGCGCGGTCGTCATGGTCACGCCTGCCGACGGGCCGTCCTTCGGCACCGCGCCCGCCGGGACGTGGACGTGGACACCGTGCTCGGCCAGCGTCGACACGGGGATGCCCAGCGCGGACCCGTGGGACCGCAGGTACGACAGCGCGATCTGCGCCGACTCCTTCATCACGTCACCCAGCTGCCCGGTGAGCGTGACGCCCGTGGCACCCGAGTCCTTCGACGCGACCGACGCCTCGACGAACAACACGTCACCACCGGCGCCGGTCACCGCGAGGCCCGTCGCGACACCCGGCACCGCGGTCCGCTCGGCGGACTCCGGCGTGAACTTCGGCTGACCAAGGTAGGTCCGCAGGTCACCGATGTCGACGGTCAGCGGCAACGTCACCGAACCGAGCGACAGTGACGCGGTGATCTTGCGGAGCACCCGTGCGATCGACCGTTCCAGTTGCCGCACCCCTGCCTCGCGGGTGTACTCCCCCGCCATCAGGCGCAGCGTGTCGTCGGTCAGCGTCACCTCGTCGGCGGCCAGGCCCGCGCGTTCCAGCTGCCGGGGCAGCAGGTGGTCGCGGGCGATCGTGACCTTCTCGTCCTCGGTATAGCCGTCGAGCGCGACCAGCTCCATGCGGTCCAGCAGTGGCGCGGGAATCGACTCGATGACGTTCGCGGTCGCCAGGAACACCACGTCCGACAGGTCGAGCTCGACCTCCAGGTAGTGGTCGCGGAACGTGTGGTTCTGCGCGGGGTCCAGCACCTCGAGCAGTGCCGCGGTCGGGTCGCCCCGGTAGTCCGAGCCGACCTTGTCGATCTCGTCGAGCAGCACGACGGGGTTCATCGAGCCTGCCTCGGAGATGGCGCGGACGATGCGGCCGGGCAGCGCACCGACGTACGTGCGCCGGTGGCCGCGGATCTCCGCCTCGTCCCGGATGCCGCCGAGCGCGACCCGCACGAACTTGCGGCCCATGGCCCGCGCGACCGACTCGCCCAGCGACGTCTTGCCGACCCCGGGAGGACCGGCGAGCGCCAGCACGGCACCGCTGCGGCGGCCGCCGACGACGCCGAGACCGCGCTCCTCGCGGCGCTTGCGCACCGCCAGGTACTCGATGATCCGTTCCTTCACATCGTCGAGCCCGGCGTGGTCGGCGTCCAGGATCTCCCTGGCGCCCCCGATGTCGTAGGCGTCGTCGGTGCGGGTGTTCCACGGCACCTCCAGCACCGTGTCCAGCCACGTGCGGATCCACCCGACCTCGGGCGACTGGTCGGAGGTGCGCTCCAGCTTGTCGACCTCGGCGAGCGCGGCGTCCTTCACCTTCTCCGGCAGGTCGGCTGCCTCGACACGGGCGCGGTAGTCCTGCTCCTCGGTGTCGGGCTTGCCGTCCAGCTCGGCCAGCTCCTTGCGGATGGCACTGAGCTGCTGGCGCAGCAGGAACTCCCGCTGCTGGCGCTCCATGCCTTCC
Organism: Actinophytocola sp.; assembly: GCF_049647105.1. GTDB lineage: Bacteria > Actinomycetota > Actinomycetes > Mycobacteriales > Pseudonocardiaceae > Actinophytocola. Next base: position 5,385 of record NZ_JBARWZ010000258.1, read on the forward strand.
TTGACGTCCTTGCGGATGGTCTCCGCGACGTCCAGTTCGGCCAGGTGGTCACGGGTCCACTCGAGCAGGTTCTCCAGCCGCTCGGTCACGTCGGCGGTCTCCAGCAGCCACAGCTTCTGCTCGTCGTCCAGCCAGGTGGCGTAGCCGGCCATGTCGGCGAGCGCGGACGGGTCGGCCTCGGACTGCACCGAGTCGACGACCTGCCACGCACCCCGCTCCTGGAGCATGGTGATGACCAGCGCCTTGTACTCCTTGGCCAGCTCACGCGTGCGGTCGGTCACCGGCGCCGGGTCGGCCACCTCGACCTCGACCCACAGCGCGGCCCCCGGGCCGGTGGTGCCGGCTCCGATGCGGACGCGTTCGGTGCCGCGGACCACGGCCGCCCGTTCCCCGCCGGGCATGCGCCCGACCTGCTCGACGACGCCGAGCACCCCGGCCCGCGCGTACCTGCCCTCCAGGCGCGGCACCATCACCACGCGTGGCTTGTCCCCCTCGGCGACCGCCTGCGCGGCCTCCACCGCGGCCCTGACCTCGGTGCCGTCGGTGCCGGCCATGCGGATCGGCACGACCATCCCCGGCAGCAGCACCGTGTCGTCCAGCGGCAGCACCGGGAGCGTCAACGACTCTGCCATGAGTTCACCCTCCAAAGTTGAGTCTGTCCTACTCAACCCAGGAGGGAGTCCGGTTGTTTCCGCTGGCTGTTCGCCCAGAGAGATCAGAGGGAGAGCAGTCGCCGCGGCGTCTCCCACAGCACCGCACGCAGAAAGGACTCGCCGAGACGGTCGTCCTCGGCGGCCCAGCCCGCGATGACCCGCAGCTGGGTGGCGTACTCGTACGGGATGGAGGGGAAGTCGGTGCCGAGCGCGATCCGGTCGGCGTGCCCGGCGAGGCGGGCGGCCCAGTCACGGGGCAGCAGCTCGTCTGACCGGTTGAACGGGACCCCGACCATCGTGGTGTCGAGGTGCACGCCCGGGTAGCGGTCGGCGAGGTCGAGCGCGAGGGCGTACTCGGGTGCCCCGGCGTGCGCGAGCACCGCGACCAGCCGCGGGTGACGGCGCAGCACGTCGGCGAAGACGTCGAGCCCGGTGTACTTGCCCGCGACCGGACCGTGCCCGCAGTGGATGACGACCGGCACCCCGGCCTCGGCGAGCAGGCCCCACACGGATTCGAGCAGCTCGTCGCGCGGGTCGTAGGCACCGACCTGCACGTGCGACTTCACGCACCGGGCGCCCTGGTCGATGGCGTCGGCGAGGTAGCGAGCGACTCCCGGTTCGGGGAAGAACGTGGCGGTCGGCACGGCCTCAGGGGTGTTCGCCGCGAAGTCGCGTACCCACTCGTTGAGCCACGCCGCCATGCCGGGCTTGTGCGGGTAGACGAGCGGCGCGAACCGGACAACACCCAGGTCACGCAGGATCTCGAGGCGTTCCTCGGCGGGCAGGCGGTAGTGGATGGGCCATTCGGTGCCGTACTCGGCGCCGGCCCGGTCGAAGAACTCCCACACCTTCTTCTGCACGGGGTCGGGCAGGAAGTGGACGTGCAGGTCGGTCAGCCCGGGGAGGCCCAGCGCTCTGGTGAACGCCGGGACCTCAGAATCGGACCCGGGGGTCAATAGCGGCCCTTCATCGCCCTGCCGTGCGCGCGGGAGATCTCGCGCTCCGCGTCCCGCTTGGCGAGCGACTGCCGCTTGTCGTACTCCTTCTTGCCCTTGCCCAGCGCGAGTTCGACCTTGACCTTGCCGTCCTTGAAGTACAGGGACAGCGGCACCAGCGACAGGCCGCCCTCGCGCGTCTTGCCGATGAGGCGCTCGATCTCGCCCCGGTGCAGCAGGAGCTTGCGGGTGCGGCGCGGCGTGTGGTTGGTCCACGTGCCGAGCACGTACTCCGGGATGTGGAGGTTACGCAGCCACACCTCGCCGTCGTCGACCGTGGCGAACGCGTCCACGAGCGACGCCCGGCCAAGGCGCAGCGACTTCACCTCGGTGCCCATCAGGGCGATCCCGGCCTCGTAGGTGTCAAGGATCGCGTAGTTGTGCCGCGCCTTGCGGTTCTGCGCGATCACCTTCTGGCCACGTTCCTTCGACATGGGGACAACTCTACGTGTGCACGCACGCCGTTTACTGGCGCACGTACAGGCGAAGCGTCACGTAGCCGGTGATCGCCGAGATACCGATGGCGGTGAGCAGGAGCCACGGCGCGACCAGCAGGATGTCGAGCCCTTCGATCGGTCTGATCACGCCCGCGGCGAACGGCCCCGCGAGTAGCCGGTCGAGGAACCAGAGTTTCGCCAGCACCAGGAGCCCGATCGCGAGGACCGCACCGATCAGACCCGCGACCACCGCCTCCAGGAGGAACGGCAGCTGGGTATACCAGCGGGTCGCGCCGACGAGGCGCATGATGCCGACTTCTGTCCGCCTCGTGAACGCGGAGACCTGGACGGTGTTGGAGATCAGCAGGAGCGCGGCCACGGCCTGGATCAGCGCGACCACGAACGTGAGATCTCGGACCCCGTTCAACGCGCCGAAGAACCGGTCGAGGAACTCGCTCTGGTCCGCGATCGAGTCGACGCCCACCTGCCCGGAGAACGTCTGGATGATCACTTCCGGCCGGTCGGGGTCGAAGAGCTTGACGTTGAACGACGCGGGCAGTGCCTCCGGCCTGGCGAGCTTCACCAGCTCGGGCTGCGACGCGAAGATCTCCTTGAACCGCTTGTAGGCCTGGTCGCGGTTCTCGAAGGTGACCGACTCGACGGCCGGGTCGTTCTCGAGGTCCGTGCGCAGGGTGCGGCACGGGTCCTTCTGACATTCCTTGTCGTTCGCGCTGATGTCGTTGGTCAGGTAGACGTTGACCTGCAGCTTGTCCTCGTAGACGGCCTGCGTCTTGTCGATCATCCGCACGACGAGGAGACCGCCACCGAGCAGCAGCAGCGAGACCATCGTGGTGAGGATCATCGCGACGGTCATTGTCACGTTTCTGCGGAGGCCGGTCAGGACCTCGCTGAAGACAAAGCTGGCACGCATCGGGGGAAGGCGTCCTTGTGGTCTGGAGGGCGGGGGTGTGGGGGTCTTTCTAACGGCCTACGCCGTAAACCCCTCGTGAGTCGTCGCGCACGACCTGGCCGAGCGACAGTTCCACGACCCGGCGCCGCATGGAGTCGACGATCGAGTGGTCGTGGGTCGCCATCAGCACGGTCGTGCCGGTGCGGTTGATCCGCTCCAGCAGCAGCATGATGTCCTGGCTGGTGTCGGGGTCCAGGTTTCCGGTCGGCTCGTCGGCGAGCAGCATCAGCGGCCGGTTGACGAACGCGCGTGCGATCGCGACGCGCTGCTGCTCACCACCGGACAGTTCGTGCGGCATGCGCGCGGACTTGCCCTCGAGGCCGACGAGCTCCAGCACCTCGGGCACCACCTTGCGGATGGTGTTGCGCGGCTTGCCGATGACCTCGAGCGCGAAGGCGACGTTCTCCGCGACGGTCTTGTTGTGCAGCAGCCGGAAGTCCTGGAAGACGCAGCCGATGGACTGGCGCAGGCGGGGGACCCTGCGCCGGGACATGCGTACGACGTCGAAGTTCGCGACGTACACGCGCCCCTTGGTTGGCACTTCTTCACGCAGCAGCAGCCGGAGGAAGGTCGATTTACCCGACCCGGATGCACCGATGAGGAAGACGAACTCACCTTTGTCCATCTCGACGGTTACGTCCTCCAGCGCAGGGCGCGTGGAGGTCTTGTACACCTTCGAAACGTGTTCGAGCCGGATCACGAGGCGCGAGTCTACCTACATCCGTTATCGACCTGTTGCCTTGGGAGTCGAAGACGCTGACCAGCCAAGATCGACAAGGCACCACCGGAGGCGGCCGTCGGCCCCCCGAAACCCAGCGTAACCGCGACAACCGACACGAACCGCCCCTTCGGCGAAGGCTGTGGACAACCACCCAGACTGTGGACAACCCCACATCCAGACGCCGCGCACACCCGGCACCGTCGGCCCTCGGCACTACGCTGGATCACGGGGGCCGGCGGCCGCCGAGCACCGATGGGTGTCGGCCTGGTCAAGCCCGCTTCGCGGGTGCGATCACACGGCCTGTGTGCGCCGCCAGCGGATGCCTGCCTCGAGGAAACCGTCGATCTCCCCGTCCAGCACGCTCGACGGGTTGCCGACCTCGAACTCGGTCCGCAGGTCCTTGACCATCTGGTACGGGTGCAGCACGTAGGACCGCATCTGGTTGCCCCATGATGAGCCGCCGTCGCCCTTGAGCGCGTCCATCTCCGCGCGCTCCTCGAGCCGCTTGCGCTCGAGGAGCTTCGCCTGCAGCACTCGCATGGCGGCGGCACGGTTCTGGATCTGCGACTTCTCGTTCTGACAGGACACCACGATCCCGGACGGGATGTGTGTGATGCGCACCGCCGAGTCGGTCGTGTTGACGCTCTGCCCACCTGGCCCCGACGACCGGAACACGTCGATCCGGATGTCCTTCTCCGGGATGTCGACGCTGTCGACGGCCTCCACGAACGGCAGCACCTCGACCCCGGCGAACGACGTCTGCCGCCGCCCCTGGTTGTCGAACGGCGAGATGCGCACGAGCCGGTGGGTGCCCTGCTCGACGGACAGCGTCCCGTACGCGTAGGGCGCGGTGACCTTGAACGTCGCCGACTTGATGCCGGCCTCCTCCGCGTAGGAGGTGTCGTAGACCTCCGACGCGTAGCCGTGCCGCTCCGCCCACCGCAGGTACATGCGCAGCAGCATCTCCGCCCAGTCCGCGGCGTCGACCCCGCCGGCCTCCGACCGGATGGTGACGATCGCGTCGCGTTCGTCGTACTCACCGGACAGCAGTGTGCGCACCTCAATGGACGCGATGTCGGCGTGCAGCCGTTCACGCTCCGCTTCCGCCTCGGCACGCGCGTCGGCCGAACCCTCTTCCTCCGCGAGCTCGTACATCACGCCGAGATCGTCGAGCCGCTGTCGCAGCTCCTCGATCCGCCGCAGCTCACTCTGCTTGTGGGAGAGCTGGCTCGTCACCTTCTGCGCCGAGTCGGGGTCGTCCCACAAGTCCGGACGGGCGGCCTGCTGCTCCAGATCCGCGATCTGGGCACGCAAGGCGTCCAGGTCCGACACGGCCTCGACGCTGGCGAGGGTGTCGGACAGTTCTTTCATGTCAGCTGCGACGTCCGGGTTCACGTCTTCAGAATCTACCGTGAACCCGCACGCCGCCCGCTTCTGGCGACCGTTTCAGGAGGTGGGAATGGAGTCGAGCAGCTTGAGGACCGCCTTCGCCCTCGCCACCCCGAACTCGGCGACCGCCTTCGAGTAGGCGCCGTCCGCGGCCTTGACCGCCGACCTCGCCGACTCATGCTCTTCCGAATAGACCTTCTTCGCCGACTCGATGAGTGCGGCCCGCTGTTTGATCGTCAGCGCGTCCGCGTGGACGAGCCTCAGGATCAGCGGGCTGCGGAGATGATCGGGACCGGGCTCGCTGCCCAGCCACCCTTTGAACGCCTTCTTGCCCGCGGCGGTCACCAGATATTGCTGGCTGGACCGCGGCCCCTGCTTACCGAGCCGGACAAGACCGGCGTCGGCGAGTGCGGGGAGCTCGCGGTAGACCTGACTCCGCGTGACACTGAAGAACGACCCAAATCGATCACGGGCGGCCGAGACCAATTGCCCACCAGTAGCCGGACCTTCGTGCAGCAGCCCGAGAAGGGCAGCGGCAGTTGCATTCAGTTCAGACACCTTACCACCGTGCCACGAACACAAGCAGGTGTCCACAGTGGCCGGGACATCTGTCCACTGTGGCTGGTGGGCTTTCAGGGGGCTGTTGCGGGGAGTTTCAGTCGAACAGTACGCCGAGATTCCTGATCTCGCTGGCAGCCAAGGAATCCTTCGCATCGCGAAACAACTTCACGATCTGTTCCACTCCGCAACCCTTGTACCAGCGGAAATGGCGAAACGCCCGCGCGCGCCCGGCCCGCACATCACCGTCCTCACCCCACTCGTCGCGACCGTGCCGGAACCGAGGAACCGCGCTTCTCCGGCCGAATTCCGGCGTTCGGAGGCCACAAGTAAGGCCACTACTCCATCCGGGTAAACATCTGCGGAACCCCCCGACAATGCCCGTTCTCATGTCGAACTCGACCGGCCGACCGCGACCGTCGCACGCGCACTTCGCCGTCGAGTCCTGTGTGGACTGCCAGTTGACAGTCAACCACAATCTGTTCGCACGTTCATGTGCACGTGCAGGCTCCGATGCACTTCGGACCGATCGCATCACGGATGTCGAATTCGGTGCCGCACCGAAGCTTCCGCCACGCTCGGCGCCGGGATGCGTTGCGAGCGGGTGACATCCGGCGCGCGGCGACGGACGGGACAGGCCAGTGGTTCAGACCTCCGCCAAATGGAGCAACGGACACCCTCCACTTGCCACACGCGCCACCGGCGGACCTCCTGGACACCCCGCCGGGCCGTCCAGCACCGAGCAACCCGACGGGAGCACGCCACCCGCCTCATCCAGCCGCCGAGTCACCCGGTCCACTCGACCCGCCCCGGCCCACCTTGCCCCCGCGCCTGCGTGGAGCCACATCGGAGCCGCCCGGCCCCCCAGGCCCACAAGGCCCCCTTTGCCCAGGTCAGCACACAAATGACCCCCCGGTGAAAACCCCTCTGGAACCGCACGTATAGTTACCGGCATAACAACAACGCGGGGTGGAGCAGCTCGGTAGCTCGCTGGGCTCATAACCCAGAGGTCGCAGGTTCGAATCCTGTCCCCGCTACCAGGGACGATGGCCCCTCGGAGATCCTCCGAGGGGCCATCGTTCTTTTGTGCCCACCGCGTAATGCGGGTCACATTCTCCCCGTCCATCCTCTCCTGTGGACACGGACAATTGGCCGGTTCGGTAGCCCACCGAACGAATTGAATCCGGTAAGCCCGTTTGCAACACAGGAAATGGCACACGGAAGACGCCCGGCATGCCGAGTCGCGTTCGGACAGTCGGAACCCACTACGGCGCCCCTGGTTCGTTTCGGACTTGGGCCGCTATTTGCTACTGTGCCGTCACAAACCAACGGGTGTGCACGCATGTCTCGTGCAACGGCGTCCAAGGGAGAGCAGCCCAGATGGCTCAGAAGGTATTGGTACAACTCGTCGACGACCTGGACGGCACCAGCTCGGAGGATGTTTCCACCGTCCTGTTCGGGTTGGACGGCGTGAGCTACGAAATCGACCTCTCGGACGACAACGCCGAGCGGTTGCGGGAAAACCTCGCCGAGTACGTCGAGTCGGCGCGGCGCACCGGCGGACGGATCAAGCGGGGCACCCGTCCGGCCCAGTCCAAAGCCGGCAACTCCGGTGAGGCAGGCCAGATCCGTGAGTGGGCACTGGAGAGCGGTTATGAGCTCGCGGGCCGTGGGCGCATTCCGTCGCACGTCGTCGAGGCCTACAAGGAGGCGCAGAGCGAGGCGAAGCAGGCGAAGTCGGGTGCGAAGCCCGCGGCAAAGCGCAGGACGCGCGCAAAGAAGAGCTGACCCCGTGTCCGCGGGGCGCGGCATGGCTCGGCATCTGCGCCCGGCAGCCGGCGGGAATTGGCACAATGCGTCGCGGTGTCAGTGTGGGGTACTTGTGCGTCCACAGTGGATAACTGGCTCTCCCTAGGTCCGTTCGACAACACCCGACGTCCGCAGTGAGACAAAGCACGGCCCTCCGTACCACCGGAGGGCCGTGCTTTTTTCGTAGGCGCGGCGCGCCGCATTCGGCACAATGCCGGATCGCGCTAGCCCTTCCAGACGAAAACGCGGCCTCCCCGGAACCAGTCCGGGAAGGCCGCGTGTTTCGGACGAACCAGTCGGCTCAGCCGCCACCGCCCGCCGGCGGGTTGGCCTTGGCCGCGTCGTACTCGCCCACGGCCTTCTCCAGCGCGGCCAGCGCCGCACCCTGTGCCTCGAAGTCACCGGACTGCTGGGCGGACTTGAGCGCCTCGAGCGCCGCACCGATGTCCTGGACCGCCTTGTCCATCGCCGGGTTGTCCCCGTCGCTCGACGGCGGCGGTGTGGTCGTGCCCGGCGGTGTCGACGGATCCGACGTGCCAGGCGGCTGGTCGCCGTCTTCCTCAGGCGGTGTCACGTCACCACCGGCGCCCGGGCCGAAGATCTCCTCCAGCGCCTTCGGCAGTGTCGGGGCGAACCCGACCCTGCCACCGAAGTACACCAGCACGCGGGCGAGCTGCGGGAACGCGTTCTCGTCCTTCTGCTCGATGTAGATCGGCTCGACATAGAGCAGACCGTCCGCGACCGGCAACGTCAGCAGGTTGCCGTAGATGACATTGACGTTCGGGTTCTGGAACAGAGTTCTGTTCTCGGTCACCTCATCGGTGGTCTCGAACTCGTTCTGAACCTGGCCAGGACCCTTCGTCTGGTCCTGGGACGGTAGTCGCAGGACTCTGAACTGGCCGTAGTCCTTCGGATCGGACGACACCGACACCCATGCCGCGAGGAACTGCCTTCGCAGCAATGTCATCGCGCTGGTGAGCTGGAACGTCGGCTCCGCCTGACCGGGCGCCTGTGCCAGCACGTAGTACGGCGGCTGGTTGGGCGCCGCACCACCGGCCTCGTTGTTGCTGCCTGTCGGGTCGGACGGCGTGTCCCAGAACGTCTGGGTCGAGAAGAACTGGCCGGCGCTCTCCACGTGGTACTGCGCGAGGAGGTCTCGCTGCACCTTGAACAGGTCTTCCGGGTAGCGGAAGTGCTCGCGGAGCGCCTGGGGGATCTCGCCGTGCTTCACGGTGCCGGGGAAGACGCTCTCCCATGCCTTCAGCACCGGGTCCTTGTCGTCGATCGAGTACAGCGTCACGGTGCCGTCGAACGCGTCGACGGTCGCCTTGACCGAGTTCCGGATGTAGCTGATGTCCCGGTTGTCCTGCCGCGCGACGCCGGTCAGCGAATCGTTGGTGACCTCACCGAGAGGGGTGCGCTGCGCGTACGGGAAGTTGTCGAGCGTGGTGTAGCCGTCGACGATCCACTGGATGCGGCCGTCGACCACCGCCGGGTACGGGTCGCCGTCGACGGTCAGCCACGGCGCGACACGGCTCACGCGTTCCCGGGGATCACGGTTGTACATGATCTTCGAGCCGTCGGTGATGTCGCTGGAGAAGAGGATGTTCCGCTCGCCGTAGTGCGCGAAGAAGACGAACCGGTCGAACCAGCCGTCGACGGAGACACCGCCCTTGCCGGTGTAGCGGTAGTCCTGGTTGACGGGGGTGTCGTACTCGCCGCGCGCGTTGACGATCGCGTAGTCGGTGGCGAGTTCGCCGTAGTAGATCCGCGGTTCGGTGACCGGGATGTCCATGTCCGCGTCGTTCTCGAGCGCTTCGATGTCGCTCACCGTGAAGACCGGGTAGCCGCCCTCGCCGCTGGACTGGCCTTCGGCCAGCGCGCGGTTGATGCGGTTGGCCGGAGCGGCGACGAAACCGTTGCCGTGGGTGTAGACGAGGTGCCGGTTGATCCAGGAGGTCTGGTTGGCGGCCAGGCGCGTGGAGTCGAGCTCACGAGCCGCGACGATGTAGTCCTGGACCTTGTTGTTGACCTTGTAGCGGTCGACGTCGAGCTTGGTCGGGAAGCCGTAGAAGTTCTCGCCGCCCTCCCGCTGGGTGAACGTGCGGGACAGGATGCTCGGGTCGAGCAGGCGGATGTTCCGGATGGTGCCGGTGTCGGCCTTGACCTTGTCGGAGGTCTCGGGGTTGACGGCGGCGTCACCCTTGTAGTCCTCGAACTTGATCTTGTCGTCGGTGAGGCCGAACGCGTACTTGGTGGCGTTGATGTTCCGTTCGATCGACATCGCCTCCTTCTCCGCCTCGTTCGGCTTGACGGAGAACTGCTGCAGCACGGTCGGCCACGCCCAGCCGACGAGGATGCTGGAGAGGATGAGCAGCACGATCGCGATGGCGGGCAGCTGCAGGTTCCTGACGAACGCGCCGACGAAGAACGCGACGGCGCAGAACCCGGCGATGAACATCAGGATGAGCTTGGCGGGCAGTACCGCGTTGAGGTCGGTGTAGGTGGCGCCGTCGAACAGCGCGTTGCGAGTGGAGAACAGCAGTTCGTAGCGCTCGAAGTAGTAGTCGACGGCGAGGATGACGACGAACAGGCCCGCGATGACGGACAGCTGCACGCGGGCGGGCACCGAGAAGTTGTCACCCTTGGTGCCGAGCCGGATACCGCCGAAGATGTAGTGGACGACGAGCGCGCCGATGCCCGCGATGGCGATCGTGACGAACAGCCACGTGATGAGCCAGCTGATGAACGGCAGCGTGAACGCGTAGAAGCCGACGTCCTTGCCGAACTCCGGGTCGGCCTGCCCGAACGACTGCGCGTTGAGCATCAGCTGCACGGGCTGCCACTCGCCCTGACCGGCCGCGCCCGCGATGGCGCCGACCACCACCGGGATGCCGATGCCGAACAGCCGCACCCGCTGCACGATGGTCGAGCGGTAGCGGGCGAGCGGGTCGTCCGCGCCGGAGACCGGCACGAACACCGGCCGCGACCGGTAGGCGATCGCGAGGCTCACCGCCAGCAGCCCGCCGACCAGCAGCCCGATCGCGAAGAACAGGATGAGCCTGGTCACGATCATGGTCGTGAACACGGAGCGGAACCCGACCTCGCCATACCAGAGCCAGTCGACGTAGGTGTCGAGCAGCCGGGCGCCGACGATCAGCACCAGGATCAGCACACCCGCGATGCTGAGCAGGACCTTGGCGCGTCGGGACAGCTTCGGCATACCGATCGGAGGCCTGGTGGCCACTGTGCACTCCCTGTGTTGACCAGTGTTCGCAAAACCTAGGGACCGCCGAAGCTGTCCTAGATGTCCAACTCTATTCCGGGCCTGTCTGGTTCCCGTTCGGGTAGGTCGAAATTGCCGAACGCGAGAATAGGAGGATGACAGGTATGTCCGCGAGCCATGCCCAGCACCTGTCCGCCGCAGCCCGAGAGGTCGACGACTTCGTGTCCACGGCCGGATGGGACCAGCCGACCCAGCTGTTCGCCCTGGTCCCGACCACCGAGCTGGTCGAGTCCCAGCCCCACCTGGCCGCCCAGGTCGACGCCGGCGCGTTCCTCACCCCTGTGGCCCAGGACCAGCTGCCCAGTGAGGACCTGGCGGAAGCGCTGGCGGGCATCATGTGGCCGGACGTCGTCCAGGGCTGCGCCATCGCCCAGGAGATCGTGGTGCTGCCCCCTGATGCGGAGGACACCCTGCCCGCCGGTGAGCAGACCGGCGACACGGACGCGCTGCGCCGCATCGCCGCGGAGCACCCGCGGCGTCGCGAGGCCCGCCTGGTGGCGGCCGTGCTCCGCGACGGCTCCGCCGCGTGCGTGCTGCGACTGAGGAACCCCGAAGGCGCCGACGAGGTCGTCGAGCACCCGGAACTGGCCCCCAACCTGACCGACGCCCTGCTGGACACCCTCCGCTGACTCTCCCGCCAGGGCCCCGCGCGGTTTGCCGGTTTGCCTGGTCGTGCGGCTTGGTCAAGCCCGCATCGGTGGATCCAGGATGAGCGTCCCGACCGCGCCGTTCAGCACACAGCCAAGCCCGCAAGTAGGCCGCAAGTCGCGAAACCGGCCGGATGCCAACCCCCACCCGTTCCCGGGGGCGTCCCGCCATGCCAGTCTACCGGCTGGTACTGACATTCCTGCGTTGTCGATCTTGACTGTGGATAACCGGGGCGGCTGTGGACAACTAGTGTCCCGTCCGGGTGGATCGGGGCACTAGTAGTGCTTTGTTATGTCGGCGTGTCGGCTTGATTGTCCTTTGTGGATGGTGGTTGTGTTGCTGGTGTGACTCCTGAGGAGATTGAGTTGGTGCGGCCGCGGTTGGTGGAGTTCACCGCGGGG
>NZ_JBARWZ010000259.1:0-38279 GCF_049647105.1 Actinophytocola sp.
GTGTCCAGCAGCAGCGGCGCGTCGTCGGCCTGCAACTCCAGCAGCGCGTGCGCCTCGTCGACCTCGGCGCGCAACTCCCGCACCCGCCTGGTTGCCGGCGGCTCGGCGGCCGGTGTCGGGTCGGGCACCGGCGGGGCCTGCCGGGCGACGTAGCGCTCCACCTCCGCCACCGTCCGCCGCACCTTGTCGTCGTCCGGCTCGGGCATCGGCAACGTCGTGGTCATCGCCGCACCCCGCAGTCCTCGCCGGGGCAGTCTGTGAACTGCCAGGTGCGCCGTGCTGCGGCGTTGCACCCGGACAGGAAGTTGGTCGCGTCGCGCAGTTGTTCGGCGGTGGCCCGGTCGGAGAGACATTGAGCCGGGGAGATCCATCCGTTCGGGTGGAACAGGGAGGCGGGTTCCCGATAGGTGAGGTGGACGCGGTTGGTCATCGGGCACCGCCGGACCGCTGTGGAGCGCAGCGCGGGCAGGGGTCTGAACGTGTGTGGTCGTCGTCGAGCCACACCACGCGGGCGGAGACCGGGTCGTCGAGGCGGGCGTCGCACTGGCCGCACACGGGCGGCAGCGTCGTCGTCCGAGCGCCCTGCGGGACGCGCTCGCGCGAAGGACGGTTCCCCGGACGGTTAAGGGAAGGTTCGGGTGCAGGCTCTGCACCCCGTGACGTCGTTGTTTGCACCCCGTCGTGCCGAGTTTGCACCCCGTGCCGACCAGCGGGGTGCAGGGTTTGCACCTCGCTGTGGATAACCAGGTCCCAGCCCTTGGGGCGACGGTCCGCGCGCTTCACGTACGCCGCCACGATGTCCGGATCGGACGGCGTGATCAGCCCCAGTTCCTCCAGTGATCGCAGTGCGTACTGCACCGAGCGCTCCGACAGCCGGGTGTAGCGGGCGAGGGTGGACACGGCTGGGAAGGCGTTGCGCCCGTCGGGATCGGCGTGGTTGGCCAGGCCCACCAGGACGATCGCGAGGCTGGACGCGTCCCGGCGTTCCTGGGGGATGGGTGCCTCATTGAGCGCCCAAGAGATCGCTTCGATGCTCACTGGGCACCGTCCGAAACACCGGTCGCACGGGCACGGTAGACGAGGCTGGCGACGGTGCCGACGACGGAGGTGTCCCAGTTGGCCAACCACTCGATGATCCGCCGGTCGTACTCGCCGAGCTCGACGCCGTCGAGTGCTTCGAGCAGCGCTGTCACGCGGTCGGAGTGGCGGCAGGCGCGCCACTCCTCGTCGGTCTCGCCGAGCCTGGAGTGGTTCGGCTGGTAGCTGTCCACATCGAACGGTGGACGGATGCGTCGGGGCTCGCGCCGTAGCGGCACCATCGATGGGTTGGTGGAGCGGGCAGGGTTGGTCATTACAGGCCCTTTGGTGGCTGGGCCCGTCTCACACACGTCTAACAGATCGGTGGGACGGGGCCGGGAATGGAGGCCCCGTCCTGGACTTTCGCCGGACTCGACCAGCCACAAGAGACTGATCAGGACGCCTGCGGAAGCCCCTTGTCCCGCTGGGGGTCAAGGGGTCGCAGGTTCGAATCCTGTCAGCCCGACGGTCGCGATAGGCCCGCTGGTTCTGGATGTTTGTCCAGGTCAGCGGGCCTTTTTGCTGCCCTGATGTCGATCTTGTCGGACTGTCCATTGTGGTCTAAATGAAGATCGAATAGGGGTAGAAGGAGAAATTAAGGAGTCGATCATGGTCAGGGTTTGACCAAGGGCCATGTGGGGTCGCCTTGCAGGCTCTCCTCCGTCATCGGCGCCCAACAGGCGTCATCGGTGGTTGGCCGTGGCTGGGGCGGGTTCGGTTGCGGTCGGTTGGTGGTGGTTGTGCCCGGCTGGCGTCGGCGTGGGCGGGTTGGCGTCCGGTTGGGGTGGATGGGATGCGTTGCGGCTGGTTCATCAGGGCAGGCGGGCTCTGAAAGACCTGTGCCCCCTGGCTTTCCTGGAATGAGCACGGCCGCTGCCTCCGAGGGGCAGCGGCCGTGTGCCGGTGGATCAGGCGGTCAGGTTGATCGCCGGGTGGTCGCGGCGGGCAGCGAGTCGGGTGAGGCGTTCGGCGTTGTGGTGGGTGCCTGTCGTGGTGGTGTTGGCGGTGAGAGTGTGGAGTGCGGTGGTCCACCGGTGTTGCAGTGCGTTGATGAGCCTGGTTTCGACTTCGGGTGCGACGTGGGAGTAGATGTGCTCGATTTTGTCGGGGATGCGGTGGCCGAGTCGTCGGGCTTGGGCGACGTCGGGGATGCCGTCGGCGATGAGCCAGGTTTTGTGGCTATGCCGGAACCCGTGAAAGACCAGCCCGGGCAGGACGGGGTGGACGCGGATGCGGGGCCGGGGTCGGTGGTGGTTGCCGTCGGCGGCGGGTCGCATGGCGCGGCGGGCGAAGTTCGACCGGCGGAGTAGCTCCCCTTCGGCGGTGACGAACACGTGCGGATGGTCGTGACCGTCCAGATGCGTCCACAGGAGGTGCACGAGGAACGGAGGAAGGGTGATGATGGGGGCGGACTCGGCGGTTTTGGGTGGCCCGAGTTCGAGCCGCCCGTTCACCTCGTGCAGGGCTCCGGTGTGGCGGTCGATGACGGTGGTGGCGTCGTCGAGGTGGAGGTTGTGGCGGCGGAGTCCGGCGAGTTCACCCCACCGCGCGCCGGTCCACGCGGCGGTGATCATCAGCACGGCAGCCCAGTCTCCGACCAGCGCGGCCGCCTGCGCCGCCACGCCGAGGACCTGCTCGGGGGTGGCCCAAACCCGTTCAGTGCGCACCTCATGCCGACGCTTCCCACGACGTCGAGGCTGGATCGGGTTGGCGGCGATGAGGCGTTCCTCGGCGGCGTCGGCCAACATCATCGACATCACCTTGACGATCGTGACCACAGTGGCCTGCGCGTAGCCCTCGGCCCGAAGTTTCTTGCCCCAGGTGTGCACAGCCAGCCCGGAGATCGCGTCCAACCGGGTGCTGCCCCACCGGGCGAGGATGTGGTTGCGGACGAGGCTGCGGTACTGAGCTTCGGTGGTGGCGGCGACGTCGAGCGCGTCGAACCAGGCGATCGACCACTCCGCCAAGGTCAGCTTCCCGCCATCAGGGTCCAGAAACTGCCCGCGGCGCTGGTCGGCTTCGATCTCGGTCGCTTTGTGCTCCGCCGCTATTTTCGATGCGAATCCGGAGATGGTGCCGAGGCCACCGTCGTCTTTCGAATAGCGCACCCGCCACAGATTCTTCCCGCTCTTCTCTGCATAAGCCATGAATGAACACCCCTGGTGTGGTTGCGATTTGACGGACACATGGACGCTCCGTGTTCGTCAAATGTCAAGCAGGCCCTGAAGAACCACGCTCTGCGGAAAGACATTGAGGCTGGCCGCGCAATGGTTTGACGAGAAGAGTTATGTGTTTATGGGGTGTTGCCCTCAGCGATAGCCTCGATGTCGGCGCGGGAGAACCGCAGGTGCTTGCCGACGAACCGGCACGGCACCGCCCGCGCCGCGGCTTTCCGCCGCAACCACGACGGACGCACCTGCAACAGCGACGCCGCTTGCTCGGCGGTGAAGAGCAGAGGCTCGGCGGACCTCGGGTCGTCTACTGTGCTGGACGAGGTGGCAGGAGGTGTCGCGGACGTGCCGGATGCGCCGCTTGCCGAGGGCCGGGTGATGCCGCGTCGTGACTGCCGGACAAGGCCGCGGCCAGCGCACTCGTCGAAGTCGGTCATGTGACCGGGCGATGTCGAGGTGGCTAGGTCCGGTTCGGGCCGCTGAGCGGCGTGCTCGGTGGGGCGACGGGTGCTGCGGTGCTGTGCTGGGTGGCCACGGCGGACACGGCCTGGGTGGGTCATCGGTTGTCTCCAAGGATGCTCGACGTAGCGGCGACACCCCTGAACTCCGGAAAACAGGCCCGTTGGGGACACGACGCACCCAAACTTCCACGTGAAGACTCGTGCACGTAGATCAAGAAGTCTGGTGACCTGCGGTATGACTCTGGCGGATCGAATATGCCTATTCGGGGAGTGAGCTCAGTTCGCCGTCGTGCGATGGCTCATGTGATCGCCGGTGGTTGTCCAACCAGACTGGCAGTGTGGGGGTCAGGGGTTCGAACCCCCTCAGCTCCACTCCTTTCAAGGCTCGCTGACTGGGATGTTTGTCCAGGTCAGCGGGCTTTTTTGTGATCTTGTGTGGTGGTCGCCGGTGTGGTCTGGGCGGTGGGTGGCCGTTCGGTGGGAGAAAATTGGGAGAGTTCGTTTCGGGCGGTTGAAATGGGGTCGTGATCGTTCTCCCAGCCCGGTAGCCGATTCAGATGGATCTTCGGGATGGCCTGTGCAACTGCGGGCTTAGTTGGGGATGGTGAAGGCTGGTTCGTAGCCGTTGACTGCGAGGTCTTCGTAGGTCTGGGTGGTGGGGACTCGGTCCCAGATTCCGCCGAGGAGGACAGCGAATCCGGCGGGTGTGGCGAGGAAGAGATGTAGAACCGGGGGTTTGATGGTGCGGGCGATCTCGCGGGCGATCTCGCGGATGGCGAGCGCCACTCCGAAGGCGTGGTCCAAGCTGGCGATGCTCGTGTTGGACGTGCCCGTGGATGGCCGAACGGTCAGCAGGGGAATGTCGCGGCCAGTTGAGGCGAGGTGTTGGCGGACGTCGGCGGTCAGGTCGGCGGAGATCGCGACGGCGAGAGCGACATCCTGTCCGGCTGGCAGGTCGGTGAGAGGGCGGGACAGGGAGATCGCTGCGGGGGCGACGTGGCCGGTTGGTGGGGTCCAGAGTTGTCCGTCTTTGATCTTTGCGGGGGTGAATCCTGCGGTTTCCTGGAACATCACTCCTGCGGTGAACCAGGTGGGAAGCCGCATGGTGCCGGTGATGAGGATGCGGCGTGCGCGGAGGCTGCGCAGTGTGCGCTGAGCTGCAACCAGTTGTGGGCGGAGGATGGTTTCCCATTCCTGCGGGCTTTTCAAGCCCCGGCGGTTGCGGGCTTCGCTGCCGCGGAACCGGTCCACCCAGTCGAGGGTGATCGCGGCGTCGGGATTCGCGGTGTGGTCGTCGAGGGAGTTGATGGCGAGGATGGTGAACGGTTCGGTGGCGTGGAGCCCGAGCTGGTCAACCGCATCCCGGACGTCACTGACTGTTCTTTCCACCCGGCTGGTCTTGACCCATTCCCGGACTTCGGTGATGCCGAGGCGGAAGGCGGTGTCGTCAGCGCGGACGCCAGCGGCGTAGCTGATTTCGGCCACATGGTCTCGCCAGACGGCTTCGGAGGCATCGGTGCGTAGCCGCAGGTCGGCGAGGAAGGCGAACAGTTCGTCGTCGGTGCAGTCCAGGTGTTCGATGAGGCGGCTGCGGGCCAGGAGAGCGTTAGCCGTCGTTGCGTGTTGGAGTCGCTCACCAAGCCTGTCGTGGCGATCTCGCAGGGTCAGGACCGGGTCGGCGGGGTCGATGGAGCGGGTGGTGACCAGGGTCAGCTGGGGGTGCGTCTCGTTCCGAGAGAGATTGGTCCATGCGTGGTGGAACCGTTGCAGGATGCTGGAGCCGCCGGTTCGGGTCGGTTCGCACAGCCAGTCGAGGGTCGCGGCTCGCTGTGCGGATACCGTCGCCTTGACCTGGAGGTAGTCGTTGGGGCCGGGGTCTTTGGTGATCACGACGTCGTCGACGTTGCCGACGTGGGCGGCTTCGACGGTGACGGCTTGGACCCTGGTGTGCGGGACCAGGGTGCGTAGGGCGGCGTGCCAGGCCACAGCGTGCTGGACATCATCGCCGGTAAGGCGGGCGCCGCTGGCACTCGGACGGGTTGCGGCGGGCACCTGCTTCATGGTTGCGCCGTGAACGGAGGCGTCGGCGGGCAAGTGCGGACCTGCTCGGCGATGAGCTGGGCGGTGACGGGGCGGTCGGGGTAGGCGGCCAGGCAGGTCGCGGCGAGCACTCGGTCGACCAGGTCGGAGTACGTGTGGCCGTATCCACGCCCATCTGGTCCGGTCAGCTCCACCAGGTGATCCAGGTCCGACGGGCTGAGGTGGACTCCCTCGAAAAGAGCGGTGAGGATGGCAGCGCGCTGGGCGTCGTCGGGGCGGACGAAATCGAACTCGGCGGCGGCCCTGCGACGGATCGCGGGATCGAGGGCGCCAATGCGGTTGGTGCACATGACGACCAGGACACCGGGTGCTTCGGTGGCGATCTGGCTGATGCCACGGATCAGCGCGTTCACCCCGGCCCGGTCCTCGTGGTGCATTTGGTTGGCTTCGCGGGATTGGGCCAGGGCGTCAGCCTCGTCGATGACGAGGATGGTGGGTCGTGTCGAACCTGCGGTGCGGGCCTCGTCGAGTACGACGTCGAATGCTGTCCCGATCAGCCGGGTCATTTCGCCGACAGCGCCAGTGCCGCGGGCGCGCAGACTCAGCCGCTTGACGCGCACGTCGATGCGGTGCCGACGGGCGATGGCGTCGGCGAAGGTCTCCGCGAGGGTGGTCTTTCCGGTGCCGACGTCGCCGGCGAAGATGATCAGCGGCGGTCGGTGGGTCAGCCGGTCGACCGCGGGCAGCACGGTCTTGTGGACGCGGAGACTCCACTCACGCAGCAGGTGCGGTTGCAGGATCAGTTCGGCTTCTTTGGCCAGACGGGTCTTGACGTGGTCGAGCCCGACCAAGCGTGCGTAGCGCTGCTGAGCGACGGGATCAGGGAGGTCGAGGTCGTCCTCGAACAGGTCGTTGCTGGTGGTGGTCATAGTGGTCGGTAGGTGCTCCTGGTGAAACCCGTCCCGTGGGCCGAGTAGGTGCGGTCGGAGGTGTGGTAACCGCCCGTGTAGCCGGGGGCCGGGGCGCTGGTGCGAGCGAAGGGCAGCAGTTCGGTGAAGTCGTCCCGGTCGGTGCCGGTCAGCTGGGACCACTTCCAGGTGTAGTAAAGAAAGCTCGTGAACACGGTGCCGTCGGTATCGGCATAGCGGTAGATCCCGCCCGCGCGATCGTCGGCGACCAGGGTGCCGTTCACGTTCGTGTACTCCAGGGCGAGGATCCAGTCCCCGTTGCGTTGGAACCCGTAGATGACCTTGTCCACGTAACCGCCGTGGGACAGCAATGCCGCCTCCACGGCGTAGTCGGTGATGTCGGTGTCGGAGGGACAGCCGTAGTAGCGCTGCACCTGCCGCAAATCGGTGGCGATCTTCGAGGCGACGTACTTGGCGGAGGCCAAGCTGTAGGTCTCGGACTCGGAGCGCGTGTAGGACGTGGTCATGGCTACCCCCGGAACCTGCTGCCGAGCACGACCTGCCAGCACTTCACGGCCTGATCCTTCGTCTGGGCGAAGCTCGCCTCGGTGATCGCGTCCAGGGCGGCCTCGGCCGCATCCACGATTCGAGCACGATCCCGGTGCTCATACAGGCGGGCGGTGTTGTTCGTCGGGTTGACCGGATCGAAGATCTCGATCTCCCCGACCCGTGCGTTCGGCAGGTCCGATGCGGGGTAATAGGTGTCGAACGCGATCCGTTCGCGGAGCTCGGTCCGCACGATGTAGTCGAAGAAACCGTCCAGCGCGGTGACGTAGTCGGTGAAGTCGACGCGTGCGGTGTCCAGCAGGTGCGCGCAGAGCAGTTCGATCATGAACGACTTGAACCGGAACTTGTCTCCTGGCGGGCTGTTCATGACCTGCTCGCGGACCCACCACTTCACCAGGCGCACCACCTGTGCCCAGTCGTCCGGACAGTCGTCCTTCCGGTCCTGAACGAAGTCCAGGTGCAGCCGGACGCTGGTGAGCAACCAGTCCGTCCGGTCAACCGCGTCCTTGGCGATCAGGTAACCGCGATCATCGGCGTCGCCTTCGTAGAGCACCGGCACGACATCGACATCGGTGCCGGTGGACTTGAAGTGGACGTTCACGCAGTGCGTGCCAGGCGTGATCTGTGACGGGGCGAGCAGTCCCTTGTACGCCGCGCGGAGCCGCTCGGCGATCCACTCCACCAGTTCGGCCTCCTCGACGGGCGCGTCGTCGCGCTTGACGTAGATCGCCACGTCGAAGTCGTTGAATGTACGCAGCGCCGTCCCCTTGGCCACCGAGCCCGCGTGCAGCATCTTCACCAGCGAAAACCCAGGATTGTCCGCGATGTGCGACTTCAGGCGGTCGCGCAGCGTGTTCACCTGTTTACGCTTGTCGATGGCAGTCTCACGCGGCAGGTTCACCGCCCGTCCCGCGAAGGCCACCACGTCGGCATGCGTGATCTTCGGCGTCACGTCCACAACCCCCTGGAGTCCCTCGCGTACTCCTGAACCCTCACCTCTACGACTCCATCCCCCGCGCGCGGGTGCCTCAGATTTGAACATCATCTTCTTTATTTCGGTGAGAGTACACGACGAGGAGTACCGTCAAGTCGTCACACCTCATCCGGGCGTGTCGGCAGGAAGCGGCGCAACTTGACTCAGCGGTAACCAAGGTGTGCCTAAGATGCGAGCGGACCGATCAAGATCGAGAATCGTCCGCTCACCGGCGGACGTGGACTGGCGCGGAGACGAGACGTGAACGACCCGCAACTGGACCCCGGCGACATCGCGGCCCTGTTCGACCGGGCCAGACTGCGGATGGCGCGCGAGCTTCGAGGGCTTACCCAGGTGCAACTGGCTCGGGAAGTCGGCTCCGTCACGGCGGCCTCGGTCAGCCAGTTCGAGAACGGGCACACCAGGCCCGCCGCATCGACCCTGCGCCGGCTCTCGGTGGCGCTGCGCGTGCCGCCGTCTTTCTTTGCCGCCCCGGCCCGTCCCCCTGCTCAGGAGCAGCTCAACGGATTCTTCCGAAGCCTCCGGTCCACCTCTCCCCGAGATCGCCAACAAGCACTGGCCTACGTTCACCTCGCACGGGAACTCGCACTCGAGCTCGAAAAATACGTCGCGCTGCCGGATCTCAACCTGCCGCGCGTTCCTGGCGACGAAGGACAGCCTCTACAAGCTGCCGATATCGAACAGGCCGCGGCCCAGGCGCGCAGCCACTGGAACGTCCCTCGTGGTCCAATTCAGGACGTCGTGAGACTGCTTGAAATGAACGGGATAGTCGTTGTTCGCTTCCGTGTCAGCATCGAGAAAGTCGACGCATTCTGCGTCGACTTCCCTGACAGGCCCGTCGTCGCTCTCGGAGCAGACAAGGGATTGCGCGACCGCTCACGCTTCGACGCAGCCCACGAACTAGGGCACCTCGTCCTGCATGGCATCAATGGCCAGATCGGCGACAAGACTACTGAGAATCAAGCCAACGAATTCGCCGCCGCGTTCCTCATGCCAGCCGACGACATCAAACCCGAACTTCCGACTCGACTCGACTGGCCCACATTGCTCCGCCTGAAAGCAAAGTGGCATGTCTCACTGGCGGCACTCCTGGTTAGGGCAAAGACGCTCGGGGTCATGAGTGAGCACATTTACGCACAGGCGTGGAAAGCCTTGTCCGTGCGAGGATGGCGCAAGGTAGAGCCCGGCCCGCTGGGAAACCCGGAGGCTCCGGTACTCCTACGACGCGCACTGGAACTCGCGGAAACGACCGGAGTCTCATTCTCTGAGTTTATCCACCGCTCAGGGCTCCCCGAAGCGGACGTTCGGACTCTGCTTAACAGGGATATCAGCGAACGGCCTCGTGTGGAGTTTTGAATTTTTCAGTGACGTGATCTCGCCAAGATGGGGCTGTTGTTGAGCGCGCAACGGCTGGTCTGGGTGGTGGTGTGGGAGATACTGTTCGAAGACGGTGTGGAGCCTTTGGTAGCAGAACCCTTACCAAGATTATCTTCACGTGGCCGAGGACTCCAGGTGATTCCGTATCGAGCAACCCTCGATGTTCCGCGTGCACTCGCCCAGTACGTCGACGGGTTGCTCGGCTTGAGCGGGGCGGCGACCTACGTGGACTCACAAGGTCCGATGTCATCACTGTCAGTGCCCATCCCACCGGCTTCAGCCCGGTACGTCGGGCCGGAAATACCGACGTAGCCCCAGGAGGTCCACCTCGACACGTTATCTAGCTGGTAGATATCGGCTTTCCGGGGGATGGGTGGTGATGTGGAGGGTGTCGCGGGCTCGGGTCGCGGCGACGAACAGGAGGGAGCGGTCCTGGTGTTCGCGGCGTGCGGCGTCGGGGGAGTTCGCGGAAGAGGCGGACTTCTTGGGGATGACGCCGTCGGTGACCGCGGCCAGGATGACGCGTTCGTATTCCAGGCCCTTCATGCGGTGCATGGTGCCAACATGAATATCGCCGTCGCCTTTGGGGCCGTCCTTGGTCAGTTCCGCGTAGCTGATCCCAGCGGCCGACAGAGCGTTGATGATCTGGTTGACGTGGTCGTGGTCGGCGGCGCACACGGCGATGGTGCCGCGTGCGTTGTCGGCGTCGGCGCGCCAAACTGTCAGTGTGGTCACCAGGCCGGCCAGCTCGTCCTGCCACGTGGGGTAGCGGACGATCGTAGGTTCCTCGCCGCGCAGCACGGAGCGGTAGCCATCGATGGTCTCGGTGCCGTCGTCGAGATCGTCGTAGGTGATCGCGGCCGGCGCGACGATCTGGATCGCCTTGGCCAGAATCTGCCTGGTGGAGCGGTAGCTGAGGGTTAGCCGGGTGGACCGGCCGCGGATATTGATCCCGAGTGCCCCGAGCGCGACCTGGTGCTGATAGATCCGCTGGTAGGTGTCACCGGCGATGAACATGTCGTTCGAGCCGGGGGCGACCATGGCACGCAGCATGGTCCAGTGCGCGGCGCGCAGGTCCTGCGCCTCGTCGACGACCACGTGCCGGTAGCGGTGGTGTCGGTAGTGCGGGCCGGCACTGTCGTCGACGGCCGGTTCGGTGTGTCCGTCACGAGCAATGACCTTGTCGGCGCGCGCTTTTTCGAGGCGGGCGGCGCGATCGGCGAACTGGCCCCAGGTTTCGACGCCGTCCTTGTCCAGCCGGGCGGTGAACTGCTCGATGATCTTCCACACCGTGGCCCGGTCCAGCCTCGTCAGCGCCCGGCCACGGCCTGCCCTGCGTGCGTCGAAGTACTCTTTTCGACTGGTCAATGCCCGTCCGAGTATGACCTGGTCCCATTCCTCGAACAGGAACCGTGCGTCGAAACGACGTTCCTCCAGTTCGGCGAGCAGCGCGGCGAGCCGGTCGATCGCGGCCACGTCACTGATCCGGCGCTTGCGGCCGGTCGCGCTCTCGGTGACGACCCGCGCGGCCAGCTGGTCGATGTTGAGAACGTCCACGCGGTCCTGCTGCTCTGGTTCGAGCAGAGAGTCAAGTCGGGAACGCAGGTCCTCGGTGAGGTTCTTGGTGAACGTGGTGAGCAGGATCGCCTTGTCCGTGCCGGGCGGCAATGCCTCGACGAGGTGCTTGACCCGGTGCAGCGCGACGACCGTCTTGCCGGTGCCTGGTCCGCCGGACACCCGCGCTGGACCCCTGTAGTCGCGCTTGGCGGCCTTGTCCTGGGTGGGGTGCAGGAAGACCTTCCAGGCGCGGAAGTCGCCTTCCTCCAGCACTTCGAGTATTAGATCGTCTGCCGTGGTCACGGCGGTGCGGGCGAGCGCGGCCGGCAGGTCGTCGGCAAAGTCAGGGGTCAGCTCGACCGTGGCCTCCTCGGTGATCTCGCGGCGAACGTCATCGACGCTCATGCCCGCGGCCAGCCCGTAGAGTACGTCCGTCGACAGTAGCGGGGCACCCTTGACCAGCTGGTCAAGCTCGGCGCTGTCGGTCACCGCGAGCGCGAGGTCGATCAGCGGCTCGCTGACTCCGAGCTCGCGCAGGTCCGCCGCGCTGACCCCGGCCAGCAGCGGCGCGGCCGTTGGTTGCTCGGCCGGTTCCGGTTGCGGCGCCGCCGGCTCCTCCGGCTCGGTCGGGGTGAGCGTGATGCCGACCTTGCGCAGCACGCTGTCCCCGACGACGGAGAGGTCGGCGAACTCGATCTCTCCGGTGATCCGGTTGACCGCGACCGTCAGCTCCTCGTACACGTCCTTGCGGTGGCGGACCGCGATCACCAGCCAGTTGGCCACGCCCTGGGCGTCGACCCCGAGTTTGGCCAGCAGCACCCGGTAGGCGGGGTTGAGCTTTGCCCGGTAGATCCGGCTGTTTCCCTTCAGCGGCTTGAGGTCGAGGCTGGGGTGATCCGGGTTCTGCCGGAACCGGTGGCTGAAGTCGAAGAACGCCGCCTTTTCCGGACGCGGCAACTCGTAGATCTCGCGGTCGGCCTTGTGATGGACGCTGAGCCGAACGGTCATCGGGTGCCTCCGGCGTCGGGAACGGTGGCGAGGAACGCGTCGAGTTCGTCGGAGTCCTCGACAGTGCGTACGGTCCAGCCTTCCGCGTCGAACACCTCGTTGCGGCGCACCGCCTCGCTGCCCTCGTCGAGCACGATCACGAGCCGCTGGTCCGGCCACGCGAAGTCGGCCTGCCAGCGGCCCGAGCCGAGTTCGTATCCGTACACCGGTGCCTCCTTTCCCACTTCGGCGAGTCGGTGTGCCAACGCGGTCAGCACCGAACCAGGCGCGTCCTCGTCCAACAGCGCGAGGATCTCCCTCCACGCCGGGTCCTTCAGTGCGCCGCTGGCCGGCACCGGTGCCGACGCGACGGCGCTACACGCGGCGAGCGTCTCGACGGGATAGCCGGGCGCGGCGCTGGACGCGAGCGCGATCCCGTCCCCACCGCCGGCGGCGAGGAACTGGATCAGGTTCGACCAGTAGAGCCAGGCCCACCAGCGTGCTTTGTGGTCGGCAGTCTCCAGTGCGGCGTCGTCGTCGAGCACCGCGATCGCACTCCACCGCACGTGCGGCAACGCCTTGCCCGCGCGGCTGTCCAGCACATAACGCAGCGACAGGCCGTTCGTGTCGCGAGCACGCAGCACGGTCAGACCGCCGTCTCCGTCGACCGGCGTGGCGACCGACCGACCGGCCAACTCGGTACGCAGGGCCCCGCGGGCCTCGGCCGGACCGGCGTTCACGACGACCGGATCGGGAGCGACGGTCAGCCCGGCGACCAGCGCGGCCGCCCGGCGTGCCCACACCGTCTGATCGGGGTCACGCAGGTAGGCGATCAGGGTCTGCATCGGGTTGGTGAACACTGTGGTGGCCAGGTCAGCCCGCCTGCCGCCGAGGTCCTCGTAGACCGCCCGGGCCTTGTCCTGGGCACTGCCCGAGTAGGGCGGCCACACGGGTTTCGCGTCGGTGGCCGTGTCGGTGAATAGGTCGATGTCGGCCCAGGTCACGCTGAACACGACCTGTCCGTCGCCGCGCAGCCTGGCGCGGATTGCCGCGTCGGCGGCGATCCTATTGTGATCGCGGGTGGCGTGGAAACGGTAACCGTCCAGGTAGATGGTGACGGTCTGCGGTGGGCCGTCGACTCGCTCGAAGGTGAAGTCGGTGCGGGTTCGGTCGAGGTAGCGCTGTGCGGTGAGCCGCCAGCGCACCACGTCCTCCCGGTCGGTGAAGCGCAACGCGGCGCTGCCGCGGCTCTCCTCGTCGAGCGCGACGGTCGCGTCACCGGCCACCCAGGTCCGCAGCGCGGCGAGGAACCGGGCCTCCAGGTCGGACTCGACCTGCCTGTCCAGTCCGACGACGCTCGTGTCGGAGACGTCGGTGGTGTCCCACTTGTCGAGCACGGTGTCGCCGGTATCGTCGACGGTGCCGAGCAAGTCGGCGAGGATCTCCAGTGCTTCCTGCCGGGACACGATGTCCTGGTAGCGCTCCTCGGTGTAGCGGTGCAAGCAGCGGTGGCAGGCACGGAGTCCCTGCTCCCGGCATGGGCAGGTCAGCAGCACGCGGCGGGCGGCACGCAGCGTCTCCCCGAATGCCTCGGAGTCGGTCAGCCGGTGCAAGTAGCCGGTGCCGCCGGGCAGCCGGTCGAACACCACCAGGTAATGCCGGCGTGCGCCGGTCGGGCCGTCCGGCACGACCGCGAGCACGGTGTCCAGGTGTTGCGGGTCGCCGCCGAAGTGCCGGTCGATGCCCAGCCGCAGCGCGGCCCGGAACGAGTACACCTTCTCGTCGACGAGCACGGTCGCGGCCGGCAGCAGGATCCGCAGTGCCTCCGTGCGCAGTTCGTGCGCCAGCAGCACCGGCCGCTGCGGCACGTCCGCCGTCCGCTTCCCGCGACGCAGTGGGCACCAGGGCTGGTGGTGTTTGACCTCGGGGCGGCGTGCGGCCGACGAGCCGATGCCGTCGAGGGGGTAGTCGAACACCGGCTTGCCGTCCGCGGTGGCCGCCCCGCACGCGGAGCAGACGTGGAACGGCGACAGCCGCACGGTGTGCCCGGCCAGGTCGTCCTGTGGGTGCCGGTCGAACCGTGCCGGGCCGACGTTGACCCGGCGGATCATCGCGGTGCGGCAGAAGTCGACACCGAAGGTCTCCTTCGCATGCCTCCAGGACGTGTTCGGCCGTATCTGTCCGGTGGGAATGTCCACGGCGTCGATCACCGTGTAGCCGCGGTGTTCTCGCTCGTCCCGGTCGTCGCTGATCCGCGCGTCGTCTCGTTTGTCCCGGGACGTGACGACCACCGGTTCGACCACGTCGTGCAGACATGACCCGTCGTCGGCGATGCGGGTGCTCCGGCACCGCGGGCACGGGGAGCGGTCGGTGGCGGCGTGTTCAGTGCGCACGTACCCGCATTCCTGGCAGAACCGCCACTGCCGCACCGCCCCCGCTCCCAGTTCGAGCCCGGTGATCTGGTGCTGGTACCCGTTGACGTAGAACGTGTTGCCGGGCGCGAACTCGGACAGCGCGTAGCGCCTCGGTCGCTCGTATTTGCGCGGATCGGCCTTGAAGACGCCCTCCTCTGTCGAGTACAGCGTCGCGTTGAGTGTGGTCGTCGAGTCCAGCAGGGCGTAGTTGGGTAGCAGCCCCAGCGTTACCAACGTGTCCTGCGCCGGCGTGTTACCCAGGCCGACCAACCGCCTGCCGATCGCGCGGCGCTCGGAGTCCAGCTCGGCCTTCAGCGTCGCCGCCTCCGGGTCGTTGTCGTGCAGTTCGTCCATGGTCTCGTTGACCATCCGTAGCCGGGTCTGCAATACCTGCTCGCCCGCCCGCCATTCCCGTTCCGCCTGCTCGACGACGCCGCGCAGCCGTTCGGTGGCGAACTGGCGCAGGTCGGCACGAGCGTCCTGGTTGACGTCGTCGGGTGAGTTCCGTTCGGGGAACAACGCGAGGAACTCCTCGACCAGCTCCTGGCCGTGCGCGAGGGCGGTGTCGACCAGGTCGACCAGGTAGCCGGACTCACCGAACAACAGGGGCGCCCTCGGCGGAAGTCCACGCAGCAGGACGCCGTCGGGGCGGGTGAGCCTGCCGTGCGCGGCCAGGTCGAGCAGGTGCGCGAAGTACTGGCGGCACAGGATCTCGATGGCGGACAGGTGCGCGCCGGGCGGCAGGATCTGACCGGCGATCATCTCCTCCGGCTGGTCGAGGAAGTACAGGTCGCGTCGGCTGCGGTCCGGGATGGTCAGCAGATAGGCGTTCCCGGTGCGGCGCCCGGCTCGGCCGACCTGCTGCGCGTAGTTCGCGGGGCGGCGGGGCAGTGCGGCGAGTACCACCGCCGACAGCTCCCCGACGTCGATGCCCAGCTCGAGCGTCGGGGTGCAGGACAACACGTTCGGGTTGTTGAACCCCTTGTCCCGGAACGCCTTCTCCACCTTCTCCCGATCGGCCCTGGAGAGCATCCCCGTGTGCTCGGCCGTGATCACCTGGTAGGTGCCGGCCTCCCGGTAGAGCCTGCGGTAGTAGTCGTCCCGGAAGTCCCGGTCCCGGTGGTGGCGCCCGAACGTCTCCCGCTGGTCGCCCGCCACCAGCTCACCGCGGCATCGGTAGGCCGGACACGGCTGGCCGTGCCATTGCCCAAGCAGACTGGGATGCACGGTCTGCTCCCAGAAGCACCGCGGGCAGCGCACGAACGCCGTGTTGACCTCGTCGTCGGCGAGCCGTTGGACGGCGATGTTGCCCGGTTGCAGCCCGTAGATCCGTGCCGAGCTGTCCTTCGGTGTGCCGACCGACAGCAGCCCGGCTTCGACCAGGTCCGGCAGCAGTGCCAGCCAGAAGGCGGGCACCCCGGCCCTGGGTAACTCCAGGCAGCGCTGCACCCACCGCTCGTACCAGCTCAACCGGCCGGTCGCGACGTCGAACTCGCTGCGTTCCTTCGGCGTGGCGAGCAGGAACCGGGGCGCGGCGACGCCTTTCGGGAACGCCCGCATGCCGGGCGGCCTGCCACCCCACACCGGGTAGCGCGTGGCACCCGCCTCCCGCAGGTAGGCCGCGAGCCACAGATGGCTCACCGCGCCGCGGGTGCGCAGCCGTTCGAGAAACACCCGCACCAGCGCCAGATAGCGCGCGTCGTCCACGGCGGCCGGCTCGGTGTGGCCGACGGCCGCCGTCTCGTGTGCCGCCCTGGCCAACGCCACCACCTCGGCGGGATCCGGTATGTGCACATGAGCGGCCGCTGTACGTGTCAGCTCGAGCGTGCGGCCGTTGCGAGACCGGAAACCGAACTCGGACACGGCGTCGAAGGCCAACCGCTGCCCGATCAGCTCCCAGGTCTGACTGTCCCCTCGGCCGCGTCCGGCCAACAGGCGGCGCACGCCACGCAGGTCGTGCAGATCGACCGGCACGACAGCGGCGAGCGTCTTCGCATCGTCAGTCGCCGCGATCACCGTCGCCATCAGCTCGTGCAAGGCGACCGGATGGTCCTCGCTCAGGGACTGGTTCAGCAGCGCACGCAACGAGAACGTGAACGAGCGGGACGCGACGAACCCGGCCCGGTGCGCGGCGTCCTGCACCGAGTCGTTGAACATCAACGTCTTGTCCTCGTTCTGCGCGGCGTCCAGCTCCCCGCCCGTGAACAGCTGGGTGATCGCAGCGGCGGCGAGCGCGGCCGGACCGGTGCCGAGGAAGCGGATCGCGTTGCGCTCATCGCATGCTGGACACCAGTCCTCGCCGGCCGCGGTGTTCGCCGTCTTGCCCAGATTCACCCGCACGAAAGCGGAGTCCTTCGTGGACAAACTGGGGTCGCCGGTCGCGGTGTAGTCGGCGTCGGTCGGCAACCGCAGTCTTCCGACGCCGCTGTCAAGCACCTGCACGGACCCGTCGCCACGGCCGTCCTGTGCCTCCGCGTCGGTGGCCGCGATCAGGTTCCGCACCCTGATCTTGTCGCGGCCGGTGGACGCGCGCCGGATGGTGATGCTGTCCAGCTCGATCATCCGGTCGTCGCTCTCCGGGGAGAACACGGCCCAGCCGGACCGGCCGCAGGCCCGGCAGTAGATGGCAGGCAGGAACACTGTCGCGGCATCGGTCGCGGTCATCGTGGTCACCGCCGCGTTGTTCGCCGCCGGGTGCCCGACCCCCGGCGCGTCCCAGCGGAACTCCGCACGCGGCCAGGGCTGCACGCCGCGCATCAGCCGCGACACCGACCGCACCCACTGGTGCACCTCGACGTGCACGAACGGCCTCGGCAGGTCGGCAGGCGACGCGGGATCGCGGGCGATGGACAGCAGCGCGACGAACCGTGCCAGCGCCTTCGCCGCGATCTCCGGTTTTTCGACGACCGCTCGAGACCACGAAGCAGCCCGAGACCGCCACATAATGTTCAGTACTTCGGCGTTGGTCTTCACCGTCGCGTTGCTCGCGTGCAGGACGGCGGCGGTCAGCGGGTGCCTCTTCAGCGTGGCGCCCAGCACGAACGGATCGAGGTCACGACTGCCGGTGACCTCCGCGGCGAGGTCGGCGAGCGCGTCGCCGTCGCGGGCCGGATCGGGCAGCGCCGCCAGGGTGTCCGGCAGTGGCTGCGGCAGCAACGGGTCGAAGTCGTCCGACGGCAGGAACTCGTCGACCGTCTGCCGATGTTCACCGACCACGGCGTCCTCGTCGAACTCGGTGCCGAACACCGTGGCGGCCACGTCCCGCACGGTAGTACGCGCGTCACCGTCGGCCGCGCCGAGAGTGGCGGACGTGGCGACGGGACAGATCCGGCCGAGCGGCCGGTCCGGTTCGGCCGCCCCGAGCACGGCGGCCAGCCTGCGCAGCAGCATGGCCACGTCGGTGCCCTGCGCGCCGTCGTAGGTGTGGAACTCGTCCACCACCACGAATCTCGGGTCCGCGTTCTTCCACAGGGGTACGTCCTGGTCGCGTTGCAGCAGCAGGTCGAGCATCTTGTAGTTGGTGATCAGGATGTCCGGCGGCGATGCCCACATGTCCGCGCGCCGGATGTCGACGCGGTCGTAGGAGTTGGCGGGCCGGTCCCCGATGTAGAGGCCGGCGCGCACCCGGTGCAGCGCCGGGTTGGTCAGCAGCAGGTCGTTGATCCGCTTGGCCTGGTCGGTGGCCAGCGCGTTCATCGGGTACAGCAGGATCGCCTTGATCCCGGCCCGGCCGGCGGCTCGTTCCCGCGCGCAGTGGTCGAGCACCGGGTACAGGAACGCCTCGGTCTTGCCGGAACCGGTGCCGGTGGTCAGCACGGTGGGCAGCGGCTCCCGTCCATCCCTTGTGGACAATCGGGCGAACGCGGCGGCCTGGTGTGCGTACGGCGTCCACTCGCCAACCGGGCGCCATTCGAGCAGGTCCTCCCAGCCGGGCGCGGCCTGCGTGAACGGGGTGCGCACCCGCAGAAACGGCCCGCGGAACATGCCGGTCGTCTCGTTGCCGAGAAACTCGTGCAACGCCGCGCGTGCGCCCTCGTCGGCGAGCGCGTAGGTGGTGGACAGGTACTGCAGGAGGCTTTCCTTCAGCTCCCGCGCCTGCAACGTCGGCCTCACGCCCCTGGCACCTCCTGCCGCACCGGGTCCCATTCGCCCCCCGCTACCGCGGCGTCCAACCGCTCCTGGAACACCGCGTGCGCGGCCCGCATCTCGGCCTCGCGGTCGGCCTTGTGGAATGGCGCGGTGTAGCCCTCGGGCGCCGGGACGTTGTCGCGGTCGGCGAGGTGTTCCTGGAGCTGCTTCCAGGACTCCTTGGTCTGACGCTGCCCGTACGTGCGGGCGTTACCTACGAGCTTCGCTCCGGCCGCGTCGAAGTAGGTGCCCGCTTCGAACTTCCGCAGCACCGGGAACCGGCCACGATAGGCTGCGATCAATGTGTCGGCGTCCATGCCGAGCCAGACGGCGACCAGCGCGTCGATCTCCACCAGCGCGCTCCGCCTTGCTTGTTCCGTCCGAAGTGGAGTATCGGGTGTCCATTCCGGACCGACATCCTGCAGAGACGCGAGCCCCGGCCAGTCGACCACCCACCCGTCCTGCCGCCAGACCGGTTCGTACACCTCGCGCCACAACCGTCGGTACGCCTTCGTCAAACAGTTGAGCCGCAACGTCCGCAACAACAATGCCGACGCCAGGGGATGCTCAACGTGATAGCCCGGCATCACGTTAACACTATTCTTTCGAAGGTGCCTTAAGCCGGTTATGCGTACGAAGTATTCCAGTGGGATTGAAGCAAAGAATCCGGCAGCTACGCATGTCTCATTTGTTCGCTTCGACGCGAGACAGTTTACGTTGTCAACATGTGCGGCACCGGGAGGTATGAGCGCACTATAAAGCGCCCGCTCCGTGTCAGCCGCGATCTGGGTACGCCACGCGAGACGGTGAAACGTGGTGTAGCGGCGGCGGGCCCATCGGGTCAGGGTTTCGTCGGTCGCCTCCGGCGGCAGCTCGTCCTCCGTGACGCCGCGTGCTGACGCCGCCTCTGCACGGGCACGGGCCACGAACCCGTCATGTCCTCGGAGTGCGGCCAGCGCCCGATGGTCGACCCAGCGGTCCTGTGCAGCGAGGTACTCATGGTCCCGGCCGGGCACCCGAACGTACTCGGTGTCGGGGACGAAATCGGCGGGCAACGTGGTGAGGTCGGTGCCGCGCGAGTCAGAGGATTTGGCGTCGTGCCTCTTGAACACCGGTGTCGCCACGCCAAGCTGGAGACCCTTGAGCACGACCCGCCGCCAGGTCTCCGGCTGGTACTCGCTACCCGTCGCGGCGTCCACCCGGTTGTAGTCGATGAGACGGTCCTTCTTGGCTCCGCTTTCGTCGAACCCTCTGCTGATCCGTGGGGACAGCGCGCCGAGCCGACGCGGGTAGCTCCCCAGCGCCTCGATGGCGGGCAACTCGGCCGTGCTCACTGGGAACAGCAGTTGGGTTTCGTCAAGTGGCTGGTCGTCGTTCCCGAGCAGTCGGCGCCATGTGGCCAACCGCCCCGGATCAACCTCGATCACCCTGGTCAGGTGCGGACGTTCGTCCCAATCGCCGAGATGGTTGACAACACCTGGTTGATCGCCAGTCCCATCGTGTGTCAGTGAGTTGCGCAGCGCATCAACTGAAAAAAGCCACGAAAGGTGATGGAAACCGATGTCTTTCTCACATCCGTAAATGTGTACACCGAAATGGCTCGACCGGCCCACTGGTGGCGGGAAGAATCTGTTCCCAGAATTGACAAAGTCGCCATGGACGCGAAGGCGCCGATAGGCGGCAGCCCGGAGCTTGTCTTCATCCTCACCAACAAAATGCGTGTCCGGGTGAACCATGCCGGCTGTTCCGCTGGCAGAGGAGTGCGCCCAGACCTGGGTCATGAACGCCCGGTACAGGTTCGGTTGTGTGCCGCTGATAAGCGGATACACCTGAGGCGAGGTGAACAACGCGACCTGGGTGGTGACGTTGGCGGACTCGGTCAGCACGTAGTCGCGGACAGCCGGGTTCGTCAGCAGCTGGTCGCGGTTAGCGTCTTTGTCCTCTGTGGAGGCTTTTTCGGTCAGCTCCCACCACGGGTCGTGTTCGGCCAGGACCGCGGACTCGTTCCAGCGGGGACGGACCCAGGGCGGGTTGCCCACCTGCAGGTCGAAGCCGCCGCCTGCGGCGAAGACGAGGGCGAACTCCAGTTCCCAGTGGAGGAAGCCGTGTTCGGTGGCGAGCTCGCGGACGGTGTGCAGCCACGGGAAGCGGACTTCCGGGTCGCCCCGGTACATGTGCATGTGCGCGGGCAGGTCGTCCTCGTACTGCTTGAGCCGGTCGAGGTCGGTGATCTCGCGGAACAGCGTGTAGTCCGGGACGTCCTCGGTGCCGAGCATGGCTTCCAGGAAGTCGAGCCAGTCGTCCAGCTTCGCCAGCGGGACATGGCGGCGCTCCGCCGGGCGTGCCGTGGGCTGCTTGGTCCTGGGTCGCTTTACCTCGATGGTGTGCACGGACCCGAACTCGTCGGCGTCCTCGTCGTCGGCGTCGAACAGGTCGCCCTGCTCACCGGCGGTGGGGAACAACGCGCCCTGCTGGATGATCGTCGGCGCCCGCTCGAGGGTGGCGCCGACGAGGTTGGCCAGCTCGGTCCGCTCCTCGTCGGGTTCGGCGTACACCGGGTCGGTGCCGTCCAGCAGCCCGGCGTCGCGTGCCGGCCAGAACCACAGCGCGCACCAGGCGTCCATCACGGTCCGCAGCCGCCAGTACGGGGTGTCCACCGCGTCGAACAGGTCGGCGCGCACCTGTTCCTTCTTCGCCGGGTGTTCGGGTTGGTGCAGGAACGCGAACTCCGGGTCCGTCGGGTCGGCGCCCCACACGTCGATGCGCCTGGCGATGGCCTGTTCGGACAGCGTCATCCGCTTGACCACCAGCTCCCACAGGAACTCCACGCGGCGGGCCGCGTCCCGCAGGCGGGTGAACTGGTTGCGTTTCGCGTTGGACTTCTTCGGCGCCTTCACCACGGCCCGCCGCCACGCCCGCAGCCGCGCGACCTGCGCCGCCGCCAGCTTCTTGGCCTCGGCGGAATCCGTGACCGCCGCCCAGCCGAGGTTGGGCAGCAGGAACTGGTGCACCGCGTCCTTCGGCAGAGCCTGCTGGGCACCGGCCGCCAGGAACGGCAACGGGATCGGTTCGAGCAGCTCCTTGTCGGTCGCCCATGCCCCGCCACACACGTCGTCGGCCGTGTACACCGCGCGCCGCGCGCCGATCAGCGAGTTGCCCCGGCGCAGGTGCAGGCCGAACCACGGGGCACGCATGCCCGGGTGCATGGTGTTCAGCCACAGCGACACCTCGGCCAGCTCCACACCGGTGGCGTTGAGGTCGACGCCGTAGGCGTTGTGCAGCGCGATGTACGCCTTCACCTTCTGCTTCTCGGTCAGCGCCGCGTCAGTCGATACGGAGATCCCGCGCTCTTCCTGCCTGCGGCGCAGGTACTCCTCGGCGACCTGGTTGATCGCCTCGTTGAGGAACGCGCCGGAACCCAGCGCAGGCTCGCAGATCTTCAGTGACAGCAACCGGGACGCGCGGGTCCGCTGCCCGTCCTGGTCGAGCAGGTGTCCCAACGCCAGCTCGACGGTGACCCTGGTCAGCGACTCCGGGGTGTAGTAGGACGCGCTGGTCTCCCGCTCCCGGCCGGCGAGCCGGTAGACGAATGTGCCGCGCGGGTAGCGTTTCACGCCGCGCTGGCCGTGGGCCTCGTCGTGCGTGTCGTACTCGACCAGCGTGCCCGCCGGGTAGTCGGTCTGCCGGTGTGCCGGGATCAGCCAGGAACCCTCTTCCGGCTTTCCCTTCTTCGCGACCTCGCACAGCTCCTCGCCGGCGATGATGCCGGTGTAGGACATCAGCCCCTCGTACACCGCGCCGAGCTGGTTGATGCCGAGGTTGCGGTAGGAGATGAACCCGCCACGGCCACCGCGACTGCTTGCCCGCTTCATGGTCAGCAGCCGCAGCACTTCGTGCAGTGCCGAGTTACGCAACCGCAGGTCGAGTGTTCCGTCCCCGTAAGGGAGTTCGCCGATCAGCGTGATCGCGTCCTGGTCGAACAGCTCGCTGCGCAGCGGCTCGAACCGCAGGCCGCGGTCCTCGCTGCGGCGCTCGTTCTTGGCCTTGACGGTGTCCTCGTCGTCGCCGGGCAGCAGGTCGTCCGGCTCGGTGCCGTACTCCCGGTGCCCCTCGTTGACCTTGGCGAACAGCAGGTCCAGCGACGCGTACAAATGGAACCCGTTCTTCGCCTCCTCCTCGACGAGCACCTCGTCACGTGCGACGAGCTCACGCAGCCGGGCCATCGAGTAGCCCGCCTCGTAGCTGCCGTCGTCGGCGGGGAGGATGCGTAGCTCCGGACGCGACTCGGCGTAGAGCAGGAACAGGATGCGGTACAGGTACCGCAGTGTCTCGCGGGTCAGCTGCCTAGCGAACGGGACCTTGCCCTCGATCTCCTCCGGTGCCACGCCGGTCGCACGCAGCCGGTCGAGCACCTCGTTGGCGATGATCTCCACCGAGCGCTGCAACCCGGCTCGCAGATCCTTGTCCACCCCGACGGCGTTGTCGGTGGACTTCTTGAGCAACTCGTCCATCGGGATGCCGGTGCCATCCGCGGCGGGCGTGAGCACCTGGTGGGAGAACAACGACGCGATGGTGGCCAGCTCGCCGTTCTGCCTGACGTCGTTGCGTTCCAGTGCCAGGTCGAGGTTGGCGGCCAGGAACCGGCCCTCCGCCCACGCCTGCCGGTCGGCCAGCACAATCACGCCACCACACAGCAGCACCACGAACCTCGGCCGGGGGCCACCCGCCCCGCCGAGCTCACCGCCGAACAGCCACGCGGCCAACCGCTGCCCGGTCTCGTAGCGTTCCGCGGCGCTGAGCACCACCGGCGTCAGCAACAGGCCGGCGCCGATGTCGGCGACCGCGTCGTCGACGGTCTTCGTCCAGCCGCAGTCCAGCGCCACGATCCCGTCACCGTGCCAGGCCACGGGGATCTCGTGGTCCCGGCCGGACCGGTGCACGGTCAACCGGTCGAGTGTTCCCTTCCGCGCCTCCAGGTCGTCCTCGCGGTCACCGTAGTACCCGAGAGCGGTAAGGATGTCCTGGTGCCAGGCGGACAGCCGCTTGACCAGCTCGGGGCCGGGTGCGGTGTCGGCGTCCGGCTCGGTGGCGTCGGCGAAGTACTCGCGCACGTCGGCGGTGAAGTAGCCGCCGCGCAGGGTCCGCAGTTGCTGGCGCGGCGTCGTGCGCTTGTCGTGTGAGTCCTTCTCGATGACCGTCCAGCCGGCTAGCGGGTCCTTCTTCAGGGCGTCGGGCAGGTCCTCGGCGAAGTAGTGCGCGGCGAAGTACTCGCCCCGGTTCGTGATCGAGTCGAAAACGGCGCTCATGCCCGCTACCGCCCTTCCGTGTACAGGGGGTCGAGCACCGCGACCAGCCGCAGCATGGGCGCGCCGTCGGACTTCATCGCGGCTACCAGGTCCTCGTGACGGCGCGCCGTCTGGTCGATCCGCGTCTTCGAGCTGCTGGACACCGCGATGTCCAGCGCCAGCTGTTCCCACCGTTTCGCCCGCGCCTCGGCGGGCGCGAGCGCGCGCGTCACCCGCGCCGCGTACTCGTGCTCCTGGTCGGCCAGATAGTCATGCGCCCGGTCGATGGCGGTCGGCAGCAGCTCGCCCAGTGCGGCCAGGTTCGGTGTGGTCCGGCCCGGCATGGTCGGCGAAACGCCGCACGCGGCAAGGAAATCCGCCGTCATCTCCACGACCCGCGGCCGGTCGGGCAACCCGACCACGGCCATCCACTCCACCACGGTCGGCCGGCCGAGCGCGTTGGCGTAGCTGCCATGCACCAGGAACACCGGTCCGGTCAGCTCGTCCACCAGCCGTTCGTCGATCGCCGCCGCACGCGCGGGGTCGGGCACGTAGGCGAGCACGAACGCCTCGTTGTGCCGGGCGGCCGCGAGCGCCTTGTCGGTCACCCAGTCCAGCACCGGATGGACGTCGGTGACATAGCTGACGTTGGGCCACTGCGTGTCGCTCGACTCGCGTGCGGCGACCAGCCGCTTCTCCGCGAGTCCCTTGTCGAAGGTGACCCGCAGCCGGCCGGATGAGCCGGGGCTCGGCATGATCCCCTGCTCGTCGAGATAGGACTTCGGCAGCGCCTTGAGCCGGTACAACAGGTCGGCGGGTGGCTCGAACGCGACGGTGCCGTCCGAGTCCCGGCGCAGCGCGAGCTCGTCCTCCGGCCCGGTCGGGCAGATCTGGCGCAACGCCTCCTCGAAGTAGTCCTTCGTGGTCGCGAACACCGTCGGCACCTGCGCCGTGGTCACCTCGACGGCCTTCGGCGTCGTGCTGATGTTTCCGAGTACATCGGCGAGGAAGTCGCCGCTCTCCTGCCGGGACGCCGCGTGCGACCGTTCGACGCTCCGCCCCGCGATCAGGTCCTTGACCAGCCGGTTCTCCTCATCCCGCGGGCGATAGAGGCCGGTGACCGTCTCCGCGGTGCCCTCGATGCGGTGTGCCTCCTCCTCGCGGGCCAGCAGCTTCGCGCCGACCAGACGGTCGTCCAACGTCACCGGCTCGCCCCGCTCGTCGCGCCGCCACTCGACGTCGCTGGTCAGGATCAACGCGCGGAACTCCGGCGGGATCTTCTGCCCGTACCGGTCGATCCGGCCGTTTCGCTGCTCGATGCGGATCAGCGACCATGGCAGGTCGTAGTGGATCAGCTGGTTGCACTCCTGGTGCAGGTTCACCCCTTCGGACGCGATATCCCCGGTGAACAGCAGCCGTACCGGGGCCGTGCGCAGCCCGAACGTCTCCACGATGCGCTTCTGCTCGTCGTCGGTGGTCGCGTCCCCGTGCATCACCGCGACCGCACCGTCGTAGGCCAGCCACGGCTTGTTCTTCTCCGCCTTGCCCTTCCGGCGGAACCCGAGCCGCGCCGGCACCGCCTCGGCGAGCCACCGCAACGTCGGGATGCTCTCGGAGAACACCACCACCCTGGTCGCTGACCCCGGCCCGACACCGAGCCCCCTCAACACATCGACCAGCGCAGCGAGCTTCGCGGCGTCATCGTCGGTGATCGCCTCGGCCAGTGCCCTGAGGTCGAGCAGTGCCTGCCGCTCCGCCTCCCGGCCCGCCTTCTCCACGGTGGCCAGCCGGGTGACGATGGTCGCCAGCAGTGCTCGGTGCGAGGACAGGAACGACTTGAGCAGCCGGTAGCCGATCAACGGCTCGGACACCCCTTCGCCGCCGTCACCGGGCAGCCAACGGGTGGCCAGCTCGGCGAAGACCGCCAGTTCCCGGTCACTGGCGGGCACCCGCACCGGCGTGGACGGGCCGCGGTCGGCCCATTCACCCCGCAGACCGTCCCGCACCTCGGGTGCCGTCTTGGTACGCCGAATGAACAGGTGCTCGAGATCCTTCGGGTCGTACCTGGTGGGGTCGGCGATGGCCGCGTCGTCCAGCAGACTGATCAGCTCGGCGAAGGACCTCGCGTTCCCGTTGTGCGGGGTGGCGGAGGCCAGAATCAGCGCGTCTGTCCGTCCGGCCAGCAAACGGGCGAGTTCGTTGTTCTGGGTGCCGCGGTTGATCAGGTTGTGTGACTCGTCGATGACCACCGCGTCCCAGTCGATGTTGCGGAGGTGATGCGCGTAGGTTTCGCTCTTGAGCGTGTCGACGGAGATGATGGCGCGCTTGAAGTAGGCGAACGGGTTACGGCCGGCCGGAATATCCTGCTGAACACGCTGGATTCCGGTCGAGTCGAGCCGGACGAGCGGGATGGCGAACCGGGTCCACAGCTCGCGCTGGAACTGCTCGAGTACGTGCGCGGGGGAGACCACGAGAATGCGTTCACCGCGGCCCCGGCGAATCAGCTCGGCGAGCAGGACGCCGATTTCCAGTGTCTTACCGAGCCCGACGACGTCCGCGATGAGAACGCGCGGCCGCAGATTTCGCATCGACAGGGCTAACTCGGCCGGCCGCAGCTGGTGGGTCTGGTAGTCCATCAGGAACCCGTCGGCAAGCGCCAACCCGTGCTCGGTCTGCGGCAGCGCGGTCTTGCGCAGCACCGCCTCCAGGTACAGGCGTGCCTTCCGGTGGTTCGGCGAGTCGTCGGCCACCAGCCGCGTCTTCTTCGGGTCGAGCACCTCGATCCGATCGCGGCCTTCGATGTCCTCGTAGAACACCGCGTCCGTACCGCGAACGAACGGCGACACCCCGGTCGCCTCGATCATCCACCCGTCCCGGGTGTTGGCCACCTTGCGGACCAGCCACTGCTCGTCCCGCACCCGTACCTGCGCCCCTGGCGCGAACCGCGCCGGCCGATCATCACTGCTCACACGGACCGCCTCGACGAACTCGACCACAACAGCAACTGTCTCCCGTACTGCTCCCGCAACCGATCAGCGACGCGTTGACGGGCCGACGCCGGGCCCGGCGGCTCCGCGGGCGTCGGCTCCTCCGGCTCAGCCTCGGGAACGTCAACGATCGCGCCCCCGATACCGACGGCTCGGTCAAGCGCCCGGTCCTGACTGGGAAGGTCCGTGAACAGCTTCTCCAACTCGGCCATCCGCTTCGCGAACGACGGTGACTGCTGGTGCGCGTCAGTGCCATCCAGAAATGTGTGGGAAATCAGCATTCGGCGGACGTCGCGAACAGTGGTTCCCGCTGACTCGAGCAGCTCGGTACACATCGTGTGCACGGCCGCCAATGTCGGCCGGTCATCCGGATCATGCGCGAGTAGCGAGCTGACCAGCGGTTTCAGCGCCGCGGGAAGTCCGTCGAGATCCGGCTGGATCGTTCGATCACCAATCCTGCTCAACGTGACATAGTTGCCGCCGTCGCCGTAGGGCAGTTTCTGAGTTGCCGCGTACAGCAGCATCGAGCCCAGCGCGTGTACGTCCGTTTTCGCGGAAGTCTCCGACGAGCCGTTCACCTGCTCCGGCGCCATGAAGGAAACCGTGCCGATTAATTTGCCGCCCGAGGAGATACTCTCCTCATTCCGGTCGACGAACGCGCCAAGACCAAAATCGATCAACACCGGACCACGGCGACTCAGAATGACATTGTGTGGCTTCATGTCCCGATGCACCAGACCCGCGCCATGCACCGCGCGGAGTCCGTCGACGATCACCACCCCGAGACCGACCACCAGGTGCGCAGGCAGGGGACCATGCTGCGTCACGTAGTCCCGTAGCGTCACCCCAGGGACGTACTCCATGGCCAGCCAGGGCTGTGCCGCGAACGGATCCGCGTCCAGATAGTGAGCGACCTGGTTGGTCCCGATCAGGTTCTGCGCGATTAACGCCTCGCGCTCGAACCGCTTCCGCGTCTCCTCGTCGATCCTGTCCTGGCGGATCACCTTCACCGCGACCTGCTCACCCGCCTCCGAGTAGGCAAGGTAGACACGTCCCATCCCGCCACGACCAAGCTCCAGGTCCACCGTAAACCGGCCGATCATCGCGGGCAAGTGATCCATAGCTAGCTAATGCCCCCATCCCCACCGATCGTTACAGCCAGTCCCCATCCACGGCCAACCGTATCCAATGCCCGACCGAGGCTCCGAAGACTGTTCCAATATCATCGGCGTTTCACAGTCCGAGTGTCGAGCTGAGCCCGACCGGACGAGCGCGCGAGAAATGTCAAGACCTGTGGATGAAGGTCTTTAGTGCTCCAGCCGGTGCGCCCAGTGATCAGGAGGTGATCGTCCAGCGGTCATGACGTGATCTGAAGCTCGTTGTCGCCTGCCGGTGTGAGTCCGGTCCGGGTAGCTGTCAGGAGGCCCGGTAGCAGGCTGGCGGCTTGGTCTGGAAACGGGTCGGGTCGGAGCCCAGCGTCAAAGCCCTGTAGAGGGAAGCGACTGAGCGGTCCGTAGCGAGAGCGAAGCCTGCCGCGTCGTTAGACATTGAGGGAGAGCCGAGCCGTGCGGCTCACGGTGAAGGCCATGGAAGCGGTGAAGATCCTGGATGTGCAGCCGTGAGGGACTCCCCGGCGTAAGAGGGTGCGGAACGTTCAGAAGGTGATGGCGGGAACTGGGGAGACCCTCCCCGGCCGAAGCGCGCTGCGAGTGGCGTGGACAGGTCCGTCCTATAACCGGTGTGGAGCCGGGAAGTGGATCGGGTGCCGGGAGGGAGTCGGAGGCGGTCGTAGTACCGATCGAGCCGAGCGGACAACATAACCGCCGGTGAGGGAAGGGCCGCTGCTTCGTTCGTGCGCTGTGTCTGGAAGGAGGGGCCCGGTGAGTGCCGGTCAGGCTAGTTCCGCCGCGAGGAGATCCCCGGTGAGGGATCCGGTTCGTGCCTTGCAGCATGCGCTTTACCGGTCGGCCAAGGCCGATCCGGGACGACGGTTCCACGCGCTGCGGGACAAGGTCTATCGCAGAGACGTCCTGTGGCGGGCGTGGGTCGCGGTGCGCCGCAATGATGGTGCTCCGGGCATCGATGGAACCACTCTGGCCGATGTCGAGGAGTATGGCATTGATCGGCTCTTGGACGAGTTGGCCGAGGACTTGAGGAACGGGCGGTGGCGGCCGTTGCCGGCCCGGCGGGTGCTGATTCCCAAGGCCGGGACGGATGAGCGTCGTCCGCTGTCGATTCCTTCGGTCCGGGACCGTGTCGTGCAGGCCGCGCTGAAGATCGTGCTCGAGCCGATCTTCGAGGCCGATTTCCTGCCGTGCAGCTTCGGGTTCCGCCCGAAGCGGTCGGCGCACGACGCCCTGCAAGTGCTCATTGACGAGTCGTGGCAGGCAAGCGGTGGGTGGTCGAGACGGACATCGCCGAGTGTTTCTCGACGATTCCGCATGAGAAGTTGATGCGAGTGATCGAGGAACGTGTCAGCGACCAGGGCGTCCTGAAGCTGCTGCGCGTGATGCTGCGCGCGGGCGTGCTGGAGGACGGGGTAGTGCGCCGTGAGGCGTCCGGAACCCCGCAGGGCGGCCCGGCATCTCCGTTGCTGTGCAACGCATACCTGCACCGGCTTGACCGGGCATGGGATGCGGGTGAGCACGGTGTGCTGGTGCGCTACTGCGATGACCTGGTCGTGATGTGCCAGTCACGGGAGCAGGCCGAGGCCGCGTTGGCGCGGCTGACGGTTCTGCTGGGTGAGCTTGGGTTGGAACCCAAGGCCGCCAAGACCCGCATCGTGCATCTGGTCGAAGGGGGACAGGGGCTGGACTTCCTGGGCTTCCACAACCGGCTGGTGCGCGGGCGGACTCCCCGGTCGGCGCATCTGATCTTCCTCGCTCGCTGGCCCGCACGCAAGGCGGTCCAGCGTGCCCGGGACCGGATCCGGTCTATTACGGCCCGGTCCCGGCTGCTGGTGCCGGTCGAGCAGATCGTGGATGAACTGAACGTGTTCCTCCGCGGCTGGGCGGGGTATTTCCGTTACGGGAACTCGGCCTTGGTGCTTGGCCAGATCAGGAACTATGCCCTGACCCGGCTCGCGTTGTGGCTGTCCAAACGGGGCAACCGCCGCCGGGCGTGGGGATGGGGGATGACCCAGGTGTTGTTGTCTCCGAACCATATGGGTCTGATCAGCCTCGATGGGACCGTCGTCCCACCCAGACCCTTCCGGGCCTGGAAACGCTGAATGCCGCCGGTGAAGAACGTCGGTAAGCCGTGTGCGGGAGAACCGCATGCACGGTTTGACGGGCGGGAGTTGGAGACGGAGCGGACTGGCCACGGACACGAAGAAGAACGACCCGGCGGGAAACCGTTGGGCACCAATGGCTTCGTGACCTACCGTCAGAACACGCCACCGCGCCAGCTCCCGACCCTCCTAGATCGTGATCTTCATGGTTCCGTGTGCGATTGTCGCTGGTAGTGGGCTTGCTGAGCGCGGTATTGATGTTCCCTGCGCCAGTGCGAGCAGTGCAGGACGTGCTGGATGTCTGTGGCCGGGTCGATCACGAGTTTGTTGTAGAGGTGGCGGATTTCGTTGAGTGTCAACGGAATCAGTCCTGCCGGGGCGGGGCTGGAACGGGCCGTGACGGTGGTGATGGCCAGGAAGGCGTGGGCCAGCATCACGAGCGTTGTCCAGCGGTACCAGGACGTCCAGGTGCGGCACTGGTGTTCGTCCAGCCCGGTCTGGCCTTTGCCGGTTTGGAAGGACTCCTCCACTGTCCAACGACGCCCGGCGACCTGGACCAGCGTGGCCAGTGGCACTCGTATGGGTGCGTAGCAGCGGTAGTAGGCCAGCTCGCCGGTGCGGCGGTTGCGGCGGATCAGAAGCCACCGGTGCCCGGCAGGCTCGTCCCCTCCACTGACCAGTCGGATCCAGGCCCAGTCGTGGAAGCGGTGCCCTTTCGCGCCTTTGCCAGCGGCCAGGCGCTGCCATGTGCGTTTCGGCAGCCGCGCCACCAGTTCGTCAGCCCGACCGGTGCCGGTGCCGGTGGTGGTGACGTGGTGGTCGCAGGCCAAGCGCCAGCACGTATCCGACCTGCCGCTTCTCCAGATCGCCGCGCAGCGTCGGGTTGCCGCCATAGACCTCATCGCCAGCCACCCAGTTCGCGGGCACACCGGCATCGAGAGCACGCAGGATCATCCGCGAGGCCAGAGCCGGTTTGGTCGCGAACCTTGTGTCCTCGGGCACCCCAGCCGCCGCGCACCGCTCGGGATCACCGGTCCACGAACGCGGCAGATAAAGCTCACGATCGATCAACGTGTGCCCGATCCTGGTGGTATAGGTCAGAAACACCCCGACCTGAGCGTTCTCGATCCGGCCGGCGGTGCCGGTGTACTGCCGCTGGACCCCGACCGAGCAGACACCCTTCTTGAGATCCCCGGTCTCGTCCACCACCAGCATCGCGTCGGTGTCACCCAGACACTCCACCGCCACCTCGCGCACATCGTCACGCACCTCGTCGGCATCCCACACCGCCCGCGACAGCAGATGCTGCATCCCGTCCGGCGTCACATCACCAGCATGTTCGGCGATCGTCCAGCAGTTCTTCCGCGGCAGATCAGCCAGCAGCCCTTCCACGAACGCACCGACTCGTCGACGCGGCTCCACCCGCTTGAACCGCCCCGCCACATGCGCCATCAACTGGTCGAACCTCGCCCGCCAGCCGACCGGATCCACACCCTCACCACGGTTTACCATGGCAGCCGCGGCCACCACACGATCTTGAGTAGTCCACACAACCACTCATGATCAACCGGTGGCCGCACCCACCTCCCAGCACCCCTCACCAGCCAAGATCACGAAGTCCGGCTGGAGTACTAGGTGGTGCGTGGGTCTGAGGTCAGTTGCTTGAGAAGCGTGGCGACTGGTTTCTTGATGCGTTCTTGGCGTACCCGCGTGGATAGCAGCGCCTCGTCTAGCACGGTGTCGGGGTCAAGGTGCGGTCCGAGGATGATGGTCCTGACGAGAGCACGACGGAGGATGGCCCGCAGGTGGGTGATAGTGGACCTGAGTTGATTTTCTTTGACCTCACTGCCGTGGGCCACCGCGCTGCGCACCTTGTAGCTGTGTTGACGTGGTTGTAGATCGCCAGGCGCTCAGCATCGTCACGGCCGACCAGCACAGCTGTCCGTTGGGCGGTTCGCCGTTTTGAGGTCGCCGCGGTCGTCGTTCGCCGACACCAGCCGTTCTAAAGTCACGACGTAATTGAAGGCCACCTCGCCCGAGTCCTCCCCGAAGTCCACCTCGGCGTCATAGGCGATCTTCGCGCACGTGTCGAGGAACCTGCCCGCGATCGGTTGCAGGCGCTTGCTCGCCTTGGGTGGGGCCGTGCCGGCGGTCCACTCTTCTAGCTTGCCGGACAGCGTGAGGAGGAAACCGATCAACCAGCTCGCCTTATCCTCGTCCACGTATAAGGGGCCGAGCATGGGGACCTCATACTCGCCCGTCACCGACGAAGGTGGTGGGGATCGACTCCTGATAGGTGGCCGCAGAGCGGCCGTGCTCGACGAGGTACTCAGCGACGGGCATGACGGGGGTGTCCTGCGCGAGGTTCAGACATAACAGCGGCGCCCACGCAGGCGAGTCCTGAACACGGGATGGGAACAGCCCCCAGAAGGCCCTGTTGTGGATTGGTTGAGCGTCATGGTCCTCGGCCGAGAGCACCAGGTGTCGCCCGAATGACAGCATGGGATTGAATGACGGCTGCGCTGCGAAGTCCGCCGCGTGCGGTATCGGTCGTAGGGCGTTCCAGTCTTGCCGGCTTGGTCGCCACAACCGCCAGCCCGCCAGCATGAGCGGTTCGGCGAGGTCCCAGTCGACGTCGAGGACCAGGAACCGGCGCAACGGTATAGCCGGTCCCGCCAGGTAGGCGGCCGTCTGAGTGGCAAGCAGGGGCGCGTCGACAGCCCCGCCGGATCGCAGCAGCCCCGCAAGCCCGAGACGGTGCAACATGGGACCAGCGAACTCGCGTCCCCCCGTGGTGATCGGAGCCGTGTCGCCTACTTGATCGTCATCGTCGTCGACCAGATAG
Source organism: Actinophytocola sp. (assembly GCF_049647105.1). Taxonomy (GTDB): domain Bacteria; phylum Actinomycetota; class Actinomycetes; order Mycobacteriales; family Pseudonocardiaceae; genus Actinophytocola. The sequence continues at coordinate 33,028 of NZ_JBARWZ010000259.1, forward strand.
CGGTTGGCGACAGCGGTGGCTATGGCGACCTCGCGGACACGGGAGGCGCTGAGTAACTGCGCCATCGTCTCTGCGGCGTCACGGTCGGCCAAGCCGACAAAGTCGTCGGACCGCTGGCGGACTTCGATGAAGAACGACATTAAAGCCGCGTCAAGCTCGCTGGACGGGTTTGTCACCCAGGCACGATAGCGTTGCGGCAGGGAAGGTCATCGCGCTTTTCTCCGTTGATCCATGTACGGGGCGGCCTGTGTGCGGTGGCGAGGAGTTCGACGCACAGGGGGTGTCCGCAGTTCGACGGCTCCCCGGCAGCCTCTTTGAATCTTGGGCGTCGCAGCAAGGCGGCCGGGGCCGCGTTCCGCGGAGCTCCCTCCCAGACGTCGAGAGCAACCGGCACGCGCCACACTGGACCGCTGGCGCTGGGTAACGGGCCTGTCGGGCGTCGCGATGATCGGCTTATGGCGGATTCGACCGGGGTTCCTGGGCTCTTGCCTCTGCTCGACGGCTATCAGTTCGACGTGTTCCTCAGCTACCGCAGGTCGGGGCCGGGGAACGCGGCGACCTGGGTGCGTGAGCACTTCCACCGCATGCTGGAGGACTGCCTCGCCGACGAACTTGGCCGCACTGCAGTCTTCCTCGACTTGGAGGTGGAGACTGGAGCCGTGTGGCCGTCGCTGTTGCGGGACGCGTTGGCGCGCAGCAAGGTGCTCGTGGCTGTCTGGTCGCCGCCGTACTTTCACTCGCCGTGGTGCCTTGCCGAGTGGCGGACGATGGAGGCGAGGGAACAGGCACTGGGCGGTATGACACGGCTGGTGTACCCCATGCGGTACTCCGACGGGGACAACTTCCCCGACGATGCGAAACAACGGCAGCACTTCGACGTACGCGGGGTATCCAACCCGTTCCCCACGTTTGCCGGTTCGCACCGGCAGGCCGACCTGTTCGACACGGTCCGGGTGATCGCGGCCGAGGTCGCCAAGACGATCACCGCGGTGCCGCCGTGGAGAGCGGACTGGCCGCAGTGCCCGCTACCCGACCTGGCGGCCGCGCCGAAGCCCGCGTTCCCGGTGTTCCAGCCGTGATCGTCACCTTCACGGCCCAACTGCCCGACGACACCGCGTTGACGGTCGCCGGGCACCTTGCCCAGTGGGGCTATTCCGTCCTCTACGTCGATTGGAACCCCGACGAGTCGCGGGATCCTTCGGCTTCGCTGCTCGCCGAACCCGGTGACCCGCTCGCCGCCGTCGTCCGGACCCCGCTGCCAGGCGGCGGCGTGCTCGGCACCCTCGCGAGCATCGGGTTCGACCGTGTCGAGGGAGACTGGGCGGCCGCGTACGTCGATCACCTGGGCGATCTCTTGGAGGCCTGCACCGAACGGTGGCGGACGGTGTACGAGATCGTCGTGGTTCGGGACGCGGCCGTGGGTCACCCGAGCCGCGGGGTCGCCGTCGCGCACCTGCCCGACGCCGTCGTGGTCGACCGCAGGGGTATTGGCGCGGCCTCGCTCGCATCGGCATCCGACGCCCGGCACCTGCTGCCGTACGGCCGCGCGGAACTGCTGGTCCTGCCCATTCACGGGCAGGTGGAGGACGTCGAACACTGGACGCTCACCTGGGTGCACGCCACCGTCCGTCCCGAACAGGTCGCGACCCTTGCCCAGGGCGACTCCCGGGTGCTGGCGGCGTTGCTCGCCAACGGGTTTGCAGGGACTGACCTGCTGGTCGCCGACCCCGAGGCGTACGTCTTCGCCGCCGAGCACCGCGACGGCTTCGTGGAGGCCGCCCGCGCCGTCCGCCCGGAACTCGCGCTCCTGGCGCCCGACGCCGGCCTCGACGGGGTGCTGCGGGACCTGCTGTGCGCGCAGCCGACTCCGGTGGCCCGGCTGCGGGCCGCGCTGGTATCCGACGCGGAGATCGAGTCCTGGGTCTCGCGGTTGATGGATGACCCCGAGTACCGGCCGGTGGACGCCCAGCCGACCAGGACGGAGGGACTGCCGGCGCGGCATGTGTGCCCTGTCGACGGCAACTACGTCTGGTACCGCCACGGCGACGAACCGGTCCCGCGCTGCGCGGACCACCCCGTCGTCCTCGAACCAGCACCGATCATCCGCCGGATCGACCCGTTCCAGCTGTGGCTGGCGATCGCCGACCGGGTCCGGGAGTGGACCGCGACCGGCGAGCCCGGCGTCAGGACTCCCGCCGAGCTGGAGAACGAGGCCCTGGACCTACTTGCCGCGACGTCCACCGTGGACGCGGCCGGACCGGCGGCGACCGTCGCCCTGTCCGAACTCCAGCGCGCCGAACTGCTGTCCAGGGACGCCGGTCGTGCAGCCCGTGAGCGGGCGTTGTCCCTGTTCACCCTGCTACGCGACGAGGAAGGAGCTGTCCCCAAACTGCTCTGGCATGACGTCAACGCCCTGCTGGATTCGGACCCGGAGGCCGTGCTCCGCGCCGCGGGCGAGCTGTGGCGCGCAGCAGGAGACCGTGACGCGCCCGGACTGGCCGCGTGGGCCGCCGCGCTGGTAACGGGCCCCGGGCTGAACGCGGAGCTGCTCCAGAACCGGGTCAACAACCTCATCGGGCTCGACACCGAGACCGGCGACTACGCGCACCTCGCGGAAGCCGTCTTCGTCGGGCGCACCGCCGTCGGGGCCTTGGACCGCCCGTTCGACACCGCGGGCAGCGCGCTCGCCGCCACGACCGCCTTCGGCATGATCCGCTGGCACGCCCTCAGCGGGGACGCCGAGATACTGGACGAGGCGATCGAACTGCTGCGCACCGAGGCCGCCGCCGACTACACCTGGTCGGAGGTTCCCGCGGTCCTGGTCAGCGCCCTCACCCAGCGGGCGTCCGCGACCGGGTCCTGGGTGGACATCGACGAGGCCCTGGCGATAGGCAGCGCCGTCGCGCACCTGGACCCCTCCGACACGCTGGCGGCGAGCCTGAGCACCGCCCACTTGACGGCCTTCGGGCTGACCGGGCGTTTCGTCGACCTCGACCGCGCCGTCGACCTGGCGCGCAGCGCGGTCGACCACAAGTCGCGAAACCTCCGCCCGAGGCAGGCCAATCTGGCCGGGGCACTGCACGCCCGGTACCGGGCGACACGGCAGTTGCGAGACCTCGCAGCCGCTATCGACCTCTACCGGGAGTCCGCCAAGGACGCGTCCATGAGCACTAGACTGGCGGTCCGAGCCAACCTCGCCGACGCTTTGCTAGACCGCTACCACCGAACCGGCGAACGGTGGGCGCTGCGGGAGGCGGCCGACAGCGCTGTCGATGTCGTAGAGCGCACGCCCGTGACCGACCCCGCGTATCCCGGCCGGCTCGCGACCGTCGCCGCGGTGCACGAACTCCGCGGCCAGAGCGCCGAGGCGGTCGACCTCTACCTGCGCGTCGCCCAGGTATCGCCGCCTGGGGACCCAGACACCCCAGAACGGGTCTTCCCGCTGATTCAGCTCCTGCTCGACTCCGGCACGGACGAGCACCTGTCCGAGGCCCGCGATTTGGCGACCAGGCTGGTGACGGCCACACCGGCGGACACACCAACTCGCGCGCGAGCCTCGATCCTGCTCGGGGACACCCTGCGGGCGCGGGGCGAGGCCGCCGCGGACACCTACCGGAGCGCGGCCCAGGCGCTTGGCGCGGCGTCCGAGACACGGGTGCAGGCCGCAGTCCGGTGGGCGCGCGCAGCCGAGGACGAAGGCAGGCACCAGGACGCGGTGTGGGCGTGGGGCGCGGCCGTGGACGCGGTGCTGCGACTGGCGTCGGTCGGGGTCGACGTCGAGACACGGGAGCACCTGCTGGCCGAGTGGGCGAACGTGCCGAGGGAGGCAGCCGCCCACGCGATCGCGTCCGGTGACCCGATGACCGCGCTGGAGTTTCTCGAGTCCGGCCGTACCGTCCTGTGGAACCAGGCGATCGACCTGCGCGGCGACTACTCGGCGCTAGCCATTGCCGCGCCGGACACCGCCGCCCGACTCACCGAACTGGCCGGCGTGCTCGCCCACCCCGGCGACCGCGACGGCGGCACGGTGCTCCGGCTCGCCCGCGAGTGGGAGCACCTTGTCACCCGCGCCCGGACCCACCCCGGCTTCGCGGACTTCCTACGGCGCCCCAAGGCCGACCAGCTCGTCAAGGCGCTGGGCGAGCGCACGGTGGTGGTGCTCAACGCCGCAGGCACCCGGTGCGACGCCCTCGTCGTGTCGGGCACCGGGGTCCGGGTCATGCCGCTGCCTGTGGCACCAAGCGAGGTGGTGGCGGCGACCGAGACCATGCGGGCGCCGATGCACCGGGCTCTGCCCATCGTGCTGCCCTGGTTGTGGGAGCACGTCGCCCAACCGATCCTGGACACACTCGCACTGCCTCCCGGGTCGCCGCTGTGGTGGTGCCCGACCGGCTCCTTCACACTGCTGCCCGTGCACGCCGCCGGGGCGAGCGACGACAGCGTCCACGACCGCGTGGTGTCGTCCTACACCTCAACCGTCACCGCGCTCGTCCGCGCGATCGCCCGGCCAGGACGGTCCGAGGGCACAGCGACGTTCGTAGGGGTCGACCACCTGCCCGGCTCCGACCTGGCTGTCCTGTCGGCCGTGCCCCAGGAGGCGAACACCTTCGAGAACGCGGTCGGACGACGACCCGACGAACTCCTCGGCGCACAGGCGACCAAGGCCGCCGTCCGCACGGCCGCGGCCGGGGCCTCGGTGCTGCACCTGGCCTGCCACGCCCAACCGTCGCCGACTAACCCCCGCGACTCGGGCCTGGAACTGTGGGACGGCCGCCTCACAGTCAGCGAGCTCGCCGCAGACCTCGCTACCCCACCGGACCTCGTCTACCTGTCCGCATGCCACACCGCAGCAACGGGGCCGACACTGCCGGACGAGGCGATCTCCATCGCGGCCGCCTTCCTCGTCGCGGGCAGCCGCAACGTGGTGGGCACCCTGTGGGCCGTGGGGGACCGCGACGCGGCGGCGGCGGCGAGCTACTTCTACGCCGCGCTGCGCTGGTCGGGCGACCCGGCACGCGCGCTCCACGACGCGGTGACGGAGTTACGCGCACAGTTCCCCAAACGCCCGGCGGTGTGGGCGTCGTACGTGCACATGGGCGGCGGCAAGGTGGTCGACATGGACACTTAGAGGCTCCGGCAATAGGGGTTACTTGAGGCGGCGGACGGTGGGGCGGGTGTCCCAGCGGTGGGTGTGGCGGGCGGCTTGGATGAGGCAGCGGACGGTGACGAAGGCTGCGGCGAGGTGGAGGTAG
>NZ_JBARWZ010000260.1:0-50078 GCF_049647105.1 Actinophytocola sp.
GTTCGGGGTGGTCGACCACCCCGAACGCGCCTTTTCGTGTGTGTCAGGGCAGCGGGCCGCCCGCGGCCATGGCGGAGAGCTTCGTGAACTCCTCCGCGTCCAGGCTCGCGCCGCCCACCAGTGCGCCGTCGATGTCGTCCTGCTTCACCAGGTCACCGATGTTGCCGGACTTCACCGAGCCGCCGTACAGGACGCGCACCTGCTCGGCGATCTCCTGGCCGTACTTGTCCGCCAGCCTCGCGCGGATCGCGCCACAGACCTCCTGCGCGTCCTGCGGGGTCGCGACGCGGCCGGTGCCGATGGCCCACACCGGCTCGTAGGCGACGACCACCTTGGACACCAGGTCGGTCTTGACGCCCTTGAGCCCGGCGATCAGCTGGTCAGTGGTGTACTCGACGTGGGTGCCCGCCTCGCGCACGTCGAGCTTCTCGCCGATGCACAGGATCGGCGCGATGCCGTGCTTGAGCGCGGCCTTCACCTTGGTGTTGACCAGCTCGTCGGTCTCCGCGTGGTACTCGCGGCGCTCCGAGTGGCCGACCGTCACATACGAGCAGCCGAGCTTCGCGAGCATCACGGCCGACACCTCGCCGGTGTAGGCGCCCGAGTCGTAGCGGGACACGTCCTGCGCGCCGTACTTCAACTTCAGCCGGTCGCCGTCCACCAGCGTCTGGATGCTGCGGATGTCCACGAACGGCGGCAGGACAGCCACCTCGACCTTCGCGAAGTACTTCTCCGGCAGGGAGAACGCGATCTTCTGGACCAGCGCGATGGCCTCGAGGTGGTTGAGGTTCATCTTCCAGTTGCCCGCGATGAACACCAGGCGACTCATGAGTGCTCCAAGACCGCTACGCCCGGAAGTTCCTTGCCCTCCAGGAATTCCAGCGACGCGCCGCCGCCGGTCGAGATGTGCGAGAAGCCGTCGTCCGGCAGGCCGAGCGCGCGCACGGCCGCCGCCGAGTCGCCGCCGCCGACCACGCTGTAGGCGTCTCCGTCCACAATGGCCTGTGCGACGGTGCGGGTGCCCTCGGCGAACGGCGCCATCTCGAACACGCCCATCGGGCCGTTCCAGAACACGGTGCCCGCGTCGGCGAGCGCCGCCGCGTACCGCTCCGCGGTGATCGGCCCGATGTCCAGGCCCATCCAGTCCTCGCGCATGTCCGCGACGAGCACCGACTCGGTCGCGGCGTCCTCGGCGAACTTTTCGGCGATCACGACGTCGGCGGGCAGCAGGATCTTCTCCCCCGCCTCCGCGAGCAGCTTCTTGCAGGTTTCGATCATGTCGCCCTCGAGCAGCGACGCGCCGACCCCGAGCCCCTCGGCGGCCAGGAACGTGAAGCACATGCCGCCGCCCACGATGAGCCTGTCCACCTTGGGCAGCAGGGACTCGATGACCGCGAGCTTGTCGGACACCTTGGCACCGCCGAGCACCACAACGTACGGCCGGTCCGGCGTGTCGGTGAGCCTGCGCAGCACCTCGACCTCGGCCAGCACCAGACCACCCGCGTACGCGGGCAGGAGCTTGGCCACGTCGTACACCGAGGCCTGCTTGCGGTGCACCACACCGAACCCGTCGGACACGAACACGCCACCGTCGCCGACGAGTGCGGCCAGCTCACGGGCGAACGCGCCGCGCTCGGCCTCGTCCTTGCTGGTCTCACGCGCGTCGAACCGGATGTTCTCCAGCAGCGCCACCTCGCCGTCCGCCAGACCGGCCACGGTGGTCCTGGCGGAGTCGCCGACCACGTCGCCCGCGAGCGTCACGGTCGCGTCGAGCAGTTCGTTCAGCCGGGTCGCGACGGGCTTGAGCGAGTACTTCGGGTCCGGCTCGCCCTTGGGGCGGCCAAGGTGTGCGGTGACGACCACCCGCGCGCCGCCATCGACCAGCTTGGTGAGGGTGGGCAGCGAGGCGCGGATGCGGCCGTCGTCGGTGATGGTCTCGCCATCGAGGGGGACGTTCAGGTCGGCGCGCACGAGCACGTGCCGACCCGCCACCCCCTCGGCGAGCAGGTCGTCGAGAGTCTTCATCGATACCTCAGAGCTTGGACGCGACGAGCGCGGTCAGGTCCGCGAGACGGTTGGAGTAACCCCACTCGTTGTCATACCAGCCGTAGACCTTGACCTGGTTGCCGATGACCTTGGTGATCGGCGCGTCGTAGATGCACGACGCCGGGTCGGTGACGATGTCGGAGGACACGATCGGGTCCTCGCTGTAGCGCAGGATGCCCTTGAGCGGGCCCTCGGCCGCGGTGCGGTAGGCGGCGTTGATCTCGTCCAGGGTGACCTCCCTGGCGAGGTCCACCGTGAGGTCGGTGATCGAGCCGGTCGGCACCGGGACACGCAGCGAGTAGCCGTCGAGCTTGCCGTTCAGCTCCGGCAGGACCAGGCCGATGGCCTTGGCGGCGCCGGTGGAGGTCGGCACGACGTTCAGCGCGGCCGCGCGTGCCCTGCGCAGATCATTGTGCGGGCCGTCCTGCAGGTTCTGGTCCTGCGTGTACGCGTGGATCGTGGTCATCAGGCCCTTCTCGATGGTGAACGCATCGTGGAGGACCTTGGCCAGCGGGGCCAGGCAGTTGGTGGTGCAGGAGGCGTTGGAGATGATGGTCTGCGAACCGTCGTAGAGGTGCTCGTTGGCGCCGATGACGACCGTGAGGTCCTCACCCTTGGCCGGCGCGGAGATGATGACCTTCTTGGCGCCACCCTCGTCGACGTGCTTGCGGGCGTCGTCGCCCTTGGTGAAGAAGCCCGTCGACTCGATGACGACGTCGACGCCGAGGTCCTTCCACGGCAGCTTGCCCGGGTCGCGCTCCGCGAAGGCCTTGATGGTCTTGCCGTCCACCGAGATGCCTTCGTCGGTCGCCTTGACCTCGAAGGGCAGCCTGCCGAGGACGCTGTCGTACTTCAGCAGGTGGGCCATGGTCGCGACATCACCGAGGTCGTTGAAGGCCACGATCTCGATGTCGTGCTCGCCGGCCTGCACCGCGCGCCAGAAGTTGCGGCCGATACGGCCGAAGCCGTTGACGCCTACCCGAACGGTCACCGTGCGCTCCTCGTGCTCGTGATTGTCGTCAGCCCCACCCACCCTAACGCCCGAGGATGGCCTGGTCGCGGGTTGTGCGGGCAAGGCAACTGTATCGAATCAGTTGGGGTGTGCGCGCGGGGGCCGGACGTGGTTCTCGGGATTTTTCTCACCAACGGCGTATCTGGGTGCTGGGTCCCCGCTCTTGTGTTGGCGTAGGGGGGACGCTGGGAGCGGCGACGAGGCGGGGGACGGCTCGTCGCCAGGGGGGTGCGGCACCCAGGAAAAGCGAGGCCTGCCTGATTGCGTGGGGGTCAATCAGGCAGGCCTCGCACCATGTCCGGGCTTCCCGCCGGTTCAGATGGAAGGATTTCGGGCATGGCCCGCCTCCGCCACACCGTCGAGGTCGTACCGGTCCCCCGCACCTGGTTCGAGCACACCGTCGCCATCGGCTGGGACGCGCTCGACCAACGGTTCAGCGGCCCAGGCACCAACTACGCCTCCGCCGACGGCACCCTCCAGGCCGCGGTCGACGCGTGGCACCGGCACACGGACACCGAGGGCCGGATCAAGGTCACCGACGAGCACGGCACGTCCACCTGCCGGGTCCTGCTGCGCAGCGCCGCCGCCCCGCGCACGCTCGACCTCGAGGGCGGCACCGGCACCGGCCGCCGGATGTCCGCCTTCACCGGCCGGCTGCACGCCGACTTCGAACGCTGGTGGGCGGCCGCGGCCCGCGCGGGCGGACGACCGGCCGTCGAAGGACGCATGCGGCACACGGTGGGCCTCGCCAGGTTCACGGTCACCCCCGCGCCTGCGCCGGGTGGCCGATGGCGGATCGAGGTCGTCGTCCGGCTCCGGGGCAGGCACGTCTTCCGCCCGTTCGCGGCACTCGCGCTGTTCTTCGCCAGGACCCCGGTCCGGCGCCAGTTCGCGGCCGGCATGACCACCTTCGCGGAGCGGTGGAACAAGCAGATGCCGAATCTCCTTGCCATGCCGCAGGAACGGCTCCGCGAGCTGATCGCCAAGGAGCTGCGTTAAGAGGGCGCGCGAACAGGGTCGGTGGATGCCCGCCTCGGCGCGACGGGCGCCGCCATGCCCTATTCGCGCCCTCTAAACCTCGGCTTCGAGCATCTCCGGCGTCACGGCCGACTCGGTGTCCGGAAGACCGAGCTCCTTCGCGCGCTTGTCGGCCATCGCCAGCAGGCGGCGAATGCGGCCGGCGACCGCGTCCTTGGTCATCGGCGGGTCGGACAGCTGGCCGAGCTCCTCCAGCGACGCCTGCCGGTTCGACAGCCGCAGCCTGCCCGCCGCGCTCAGGTGGTCCGGCGCCGTCGCGCCGAGGATCTCCATCGCCCGCTGCACCCTGGCCGCCGCCGCGACCGCCGCGCGTGCCGAGCGGCGCAGGTTCGCGTCGTCGAAGTTCGCGAGGCGGTTGGCCGTCGCGCGGACCTCGCGGCGCATCCGCCGCTCCTCCCACGCCAGCACCGACGTGTGCGCGCCGAGCCGCGTCAGCATCGCGCCGATCGCGTCGCCGTCGCGGACCACCACGCGGTCGGCACCGCGCACCTCACGCGACTTCGCCTGGATGCCCATCCTGCGCGCGGCACCCACCAGTGCCAGCGCCGCCTCCGGGCCGGGGCAGGTGATCTCCAGCGCCGACGACCGGCCGGGCTCGGTAAGCGAACCGTGTGCCAGGAACGCGCCCCGCCACGCAGCTTCCGAGTCGCACACGCCGCCGGACACGACCGCCGCCGGCAGCCCCCGCACCGGGCGGCCCCGCAGGTCGAGCAGACCGGTCTGGCGGGCGAGGCCCTCACCGTCACGCACCACCCGCACCACGTACCGGGTGCCCTTGCGCAGCCCGCCGGACGCGAGCACGTGGATGTCCGCGTTGTGCCCGTACAGGTCGTGGATCTCCTTGCGCAGCCGCCGCGCGGCCGCACCGGTGTCCAGCTCCGCCTCGACGACCACCCGGCCGCCGACGATGTGCAGCCCGCCCGCGAACCGCAGCAGCGACGACACCTCGGAACGCCTGCAACACGTCTTGGACACCGCGAGCCTGCTCAGCTCGTCCTTGACCGCCGCGGTCATCGCCACGTTGGTTGCTCCTCTCCCGCCACGCGCGCCCCCTCCCACCAGGGGCCCGCCTCCCACGCAGGCGTACATCCCACCATCAACCCGGGTCGCGCGCCGACCTGACCTCCTCGAACGCGCCACGCAGGCTCTCGGCCAGCGCCGCCGGGTCATGCCGCTCCCGCGTCCCGGCCGACGCGATCGCGTCCAGCCGCAGCCGCGCCCCGAGGGCTGCCGCCGCGCGCCGGAGGCGGTCCGGCGTCGACACGGAATCGGCGTCGGCGATCACCGCGTCCACCCGCAGGCGCGGTGCGTGCTCGCAGAGTACGTCCAGATGCCGCTCAGGGGAGAAGCCAGCGGTCTCCCCTGGTTGAGGGACCAGGTTCAGTACCACGATGCGGGACGCGGCCGTGTCGATCAGCGCCTCCTGCAGCTCCGGCACCAGCAGGTGCGGCAGCACGCTCGTGAACCAGGAGCCGGGGCCCAGCAGCACCACGTCGGCCGCCAGCACGGCCGTGACCGCCGCCGCGCACGCCTTCGGCACGTCATCCGGCTCGCCCGCAGTGTGCAGCCGGATCCGCTGGACCTGACCCGGCGTCGTCGCCACCGCGACCTGCCCACGGATCCGCCGCACCGCGGCCGGGTTCTCGTCGAGGCCGACCACGTCCGCCTCGATGTCGAGCGGCTCGGTGCACATCGGCAGCACGCGGCCCTTCAGCCCCAGCAGGCGCGCGGCCTCGTCGAGCGCCGCGACCGGGTCGTCGAGCAGCTCGATCAGCGCCGCCAGCACCAGGTTGCCGACCGCGTGCCCGGCCAGTGCGCCCGTGCCACCGAAGCGGTGCTGGAACACCGTGGCCCACAACGAGTTCTCGTCGTCCTCCCCGGCGAGCGCGGCGAGCGCCTTGCGGAGGTCGCCGGGCGGCAACAGGCCCAGCTCACGCCGCAACCGCCCGGACGACCCACCGTCGTCGGCGACCGTGACCACCGCGGTGACGTCCGGTGTCAGCCGCCGCAGCGCCGACAGCGTCGCGTGCAGTCCCCGCCCTCCACCGAGGGCGACCGCCTTCAAGACCGCTCCGTCGTCTGGCAACGTCCGCTCAGCACTACCTGGTTCGCTCCGCAAGCTGCGCTCAGCACTACCTGGTTCGCTCCACAAGCTGCGCTCAGCACTACCTGGTTCGCTCCGCAAGCTGCGCTCACTCGCGCCCCAAGTCCCGGTGCACCACCTTCACCGCCATCCGGTCCTCGTCGGCGAGGCGACGGGACAGCTCCTCCGAGATGGCCACACTGCGGTGCTTGCCGCCGGTGCAGCCGATCGCGAGCGTCAGGTACCGCTTGCCCTCCCGCCGGTAGCCGGCGCCGATCAGGCGCAGCAGCTCGTGGTAGCGGTCCAGGAACTCCTCCGCGCCCTCCTGTGTGAGCACGTAGTTCCGCACGTCCGCGTCCCTGCCGGTGAGGTCCTTCAGCTCCGGGATCCAGAACGGGTTGGGCAGGAACCGCACGTCCATCACCAGGTCGGCGTCCATCGGGATGCCGTACTTGTAGCCGAACGACAGCACCGTCACCTTGGTGGTGCTCGACGCGTCGCTGCCGAACGCGTCCTCGATCTTGGCGCGCAGCTGGTGCACGGACAGCGTGGACGTGTCGAGCACCAGGTCGGCGTCCTCACGCAGCGGGCCGAGCAGGTCGCGCTCGGACTTGATGCCGTCGATCAGCCTGCCGTCACCCTGCATCGGGTGGCCGCGGCGGACCTGTTCGAACCGGCGGACCAGCACGTCGTCGGTCGCCTCAAGGAACACCACCCTCGGCTTGTACCCGCTCGCGTCCAGGTCCCGGATGATCGACGCGAGGTCCTCGGTGAACGCGCGGCTGCGCACGTCCATCACCACGGCCACCTTCGTGACCGCGCCCTGCGCCTTCGCGCCGAGCTCGACCATCGTGGAGATCAGCTCCGGCGGCAGGTTGTCCACGACGAACCAGCCAAGGTCCTCGAGGCACTTGGCCGCGGTGCTGCGGCCCGCGCCGGACAGGCCGGTCACCACCGCGACCTCCACGCCCTGCGCGTGGTCCTCAGGCGTCTCGGTCATGAGGTACTCCCGTTTTCTTTGTCGGTTTGGGCTGACAGCGCACTGTGTACCAGCGCCGCCGTGTGCGCGCCGATTCCCGGTACACCGCTGATGTCGTCCACCGTGGCCTGGCGTAACCGTTTGAGCGAACCGAAGTGCTTGAGCAGGGCCGCCTTGCGGCTCTGGCCGAGGCCGGGGATGCCGTCGAGTGCCGAGGTGATCATCCGTTTCGAGCGCTTCTGCCGGTGGTAGGCGATCGCGAACCGGTGTGCCTCGTCGCGGACCCGTTGCAGCAGGTAGAGGCCCTCGCTGGTGCGGGACAGGATGGTCGGCTCCGGGTCGGCCGGGAGCCACACCTCCTCAAGGCGCTTCGCGAGCCCGATGACGGCGACGTCCTGGATGCCCATCTCGGCGAGCACGTCCGCGGCCGCGTTGGCCTGCGGGCCGGCACCGTCGACGACCAGCAGGTTCGGCGGGTAGGCGAACTTCCTCGGCCGCCCCGTCTCCGGGTCGATGCCCGCCCTCGGCTCCTCCCCTGTCTCCTGGAGGTAGCGGTGGAAACGGCGGCGGACGACCTCGGCGATCGACGCGACGTCGCCCTCGGTGGCCGCCTCCCTGATCGCGAAGCGGCGGTACTCGGACTTGCGGGCCAGCCCGTCCTCGAACACGACGAGCGAGGCCACCACGTCGCTGCCCTGGATGTGGCTGATGTCGATGCACTCGACGCGCAGCGGCGCGGTGTCCAGCCCGAGCGCGTCCTGCAGCTCCTGCAGCGCGGCGGAGCGGGCGGTGAGGTCCCCGGCCCGGCGCAGCTTGTGCAGCTGGAAGGCCTCTTTCGCGTTGCGTTCGAGCGTCTCCATGAGTGCGCGCTTGTCGCCGCGCTGCGGCACCCGGAGCGCGACGCGCGAGCCACGCAGCTCCGAGAGCAGGTCGCTCATCGCCTCGGCGTCGTCTGGCAGGGCGGGCACCAGCACCTCACGCGGGACCGGGCTCGCCTCGGCGGTCGCGTCGTCGTCGGCCAGCTCGGCCTGGTCGCCGTAGAACTGGATGAGGAACTGGTCGACCAGCCCGGCCTCGTCGATCTCGTCGATCTTGTCGATGACCCAGCCGCGCTGGCCGCGGACCCGGCCACCGCGGACGTGGAACACCTGGACCGCGGCCTCCAGGTCGTCGTGCGAGAACGCGACGACGTCGGCGTCGGTGCCGTCGCCGAGGACGACGGCCTGCTTCTCCATCGCGCGCCGCAGCGCGGACAGGTCGTCACGCAGCCGGGCCGCCCGCTCGAACTCGAGGTCGGCGGACGCGGCGTTCATCTCCTTCTCCAGGCGCTTCATCATGTGGTCGGTCTTGCCCGCGAGGAAGTCGCAGAAGTCCTCGACGATGTCGCGGTGCTCGTCGGCGGACACCCGGCCGACACACGGCGCCGAGCACTTGCCGATGTAGCCGAGCAGGCACGGCCTGCCGATCTGGCCGTGCCGCTTGAAGACACCGGACGAGCAGGTGCGGGCCGGGAAGACACGCAGCAGCAGGTCGAGCGTCTCGCGGATGGCCCACGCGTGGGCGTACGGGCCGAAGTACCGGACGCCCTTGCGCCGCGGCCCCCGGTAGACGTGCAGGCGCGGGTACTCGTCGTGCAGCGTCACCGCGAGGACGGGGTAGGTCTTGTCGTCCCGGTAGCGGACGTTGAACCGAGGGTCGAACTCCTTGATCCAGTTGTACTCGAGCTGGAGCGCCTCGACCTCGGTGGCGACCACGGTCCACTCGACGCTGCCCGCGGTGGTGACCATCTGCCGCGTGCGCGGGTGCAGCACCGACAGGTCGGCGAAGTAGGAGTTGAGGCGGCCACGCAGGGACTTGGCCTTCCCAACGTAGATGACCCGGCCACCGGGCTCACGGAACTTGTAGACCCCAGGCGCGTCCGGAATCGTGCCCGGCGACGGACGATATGTCGACGGATCTGCCACCTCCCCAGCCTACGGCCGACCACCGACAATGCCGGACACACCCGTCGCGAAGTGCCCGTACACCGGCGCGGTATCGCTGCCCCGATGGCCGCCCTCGCGGCCGGTCACCGCCCGCGACTCCCCTCCTAGCCTCCCTACCGGAGGTGAGTGCCGTGACATTGCCGGTGCTGGACAAGGAGAGCTACCAGTACGCGTGTTCGGACTGGGTGCTGGAGGCGGGCAGGGCGCTGCAGCGGGAGGGTTACCTGCGGTCGGAGCCGACCGGGAGCTACGACGAGGAGTTCGACACGGCCCTGCGGTCGTTCCAGTCCGACCGAGGGATCTACGAGGAGGACCAGGTCGGGCCGCAGACCTGGACCGCGCTCGGGATCGAGGACCCCGCCGACGGCGGCTACTCCGAGGAGCCGGAGTCGTCGGAGATGCCGGTCGGGCAGCTGTCCGAGGACGGCCAATGGCAGTGGGACGGGACCCAGTGGGTGCCCGCCGAGTCGTCCCAGGAGCCCGCGCAGGCGCCGGTGCTGTCCGAGGACGGGCAGTGGCAGTGGGACGGCACGCAGTGGATCCCGGCGGAGAGCAGCCAGCCCGCCGCCCCCGCCGCGCCCGCCGCGGCGTCCGCCGCCGACCCGGGGCTCGAAGTCCTCGCGGGCGGCAAGCGCTACATCATCTTCTCCGACGAGGTGCGCTCCGACGGCACGATCTCGTGGCGGGCCCGCAACCCGGGGAACATCCGCAGCGGCGAGAAGTACGGCGCGTACCCGGGCAAGAAGGCCAACACCAAGTCGGCAGGCAGTTTCGCGGTGTTCCCGGACGAGCAGACCGGCTTCGAGGCCATCAAGGCCGTGCTCAAGGGCTACGGGAACATCACCGTCGTCAAGGCGATGAACAAGTACGCGCCCGTCGGTGACGGCGCCAACGACCCGGACGCCTACGCACGCAAGGTCGCCAAGGACATGGGGGTCTCGATCGAGACCAAGGTCCCGGACCTCGACGACGACCAGATGGAGACGTTCGCCGAGGCGATCAAGAAGGTCGAGGGCTGGAAGGAAGGCACGACCTACGCGCTGGACGACCCGAAGCTGCCCGCCGAGGTGCTCAAGGGGATCCGAGGCGAGTAGCCGGACACGTGAAGGCGCGTCCGGGGAGATCCCGGACGCGCCTTCACGGATTCGCCGTTACTGGACGGCGTGGACGTTGCCGTCCGAGCCGGCCAGGCACCTCGCCGAGTTCGCCCCCGAGTTCACGAACTCGGTGACGCACCTGCCCAGCTGCGCGTGCCCCCTCGCGTTCGGGTGGAAGGACTCCTGCGCCATGTGGATGCCGATGGCGTCGAGGCCGCCGTTCACCCACGCCCACGGGTCGACCTTGACGCGGTTCTGCCACTCGCTGGACGAGCTGCTGCCACCGCTGCAGGCCTCGCGGCCCTCGGTCGCGCGGGAGAAGTCCAGGAACTTCGCACCGGACCGGGTCGCCGCGCCGCGCAGTGCCTCGGAGAGCTGCGGCACCGCCTCGGTCCGGCCGAAGCCCGCGTCGGCGAGCTTGAACGGGCAGCCCTGCGGACCGTGCAGCGTCGCGTCCATGTTCTCGGTCAGCGGGGACGCGTAGGAGGTCAGGATCAGGTTGTACGAACCGGCGGCGTAGCCGGCCTGCGACATGGCCGAGCGGACGTCGGCGAGCGCGGTCTCGACGCGCGGCGCCATGGCCGCGACCCGCTGCGGCCACTCGGCGCGCAGCTTGGAGCGGCAGCCGGAGCCGAACGGGTTGAACCACTCGGCGATGCAGCCGAGGAGCGTGTCCGCGAAGGCGGGCTCGTCGTTGGCACCGACCTGCACGACGACGGTCGTGACGCGGTACTGCTGGGCGATGCCGATCAGGCGGCGGGACTGCGATCCCTCGGTGTAGTGCGTGGTGTCCGCGAGCGACACGTTCGCGGCTTCGGCGCCACTGCACGCGAGGTTGATCGTGTGGTCGGCGACGGCGGTCTTGTGGACGAGTGCGTTGGCGGAGCGGTGGCACCAGTTGCCGTTCTCGCCTGCCGTACCCGGTTCGTAGTTTCCGGCACCCTCACCGGAGATGGCACTGTCCCCGAGGGACACGACGGCGGTTGGACGGTCGTCGGCAACGCTCGCCGCCGGGCTGGCGACGGCGAGGCCGCCCACCAGTAGCGCCCCCAACGCGAGGGCTGTGATCTTCGTTGATCGCATGACCTGACTCCCCGAGCACACGCGGCGGTCGCCCACCTACGTTTGGTTACGGCGAAATCACCCTACGGTGTGGCGACACGGGTGGCTATAACCCGAATGGACCTCACGTTAGAGGGTGCGCGAATAGGTTCGGTGGATGCCGCCAGCCCTATTCGCGCACCCTCTGACTCGGGGAGCGTCAGTCAGGTCAGGCGAGGACGATCTGGTCGCCGTCGACCTTGACCTCGACCGTTGGCAGCGGCTGCGTCGCCGGGCCCTTCTTCACGGCGCCGGAGGCGGCGTCGAACTCGCTGCCGTGGTTCGGGCAGACCGCGACGCCGTCGGAAGGCGCGTTGACGATGGTGCCCATGTGGGTGCAGGCGGCGTTGTAGGCCTTGACCTCCTCGCCGGTGCGGGCGAGGAGGATCTTGCCCCCGCCGGGGTTGTCGACGATGAGGCCGCCGCCGTCCGGCACGTCGGCGAGCGCGGCGAGGCCCTGCGCGGAGCCACCGCCCGCCGGCGTCGAGCCGCCGCCGCTCGTGGTCGTGCCACCGCTCGACGAGCCGCTGTCGGAGCAGGCGGCGACCAGCGCACCCGGGGCGACGAGCGCGACCATCAGGCCACACAGAAGATCGCGGCGCGACCGGGTGCCGGTCGTTGGAGTGTTCGTGGGCGTGGTGGGTTCGACTGCGGTCAAGCCGGGCCTCCAAGGGTGTCTCGGCAAACGATCTACACGAAGCCCTACGCGCCCGCATGCCGAATGGTTCAGCGTGGAGTTCCGGCGTGTGCACGGTCCGTGCTCAACGCGGATGGCCCGCCGGTTCACACCGGCGGGCCATCTGTCGGGAAAGGGGTCAGAACACCGAGACGCCGTACAGGTTCAGGCCCGGGACGACCGGCTGGAAGTAGCTGTAGCCACCGCCCATGCCCGAGGTGATGCCGATCGCGGTGCCGCCGGCGAACCACGCGCCGCCACTGTCACCCGGCTGCACGTACGCGGTGCTCTCGGCCATGTTGTACACACAGCCCTGCGAGTAGCAGATGGTGATGCCGACCTGCGTGACCTGACCGCAGGTAAGACCCGTGGTGCTGCCGCTCTTGCAGACCGAGAGCCCGACGTACGGGTCGGCCGCACCGTTGATGTCCTGGTAGCCGCCGTTGTACAGGTTCACGTCGCCCGGCTGGGCAAGGCCACCGTCGTTGCGGATCAGGCCGTAGTCCTGGGTCGGGAAGTTCGCCGCGATCGACGGGCCGTAGTAGTTGCCCGCCGCGTCGTTCCACGACGAGATCGATCCGGTGCAGTGGCCGGCGGTGATGCCCGTGTTGCCGGTCGTGTTGAACCCGAGCGAGCAGCGCCCGCCGCTGCCGGTGATCGCGTCGCCGCCGGAGATCGCCGTGTCGAACGCGCCTGCGACGTGCTCGGTGCGGACGAGGTCACCGAAGCGCTCGGTCACCGCGGTGAGCGCGCCGAGTCCGGTGGCGGTGTCGGCGATCCGGACCACGACCTGGTTGTCCCGGACGTCGATACCCGCCGCCGTGTTCGCGGGCTGCACCTTCGCCACCGCGTCCCGCGCGGCGGTCAGCTCGGCCATGCTGTGGTCGACGACCCTGGCCGTGGCGCCTGCCGACTCGACCGTGGCGACGTCGGCGGAGTCGACGACGTTCACCACGACCGCGGCCGAGGCCGGGTCGAGGTACATGCCGGCCGAGTCCGCACCGACCCGGTCGAGCACCCGCTCGCCGGTGGCGATGAGGTCGGGCTGCGCGGACAGGAGATCGGTGGCCTCGGCCGTGGTGAGCCCGTCGGCCGTGAGCGTGGCGACGGCCTCGGTGGCCACCGACTCGCCGTAGCCCGCGGGTAAGGCCTGCGCGGGAGTCAGCCCGAAGGGCACCACGGCCGCTGCGGCGGCCAGGGCACCCAGAGCTTTCATGGGAAGTTTCATGAGCAGGGATTCCCTTCTACCGAATGTGAGGAAAAGTCCTCGCCCTCACGTTCAAAACGGTAGAAAAGGGACCGCCCCAGGGACACCCACCAGCCGGTTAGTCCTCCGCCACGCGGGCCGTGCGGAACGTGGTTGTCCGGCTGACAACGCATACATCCGGATGAATACGAAAGTAGGGTTCATCCGTTCCGGACGACTCTCCCGGCGACGCAGGGCTACCGGGTCACCGGCTCGGCCTCGCGGCGCAGGCGGCGCAGCTCGCGCATGGCGGCCACGGCGTGCTCGCCGTCGATCGCCTGCACGGCCATGATCGGCACGTACTCGTCGTCCGGCAGTTCGAGGCGGGCCCACGCGGAGCCGTCGGGGAAGCTCACCGACTCGATGTCCGGCCACGCGTAGCGGCGGCTGCCCAGCATGTTGCGGACCTCGACGCCATCGAGGTCCGCGCGCACCCTGGGGCGGCCGAACATCAGCGCGCCGCACGCGATCAGCACGCCGATGCCGATCATCGCGATCTGGTCGGACAGGTAGAAGTACACGCCGGTCGGGGTGTTGCGCAGGAGGATCGCGACCACGGTGAACACGGCGACGAAGACCACCGCGCCGATGATCGAGAGCACCCGGATCTTGCGCGGCCGGGCGGTGAACATCACGCAAACCCCCGCTCGGTCCATGGCTGGCGGAGGCCGCGGACCACCATCGCCGTGTCCAGCGCGGCGACCGTCGCCTCGAAGCCCTTGTCCTCCTCGGAGTCCGGCAGTCCGCAGCGGGCCAGCGCCTGCTTCTCGTCGTTCACGGTCAGCACGCCGTTGCCCACCGGCGTCGACTCGTCGAGCGACACCCGGGTGAGTCCGTAGGTCACCGCGTCGCACACGTACTCGAAGTGCGGCGTGCCGCCGCGGATCACCACCCCGAGCGCGACGACCGCGTCGTGGTGCCTGGCCAGCTCCTGGCACACCACCGGCAGCTCGACGGCACCCGGCACACGGACCACCGTCGGTTCCTTCACCCCGGCCTTGTCCGCGGCCGCGAGTGCCCGCTCGAGCAACGTGGACGTGATCCTGTCGTGCCACCTGGTGGCCACGATGGCGAGGCGGATGCCATCGCAATCCTGGACCTCGACCTCAGGACGGCCTTCGCCACTCACGCTCGCGCGCCTCCTCGGGAACGGTGCCAACAGCCGAAATTATCCCCTTCGTGTGGCGGCACGGCGGCGCGGGGTGGTGGCGGGCCGCCGGGTCCGCCGCCCGGTGCACCGCCGCCGGTCGGCTTGGTCGTGGTGTCGACACCTGCCGCGAGTGCCACCGTGTTGCCGCTCACGGCGTCGCCGTGACTCCCTGTCATGCGACCCGACGTTAGGGCCGGAGTCTGTGTGCCGCCTGTGCTGGTGCCCCGTCCAGGTGGATCGGGGTGGTTATCGGCGGATCCCGGTGTTCGCAGGCAAGGCGCCGGAAGGTCCTCCTACCGGGTTGTACCCGGGCCTTTCGGCAACGCGGGCGGCGGGGCCGAAAGAGAATCGTGCCGTATCCGCCTGGACGGGGCACTAGGGCTGTGTCGACCCCTCGTACATGTCCAGGTCGCCCAGTTCGTGCCCCATGCGGTCCCGCTTGGTCCGCAGGTACCGCAGGTTCTCCGCGTTCGGCCGGATCGGCAGCGGCACGCGGTCCACGATCGCGAGCCCGTAGCCGTCCAGGCCGACCCGCTTGGCCGGGTTGTTCGTCAGCAGCCGCATCGACCTGATGCCAAGGTCGACGAGGATCTGCGCGCCCTGCCCGTAGTCGCGGGCGTCCGCTGGCACGCCCAGCGCCAGGTTCGCGTCGACCGTGTCCGCGCCGCTGTCCTGCAGCTGGTAGGCCTGCAGCTTGTGCATGAGGCCGATGCCGCGGCCCTCGTGCCCGCGCATGTACAGCACCACACCGCGGCCCTCGGCGGCCACGGCGGCGAGCGCCGCGTCCAGCTGCGGCCCGCAGTCGCAGCGCAGCGACCCGAACACGTCGCCGGTCAGGCACTCGGAGTGCACGCGGACCAGGACGTTCTCGCCGTCCTCGATGTCGCCGTACACCAGCGCGATGTGCTCGATACCGTCCAGCTTCGAGTCGTAGCCGACCGCGCGGAACGCGCCGTGCGCGGTGGGGATCCGCGCCTCGGCGACGCGGGCGACCTGGCTCTCCTTGCGGCGCCGGTAGTCGATGAGGTCGGCGATGGAGATGATCGTGAGGTCGTGCTCCGCGGCGAAGACCTCCAGTTCGTCGCGGCGGGCCATGTCGCCCTCGTCCTTCTGCGACACGATCTCGCACAGCACCCCCGCGGGCCGCAGCCCGGCCAGCACCGCCAGGTCGACGGCGGCCTCGGTGTGCCCAGGGCGGCGGAGCACGCCACCCTCCCTGGCACGCAGCGGCACCACGTGGCCCGGCCGCGTGAAGTCGCTCGCCTGCGCGTTCCGGTCGGCGAGCAGCCGGATGGTGTGTGCGCGGTCGGCGGCGGAGATGCCGGTGCTCACGCCCTCCTTGGCGTCGACGGTGACCGTGTAGGCGGTGCCGCGCACGTCCTGGTTGGTGTGGAACATGGGCGGCAGGTCGAGCCGGTCGCAGTCGGGCTCGGTCAGCGGCACACAGATGTACCCCGAGGTGTACCGGACCATGAACGCGAGCAGTTCTGGCGTGGCCTTCTCGGCCGCGAAGATCAGGTCGCCCTCGTTCTCGCGGTCCTCGTCGTCGACCACGATCACCGGACGGCCGGCTGCCATGGCCGAGATCGCCTTCTCGACGCCCGCTATGTCACTCATGACGCGCCCCCTCGCAGGTTCCATGGCGTCCGGGACACTGATGAGTCGCTCCGCAGGGTCCGCTCATGTGGCCTCCTCCGCCGTGACAACATTCTGCTCCGGCGCGGCGCTGTTGCCGGTCAAGTGTGGCAAGGTCAACCGCTCGACGTACTTGGCGACCACGTCGACCTCGAGGTTGACCCGGTCGCCCGGGGTGCGGACACCCAGCGTGGTGGCGCGCAGGGTCTCCGGGATGAGGCTCACGGAAAACCAGTCGTCGGTCACCTCGACCACGGTGAGCGACACACCGTCGACCGTGATCGAGCCCTTCTCGACCAGGTAGCGGGCGAGGCCGCGCGGCATGCCGATGCGCACGAGGTCCCAGTGCGGCGACGGGTCGCGGGACAGGACCACCCCCGTCCCGTCGACGTGGCCCTGCACGATGTGCCCGCCGAACCGCTTGCCGACCTCGGCGGCACGTTCGAGGTTGACCGGTTCACCGGCCGCGACCTTGTCGAGGCTGCTGCGCACCAGCGTCTCGCGCATGACGTCGGCGGTGAACGCCCCGTCGGCGATCTCGACCACGGTCAGGCACACGCCGTTGACCGAGATCGAGTCGCCCTGCTTCGCGTCGCTGGTGACGAGCGGCCCCGCGATCGTGATGCGGGCGGCCTCCGGCAGGTCCTGTACGGCGACGACCTCGCCGCGCTCTTCGACGATCCCCGTGAACACCCCTACATCGTCCTTCTGTCTCGCGGCGACGGCATCGCTGCCCGTGCTAGATCTCGCAACGCGTCGATCGCCTTGACCGGGTCGTCCACGCCGAACACCGCGGACCCGGCGACGAAGCAGTCGACCCCGGCCGCCGCGGCCTGCTCGATCGTGTCCGCGTTGATCCCGCCGTCGATCTCGACCAGCACGCTCAGCTCACCGGCGTCGACCATGGCCCGCGCCTTGCGGACCTTGTCCAGCACGTCGGTCATGAACTCCTGCCCACCGAACCCGGGTTCGACGGACATCACCAGCAACGTGTCGTAGTGGCCGAGCAATTCCACGTATGGCTCGAACGGGGTCTTCGGCTTGATCGACAGCCCGGCCATGGCGCCCGCCGCGCGGATGTCGTGCGCGAGCTTCACGGGGTCGGCGGCCGCTTCCACGTGGACGGTCACGTTGTGCGCACCGGCCTCGGCGTACCCGACCGCCCACCGGTCGGGGTCGTCGATCATGAGGTGGCAGTCGACGGGGATGTCGGTGCTGGCCAGGACCGCCTTCACCACCGGGAGCCCGATGGTGAGGTTGGGCACGAAGTGACCGTCCATGACGTCGACGTGCAGCCAGTCGGCACCCCGCACGGCCTCGGTCGCCTCGGCGAGCCTGGCGAAGTCGGCGGACAGGATGCTGGGCGCGATCATCGGCGTTGAAGACACGCCACCGAGCCTATCCGCCACTGCCCGCCTCCCCGGAGTTTTAAAGTGTGGGTTGCGTCCCGGCAGGTGCTCTATCGGTAGAGGTCGAACGCCTTGGTGATCTGTGACCTGCGTGTCTCCGCCGCGAGCAGCAGGGTGAGCAGCACCCGCGACTTGGCCGGGTCGAGGAACCCGGACTGGATGAGGCCGCGGTCGAGCAGGTCACGTTCGGAGCCCGGGTAGCCGTAGGTCTGCCGCAGCACCGACCCGGCGCCGGTCCTGGTCGACAGGACCACCGGCACGCGGGCGGCCTGCTCCGCCACCACCGGGACCATCGTGGCAGGCACGTGGCCCGCGCCGAGGCCTGCGATGACGACGCCGTCGAACAGCTCGCCGGAGCGGCGCAGCAGCGCGCCGTCGTCCCCCATCGCGACGGTGATCAGCCCGACCCGGACGTCGGTGACCCTCGGGTGCGCGGCCAGGGTGAGGCCGGTGCGGGCGACGCCCCGGATGCGTGGATCGCCCTCGACCACCAGCCCGAGCGGCCCGAAGCCGGGCGAGACGAACGCGCCGGTGCTGCTGGTGTGGTTCTTGCGGACGAACCGGGCACCGTGGACCTCGTCGGACATCACCACGAGGGTGCCGTGGCCGCGGGCGGCGGGCGAGAGCGCGACGCGGATCGCCGCGTACAGGTTCGCGGGGCCGTCGGGGCCCGCGGAGTGCGGGTGGCGCATCGCGCCGGTGACCACGACGGGCGCGTCGCCGGGAACGGTCAGGTCGAGGAAGAACGCGGTCTCCTCAATGGTGTCGGTGCCGTGGGTGATCACCACCCCGGTCGCACCAGCCGCGAGCTCGGCCCGGACCCGCGTCGACAGCGCGACGAGGTCGTCGAACCCGAGCGAGGGGCTGGGCAGCGACCGCAGCGACTCGGTCGTGATCCTGGTGTCCAGTTCCGCCAGTCCCGGCACGGACGCCACCAGGTCATCGGCGCCGAGCGCGGGCAAGATCCCGCCGCTCACGCTGGGCGCCATCGCGATGGTGCCACCCATCGAGATGACCGCGACATGACTCATTTGCGGAGCAGTGCGCAGAACATCGCGTCGGTGCCGTGGCGGTGCGGCCACAGTTGCACGTACGGGCCGTCGCCGAGCGAGGGCATGTCGGGGAACGACTCGCGGGTGTCCAGCACGGTCACGCCGGTGCGGCGGACCACGTCGGTCACGAGACCGATCGTCTCCGACAGGTGCGGCGAGCACACGACGTACCCGACCACCCCGCCCGGCCGCACCAGGTCGATGGCGGCCATCAGCAGTTCGCGCTGCAGCTTGGTCAGGTCGCCGACGTCGGAGGGCTGCCGCCGCCACCGGGACTCCGGGCGCCGCCGCAGCGAGCCGAGCCCCGTGCACGGCGCGTCCACCAGCACCCGGTCGAACGACCCGGACCCGAGCCCCAGCGCCGCGGGTGACCGGCCGTCGCCAACGTGCACGACGATCGGCAGTCCCTCGGTGGCCTGCTCCACGAGCCGTGCCCGGTGCGGGGCCTTCTCGACCGCGTCGAGCCTGCCGCCCTGGATGCCCAGCAGGGCGCCCAGCAGCGCCGACTTCCCGCCCGGTCCGGCACACAGGTCCAGCCAGCGGGTGTCCTCGCCGTCGACCTCCGGCCTGGTCAGCGCCACCGCGCACAGCTGACTGCCCTCGTCCTGCACCGACGCGAGCCGCTCCCGCACCGGGTCCAGCCCGGCCGGGTCGCCAGCACCCGCGGCGAGCCGCACCCCGTACGGCGAGTACGGCGCGACCTCGCCGCCGGTCATCGCGGCGAGCTCCTCCGCGGTGACCTCGCCCGGCCGCGCGACGAGGTGCACGGCAGGCCGCTCGTTGTCGGCGGCCAGCGCGGACTCCAGCTCGTCACCGGTGGTGCCGAGCGCGTCGGCGAACACCCGCGCCACCCAGCGCGGGTGCGCCTCCCGCATGGCGAGGTTGCCGATCCGGTCCTTGTCCGGGTCCGGCGCCAGCGTCGAGAGCCACTCCTCCTCGGAGCGCTCCGACACCTTGCGCAGCACGGCGTTCACGAACCCGCTGCTGCGCGAACCGTGCTCGGCGCGCACCAGGTCGACGGTCGACGCGACCGCCGCGTGCGGCGGGATGCGGGTGCGCAGCAGCTGGTAACAGCCCAGCCGCAGCACGTCGAGCAGCGCGGGCTCGACCTTGGCCAGCGGCCGGTCGATGCACGCTTCCAGCACCTGGTCGAGCAGCCCGATGTACCGGCAGGCGCCGTAGGCCAGCTCGGTGGCTAGTGCCGCGTCGCGGCCGGTGATCCGCCGCTCACGCAGTATCTGGGGCAGCAGCAGGTTGGCGTAGGCGTCGCGGGCACGGACCTCGCGCAGCGTGTCCAGCGCGGCCTGGCGTGCGGGGTCGTCGACCGGGGGCCTGCCGGGGCCGCCCCTCGGCTTCGGGGGGTGCGGGGTACGAGGCCGGGCGAACCTCGCCGGGCGTCGTCGTGGTTGGGTCAATTGAGCCGCTCTCCTGGTTCGACGCGTGCGCCTCGCGCCCAGTCGGTTGCCGCCATGCGCTTCTTGCCCGGCGCCTGCACCTGGCCAAGTGCCACCGGTTCGGTCGCGGTGCCGGCGAGGACCCGCTTGCGCTCGACCCGCAACTCGCCCGGTGCGAGCCGTTCGCCATCGCCGCCGACACCGGCGGCGATGGTCACCGGGCCCAGCTTGATGCGTTCGCCTCGGAACTCCGCCCACGCGCCCGGCTCCGGCGTGACCGCGCGGGCCAGCCGGTCCACCCCGATCGCGGGCGCGGTGAAGTCCAGGTGGGCGTCCTCGGTGGTGATCTTCGGTGCGTAGCTCGTGCCGTCGGCGGGCTGCTCCACCGCGACCAGGGTGCCGTCCTCGATGCCGTCGAGCGTGGACGCCAGCAGCCCGGCCCCTGCCTCGGCGAGCCGGTCGAGCAGCACACCCGCGGTGTCGCCTGCCCGTACCGCCTCGGTCAGCACCCCGAACACCGGCCCGGCGTCGAGTGCCTTCACGATCCGGAACGTGGTGGCACCGGTGATCTCGTCACCGTGCCGCACCGCGGCCTGCACTGGCGCGGCACCCCGCCACGCGGGCAGGACCGAGAAGTGCAGGTTCACCCAGCCGTGCGGCGGGATGTCGAGCGCGGACTGCGGCAGCAACGCCCCGTACGCGACGACCGGGCAGCAGTCCGGTGCGATCTCCCGCAGCCGGTCGAGGAAGGCGGGGTCGGACGCCCTGACCGGCGTGAGCACCTCGATGCCGTGCTCGTCGGCGAGCGCGCCGACCGGTGACCGCACGAGGTGGCGGCCACGGCCGGCGGGCGCGTCCGGCCTGGTCACGACGGCGACGACGTCGTGCCGCGCCGACGCGATGAGCGCGCGCAGCGCCGGAAGTGCGACCTCCGGGGTGCCCGCGAATACCAACCGCATCTAGACGGCACCGCCGAACAGCGGGTGCGGGCTCTGCTTGATCGCCGGCGTGGCGCCGTCGAACCACTCGGCCTCGCGGATCTCCTTCATGGCCGCCTTGCGGGTGGCCGCGTCCAGCCGGTCGACGAACAGCACCCCGTCGAGGTGGTCGGTCTCGTGCTGGACGCAGCGCGCGAGCAGGTCGGTGCCCTCGAGCTGCACCGGCTCGCCGTGCATATTCCAGCCACGGGCCACGACGCTCTTCGCGCGCCTGCAGTCCCAGTACAGGCCGGGGATCGACAGGCAGCCCTCCTCGCCGTCCTGGATCTCCTCGTCGACGGCGGTCCAGGTGGGGTTGACGAGGTGGCCTGCGAACCCGTCACAGTGGTAGGTGAACACCCGGAGGCCGACACCCAGCTGCGGGGCGGCCAGACCGGCACCACCCTGGTCCTCCATCGTGTCCCAGAGGTCCTTGACGAGGGTGGCCAGCTCCTTGTCGAAGTCGACGACCTCGGTGGCGGGGGTGCGCAGCACGGGGTCGCCGAAGAGCCGGATGGGCTGGACGGTCACATTGCTCCGATCGGTCTCACGTGGGCGGCGCACATCAGTCTATTCAGTGCCGCATGACGCGACGTCGAGTGCCGCACCCCGAGATGGCCGGCGTTCCGCCGCTGGATCGGCTAGTGGGGCGTCCACCGATGTCGGTGGGTTTATCGGTGGATCCAGGTTTCCGCTGGCAAGGCGCCGATCCTCCCTCGTACTGGGTGTACTTGGGTGGATCGGCAACGCCGCCAGCGGGAAGCTGGGCCGCCGAGAAACCCGGCGAACGTTGGTGGACGTCCCACTAGATCAGCTCCAGCGGGTCGAGGCGGACCCGGATGGCGTCCGGCTCTTTCCGTGCGGTGCGGGCGTGTTGCGCGGTGGCCAGGGCGGCGGCCAGTGCCCGCCCTTGCGCCCTGGTCGCCCGGACGAGGGCCCGTTCCTTCTCGGTGTTGCCGTCCCGGTCCGGTTCGCCGAGTGGGACGGGCCCGAGCACCTCCCCGGACGCGGGCAGATCCAGCTCGTCGAGGAACGCGGCGAGTGCCTTGGCCGGCCCGTCGACGGACGCCATCCGCACCGCGGGTGGGAAACCCAGTTCGGCACGGGCGGCGAGCTCCTGGCGGGCGAGCCACCCCGGGTCCCATCGTACGAGTGCCTGCACCGGCGGCAACGCGGACTCGGCGAGCACCACCACCCGCCCACCGTCCTGCGCGGACCGCACGAGCGCGGCGGCGGTCATCCAGCGCCGCACCGTTTCCTCCGTGGCACGCAGGTCGGCACGGCCGAGCAACGCCCAGCCGTCGAGCAGTAGCGCGGCCCCGTACCCGCCATCGGCGACGGGTTCGGCTCCCGGCGTGGCGACGACGAGCGCGGCCCGCCCGCCGACCTGCCGCAGCACCTCCTTGCCGCCCGACCCCAGCACGGGCACGTCGGCGAACGCCCGCCCCAGTTCCTCCGCGGTCCGCTTGGCGCCGACGACGATGGCCCGCAACCGCCGGGAACCACAGCTGCCGCAACGGAACGCGGTGTCGGGCACCCCGCACCACCGGCAGGTCGGCGGCCGCGCGTCGTTGCCGCCCGCCGGTAACCCGAGCGGCCCGGCACACCGCCGGCACCGGACCGGCCCCCGGCACTGCTGGCACGCGAGCGCGGGCACGTACCCGCCACGCGGCACCTGCACGAGCACCGGCCGTCCGGCCCCCAGCGCGGCCCTGGCGGCGTCGAACGCGACGGAGGGGATGCGCGCGGCCCTGGCGGCAGGGTCGCGGGCGAGCTGCTGGTCGGTCTCCCCGAGCGACGTGATCCGCGGCGAGGCCTTCCGCACCTCGTCCCGCGCGGCGACGATCTCGGGCGCCCACCCGGTCTCCACGAGCAGCTGCGCCTCGGCGGTCCGCGCGAACCCGGCGACGAGCATCGAGGCGCCGCTGGTGTGGGCCCGCTGGATGAGCACGTCACGGACGTGCGGGTAGGGGGCGTGCGGGTCGGCGTGCAGGTCGTCCCCGTCGTCCCAGACGACGAACAACCCCGGCCTGTGCACGGGCGCGAACACACTGGCCCTGGTGCCGACGACGATCCGCGCGGCACCCCGCTTGACGGCCAGCCAGGCCCGGTACCGCTTGGCTGGCCCGGCATCCGCGGACAGAGCGACCACGTTGCCCTCCCCCGCCCGCTCGACACAGGCAGCGTGCAACCTGGCCACGTCCCGGTAGTCGGGCACGACGAGCACCGCGCCCCGGCCACCCTCGGCGGCGGTGGTGGCAAGCTCGGCGAGCCGGGCGGGCCAGTCCTCCCCGGGCAACGCCTGCCAGACGGCGTGCGCCTGCCGCCCGTTGCGCAGGGCGTCGACGAACGCGGGCCCACGCGGATACCGCGCCCAGGCGGCGGTGCCGGGTGCCTCGGGCGGGGCAACGGGTTCGGCGGGCGGCTCGGCCTCCACCTTGGCGTGCCGAGGCGGAATGGCAAGCCGCAGCACGTCGATCATTCTGCCGGAGTACCGGTCGGCCACGGCGCGGGCCAGCGCGGCAAGGTCCGGCGTGAGCACCGGCTCGGACGACACGACCTTGCCGATGAACTCCATCCGCCCGGAGAACTCGGACGCGGCGACCCGCTCGAGAAGGAACCCGTCGACCTGCTTCCCGGCGAACCGCATCCGCAACCGGCACCCTGGCACCGCGGCCGAGGAGAGCGTGTCGGGCACGAGATAGTCGAAGGGCCGGTCAAGATGAGCAAGGGGCACATCGACGTACACCCGGGCAACCGGAAGCTCGGCCGCCGCCCGCAACTCCCCCTTGCGCACCACGCGCCCGCCGGTCATGCGCCTGGTTTACCAGAACACACGATCACGGCAGGTCAGCGGGTCACCACGCGATGAAGGACGCCTTCAGCGCCGGGTCAGGGGATGACGATGTTGAAGTTCGGTTCGAACTCGTCCAGGAGTCCCGCGAAGGTCTTCAGTACGGCGTGGTCACCGTTGAGCCTGATCTTGCCGTCCCGCGCCAGCTTCTCGGCGGCGCGCGGTTGGAGGAGGACGTTCACCAGCGCGGCCTTGGGCCCGGAGATGGTGAGCTGCGCGTCGGAGGAGGCACCCTTGCGGGCGTTGAGTACCCCGTTGTGCACTCGTGCCGCCCAGGTCTGGTCGTGGTCGGTGAAGTCGACGTCGATGCGGAGGTCGACCCCGGCGGCCTTCTCGCCGTTGACGTGCACGGCGACGAAGTCGAACAGGATGTCGATCGGCATCCCGAGGATCGTGTCCTGGCTGCCACTGGCAAACGTGGCGGGAACCACCTCGCCCCGTAGTTCACGGGCCGCGGTGAGCAGGATTCCCCGCCATTGTGGCCCTTCGGCCTGGTAACCCATCTGTTCGTAGGCGTCGGCCTGCAGATCGCGAGCCTTCTGGTTGTCCGGCTGGGCGAACACCAGCTTGTGCAGGATCTCCACGGCCCACCGGTAGTCGCCTGCGTCGAACGCCCGCTTGCCTTCCGCCAGGATCTCGTCGGCGCCGATCAGATCGACGTAACGGGTCGCCGCGGCGACCGGTGGGTGTGGGTGCAGCGACACGGGGTCGCCGTCCCACATGCCGAGCTCCTTGGTGAACACGGCGCGGACGTCGTGGTGCAGGGTGCCGTGGTAGCCGCGGTTGAACCACTTGCGGCCGAGCTGCTCTGGCAGCTCGATCTCCTCGGCCGCCTCGAGCGGCGTGTAGCCCTTGTTCGCCAGCCGCAACGACTGGTCGTGGATGAACTTGTAGGTGTCCCGCTGGGACTCGATGAACGAGACGATGTTCTTGTTGCCCCACACCGGCCAGGTGTGCGGGCCGTAGTGCACCTCGGCCTCGTCGCCCCATCGCTGGAGCGTCTCGTCGAGATAGCGGGCGAAGTTGCGGGCATCCCGGGTACGGGCACCGCGCAGCGTCTGGATGTTGTGCAGCGAGTGATTGGCGTTCTCCGCGCACGTCAGCGCCTTGAGCTGCGGTATCCAGATGTGCATCTCCTCTGGCGCCTCGGTGTCCGGTGCGTAGAGGAACTCGAACGTGATCCCGGCCAGGTCCCTTCGCGTCCCGGTCTCGGTGATCCCGTCGGTCGGCGAAATGTAGGACACTGTCGGACCCGCGACGCTCGCGATCCCGATGCCGCAGGTGACCTGGCCCTGGGGACCCAGATCGAGCAGCGCCCCGAAGGCGTAGGACGCTCGCCGGGACATGGCGTTCCCGGCCACCACGTTCTCCCCGATGGCGTACTTGTCGAACGACGCGATGGTGCCCGGCGCGATGATCGGCACCTTGCCCGATGCCACGTCGTCGGCGTCGACGACGCCCTTGACCCCGGCGTAGTGGTCGATGTGGGTATGGGTGTAGATGACGGCCACGACGGGTTTGTCGCTGACGTGCTCCCGGATCAGGCCCATGCCCTGTCGTGCGCCCTCGACCGAGGCCATGCAGTCGATGACCACCAGCCCGGCCTCACCCTCGACCACGGTCAGATTGGCGATGTCGTTGTTGCGTACCTGGTACACACCGTCGACCACCTTGTACAGGCCGGCCCGCCTGATGATCTGCGACTGCCGCCAGAGACTCGGGTTGACCGTGTCCGGGGCGGCCGGGTCGCCGTCGAGGAAGTCGAATCCGGCCAGATCGAGCATCGGCTCGCCGTCAGCGTGCGTGAGCCGGTGGTCGGGGATATCGGCGATCAGCCCTCTGTCCGCGTCATCGAAATCCTGCCGATCATCCATCGCATAGAGGGCGACGGCCTCTCGATTGGCTTGTGCGGTGGCTGTCGAGGCACCTCTCGGCCCATTCGTCATGATCCGGCTCCTCCCGAGTACGCGGACGGCTTCCATCCATCCGCCATCGACTCGGAAACGGATCATCTTTTTCAGGTGAGGCCCACCACCGGTAACCGGGCACGACCAACTCACCGAGGCGGATAGAAGGCCGCGTAGAACGCCGCACTGTCGGCCCGGGAATCAACGGGAGTCTCCTCCCGGATCCTCCGGTTCAACCCAGCCGGATACCCGGCCTTCACCAGCCGCCGCTCACAGGCGTCCTCCATGAAGGACAGTGAGAAGTACAACCCGAGCAGATACCCGAGCGCGATCATCGACAACCGCAGCGAAAGTGGCCCCGGCACGAACAGGACCAGCCACCACGGCAGGAACTGCACGAGCACCCGGCAGAAGTGCCGCAGGACCCATGTGCGGCAGGTGAGATCGAACAGCACCCACTGGTGGTACGCGGCAGGCAGTGTCCCGACTACCGCGTACCACAGCCAGCGAAACGGGTCAGGCGCCCGCGAGCGACTTGAGTGCATCCGCCCGGTCAGTCCGCTCCCACGGCAGGTCAAGCTCTGGCCTGCCGAAGTGGCCGTAGGCCGCCGTCTGGCGGTAGATCGGACGCAGCAGGTCGAGGTCGCGGATGATCGCGGCCGGGCGCAGGTCGAACACCTGCGAGATGGCCTGCTGGATCTTCGTCGGGTCGACGGTCTCGGTGCCGAAGGTCTCGACGAACAGGCCGACCGGGGCGGCCTTGCCGATCGCGTACGCGACCTGGACCTCGATGCGAGTGGCAAGACCGGCGGCGACGGCGTTCTTGGCGACCCAGCGCATGGCGTAGGCGGCGGAACGGTCCACCTTCGACGGGTCCTTGCCGGAGAACGCGCCACCACCGTGGCGGGCCATGCCGCCGTAGGTGTCGACGATGATCTTGCGACCGGTCAGGCCCGCGTCACCCATGGGGCCGCCGATGACGAAGCGGCCGGTCGGGTTGACCAGCAGCCGCACGTTCTCGGTGTCGAGCTCCAGCTCGCCGATCTCGGGCAGCACGACCTGCTCGCGCACGTCGACGCCGAGCAGCTTCTCCAGGTCGACACCCTCGGCGTGCTGCGAGGACACGACGACGGTGTCGAGGCGCACGGCCTGGTCACCCGCGTACTCGATGGTGACCTGGGTCTTGCCGTCCGGGCGCAGGTACGGCAGCTGGCCGTTCTGGCGGACCGCGGTCAGCCGCTTCGAGAGGCGGTGCGCCAGCGCGATCGGCAGCGGCATCAGCTCAGGCGTGTCGGTGCACGCGTAGCCGAACATGAGACCCTGGTCGCCGGCGCCCTGCTTGGCGATCGCGTCTTCCTCGTGATCGACACGCTGCTCATACGCCGTGTCCACACCCTGCGCGATGTCCGGCGACTGGGAACCGAGCGCGATGTTGACACCGCACGAGTTGCCGTCGAAGCCCTTGGCCGACGAGTCGTAGCCGATGCCCAGGATCGTCTCGCGCACCAGCGCGGGGATGTCGGCGTACGCCTCGGTGGTCACCTCACCGGCGACGTGCACCTGACCCGTGGTGACCAGCGTCTCGACGGCCACCCGCGACTTCGGGTCCTTGGACAGCAATGCGTCCAGGACGGCGTCACTGATCGCGTCACAGATCTTGTCCGGATGCCCCTCGGTCACCGACTCGCTGGTGAACAGCCTGCTCGCGGATTCACTCACGACGTACCCACCCAACCTTTTCCCGGTTCGTTGCACTGAAGACTATGTACTAGGTATCGCGCGAAGCTCACTAGACTATGTATAGGTATCGCGCGAAGCTCACTCTTGGATCAGTTGAACGACCGCATCCCATATGTCGGACGCCATGTGAGCCTTCGAGCCCAGCTCTATGGGTCGTTCCGCCCCATCAGCCGATAATAGCCACCCCGAGTTGTCCTCGGTCTCAAAGGCTTTGCCCTCACCGACGGCGTTGACAACCAGCAGGTCACAGCCCTTGCGCTTGAGTTTCGCCCGAGCGTGTTCGAGCACGTCGGCCCCGCTGTCGCCGGTCTCGGCGGCGAATCCGACGATCACCTGGCCCTGCCTGCGCGCGCCCACCAGCTCGGCGAGGATGTCCGCGTTGCGGGTCAGCGATACTGGATCCGGATCACGGTCCGTCTTCTTGATCTTGTGGTCGGCACGCGACGCCGGCCGGAAGTCGGCCACAGCGGCGGCCATCACCACGACATCGGCGTTCGGTGCCACCGCGTGCATGGCGTCGCGTAGTTCCTCTGCGGTGCCCGCGCGGACGATGTCGACGCCCGCGGGTTCCGGCAGGCCGACGGTGTGCGCGGACACGAGCGTGACGTGCGCGCCACGCTGGGCGGCGGTCCTGGCCAGCGCGTAGCCCTGTTTGCCCGACGAGCGGTTGCCAAGGAAGCGGACGGGGTCGAGCGGCTCGCGGGTGCCGCCCGCGGACACGACGATCCGCACGCCCTCGAGGTCACGGGGCAGCGCGTCGCGCCTGCTCAGCAGCAGCCGGGCGAGGTCGACGAGCTCCGAGGGGTCGGCGAGCCGCCCCTTGCCCGTGTCCTTGCCGGTCAGCCGGCCGCTCGCGGGCTCTGTCACCACGACACCACGCCCGCGCAGCGTCGCCACGTTGTCCTGCGTTGCCGCGTGCTCCCACATCTCGGTGTGCATGGCGGGCGCCATCATGACCGGGCAGCGCGCGGTCAGAAGCGTGTTGGTGAGCAGGTCGTCGGCGATCCCGTGCGCGGCCTTGGCCAGCAGGTTCGCGGTCGCCGGGACGACCAGCACCAGATCGGCCTCCTGGCCGATGCGGACGTGCGGCACCTCGGGCACGTCGTCGAACACCTCGGTGTGCACCGGGTGCCCGGACAGTGCCTCGAAGGTGGCGGCGCCGACGAAGCGCAGCGCCGCCGCCGTGGGCACCACCTGGACCGAGTGCCCTGACTCGGTCAGTTGTCGCAGGACCTCGCACGCCTTGTAGGCGGCGATGCCGCCGCCAACACCGAGAACGACGCGCGGGCCCTGACTCACTCGCCCTCGGTGTGCTCGAGAAGTCCTGCGTGGATCTCGCGGAGCGCGATGGACAGCGGCTTCTCGCGGGGCCCCGGCTCGACCAGCGGGCCGACGTACTCGAGCAGGCCCTCACCGAGCTGCGCGTAGTAGTCGTTGATCTGGCGGGCCCGCTTGGCCGCGTAGATCACCAGGGCGTACTTGGAGCTGACCTTGTCGAGCAGGTCGTCGATCGGGGGGTTGGTGATGCCTTCGAGCTGGTGGCTCGCCGGGTCACCCAGTGCGCCCAACTCGGTGGGGGTGATCACTCGTGGTTCTCCAACTGATGGGAGGAAGACTTGTCAAGCATCAACTTTAGCAACTGCTCAGCGGTGCTCCGCAGGTCGGTGTTGACGACGACCTCGTCGAACTCGTCCTGAGCCGCCAGTTCCTCCTTGGCGGTCCTGAGTCTGCGCGCCACGACGTCCTGCGACTCGGTGCCCCTGCCGACCAGCCGCTCGACCAGCGCATCCCAGCTGGGGGGTGAGATGAAGACGAGCAGGGCTTCCGGCATCGCCGTGCGCAGGTTGCGCGCGCCCTGCAGGTCCACCTCCACCAGCGCGGGCAGACCGGCCGAGAGACGCTCCTCGATCGGGGTCTTCGGAGTACCGGAGCGGTGCGTGCCCCGGTGGATCTCCGCCCACTCGAGCAGGTCGTCCTTCTCGATCATCCGGTCGAACTCGTCGGCCGTGACGAAGTGGTAGTCCACCCCGTCCTGCTCGCCGGGCCGCTGCTCGCGGGTCGTCGCCGACACGCTGAACCAGAGATCCGGGTAGAGCCGACGCAGCTCGTGGACCACACTGCTTTTACCTACGCCGGAGGGGCCGGCCAGTACCACCAGCCGGCCCCTCCGAATGTCACTGCTCGTCACTCGCCGCTGAACTCGGCGAGCAATGCCTTGCGCTGACGGTCGCCCAGGCCACGCAGACGGCGGCTAGGGGCGATCTCAAGACGCTCGATGATCTGCTGGGCACGCACCTTGCCGACGCCCGGCAGGGCCTCCAGCAGTGCGGTGACCTTCATCTTGCCCAGGACCTCGTCCTTCTCAGCTTGGGCCAGCACGTCCTTGAGGGTAGTGCCGCCTCGCTTCAGGCGCTCCTTGAGCTCAGCTCGGGCGCGTCGGGCGGCAGCCGCCTTCTCCAGCGCTGCGGCCCGCTGCTCCTCGGTCAGCTGGGGAAGGGCCACGATTTCCTCCGGGGGGTGGGTTTTCTGCGGATCGGTGTCGCGACGTTACCGAGGTCGGCGTTGTCGTGACAACGCGGGTCCACCATAGTGCGGTGGGTAGTGCGCAATAGAGCATAGATCAACTCTGAGTAACGAACTACCCCTGGACCAGCGGGCAACACCTTCAGGTCAGGTGTCACGTGCCCATACTGCCCGACCCGCGCGAAGCGCTTCGACGTGGTATTGCGGAAGGGCTTCCCCTGTCCGTGAAACCTCGATGACACGGTGTGTCGCATCGCCGGTTCTTGATGGCCGCCAGCTCCCCGCCTGGAGCGAGTTTCAGCAGGTAGAACCGGGTGGTCTGACCACCTGCCACACCGGTCGGCGGGCAGCGGAGCCAGCCACGCGACGAGCCACTCGTCGGTTTCGGCCGGGCCGGGCAGACCCGGGCCGATGTCGAAGAACAGGTCGGAAAAATGTCGTCGGCGCGCGGGATTTTTCTCGATTTCGTCCGGCGAGTCGCCCGTCATGGTCGTCTCGCCCACACCGAGGTAGCCGCACAAGCCGCTCATGGCGTCGCCTCGACCCGTCCGAGGGCCTGCCCCATGGATCTTTGTTCGAGGGTCTGGGCCTGATCAACAGTGACCTCAGGGGCACGTGACGGCACCCAGCCACCAACCGCCTGCGGTCCGCGGCTGTCGCTGGGTCGCTACCAACCCAATTGAATTCCGGGGAGGCGGACCAGGTCCCGCACGCGCAGTGCCGCGTCCCGCAGCGCCGTCACGTCCGGGCCGTGGCGCAGGATGTCCCGCGACGACGCGGGCAGGACGTGGCGGAGGTGGTCGCCGAAGACGTTCCTGAGGTCGCCGACGCCCGCGCCCTGCGCACCGAAACCCGGCGCCAGGATCGGGCCGTTCAACCGCGAGAGGTCCAGCTCCGTGCGGCCGACGGTGGCGCCGACGACGAGGCCGACCGAGCCCAGCGGCCGGGCGCCATCGTTGCGGGCCGCGGCCTCGGCCACGATCGTCTGCGCGACCGAGACACCCTCCGTGGAACGGGCGCGCTGCACCTGCGGGCCCTCCTTGTTGGAGGTGAGCGCCAGCACGAACAGGCCACGCCCGGTCCGCTGCGCCAGGTCGAGCGCGGGGTCGAGCGAGCCGAACCCGAGGTAGGGCGACACCGTCACCGCGTCCGCGGCCAGCGGCGAACCCTCCCCCAGGTACGCCTGCGCGTAGGCGGCCATGGTGGAGCCGATGTCGCCGCGCTTGACGTCGGCCAGCACGAGCGTGCCCGTGTCCAGGAACGCGGCGATCAGCCGCTCCAGCACCGCGACCCCGGCCGAGCCGTGCGCCTCGAAGAACGCCGACTGCGGCTTGACCACGGCAACCTCGCCGGCGAACGCCTCGGCGCACGTCATGGCGAACCGCTCCAGCCCGGACGCGTCGACGGGCAGGCCCCACTGCTCCAGCAGCGACGCGTGCGGGTCGATCCCGGCGCACAGCGGGCCGGACCGGGCCACCGCGGTCGTGAGCCGCTCCCCGAAGGGGGCTCTCATCGCTGTCTCCGCAGCGTGGCCTGCAGTGACTGCAACGACTCCACGCCGATGTCCTGGCGTATCAGTGCCTCGATGCCGTGCACGGCGGCCGCGGCGCCCTGGATGGTGGTCACGCAGGGGATGTCACGTGACACGGCGGCCGTGCGGATCTCGTAGCCGTCGACGCGCGGCCCTGGGTTGCCGTACGGGGTGTTGATCACCATGTCGACGTCGCCGGCACGGATCATGTCGACGATGTTCTGCTCGCCCTCGAAGTGCTTGCGCACCTCGGTGCACGGGATCCCGTTGCGCCGCAGCACCTCCGCGGTACCCGCGGTGGCGAGGATCTCGAACCCGAGGTCGGCGAGCCGGTTCACCGGGAACACCATCGCGCGCTTGTCCCGGTTGGCGACCGACACGAACACCCGGCCCGACGTCGGCAGCGAGCCGTAGGAGGCGGTCTGCGACTTGGCGAACGCCTTGCCGAACGACGCGTCGACGCCCATCACCTCGCCGGTCGACTTCATCTCCGGGCCGAGCAGCGAGTCGACGCCGTGCCCCTCCGGCGTGCGGAACCGGTGGAAGGGCAGCACCGCCTCCTTGACCGACACGGGCGAGGACGCGGGCAGGTCCGCGCCGTCGCCGTGCTCGGTCAGCAGGCCCTCGGCCCGCAGCTCGGCGATGGTCGCGCCGAGCATGATCCGGGCCGCGGCCTTCGCGAGCGGCACCGCGGTCGCCTTGGACACGAACGGCACGGTCCGCGACGCGCGCGGGTTGGCTTCGAGGACGTAGAGCACGTCGTCCTTGAGCGCGTACTGGACGTTCAGCAGGCCGCGCACCCCGATGCCCTTGGCGATCAGCTCGGTGGAACGGCGGATGTTCTGCAGGTCGGTGCGGCCGAGCGTGATCGGCGGCAGCGCGCAGGCGGAGTCGCCGGAGTGGATCCCGGCCTCCTCGATGTGCTCCATCACGCCGCCGAGGAAGATCTCCTCGCCGTCGCACAGCGCGTCGACGTCGATCTCGATGGCGTCGTCGAGGAAGCGGTCCACCAGCACCGGGTGCTCCGGCGTGATCTCGGTGGCGCGCTCGATGTACCCGGCGAGCGACGCCTCGTCGTACACGATCTCCATACCCCGGCCGCCGAGCACGTAGGAGGGCCGCACGAGGACCGGGTAGCCGATCTCGTCGGCGATCCGCTTGGCCGCGGCGAACGACGTGGCCAGACCGTACTTCGGCGCCGGGAGCCCGGCGGCCGTGAGCACCTCGCCGAACGCGCCGCGCTCCTCGGCCAGGTGGATCGCGTGCGGCGGCGTGCCGACCACCGGCACCCCAGCGTCCTCGAGCCGCCGCGCGAGGCCCAGCGGGGTCTGCCCGCCGAGCTGCACGATCACCCCGACGACCGTGCCGGACCGCTGCTCGGAGTGCACGACCTCGAGCACGTCCTCGAAGGTCAGCGGCTCGAAGTAGAGGCGGTCGGAGGTGTCGTAGTCGGTGGACACCGTCTCCGGGTTGCAGTTGACCATGACGGTCTCGAACCCGGCGGCCCGCAGCGCCATGGCCGCGTGCACGCACGAGTAGTCGAACTCGATGCCCTGCCCGATGCGGTTCGG
Organism: Actinophytocola sp.; assembly: GCF_049647105.1. Taxonomy (GTDB): domain Bacteria; phylum Actinomycetota; class Actinomycetes; order Mycobacteriales; family Pseudonocardiaceae; genus Actinophytocola. The sequence continues at coordinate 33,007 of NZ_JBARWZ010000260.1, forward strand.
CCCGGAGCCGAGGATCAGCACCTTCGGCTTCGCGCGCTGCTCGGTGACCTCGGACTCGGCCTCGGGGTCCAGCTCGTAGGCGGAGTAGTGGTACGGCGTGCGGGCGGCGAACTCGGCCGCACAGGTGTCGACGGTCTTGAACACCGGGCGGATGCCGAGCCGGTGCCGCAGCGAGCGGACGCCGTCCTCCCCTGCCAGCTCCGGCCGCAGCGCGGCGATCTGGCGGTCGGAGAACCCGGCCCGCTTCACCCGCCGCAGCAGCAGTTCGTCGAGGACCGGCGCTGCGGTGACCTCGGCACGCAGCTCGACGAGCGACGCGATCTGGTCGACGAACCACGGGTCGATGCCGGACGCCGCCGACACCTCGGCGACGCTCACACCGAGCCGCAGCGCACGCTCCACTGTGTACAGACGGCCGTCGTGCGGTACCCGCAGCGCCTCCAGAACCCCTTCCACCGTCATGGTTTCCGGGTCTGCGGTGGTCCAGAAGCCCGCGGCCTTGGTCTCCATGGACCGCAGCGCCTTGCCGAGCGCCTCGACGAAGTTGCGGCCGAGCGACATGGCCTCGCCGACCGACTTCATCGTGGTGGTCAGCGTCGGGTCGGCGCCGGGGAACTTCTCGAAGGCGAAGCGCGGCACCTTCACCACGACGTAGTCCAGCGTCGGCTCGAAGCTCGCCGGGGTCTCGCCGGTGATGTCGTTGCGGATCTCGTCGAGCGTGTAACCGATCGCGAGCTTCGCGGCGATCTTGGCGATCGGGAACCCGGTCGCCTTGGACGCCAGCGCACTGGACCGGGACACGCGGGGGTTCATCTCGATGACGACAAGGCGACCGGTCTCCGGGTGCACCGCGAACTGGATGTTGCAGCCGCCGGTGTCCACGCCGACCGCGCGCAGCACGTCGATGCCGACGTCACGCATGTGCTGGTACTCGCGGTCGGTCAGCGTCATCGCGGGCGCGACGGTCACCGAGTCGCCGGTGTGCACGCCCATCGGGTCGATGTTCTCGATCGAGCAGATGACCACGACGTTGTCGGCGCGGTCGCGCATCAGCTCGAGCTCGTACTCCTTCCAGCCGAGCACGCTCTCCTCGATCAGCACCTCGTGCACCGGGGACTCCGACAGGCCGGTCGAGGCCAGCCGCTCCAGGTCCTCCGCCGTGTAGGCCAGGCCGGAGCCGAGGCCGCCCATGGTGAACGACGGCCGGATGACCACTGGCAGGCCGAGGTCGTCGACGGTCTTGCGCACCTCGTCCATCGAGTGGCACACCGCGCTGCGCGGGGTCTCGGCGCCCACCTGCGCGCAGATGTCCTTGAACCGCTGCCGGTCCTCGCCGCGCTGGATGGCCTCGATGTCGGCGCCGATCAGCTCGACGCCGTACCTGTCGAGCACGCCGCGCTCGTGCAGCGCGACCGCCGTGTTCAGCGCGGTCTGGCCGCCGAGGGTGGCGAGCAGCGCGTCGGGGCGCTCGATCGCGATGACCTTCTCGACGAACTCGACGGTGATCGGCTCGATGTAGGTGGCGTCGGCGAACTCCGGGTCGGTCATGATGGTCGCCGGGTTGGAGTTGACGAGGCTGACGCGCAGGCCCTCCTCGCGCAGCACGCGGCACGCCTGGGTGCCCGAGTAGTCGAACTCGCACGCCTGCCCGATCACGATCGGCCCGGAGCCGATCACCATCACGTGCTCGATGTCGTCTCTCTTAGGCACGCTTTTCCTCCATCAGGCCCACGAACTCGTCGAACAGCGGGGCGGCGTCGTGCGGGCCTGCCGCCGCCTCCGGGTGGTACTGCACCGAGAACGCGGGCACGTCCAGGGCGCGCACGCCCTCCACGCAGCCGTCGTTCGGGCAGTAGTGGCTGATCACGGCGCCGCCGTAGGGGGTGTCGAACCGCTGGCCCGGCTCCCCCTCCAGCGCGAAGCCGTGGTTCTGCGCGGTGATCGCGACCCGGCCGGTGGCCACGTCGATCACCGGGATGTTGATGCCGCGGTGGCCGTAACGCAGCTTGTAGGTGGACAGGCCGAGCGCCCGGCCCAGGATCTGGTGGCCGAAGCAGATGCCGAACGTCGGGATCTCCCGCTCCAGCACCGAGCGGGTGAGCGCCACCGGCCCGTGCGTCGTCGCTGGGTCGCCGGGGCCGTTGGCGAGGAAGAAGCCGTCCGGTTCGAGCGCGAGGACGTCGTCGATGGTGGCGTTCGCGGGCAGCACGTGGGTCTCGATGCCGCGCTGTCCCATCATGCGTGGGGTGTTGGTCTTGATGCCCACGTCGAGTGCCACCACGCGGAACCGCGCCGGACCGACGGAACCGACCACATAGGACTCGGTGGCCGTCACCTCACCGGCGAGGTCCGCACCGGCCATCTGGGGGCTCGCCAGGACCTGTTCCACCATGGCGTCGACGTCCGTGAGCGCGTCGCAGGAGAACACGCCGCCGCGCATGGCGCCACGGTCCCGGATGTACCTGGTCAGCGAGCGGGTGTCCACGCCGGAGATGCCGACGACCCCCTGCTCGGTGAGTGCGTCGTCGAGGCCGCGGCGCGACCGCCAGTTCGACGGGACGCGTGCGGGGTCGCGGACCACGTAGCCCGCGACCCAGATCCGGCTCGACTCGTCGTCCTCGTCGTTCCAGCCGGTGTTGCCGATCTGCGGGGCCGTGGCCACCACGATCTGGCGGTGGTAGGAGGGGTCGGTGAGGGTCTCCTGGTAGCCGGTCATGCCGGTGCAGAAGACCACCTCGCCGAGCGTGGTGCCGGACGCGCCGAACGCCTCGCCGAGGAAGACCTTGCCGTCCTCCAGCACGAGAGCAGCGTGACTCATGAACGCACCTTTCCTTCGTGGGCGGTCACGCGGCCACGCAGCAGCGTCGTGACCACCCGGCCGGGCAGCTCCATGCCCTCGTACGGGGTGTTGGCGGCGATGCTCGCCAGTTCGGCACCGCGGACCGTCCAGGTGGCATCCGGGTCGACCAGCGTCAGCGTCGCGGGTTCGCCGGGCGCGATCGGGCGGCCCTGGTCGGTGAGACCGGCGATCTCGGCGGGACGTTCGCTCATCACCCGCGCGACGCCGCGCCAGTCCAGCAGACCGGGCTCGACCATGGTCGCCACCACCACCGACAGCGCGGTCTGCAGGCCGAGCATGCCCGGTCGCGCCGCGGCCCACTCGCAGTCCTTGTCCTGTGCGGCGTGCGGGGCGTGGTCGGTGGCCACGCAGTCCAGCACGCCCTCGGCGAGCGCCTCCCGCAGCACCTTCGCGTCGGCGGCGGTACGCAGCGGCGGGTTGACCTTGTTGACCGGGTCGTAGGTCGAGAGCCGCTCGTCGTCGAGCAGCAGGTGGTGCGGGGTGACCTCGGCCGACACCGTGATCCCCTGTGCCTTGGCCCAGCGCAGCAGCTCCGCGGCACCGGAGGTCGACACGTGGCAGACGTGCAGGCGCGCCCCGGTCTGCCTGGCCAGCAGGCAGTCGCGGGCGATGATCGCCTCCTCGGCGGCGGCGGGCCAGCCCGCGAGGCCGAGCCGCGCGGCCTGCTCACCCTCGTGGGCCTGGGCGCCCACGGTGAGCCTCGGCTCCTCCGCGTGCTGGGCGATGACCACGTCCAGGGCCGTCGAGTACTCCAGCGCGCGGCGCATGAGCAGCGGGTCGGCGACGCAGTGGCCGTCGTCGGAGAACATCAGGACACCGGCGTTCGCCATGGTGCCCAGCTCGGCGAGCTTCTCGCCCGCCAGTCCGACGGTGACCGCGCCGACCGGGTACACGTCGACGAGCCCGACCTCGCGGCCGCGCCGCCACACGTGCTCCACGATCACCGCGTTGTCGGCCACCGGGTCGGTGTTGGCCATGGCGAAGACGGCCGTGTAGCCGCCGAGTGCCGCGGCCGCCGAGCCGGTCGCGATGGTCTCGGTGTCCTCGCGGCCCGGCTCCCGCAGGTGGGTGTGCAGGTCGACGAAGCCCGGCAGCGCGACGAGGCCCTGCGCGTCGATCACCTCGGCGTCGGGGTCGGTGCCGTCGGCGATCAGTCCATCCCGGACGAGCAGGTCGACCGGATCCTCGCCGTAGGGGCGGACTCCCTTGAGCAGCAACGAACTCGACGTCGATGGTGTGCTCGCAAGCTCGCTCACGCGACCTCCTCCTCGTGTGCGAGCAGGTGGTACAGGACCGCCATCCGCACGTGCACGCCGTTGGACACCTGCTGGGTGATCGCGGCTCGTGGCGAGTCGGCGACCGCGGCGGCGATCTCCATCCCGCGCAACATCGGACCGGGGTGCAGCACGACCGCGTGCTCGGGCAGCAGCTCGAGACGGCGCTCGCTCATGCCGTAGGCGATCGAGTACTCACGGGCGGACGGGATGTAATTGCCTCCAGGGCCGGCGGGCCCGCCACCACCGTGCATCCGTTCCGCCTGCACCCGGAGCATCATCACCGCGTCCATGCTCGGCAGCTCGGCGTCGAGGGTGTGCGAGACAGTCACCGGCCAGCGCTCGGCCAGTGTGGGCAGCAGCGTCGGCGGCGCGACCAGCGTGACGTCCGCGCCGAGCGTGGTGAGCAGGTGGACGTTCGACCGCGCGACCCTGCTGTGCAGCACGTCGCCGACGATCGCGATGCGGCGCCCGGCCAGCTCACCCAGCCGTTCCCGCAGGGTGGCCGCGTCGAGCAGCGCCTGTGTCGGGTGCTCGTGCATGCCGTCGCCCGCGTTGACCACCGACGTGCCCGCCTCCGCGAGCCAGCCGGCCAGCCGGTGCGCCGCGCCGGACGCCGGGTGCCGGATGATCACGCAGTCCGCGCCGGCGGCGGCGAGCGTCAGCGCGGTGTCCCGCAGGGACTCGCCCTTGCCGACCGACGACCCGCCGCTCGACACGTTGACCACGTCGGCGCTCATCCACTTGCCCGCGATCTCGAACGAGACCCGGGTGCGGGTGCTGCTCTCGTAGAACATCGTGATCACGGTGCGGCCGCGCAGCGTCGGCAGCTTCTTGACCTCGCGGCCGAGCAGCGCCTGCTTGAGCTGGGCGGCCGTGTCGAGGACCGCGGTGGCGGTGCCCGCGTCCATGCCCTCGGTGGCGAGGAGGTGCTTCACGAGTCCCTCCTGTCGAGGACCACGGCGTCGCGGTCGTCGGTCTCGGTGAGCAGGACGTGGACCTCCTCGGCACGCGAGGTGGGGACGTTCTTGCCGACATAGTCCGCGCGGATCGGCAGCTCACGGTGACCGCGGTCGACGAGCACGGCGAGCTGGACCGCGCGGGGGCGGCCCGCGTCACGGAGCGCGTCGAGTGCGGCACGGATCGTGCGGCCCGAGTAGAGGACGTCGTCGACGAGGATGACCAGGTGGTCGGCGATGCCGTCCTTGGGCAACGCGGTGGCGCCGAGGGGGCGGGTGGGTTTGCGGCGAAGATCGTCGCGGTACAGCGTGACGTCCAACACACCGGTGACGACCTCAATGCCCGAAAAATCGGCGATTCGGGCGGCCAGCCGGGCGGCCAGTGGGGCGCCTCGGGTGGGAATGCCCAGGAGGACCACGGGTGGGGCGTCTGCGGTGCCGAGCGCGGTGCGCTCGATCACCTGGTGCGCCATTCGGGCGACAGTGCGCGCGACGTCGCCGGCCGACAGCAGCTCACGCCGCTCGGCCGGTTCCGTCACGCCGCGATTGGGCGGCGCCAACGGAGGACCTCCTTCCCCGCCTCACTGGACGGGCCTTAAAGGACGTCTAGCTCTGCGCCCACTGCGGGCGCTTTAGCACCCTATCAGTCCCCGCGGATCCACCAACCGGGTGGTAATCCATACCGTCCACAGACCCCGTACGCAGATCAGCTTGACCTGGTGACAACTGTGGGTAACCATTACTCTGCGTGTCGATATGCGGCTACCCGCGGCGTTCAATTTTCAACCAGCCGTCGGGGCGAACGAAATGGAGAATCGCCATATGGGCGACTACGCCAAGGCGCTAGGGAGCAAGCTCCGTGGCATCCGGCAGCAGCAGGGTCTGTCCCTGCACGGCGTCGAGCAGAAGTCCGGCGGCCGCTGGAAGGCGGTCGTCGTGGGCTCGTACGAGCGTGGCGACCGGGCGGTCACCGTCCAGAAGCTGGCCGAGCTGGCCGACTTCTACGGTGTCCCCGTGGTCGAGCTGCTGCCGGAAGGGCGCGTGCCCTCGGGCGCGGAGCCGGCGACGAAGATCGTCATAAACCTGGAGCGGCTTCAGCAGCTCCCGGCGGAGAAGGTGGGCCCGCTGGCCCGCTACGCCGCCACGATCCAGAGCCAGCGTGGTGACTACAACGGCAAGGTCCTGTCGATCCGCACGGAGGATCTCCGGTCGCTGGCGATCATCTACGACATGACCCCCGGCGAGCTCACCGAGCAGCTCATCGACTGGGGCGTGCTTCCGCCGGAGGCCCGTCCATCCAAGGAGGACTGAGCCCGCTCGTCACGGGCTCTGACGATCGCCGCCGCCGGCCGAGGGAATTGGGAGATCGGCCGGCCGGGCGAGCACCCGCTATCGACAGACCACCTCCCCCCGGTCGCGACCCCGTCCCAGCATGGGGCCGCGACCGGTCGCGTTTCTGACTTTGGACACCCTCCGTGGCGAACGGCGGCTGATCACCGCCGCGTCCGCCCGCAGGTAGCTACTCCATTCGGGTCACCTCAGACAACCCGTCCGGGTCACTCCGATCCGATCCGTCGCGACGAAGTCGGGTGGACACATTCGGGCGCCGATCTCTAGCGTCCGACGGGTGGATCTTCCCCGTGTCTTCACCATCCGCGAAAGCGGCCACCGCATTCACAATCCCTTCGACAGCACCAAACTGGCCACGCCCGCTACCAACGCGAGTACCTTGGCTGGGGCGTCTTCGCACTGATGGACCGCTGACTCGCGGTTTCGCCGGTGCGGCCGGCCGGGTCAGCCCGTCTTCGCGGTCACCGCGGGTTCCGACACCGGGGCCGGTCTGCGGGAACCCGTGCGGGACACCGCGACCCCGGCCAGGCACAGGGCGCCGCCCGCGAAGGTGACCCAGCCGGGCAGTTCGTCCAGCACCAGCCACGACATCAGCACCACCAGCGCGGGCACGACGTAGGTCGTCGCGCCCATCTGGGAGGCCGAGGTCCTTGCCAGGGCGTACGCCCACGTGGTGAACGCCAGGCCGGTCGGGAAGACGCCGAGGTAGATCACGTTCAGCGTGGCCGACACCGGCGCCGTCGACACCTGGGTGATCAGCTGGCCCGCGAACGGCAGGCACGCGACCGTCCCGACCAGACAGCCGAAGGTCGTCACCTGTAACGCGCTTCCGTGGCGCAGCGCGGGTTTCTGCGCCACGACACCGATCGCGTAGGTGATCGCCGCGACCACGCACAACAGAACACCTAGCACGGACGCGTGGCCGTCGCCCGCCATGGAGACGCCGACCACCACGGCACCCGCGAACGACACCGCGATGCCCGCCAGCACGCGTGGCCGGAAGCCCTCCTTGAGCAGCCAGCCACCCAGGAGCGCGATCAGCACCGGCCCGACGTTGACCACCATCGCGGCGGTGCCCGCGTCGACCTCCTGCTCACCCCAGTTCAGCGCGACCATGTACAGGCCGAACCACAGGACACCGGAGATCGCGATGCCCGGCCACGCCGCCCGCCGAGGCCAGCCCTCCCCGCGGATCAGCAGGAACACGACCAGCACGACCGAACCCGCCAGCAACCGGCCCAGCGCCAGCGCACCCGGCGAGTAGTGCTCGCCCGCGCTGCGGATCGCCACGAAGGCGGACGCCCACAGCAACACGGTGACTGCGGCGGCGAGCAGGGATCGTCTGTCGGTCATGGCGCCAACCTAGGCCGGGGCACCGACAATTCTCGCGCGGTTTTCGGACCGGTGTCAGAGCGTCGCGCGGAGCTGGTCGGCGATCGTCGCCAGCCTGCCCAGCACCCCGTTCACGAAGCGCGGCGAGTCGTCTGTGGACAGTGACCTCGCCAGCTGCACGGCCTCGTCGATCGCCACCGCGTCCGGTACGTCCGTGGCCCACAACAGCTCGTAGAGCCCGAGCCGCAGCACGGCCAGGTCCACGAACGGCATGCGGTCGAGCGTCCAGCCCTCAGCGTGCTCGGTGAGCAGTTCGTCGATCCGCTCGCGGTGCGCCACCACGCCTTCGACGAGGGTGGTGGCGTAGTCGTTCGGCGACGGCTGCTCGGCGACCGCGTTCCGTTCGTCGAGCAACCGGACCGGATCGGCGTCGCGGAGCGCCGCCGCGTACAGGACATCGACCGCGCGCTTGCGAGCTTTGCTGCGCGCGCCCATCTACGAGCTGACTCGGCCGAGGTAGCGACCGTCGCGGGTGTCCACCTTGACCTTCTCGCCGGTCGACAGGAACAGCGGCACCTGGATCTCGGCACCGGTCTCCAGCGTCGCCGGCTTGGTGCCACCGGTGGAGCGGTCACCCTGCAGGCCGGGGTCGGTCTGCTGGATCACGAGCTCGACCGACGTCGGGAGCTCGATGAACAGCGGGGTGCCCTCGTGCGTCGCGACCGTGGCGTTGCTGTTCTCCAGCAGGAACTTCGCCTGGTCACCCACGACGTCGCCGTCGATGTAGGTCTGCTCGTAGGTCTCGCCGTCCATGAAGACGAACTGCGTACCGTCCTGGTACAGGTAGGTCATGTCGCGGCGGTCGACGGTGGCGGTGTCCACCTTGATGCCCGCGTTGAACGTCTTGTCGACGACCTTGCCGGTCATGACGTGCTTCAGCTTGGTGCGCACGAACGCCGGGCCCTTGCCGGGCTTGACGTGCTGGAACTCGACAACGCTCCAGAGCTGGCCCTCGAGGTTGAGCACCAGGCCGTTCTTCAGGTCGTTCGTGGATGCCACGGGGTCGTTCTCTCTCCTGGTCGGTTCGTCTACACGACGACGAGCTGTTTGGTCGTCAGCGTGAGGAGCTCGGGATCGCCGTCCCGCACCACGAGCGTGTCCTCGATACGGACCCCGCCCTTGCCGGACAGATATACGCCCGGCTCCACGGTGACTGCCATGCCGGCGGCGAGTCTACCTTCACCCGTCTTGGCCAGGGACGGTGCCTCGTGGATCTCCAGCCCGACACCGTGGCCGAGACCGTGGAGGAACTCACTGCCGCGCCCGGCGGCCTCCACCACCCCGCGCGCGGCGGCGTCGACGTCGGCCACCAGCGCACCCGGCCGCAGCGCCGCCCGGCCCGCCGCCTGCGCGGCCGCGACCAGCTCGTACAGCTCCCGCTGCCAGTCGGCGGGCGCGCCGAGGACGAACGTGCGGGTCATGTCCGAGTGATAGCCGTCGACCAGCGCGCCGAAATCCAGTTTCACCAGGTCCCCGACGGCCAGCTCGGCGTCGGTCGGCCGGTGGTGCGGGATCGCCGAGTTCGCGCCCGCGGCGACGATCGTGTCGAACGACGGGCCTGCGGCGCCGTAGTCGAGCATCCGGGTCTCCAGCTCGCGGGCGACCTCGCGCTCGGTGCGGCCGGCCCGCAGGCCGCCGTGCTCGATGAGGTCGGCGAGCGCGCGGTCGGCGGCCGCGCACGCCATCCGCAGCGCCTCGATCTCCGCGTCGTCCTTGACCACGCGCAGGGCCTCGACCAGGCCCGCGGCACGGGCCAGCTCGACCTTTCCCGCCTGCTCGGCGAGCACGTCGTACTCGTCGACGGTCACCCGGTGACTCTCGAAGCCGACTCGCCCCAGGCGCCGCTGCGCGGCCACCTTCGCGAGCGCGGCCGCGCATGGCCGCTCTATCAGCCGCGCCAGCTCGGGCACCTGCCGCGACGACTGGGCCAGGTAGCGGCCGTCGGTGCAGAAGACCGTCTCCTCGTCGTTCTCCCCGGCCAGCAGCAGCGCGGCGTTCGAACCGGTGAACCCGGTCAGGTAACGCACGTTGCGCAGGTCGACGACGAGCAGGGCGTCCATGGCGTGCTCCCTGAGGTGGGAACGCAGGGCGGCACGGCGGCGAACGTGCGTCTCAGGCATGCGTCCGACCCTATGGGCATAGAGGGCGCGCGAATAGGGTCGGTGGATGCCTGTCGCGCCCTATTTGCGCGCCCTCTTACCCTGTCCCAATGCGAACGTGGCTGTTGCGCGGACTGGTCATGGCCGTGGTGCATGCCGTGGCCGAGACCGTGCGCGCCGACTTCGGTGTCCACCACCCGACCTCACGCACGTTGTTCGAGGCACTCGTGCTCGGCGTGCTCGCCGGTGTCGCCGCCGTGTGGGGTGCGCTCGACCGGTGGCGGGGCGTCGAGGACGCGGGACGGGCGTGGCTGATCGCCTCGCTGGTCGCCGGGTGGGGCGCCGCGGTACTCGGCGTGATCGGCAAGTCGGTGTTCGTGGACCAGACCGGGGTCGCCGACCTGGGCAGCGCGCTGACCGGCGGTGCCGCGTTCACCGCGCTGCTGGTGCTGATCCCCGCGTCGATCGGGCTCGCGGCGGGGCGCTGGATCCGGTCGTCCCGGCCCCCGGCCGAGGACAGCGACACGGACAGCGACAGCGGCGAGCAAGACACCGAGGACGAGCCTCAGCGCGGCGGACCGACCAGGTCGAGACCGCGTTCGTAGCCGTCCCACTCCTGCGGGGTCGTGTCCCCCACGGCCGACGAGTTCAGTGCCGCGGCCTCCGCCGACGAGATCCGCCACAGGCGGTCGTCCAGCAGGAACCCGATGCCCCTGCCGGGTGCCCGCAGTACGGGCGTACCGGGTTTGACATGGGCGGCGACCTCGACGCCCGCCAGCGCCTCCGGACGTCGGGCGAGGATGCGGACGGCGAGCTTCTCGGCCACGGACCTGCGGTCGAAGCGCACGATCTGCCCGCCGACGATCAGGTCGACGGTCCTGCTCGGGGACGGGACGGCGAACCCGTCGAGCGCGAGCACCGCACGTCCCGGCTCCGCGCACGCGTCGAAGCCGGTCACGTCTAGGCCGAAGTGCCGCAGGCCGGACGGCCCGGCCGCGGCCTCGTGGGTGGCGCGCACGAGGTCGATCGCGACCGTGCCGCACGGGTCGTCGAGCGACACGACCGCGTGCCCGTCGGCGCGGCGTACCAGACCCGGCCCTTCGCGCCACGGTCCCGGCAGCAGCAGCGGCTCGTACCCCTGGGACCTGAAACCCCAGTCCCAGAACGTGATCGTGGTGCCGTCGCGGGTCTCGTGGGCGATGGCGAACGTGGCCAGCGCGTCCACCCACATCCAGTCCGCGCTGAAGGCGTCGACGACCGAGCGGAGCCGGGCGCTCGTGTCCTGGACCGGCTGGAAGCCGTCACGGCCGAGCGCGGCCACGTCGCGGCCGAACGCCGGGTCGGGCGAGCGCAGCACGAACTGACCCGCCCCGTTGTGGCCGGAGTCCTGGCCAGTGGTGTCGGTGAACATCAGGTAGAACAGCCCGGCGAGGTAGATCACCGACGGCTGACCCGCGCCGTAGGTGTTGTCCCGCTTGACGTCCCGTGCGGCGGTGACGAGCGGACGGCCCCCGTTGGCCCTGGTCCACACCCGGCCGTCACGGCTGGTCGCGAGCCCGATCGCGTTGCCGTGGGCGTGGTCGCCCGCCGCGCCCGTGTAGTACAGGTAATAGGTTCCGTCGACCTTGAGCACCGACGGGTCGCACGTGTGCATGGCGTCGAAGCGGGCCACGCTGCCGGAGAACACCGGCGTGCCGCCGCGCCCGTCGGGCCCGAGGAACGGCCCGTCCATCGACCCCGACTCGGCGAGCAGGATGTCGTCGCCCGGCGGGTTCGCGATGCCGAGCTGGCTGCACCACCACATGCGGTAGCGGCCGCCGTCCCACAGGACAGACGGCGCGTAGTTGTAGGGGGCGTCGCCGGTGCCGTAGGCGACCGGGCCAGGACTCTGGCGGCCCGCGCGGGTGGTGAGCCGCACGGGTTCGCGGGTGGCGGGGACTACCGGTTCCGGCGCTGGTGCGGCGGAGGGTTCGCGGGCGGCGGGGACCCCGGCCGGGGCGGCTTCGCTGAGGGTGCAGGCCACGGCGAGCGCGGCGACGAGGACAGCGACGACAACGGCGGCGACAACGCGTCTTCGACGGTGCGTGACGCGCATCGTTGAAGAACCTCCACAGGTTGCCCCTTGCTCAGCCGATGGCCAGTGTAGGGATTACGCCAGATGGATGGGAGCGTCACGGACGGGTGGAGACCAATTCCACTTCGAACCCGTCGGCGTTCTCAAGATAGGCGGCGTAGTGGTCCTGGCCGCCCGCGTGCGGGTGCCGGTCGGCGAACATGAGCTGCCAGCCGTGTTCCTGAGCGGCCGAGGTGATCCGGTCGACATCGGCGCGGGTGCCCGCGTGCAGCGCGAGGTGGTTGATGCCGGGCGCGGTCCGCTCGTGGCGGTCGCCGGTACCGGCGGGCGAGTCCTCGACGACGACGTAGCTGTTGCCCCGCCGCCAGCTCACGCCCCGGTCCCAGCGCTGGTACTCGCGCCAGCCGAGCTCGGCGAACAACCAGCCGAACGTCCGCTCCGCGGCGGCGAGGTCGGCGACCCACAGCTCGACGTGGTGCACACCCTCGGGCGCGGTGGGCAGCGCGAGGAAGACCCGGTGGGCCGCACCGTGGTGCGTGCCGCCACCGATGTCGAGGAACCCGACGCGGGCCGCGAACCGCCGCGCCCGCGTGTTCTCCTCGTTGACCAGCGCGAACACCGCGCCATTCAGCTCGAGCCCGGTGTCGATCAGCGTGGTGGCGACCTCGGCCGCGAGCCCGGTGCCCCAGTGCTCGCGGGCCACGCACCAACCGCTCTCGAGGACGCCGCCCGGCAGCTGCGCCGAGACGCGGAGGTGAGCCACCCCCGCCACCCCGCCGTCCTTCTCGACGACGAACACACCGGTGCCCGGCGGTCCGTCATGGCGAAGGCCGCCGCCGACGAGCCTTCGCACCTCGTCCGGATCGGTGAGGTCGCGGGCGAGGAAGCGGCTCAGCACCGGGTCGGCCAGCAGGTCGATCAACGCGCCGGTGTCACGCTCCTCGACCGGGCGCAGCGTTGTCCGGCTCGCTCGGCTCACCTATGGTCAGCCAGCCAGCGCAGCGCGAGCGGGTACCCATCGATACCGAGCCCGACGATGACGCCGGTCGCGATCTCGGACAGGTAGCTGTGGTGCCGGAACTCCTCGCGCTTGTGCACGTTGGTGATGTGGACCTCGATCAGCGGCGCGGTCAGCAGCGCGCAGGCGTCGCGGATGGCGATCGAGTAGTGGGTCCACGCGCCTGCGTTGAGGACGACGGCGTGCCCGTGGTCGGCGGCCTCGTGGAGCCAGCCGATCATCTCGCCCTCGTGGTCGGTCTGGCGGACGGTGACGTCGAGGTCGAGGTCCTTGCCGGTCTTCTCACACAGGTCGACGAGGTCGGCGTGGGTGGTGTGGCCGTAGAGCTGGGTCTCACGCGTGCCCAGCCTGCCGAGGTTGGGGCCGTTGAGCACCAGCACGGTCATCGTAGGTCTCCTTCGAGGATCGACCGGGCAAGCCTAGCCAGCCCGGCTTTGACCCGTTCCCGCCCGACCCCGTCCCGCGGCGCCATCCGCTGGTCGGCGGCGAGCGGGGCGAGGCCCCGTCGTTGCCGGCGCCCCACGTGCGGGACCTGCTCCTGCGGTCACCGCGTCGTGGTGAGGCGCTCGTAGGCGGTGGCCAGCAACTCGGGTGCCGGGTCCTCGATGCGGCCGGGCCTGGCCAGCGCGTCGAGGACCACGAAGCGCAGGCGGCCCGCGCGGGTTTTCTTGTCTCCCAGCATGGTCTGGGTCAGGTCGGGCAGCGCGCCGGGGTCGTAGGTGGTCGGCAGACCGATGGACTCGAGCACGGTGTGGTGCCGGTCGGCGGTGGCGTCGTCGAGGCGGCCGGCCGCGCGAGCCAGTTCCGCGGCGAACACGAGCCCGACGCTGACCGCCGCGCCGTGCCGCCACCGGTAGCCCTCGCGGCGCTCGATCGCGTGGCCGAGCGTGTGGCCGTAGTTGAGGATCTCGCGCAGGCTCGACTCCCGCAGGTCCGCGGCCACGACGTCCGCCTTGACCTGGATCTTGCGGCGCACCAGTTCGGCGAGCACGTCGCCGTCGGGGTCGAGCGCGGCCTTCGGGTCGGCCTCGACCAGGTCGAGGATCACGGGGTCGGCGATGAAACCGCCCTTGATGATCTCGGCCATGCCGGGCACCAGCTCGGCCGAGGGCAGCGTCCGCAGCGTGGTGAGGTCGACGAGCACCGCGCCCGGCTCGTGGAACGCGCCGACGAGGTTCTTGCCCGCGTCGATGTTGATGCCGGTCTTCCCGCCGACCGCCGCGTCCACCATGCCGAGCAACGTGGTCGGGACGTTGACGAGGCGGACACCGCGCATCCAGCTCGCGGCGACGTACCCGCCGAGGTCGGTGACCGCGCCCCCGCCGAGTGCCACGACGGTGCCGCCGCGGTCCATGCCCATGGCGGCGAGCGCGTCCCAGCACTGCCCGGCCACGGCGAGGGTCTTGCCTGCCTCAGCGTCCGGCACGGGCACCAGGTGTGTGTCGATTCCGTTGTCCAGCAACCGTTTCCGGGTTGCCTCCGCGTTGGCGACCAGCGTGGGCGGGTGCACGATCGCGACCTTCGGTGATCCGTCGACGGCGGCGACCACCTCGTCGGTGAGGTCGCGCCCGATCACCACCTCGTACGGACGGTCCGTGGCGACCCTGATCCGCACCGGCTCGGCTCCCACTGCCCACGCTCCCTCGTGCTCGGCTGTCCGGAGGTGAGCATGGCACGGCAGCGATCAGCCGACGCCGACCACCACCTTCACGTCGTGTCCCCGCGCCGAGTCGTCGTGCCATGGGTCATGCACAGCGCACGGCACCGACAGTTCCAGCTCAGCTGGTGACGGGCATCGTGGCGAGCACGTCGGCGAGGACGTCCTCGGGGGTGCGTTCGCTGGTCGGGATGGTGGCCGCGGCGACCGCGGTGTACACCGGCCTGCGGGTGTTGAGCAGTTCCCTCAGGTGGGCGCGGGGGTTCGGCAGCAGCCAGGGGTGCAGCGTGATGAGGCCTTCCCGGCGCAGGAGCTGATCGAGGTTCACGTCGAGGAACACCACGTGGAAGGGCTCGAGCAGCTCGGCGACGCCCGGCGCGGTCGGCGTGCCGCCACCGAGCGCGAGGATGCCGTCGTGCTGGGGCAGCAGGTCGGCGAGGATCTCGCGCTCGGACTCCTGGAACTTCTCCCGGCCGAGCTTCACGACCAGCTCACCCGCGGGGACGCCGTGGACACGCTCGATGTCGTCGTCGAAGTCGCGGAACGCGAGCCCGAGCCGCTCGGCGGCCATGCGCCCCACGGTGGACTTCCCGGACCCCGGCGGTCCGACGAGGATCAGTGCGGGGCCGGTCACCAGCGCTCCTGCAGTGCTTTGAGGTAGGACTCCGCGTTGCGACGGGTCTCGGCGATCGAGTCGCCGCCGAACTTCTCCAGCGCGGCCTCGGCGAGCACCAGCCCGACCACCGACTCCAGCACCACACCCGCGCGGGGCACGGCACACACGTCCGATCGCTGGTGGATCGCCACGGCGGGCTCACCCGTCGCGGTGTCGATTGTGGACAGTGCGCGCGGCACGGTCGAGATCGGCTTCATCGCGACCTTCGCCCGCAGTGGCTCGCCGTTGGTGATGCCGCCCTCCAGGCCACCGGCCCGGTTGGTCCGGCGGGTGACACCGGGGTGTGCCGGGTCGATCTCGTCGTGGGCCTTGCTCCCCCACCTGCGCGCGGTGGTGAACCCGTCCCCGATCTCGACGCCCTTCATCGCCTGCACCCCCATGAGGGCGGCGGCGAGCCGGGCGTCGAGGCGCCGGTCCCAGTGCACGTGCGACCCCAGCCCCGGCGGCAACCCGTAGGCGATGACCTCGATGACGCCGCCGACGGTGTCCCCGGCCTCCTTGACCGCTTCGATCTCGGCCACCATCGCGTCGGTGCCTGCCGGGTCGAACGCACGGACGGGACTCTCGTCGATGGCGGCGAGGTCCTCGGGTCCTGGCAGCGGCCCGTCGGGCGCGTCGGCCCCACCGATCGACACGACGTGGCTGATGATCTCCACACCCAGCAACTGCCGCAGGAACTGACGAGCTACGGTGCCCAGGACGGTGCGGGCCGCGGTCTCGCGGGCACTGGCCCGCTCGAGGACGGGACGGGCGTCGTCGAACCCGAACTTCTGCATGCCTGCGAGGTCGGCGTGCCCCGGCCGGGGGCGGGTGAGCGGCTCGTTCCGGGCGAGCCCGGCCAGCTCCTCGGGGTCCACGGGGTCCGCGGACATGACCTTCTCCCACTTGGGCCATTCGGCGTTGTCGATCCGCACCGCGATCGGCCCGCCCTGGGTCAGCCCGTGGCGCACGCCGCCCAGGAACTCGACCTGGTCGGTCTCGAAGCCCATCCGGGGACTGCGCCCGAACCCGAGCCGTCGGCGGGCGAGCTGCTCGTTCAGGTTCGTGGTCGTGACCTCGACCCCGGCAACCATGCCTTCGAGCACGGCGACCAAAGCAGGCCCGTGCGACTCCCCAGCGGTGATCCAGCGCAACACCCAACGATCCTGTCATGCCCACCCGACACCCGAATCAGCGGTTACCCAGGCAAGGAGCGGGCCGATGGGCTGAGGCGTCGCCGCCCCTGGGCGGCGACGGCACAAAAGGCCGGGGGCGGAGCGTCTGCCGACCGTAAGATCGTCAACGTGTCGAGCCAACGGGTGAGCAGGAACCTGGTGGTCGTCGGCGCCGGCATCGTCGGTGCCTCGGTGGCCTATCACGCCGCTCGGGCCGGCGCTGTCGTGACCCTGGTCGACGTCGGGCGGCCGGGCACGGGTGTGACGGCGGACTCGTTCGCCTGGATCGGCACGGCCGGCGTACGCACCGGTCCGTCCGCCGCGCTGCGGGTGACCGCGACGGAGGACTACCGCAGGCTCGAGGCCGAGTTGCCGGGCCTCCCCGTGACCTGGTCCGGCTCACTGTCCTGGGCGGCGGACACCGCGCCGGAGGCCGGACCCGGACAGGAGATCGTGGACGCGGCCACCGTGGCGACGCTCGAGCCCGGCCTGCGGCAGCCCCCGGAGTGGGCCGTCTGGGCGCCACGCGACGGCGCCGCCGACCCGGCAGGCGTGACCG
>NZ_JBARWZ010000261.1:0-114260 GCF_049647105.1 Actinophytocola sp.
TTCCCTGCCCCCGTTGGATTTCTTGGCAGGGAAACCAGCGACGGGGTTTATCGGATCGCGTGCGAGGGCGCGGGGTTGGCGGGTGCGCCGCAGACCACGTTGTAGAGCCAGGTGCGGTACGTGGGTGCGGAGGTGTACACCCCGGGAGTGGTGCCGCAGAAGAGGCCGCCGCCGCGTGAGACGACACCCACGAACTGCGGCACACCTTGGCGGGTGTAGCGGATGGCGGGTGGGCCGGAATCACCGCTGCACACACCGTCGGTGCAGTGTGGATTGTCGATGCAGATGTCCTGCAGGCTGCATCGCTCGTTGTCCGTCGGCGCGGCGGGCGCCTCGGGCCATCGCGTGTCCGCACGGCGGACCGCGGTACTCATCAGGAGCCCCCATCGGGCTGCTGATACCGCCGTGGTCGCTCAGATCCGGGCGTCGGCGAGGGCCTGGATCGCGGCCGCCAGCCGGTCCGTGGAGTCGGCCTGCTGCACGGTCGCGACGGTCTGCCGGTTCGCGGCCGCGACCTGCTCGGACGCGATTCTGTTGGCGTTGCGCCACTCCCGCAGCACCAGCAGAAAGACGGCGATGGCCAATACGACGATCACACCATGGGCGATCCAGTCGGGTGCCTGGTAGTAGCGGTACATAGTTTGGGTTGTCCTCACTGGATTAATCGGAGTCTTGTGCGACGCGTCGGGCTCGTTGTCCACAAGCGCCTGTGTGGTCGCTGATGCCGCCGTGATCTCGGGAGTGCCCATCCCTCCGCGGGCAGCAAGACCATGACGGTGCGGCCGGCGAAAACGCCAGTGTCCGTGCAGGGCGGTGATCAGGTCATGGTGCTGTGCGGGGTCAGGTCTGGCAATCAGCTTCGCTGATCGTCCACCCAAGGAACATCGTCCATTGCGGATGTCTGTTCCATCACCGGTCGGTCTCGCGCCACATCGGCCACATTGGTGCTCCGCTTGGGACGTGGAACGCCTCGCCGAGGCGGTGGTAGCCGTGGCGTTCGTACAGGCGCCGGGACTGTTCGCTGCTGGCTTCCAGGTACGCGTCGATGTGCTTCTGGTCGAGGAACGCGTGGTGCTGAGCCAACAGCGTGGTGCCCAGGCCGTGGTTCTGGCGGTCGGGACGGGTGGCGATCATGGCGAGGTGGTGGTGTGGATAGACGTGCGGGTGGTGGTCTGCGAACAGGCCGTCCAGAATTCGGAAGCGGTCGGCGTGGGACCCGCACGCGGCGTCGAGGCGACGGTCGTAGTCGGGCGGTGGGGGCGCAGGTGCGGTTTCGGACTGGTGGTGGATCCAGACCGCTGCTGCGGCCAGCTTGTCATCGTGGTCGTCGATGATGTGGATCTGGCCGTGGGTGAGCGCGTGCTCGACGACGATGCGGAAGTCGCTGGTAAGTACGGCGGCGCGCTGATCGGGGTCGGGGACAAGCCAGGCGGTGACGTCCAGGGTTGCGAAGGCGTGGCCGATCAGGGCGGCGACATTGTCCACGTCCGCGCTACGCGCGGTACGGATCTCGGGTGGTCGGTTCATGGGTGTCTTTCCGGGTTAGCGACGGGTGTGCGCTGGGCGGAGTCCGGGTCAGGCACGGTCGTCGAGTGCGGTGTCGCTCGCGGCGGTCTTCGCGCCGAGGCCGATCGCGTTGTAAACCTCAGGGCGGGAGGTGCGTAGGACGAGTCCCCAGCCGATCCCGAGTGCCGCGATGATCAGGTAGGTGATGGGGACGCCCCAGCGCAGCGGCGAGTCCTCCGGTACGCCGAGGAGGGTGGCGAAGTTGACCAGCGCGAGCACCGACACGAGCAGCATGGCGAAAGCGGCGAGGGTGGGAGCGATCGCGCGCCGCCAGAGAGTCTCGCCAGACGGTCGGCGGGCAAAGTAGACGAGCACGGCGACCGCTGTGGTGGCGATGAGCAGTAGGACCCCGAGGCCACCCGAGCTGCCGCCCCAGAAGAACAACTGCACGACGGGGTCCCACCCGGCCAGGGCGTAGGTGACGATGACGACGAACCCAATCCCGGTTTGCAGCAGCGAGCCGACCTTGGGTGAGCCGGTGCGGGGTGACGTGCGGCCGAGCACGGCGGGGAGAACACGTTCACGGCCGAGCGCGAACGCGTAGCGGGCGGTGGTGTTGTGGAAGCTGATCATGGCGGCGAGAACGCTCGTGACGAACAGTGTGTGTCCGATGTCAACAAGGGTGCTGCCCATGTGGGCGCCGGCGAGGTTGAAGACCAGCTCGGTGCCCTGCGTGCGGGAAGCGTCGACGATCTGGTCCGGTCCGGTCGCCACGCTCATTGCCCAGGAGCTGAGTGCGTACAGCCCTGCAGTCACCGCGACAGACAGGTAAATGGCGATCCGGACAGTGCGGTGAGGATCGCGTGCTTCCTCGCTGAACACCACGGCGCTCTCGAACCCGACGAAGCCAAGGACGGCGAGCCCGAACAAGGCACCCACTCCCGGACCGACCAGTGCGCCCAGGTCAACGAGCGGGGTGACGTCGATTGTGCCGCCAGCAGGGTTGGCGAGGTCCGCGAAGCTGTAGACGAGGATGACCGCGACCTCGGCGATCAACAGCACGGCGAGCACCTTGCCGTTCACATCGACGTCCTGCAACCCGAGGACTGCGACGATGGCCCAGGCGACGAGCGCGATTACCCACCAGGCAACGTCGACGCCGAACCACTGGCTCAGCAGCGGTGACGCGGCGGCACCCACGGCGCCGTATAGGCCCACCTGCAGCGCGTTGTAGGCGGCTAGCGCCACCCACGCCCCCGCGACGCCGACAGGGCGGCCGATCCCGCGCGAGATGTAGGCGTAGAACGCCCCGGCGTTGGCGACGTGTCGCGCCATGGCCACGTACCCCACGCAGAACAGCGCGAGCGCGACCCCGATGGCGAGGAACGCAACGGGGATGCCGGTCAGGCCGGTCGTGGCGTACCCGGTGGTCACCACGCCGGCGACGACGGTCAGTGGTGTGGCCGCCGAAAGCACGAAGATGACCACGGACGGCACCCCGAGCCGGTCGGCGGCTAACGCCTGCGAAATACCCGGGCGCCTGGTGGGCGAAGCAGGCGTTCTGACGTAAGACATCAACACACTCCGGTTCTGATTTCGGTCACAACGGAAACGGTTTACGTGCGGTGGCTGAGGACGGCGTCACCTATGGCGGCGTCGGTGTGCCCGATCAACTCGAGCAGGGATTCGCGGATGGGATGGCGCAGGCGGACAAGGTGGTGGTGCGCGTATCGGCGTGGATCACCAGGGACGTCGGCGAATGCGGCGGTAGCCAGCCCAGTCGCCGAGACAATCCCGGCCAGCGTGAGGTCTGGGACATCCATGATGGTGCGGCTTCGCATCACGGTGGCGAGCCGCGCCGCAGGCCACCCCGCGTCGTTCATGTCGCGCGGCACGTACGTCACTGTCGTGCGCATTAGGCGACGAACCTGTTGACGCTCGACCAGATCCGCGCGGGTCAGCCGCTGACCAACGTCGTCGTAGGCGTCGCGCGCGAGGTACCGCAGCCACTCCCGAGCGCGGGTCAGGTTCCGTTCCGCGGCGACCTCGTCCAATACCGCGTTCGCCAAGCGATCGGGCAGAGGACCGGTGTCCATGACATTGAGGTGCCCTCGCTCGATCCGCACCGCGCCGAACAGCACCAATTCGCCCAGCAGTGCGCTCGCCAGACCGAGTCCGACAGTACGTTCGCTGAGCAGGCAGCGTCCGCTGATCGTGTCGTGGGCGCAGAAGAAGTAGTCGTCAGCAAGCAGCGGCACCGCTCGTGTCCCCCACCAGACCGACCACCGACCATGCGCTGACAACAACGCGCCAGTTGGAGGCGGTCACTCGGCCCACCTGTTGACCGCCACCGAAGCGCGGCGTCGACTCCGATATCGGTTGTCCCACCGGCAGTCGCGTGGCTGCTCACGCAACGCTAAACCTGCCGCCGCGCGCTGCGTGATCAAGTCGCTCTCTGTCATCTGTCGGATGCTATGGGCGCACAACCGTTTGTTGTTTACTACCTGTAAACACACGGAAAGTAACCAGGGGTGGGCCTGTCACCGGGGCAATACACGCGGCCTCCACGGGCAGCCTCGGCCTCAGGACGGAATCCTTCACGACGTGACGAGGAATGCTGACCATGCGACGACCTGAACCGGAGCGGTCCGCGATCGGTACCCAGGTCCGCGCGATCAGGACACGTCGCGCCTCACCGTCGATGCTCTAGCTAGCCAGGTCGGGATTCACCAAGGACTACCTGTCCTTGCTGGAACGTGGGCACCGCACCTGTTTCAAAGCGCGAGTGCTTGAGGACTTGGCTTCGCTCTCGGCTGCGCGGTCGTCGACCTGACCGACCAGCCGTACCTGCCGGGCGATCGGGCCAGCGCCGAGGCCCTCACGACCCTGCCGCAGATCTCGGTGGTCCTCTACGAGGCGACCCTCGATGACGTCTCCGACGTGTCGGCGCGCCCGGTCAACCAGCTCGCCCGGTGGCGGCGACAGCCAACGAGCATGCCGCACACAGTCGATACTCTGAAGCCGGTCGAGAGCTGGGAAGGCTGCTCACCGAGCTGGATGTCCACGCCGTCGCCGGCCAGGGTGGTACCTAACGCACTGCCCTCGAAGCGCTGGTCGCGGCATGCTTTTGTTGGTCAGGCGCCGCCCGCGCCCGTTGTCCGTCGCGGTCGAACTCAGCGACGGCCCGCGCTGGCCGAGCAGGTCGATCGTCCTGAGCTAGATGACAGCCTTCCCACCAAGGACCGACGTGCTGCGCTGCACGTCGATCTCGCCCGCGCCTACGCCCAAGCCGACGTGGCCCATGACGCGGCGGCGTTGCGCCATCTCGACCTGGCGGATCGCATTGCCCCACAACGCGTCCGCCTCGACCCCACCGCCCGCGAAACTGTTCACGACCTCGACATGCGCAGCAGGCTCCGGACCTGGAAGCTCACCAGCCTCAAGAATCGCCTGGGCGTTGGTTTACACGTAGTAAACAACTAGGTCAGTTTTGCCCTTAACGTCACCCGTGTGACACGAAGTGACGGGAAACGGCAGGTCAACGGCTCGTTGAGCCCAATTGCCGACAAACTGCGACCGACTTGGGCTCCCGAAGACGTCGACATCGCGAGGCCGAGCGCGGCGCGGGTCTACGACTACTGGCTCGGTGGGTGCCACAACTTCGGCACCGACCGCGAGTTCGCCGAAGAAGTCGACAAGGTCATCCCGGCACGCGAGTTCGCGCGCGCGAATCGCGCGTTCCTGCGGCGAGTCGTCCGTTTTCTCGTGCGCGAAGCCGGCGTCCGGCAGTTCCTGGATCTGGGCTCCGGCCTGCCCACCGTGGGCAATGTGCACGAGATCGCGCAGGGGCTGGAGCCCGACAGTACGGTCCTGTACGTCGACTTCGAGCCCGTGGCGGTCACGCACAACCGGCTCGTCCTCGAAGACACCCCGCGCGCCGAGGCGATCTGGGCTGATCTCCGCGATCCCGATGCCGTGCTCCAGCATCCGGATACCCGGCAGTTGATCGACTTTACCCAGCCTGTCGCCGTGCTCCTGTGCGCGGTTCTGCACTTCGTCGGCGACGAGGATGTCCCGTCACGGATCGTCGCGAACTACCGCGATGCGCTGTGCCCTGGCAGCTACGTCGCCATCTCCCATGCCACCGCCGACGATTACCCCGATGACCTCGCGAAAGCCGTCGAGATGTACCAAACCACGGCTACCCCGGCCACCCTCCGCCGCCGCGACGAGATCACAGGCCTGTTCGACGGACTCGCGCTCGTGTCACCCGGTGTCGTGTTCACACCCCAGTGGCATCCGGAAGGCCCCAGTGGAGCTGATCCGCGGCGATCACTCTGCTACGGAGGACTGGCAGTCCTTTAGGCGCCGGTGCTCGACTGCTCCCCGGCCCGCTCGCTGTCGTCGACGACACGATGGCGAGCCACCCAGTCGGCCACTGCGTCCCAGCGACCCCCAGCTGGGCGTACGCCGACGACCACGATGGCGGGACGGCGGCGTCTGCCGCCGCGATGCCCCGTCCCGCCATCGTGCGCTTACCGGGAGGACAGACCGAAGCGGTTGAGCAGGCTGTCGAGTTCCCACATGGTGGTCCGGGCACGTCCGTTCAACTCGAGAGCGAGTCCGCGTGCGATCGGGTCATGTCGCAGCCTCTGGGGCGCGGTCCGTTCGGCGAGGTCGAGGTGACGCACGGCTTCGATATCGCGAGGACCACCATCTTGGGCCAGGGCTCGCGCCAAGTCGTAGTGCCACGCGGCGGTGCGATTCGCGCTGTCGAAGACCTCCAGGTTGATCGGTGCCCTTCGCGCCGCTTCCGCCGCGGTCGGGCCCTCGCCCAGTTCGACACCGATGGACAATGTCCACGCGCCGACGTTGGCTGGGCCGAAGTGCTGCATCAGGCCGTTCCGTTCACCGGTCTTGTCGGCGATCGTTCTGGCTTCCGCCAGGTGGGTACGGGCCGCCTCGGTGCGATGCGAGCGCGCGGCCTCCAAAGCGGAGGTGAGGTGCAGCAGGCCGAGAACCTGGGCCGGCATTGTCTTGTCCGCTGTCGGATCAGCAAGGTCCGACAGTTGGTCGACGGCAGTCGCCAATGTCGCGCCGGCACGCCGTCGGACACCGAGCCGCATGAGACTGAGCGAGTAATACCACCGCGCAAACCCGAGGAGCGCGGGATCGCCGAGGCGACGTGCGGCATCGAGCCCGCGTCGGGCGGCCTCCACGGCGAGTTGCGGATGTCCGAGGTTCTTCGTGATCTCGTAGGCGACCAGGCACGCTTCCACGATCCCGGCGAGTGCGACACGCTGTTGTGCTTCGTCAGCGGTCGCGGCAGTGATCTGCAGCTCGACCAGCACCTGGCCCAGCTCGCGGCCCGCGATCTCGTATCGCGTGCGGTCGCGATGGAGGTTTGCTTCCCGCACGGCTTCGATCAGCTCGGCTACAGGTCGCGCAGGTTGGTCTGGCACGTCATCCAGGTCGCTATCCATCAACGCGAGCTGGATCGGTGGGATCGTGGTCAGTGCGGTTGCGGACGGGCCATCGGCGGGTACGTACGGCTCACCGGTCAGGTCGACTACCGAGCAGCCGAGTGCGGAGGCGATGTCGTCGAGCAGCCCCCGTCGGGTCACGCTACGGCGACCGTTCTCGATCAGCGACAGATATCCCTTGGTGATCCCCGCGAGGCCCGCAGCGGTCTCGATGGTCAGTCCGCGACGCTTGCGGATCCTCCGGATCCGGTTGCCGATCGCGTCATCAGGGACAGAAATCGTCTCACGTGGCGCCACGACTTGCCTCTTGGTTCCTTTACCCGGTTGCCGCTGTTGAGTAGGTGCCAGTCCAGGGTACCGAGTGCCACCGCGCTACAGTACGCATGTCGCAGATCACAACCCGTTAGTCGTCGCCTTACGTGCATCTCTGTATGCAACGCCGTTCGCCTCGCCCTGGATCGATCCCTGAAATGCGCACGGCCGCAGGATCGCATTCAGTCATGTTCGTCGTCCTGATGCGATCCGGCGGTGGGCTGCCGATGGCAATGCGGGGGACTGCACCGACGCGTCCCAGTGCATGACGTCGTAGCGGTTCCGCACTGTGTTCAACAGTTCGACCGTGACCACCAGATCGTTATCCATGTTCATCACTTCCTTCGCTGCTTGTATCTCTCGTCCGGCCTTGTGGCTCGGTCTCACCGCCAAGTCGGCGCAATCCGTTCAACACGGCGCGCAGGACTTCGGGGTCCCGCATCACGGCCGCTGGCCGTTCCCCCGGAGTGCGGGGCGTGGATCTACGCACTCTTGGCAAGGAAACTGTTTCCGCATCCGGTTCATTCGGTGCGGCAAGAAATGCGGCCCAGACCACGCGATGTCCGGGCGTCGGGAAGTCGAATCCCCAGTCACGGCTCGCAGCTAGCGCGTCAGACCGTGACAAGTCGTCCAGGAGGGGTTCAGGCCCGCCATCCCACACCTCGATGACGAGCTGTTCAGAAAGCAGCCGCACTCGAACCTTGATGAGACTTAGGTCTTCGACCACCTCGCCGTACATCGGTTGGGGATCGCTGACACCGGTCGTCTTCACCGCATGATGAACGAGTTCCGCGGTTGCCTCCTCGACCGCGGCCAGTACTCGTCGGTCGACATTCCAATCGAGAAGGGAGTGCTGAACGAGAAGTCGCGCACTGGTCACGGCGCTCGGCACGGCCGCGAGTGTCAACCTGCTGACGCGCTGCGATTCGCCCGGTTGGGGTCCATGCATTGTTGACGCAATGTTTCTCTCAGCGACCGTCGCGGCCATATCGACTCCTTGACGTACAGCTACGGCACGCGGGCGGCCAGCTGAACAGGGTGCTTGAGAAACGTGATGACCGCAGTGACGCCATTTTCAAGAGCATCAAGGACATCACTGACCGCAGCGGCCGCGTCGCCAAGCCGCATGATCAAGAAGAACAGGGGATGCGGCCGAGGCCAGTCCAATGGCCTTCCGACCTTTTCATCATTTCTCCCCGAGATTTTCGACAGCGCCGAGTATCAGGCGCTGCACCGCACCCAACGCGGGCAACGTAAACGTCGGTTCTGGTAGACGACGCCACCGAACCCGCCCACGGTCCGTCCACGTCGGAGGCAAGGGCAGCCAACAGCGGTAGGTCAACCAGCGACATCCCGCCGCGTAGAACGCTCTATCGGCCGAGCCGCCCGTGGCGACCAGCATGATCCGGTCGCCTCCCGGGACCGCGATCACGGGGCCGTCCAGGGGTGAATGTGGCGCCCCCAGCGCCCGCGTCTGTTCGGCGACCTCGTCGGGAAGAACCACGGCGTCTACACCCTGCCCACACACCAGAAGCGGGCTGTACGGCCTGTCCCCCCATCGCGTTTCCACCTCGGCCGAGGTCCGTAGTGGATAGCGATACCAGTCCGTGTCCACCGGACTCAGCTGGTTCACATTTGCGGCACCGGCCCAACCCGACGAGCCTCGCCACGTGCCGGGCGTCACGGGCCATCCCGATGACACCGCGTGCAACGCAGCTTCCAACGGCGTCTCCGCGGACAGGGGAAGCATGCCCCGCACCTCACCGGCCCCTCTGACCGATCCGCGGTTCATCCTTGCTCCGCCTCTCGTGAATCCCCGAAACCGTCGCCTTGTAGGGACACCTGGGGTGCCGACGGTCGGTCGAACCGGTGCAGAATCAGCCGTGCTACCACCACAAGACCGACAACAGTGGCCACAATCCACTCAGTCCACATCGGACGCTTCCCCCGCCGGGTTCGCCCCAGACTTGCTCGTGGCCCCCGGCGCAGCGAGCCCGTCGATGAGCGACTCCTGCACGCGCTGAGGATCGGGCAGCGTCCACGAACACTCCGTCGGGTGCACAATCCACCGGTAGGCTGCCCCAGCACGCGCAGTCGGCGGCACCGGAACCCACTCACCCCGGGCGCGTAGGCGGGCGTCGGCAGCCAACTCGTCCCTCAGTTCCCCGCCGGGCCTCACCAGAACGAGCCATCTGCCGAACGGGGTTCCGACAATCGGCCCCAGGTCGCCGCGCTCGGCGAGCCGTGCCCACGAACGACGCCCGTGATCCGCGCTGACCTCGATGACATCAACGGCGGTTCCGCACGCCACCAGAACCGAGTACGGACGACGGGTCCACCAGGCCAACGCGACAGCGGTATCGGTCGTCGACGCCATCGCCCACATCGCGGCGGCAGGCTCCAAACCGATCGCGCCGGGTTTGCCGTACCACGTCGTATCGCCGTCCAACTGGTAAGTGCCGGGAAGAACCGGCCAGCCGTGCGACGCGCAGTCAGCCGCCGCATCGCGGAACTCGGTCCACCGGAGCCCCGGCATGGGGTGCATCAACCGCACCGAGCGATCCCGTTCAATCATCATCTCTCACCATCCGTCGATCAGCCGACAGGCCAACCGAACCTGGCCACACGGCCAGCTCTCACCGCACTGGCAGCACCGGTACATCCGCCCATCCGGCACATGCAGCCGCAGGGCCAGGCGCACGAGCCCGTACAGCCGCTCCGGCACCGGCATCGCAAACTGCGGGCGCTCGACCAGCTCTGCGTCGCGCCGGAGTGGAATGACGTCAGCCAAGTCCGTCACCGCTGCCACCTGCTCTCGTGATGGGCTAGTTGGAGGCGCCCGACACCGAGGAAACCTCGGCCCAACCGGTTCACAGGCCTTGGGGCCGTGGACTGGAATCACTCGGTGTCGAGCACCGCTACTGAGCGTGGCCGACCGGGTGCGCCAGCGGAACGGAGACGAGCCAGGAGGTCAGGACCTGCCGGTAACACCGCCACCTGCCAGGAGACAACCCGGAGGCTTAGGCGGAGGTTTCGCCGAGATCAACATCCTTCCCGGCGCCGATGTCTTACTCTGTGAGATGGAGTCCTTGCGGAGGGAACAAGGTGTTCAGCGAGCCGAACGAACTGCTCAAGGCTGCACGGGATGCGGCTGGGATGACGCAGGCCGAGGTGGCGGAACGTGCGAACGCCCAGGTCGAGGCTGCTACGAGCAAGCCCGGAGCGATGGACGCCGACTATGTCGGCAAGCTCGAGCGAGGCATCCATCGGTGGCCCAACAGGGACTATCGACGCGCACTTCGCGAGGTGCTCCACGCAGCTTCGGATGCGGATCTGGGTTTCTTCAACCCCCGCTCGCGCACAGTTACCGTGGTGCGTAGCCCCCAACCAGAGAGCGGAGGGGACGACGTGGAACGCAAAACCTTCCTGCGAGTACTCGCCGGTTCCGTTGCCGGCATGGTCCTGAGTGACCCGCTCAGCGAGTTCACCGCCAGAGCGGCCTCGGCCAACGCGGGTCGGCGCATCGGCGGCATCGAGGTACAACAGATCCAGCAAATGGCGCGCATGTTCGCGAATCAGGATCACCTCTACGGCGGCGGGCTGTCAGCCCAGGGCGTGCTCACCCAGCTGTCAACAGCGTCCGAGCTGCTTGAGGGTCGCTTTGCGAGCGAGACAGTGCGCCAGCAACTCTTCTCCGCCGTCGCCGACCTCGCAGATACCGCCGGGGGCATGTGCTTTGACGCGGGCACCCACCAACACGCGGAACGCTGCTTCAGGTTCTCTGTCGGCTGCGCGACCGAAGCCGGCGACTGGTCACTCCGAGCGAAGGCCCTGTCCGGACTCGCCAACCTCTCCGTCCACCGAAGCCAACAGGACGACGCACTCCGTGATGACGCCCTGCGCAAGACTCGAGAGGACGAAGCCCTGAGCTTTGCAGAGATGGCGCTGGTGCGAGCGGATCGACTGACCCCGGTGGCTCGGTCGGTCATGCACACCCGCCACGCCCGGGCACTGGGTATCGCCCAACCGGGACGCGAGGCGGATTGCTTTGCAGCCCTGGATACAGCGGCCCGGAGCTTCACGCAGCGTAATGGCGACGAACCGGCCTGGATCGCCTACTACGACGAGCCGCACCTCGCCCGGGATAGCGGTCGAGCGCTCCTAGGCCTCGCTCTGAACGGAGGCAGCTACTCCCAGGCCAAGGATCATCTTGCAGCGGCAGTTTCTCGGTTTCCGAGTGGCTACACCCGGGGCAAAGTGCTCGCCATGGCCAACCTCGCGACCCTGACCATGGCCCGCGACGACCCGATGCATGCGATTGCGCTTGGCAGTGAAGCAGTCGCCGCGGCAAGTTCGGTTCGTTCTGACCGAGTCCTCGATGCACTCCGGCAACTACGCAACGCCGGTCGGCAGTACGGCCGCGTCCCGCCAGTCCGCGAGCTCAACCAGCGAGTGGACGCGCTGTTGAGGGTCACAGCGGTATGACGTGGGTCCGCTCGACTCCGACCGTTGGGGACTCGGCCGAAGGATTCCGGTCGCGGCCCCATTACATCTGCGCCAATCGGTCTTCGCGGCCTGCGTCGACCGAGCTGACTACGCGGACGCCCACATCGACGACGCCCGCGAGATCGTGGAACGCGGAGTGCCCGTATCCCCGTACGTCGGCGCTCTCGCCACCCACAGCAACGCAGACATCCACTCGGTGGCCGTACCGGTGGGAAGGTCGGATGCCACAACCGCCGTAGCGTGAGCGGAATCCGTTCGACTTGACGACGAGGCGGAAGCCTCGCGCGCCGGACGCCACGACATCGACTTTGGCCAAGGCCTGGATGCTGCACGTCGAACGACTCAGTCGCGACTCTCGTGAACCGCTTCCTAGCACTCGACATCGTCGTGGTCACAGCGACTCGCTATGACATGATCGAAGCAGCTGAACAGCACTTTCACATGATCAACATGGGGTAGGGACGCCGCACGTGAAGCTATTTGACACCGCCACCCAGGACACGACGACGCTGTCAGTCGGCAGCGAGGCCCTGATCTACGTCTGCGGCATCACTCCATACGACTCGGCACATCTGGGCCATGCGTTCACCTTTCTGACCTATGACCTACTTCTACGCCGTCTTGAAGACACCGGCACCCGAGTCCGCCTAGTCCGAAACATAACCGACGTTGACGAACCTATGTACGTCAAGGCGGCGCAGCTGGGTGTCCACTACCTGGAATTGGCCCGAATCGAGTCAGCCGAGTTTAGTCGCAGCATGCGAGCACTCAACCTGGTCGACCCAGACGTGGAGCCACGCCCGAGTGAGCACATGGATGTCATCATTGATTCCGTTCGCCAGTTAAAACAGGGCGGCCATACGTATGAGATCGATGGCGATATCTACTTCGACATATCCACGTTCCCTGACTTCGGTGAGATCAGTGGATACAGCGAACGGCTCATGCACGGATTTACCACCCTTCGCGGAGGCGACCCAGAACGTATGGGCAAGCGTCAGCCTCTGGATTTCCTACTCTGGAAGAGCATCAAGGACGAGAGCGACCCTGCCCGGTGGGAGACGACGCTAGGACCTGGTCGGCCAGGATGGCATATCGAGTGTTCCGCGATGTCGTTCGCGCATCTCGGACCCACGATCGATGTGCACGGCGGCGGATTCGACTTGATCTTCCCGCATCACGAGTGTGAGAACGCTCAAAGCCGCACCCTCCGCAAGGATGTTCCGTTTGTTCGCCACTGGATGCACACAGCTCCGCTGGGCCTAGGTGGCGAGAAGATGTCCAAATCTCTGGGCAACCTGGTTTTCGTCCGTGACTTGGTGAAAGAAACTGACCCCGCCGCAATCCGACTCGCGTTGATGAACTACCACTACCGCATCGGTGGCGAGTGGAAGTCCGATCTACTGCAATCATCCGTTCAAACGGTTGAAAGGATCAAGTACGCGCTCAATCAGCCAACCGGCGGGGACGTGCGTCAACATCTGGCGCGCATCCGAGCAGCTCTGGACAACGACTTGGACGCTCCCAGCGCCGCCCGCGCCTTGACTGAGATGGTCGACGCTGCGGTCAATGGCAGTTCATCCGTCGCCGCCGACACGATTAAGGAAGCCTTGAATCTGCTAGGTCTAAAAATCGAGGTCGCTACTTCGTGAAGTTCAACAAACGAATTAACGAGTTGGGCGAATGGTTTCGCCGGATAGCCGTTCCGCGCATTACCGCACCCTACTGGGTTGCGCATCAAGTGAAGAATAGCGTCACAACGTATATCCCGTCGCTGGCAGCCGAGTCCAAGCGAAAGCCAGTGCGGACGATGCTCACCGAGATGACAGCGGCGACCATTAGATGGCGGTGCCTGCCGTTCCACTACCTGCGTTATGAGCTGTATACGACCGATGTCGGTATCGATGAGGTGCTGTCGTATGTTCCAGACACCATCTTCTATAGTCGAATACTCCCAAATGTCAACGCGGGGACGGTGCTCCTTGATGACAAAGTCACCTGCAAGCGAATCCTCTCTGCGGCCAACGTGGAGCAGCCGTCGCTCATCGCCGTCGGCGAGGGAAGCGCCTGCTGGTCCGCCAGCGGGGAGCTGATTCCTACAGGTCGGCTCGACGCCGTGGCGTCAACCGAGAAGGTAGTCATCAAGCCAGCCAGAAATACCGCTGGAGGTGATGGCGTTCAGGTGCTGCGCCTCGTTGGCGGCAGATTGTCAAATCTCGACGGTAGGACTTTCGATCTCGACAAGTACATCCGCGAATGGAACGCCTGGCTAATCGAGTCCTATGTTCAGCAGGACGATGAGTTGGCCGTACTTAACCCACATTCGCTCAACACGCTCCGAGTGATTACCGTATTCGGGCAACCAGTCTTCTGCATCCTGAAAAGCGGAACCGGCGATGGCCCGATAGATAACGCCTGCGGTGGAGGGCTGTATGTGCGAGTAGATCCGGAAACCGGACAGCTAGACCCGGTTGCGCGCACGACGAGCATGCGCCGATATACGACACATCCCGTCACCGGAATCTCGTTCAGAGACCTGCGGATCACGTGTATCAGGGCAGTTCTGGAACTGTCTGTCCGAGCAGCCGGACTGTTTCCGCAGACTCCCGTCATTGGGTGGGACATCGCCGTAGCTGATGGTGCTCCTATGATCATCGAAGGGAACTCGAGTCCGAGCCTGCTGAATATTCAGCGGACACACGGTGGCTTGGATGACACACTCGGTACCGGCTTGATGCGTCGACCAGTGAACTCATGGGGGCAACATGCTTACACCCAGCCCGGACAATGAGATGCTTACGCAAGCCAGGGAGATAATGGCGCCGATCGTGGCAGGCATGGTCGATCAAGATGAGGTCGAGGCCGTTTGCATCTTATCTTCCAGCGCAGTGAACGGCCAGGTTCAAACGCCCTTCGACGAAGAGTCGGATTTTGACATCGCTGTTGTGCTAGACATCCCGCTGGAACCATCTCAATGGCACCCCAGGCCTCGTGATACGTACGCGTTGATTGTTGACAAGATTCCAAACTGGGTTCCCCCGTTCCTTTTCTACGTCGATGTTCCATGGGGTCGCATGGAAGTCAACGTCAACCAACTCATCTATCAGTACGAGTTGGATACGCGGACAACATGGAATGGAGAGAAGTGCGAAGTATATACACGTAAAGCTGAGGTCGTATTTGACCGAAACGGGGCATTCGCCAAGCTTGTTGGAAATAAGGTTAGCCGTACACGCGAAGCCCTCTTGATTGAACGTCAAAGACTTGCGAATAGAATCACCTGGGATATTCGTGAGATGTCATTGCGTCAGGCTAAACGGTGCGGCCCGACAGTAGGTCATCACGTCCTCAACCTGGCGATCGAGGAAGTGATCGATCTGGTATTCCTGGCGAGAGGCCGTTTCATTCCTAACCGAAAGTGGAAGCTTCAGCAACTCGCCGAGATCGTCGACTCCGAAGCGCTCAAGCGCATACACGAGGCACTTCGTACCGATTTGTCGCAGAGTGACCTGGTGCGTCGTGTTGAGGAGTTGGAGCGGTTTTGTGACTCGGTCGGTCTGGTGTATGACGGTCCCGCCGCCGCAGATGCGCGGTCCGATTATCAGGCCTTGATCCAGCTGCGACCGGCGCCCACCTGGCGTGACATTGAGACCTTCGGGGCGCGCTCACACGAGCGCATGCCACCATCGATCCCAGCACCACGCACTCTTGACCAGTTGTCCTGGATAACGCAGAGGAACCCGACATGATCATCTACAACACGCTGACCAGGCGAAAAGAACAGTTCATCCCGATGGAGCCTGGCAAGGTGCGGATGTTCGTGTGTGGGCCAACCGTCTACGACCTCAGCCACGTCGGTCACGCCAAGACCTACACCCAGTTCGACCTGGTCGCCCGCTACCTACGGGCACGCGGTTACCAGGTGACCTACGCGCAAAACCTGACAGACATTGACGACAAGATCATCCGACGCGCAGCTGAGCTGGGCATCCCGCCACAGCAACTCGCGAAGGAGTACGAGCAGGCGTACCTAGAGGACATGGCCGCGCTACACAACACCAGTGTGGATACCCACGAGCGCGCACTCGACCACATCGACGACATCGTCGCCCAGGTGCAGGCCCTGAACGACCGCGGGCACGCCTACCAACTCGACGACGGCTGGTACTTCGACCTCACCACATTTCCCGACTACGGCAAGCTGTCGGGCCGCACTGACACCCGCCCCGAGGATGCCCTGTCCCGGGTCGACGAGAACGACCATAAGCGCAACCCCGGCGACTTCGCCCTCTGGAAGGCCCGCAAGCCCGGCGAACCATACTGGGACACCCCACTTGGTCCAGGGCGTCCTGGCTGGCACATCGAGGACACCGCGATCACTGAAGCGCTGTTCGGTCCGCAGTACGACCTGCATGGGGGTGCGGTCGATTTGATCTTCCCGCATCATGAGGCCGAGATCGCGCAGATGGAGTCCGCTTCGGGACGGGCACCACTCGTCCGCTGCTGGATGCACACAGGATTCCTGCGGGTCGGCGGCGACAAGATGGCCAAGAGCGCGGGCAACTTCACCACCATCCGCGACGCGCTGGCCAAGACCGACTACCGCACCCTCCGCTACGCCTTCCTGTCCCAGCACTACCGGTCGTCCATGGAACTCGATGAGAGCACGCTGGACCAGGCACGGGGTGCCCGTCGGCGCGTGGAGAACTTCTGGCGCCTCATCGACGCCGACCATGACGACCAGGCCACGCGAGATCTGACCGAGCGTGCCCGTGACAGGTTCTACGCGCGGCTGGACGATGATTTCGACACCCCCGCGGCACTTGCCGCTCTGTTTGACTATATCCGTGAGCACAATCGCAGCGGCCAGCAACCCGGCCGGGTCGCTGGCAACTTCCTCAACGAGGTCGATGCCCTGTTCGACACCTTCGATTTCGCTCCAGACGAGACCAGCGTGGAGGACGCCACCATCGAGGAACGCTTGGCCGAGCGTCGCAGATTTCGCGGCGAGAAGAAGTTCGCTGAAGCAGACGCGATCAGGAACGACCTGAAAGCACGTGGCATCACGATTGAGGACACCGCTGCAGGAACCCGCTGGTGGCGGGAAGGCTGACTCCCTACCCCCGGAATGCAACAAATGCTATCCACAATTGAACCACTAATCATTGAGCGAGTCATTGACTCGGACCTATGTCAGGAACTGCTTCACAGCTTCGCCGCTCAAGCCTCCGTTCCACGCAGCTATCAAGGCGTGATCGATCACGACGTCCGCAACTGCGATTACGTCAAGGTGCCAGAGCCCCTCGCGGAAACCGTAGATGCCAGCATAGTCGGACATATGGAGCGATATTACAATACCGCCACCCGTCCGATTCCTGGTCAACCGACGCTAATCTACCGATATATGAAAGGGGTAGGCTTCGACGTCCATCATGACGAGGTGACCGACATCGAAGTCTGTCGGGCGCAACAAAGCGGACAACCAGTAATCGGTGGGAACGTTACTGCACTGCTGTTCCTTAACGACCCTGATAAATACGTGGGTGGCGAACTGTACTTCGAACACCCGGTAGAACTCGAAGTGCGCCCGCCGTCAGGAACGTTGGTCTCCTTCCCCGCGACCAGGGACTATCTCCACGGCGTTCGTCCGATTCGAGCCGGGGAGAGATATTCGCTGCTCGTGCGGTACACGGCTGATCTGCGCAGTCGCTGACCTGCCGCCCGTGCCGCCAAGGGCACGCGGCGACCGCGTCTGCCCTTGGCCGGCGAGCACGGGTCGCTCGTGAAGTTTCCAGGGCTCTTGTTCACGGCGGTGAGGCATGGGATGTTCGGATATTCCAGCGTAAGCGAGGTCGGACGTATTCCGGTGCACGGTGGGGTTCCGGTGCGTTCGGCGATTAGGAGAACAGTGATCAGCGAGCACGCCTCCCGTGTGCGAGCAGGCGCATGCGGATCGCGGATTGACAATCCTCGGCGACGGTGTTCCGGACTGCCCGTTCCCCATGCTCTCGGTCGATCTCCTCGCCCGAGAGTGCGCACCCGTACTCGAGCAGCGCCAACGCAAGGACCGCCATCTACCACGCCAAGTCGTTACAACCTTCAGCCACGGCGACGCCCACAAGATCACCTTCGGCCTCAACGCCGACGGCACGTCCTGACAAGCCTCCTCGACCACGCTGAGCAGATAGTTGGTGACGGGCTGGTGTGGTCCTCACGCCGGGCGGAAGTGGGAGGAGTCCGGGTTGACGCCGGCCAGCCATCGTTGCAGCGCCTGGCGTTCGTCGGGGCCGCGATCCAGGTTGTTCCCCGTGACGTAGAGCGTGTGGACGTCCCCGCCCCGACTGTCGTCGTACCGGAGTTCACGAGCGGCGGCCATGACTCCGTAGCTGCGGATGTCGACGCTGGACATCCGGCCGGCGCGACCGAAGGCCAGCGCGGGCTCGAGATCGGCGAAGAACACCCAGCACGGATTGATGCGGCCCCCGAGGTGGACCGCGTAGCCATGGTCGATGCGGTGGCTTCGGAGGATCTTGCGGCTTGTCGGGTCCTTGACTCGGGCGACACGGCGTTCGGCGGAGCGTTCCAGGCTGGTCAGTCGTTCGTCGCGTGCAGGCAGTACCCCGGCGTCGACCAGGACCGCCCGAAGGTGCGCCACCGCTGTGGCGGGCGTCAGTTCGTCCAGTTGCGTGTGCGTCACAGGGCCGGAAGCGGCGGCGAAACCTGCGAGCATGTTCTGTGTGCGCCTGCGGGCGGTCCAGTTGAGCCCGGTCGCTGGGTCGGTGGCGGCCAGGGCCGCCGCGACCGGTTCGATGTCAGGGCGAACGGTGCCGTTGGGGCCGGTGAGGAGTCTGCGAATTTCTTCCGGCCAGGCGCAGGCAACACAGATTCCGAGGCGGTGCTGCGATCCCATGGCACCGCAACGGTCACAGGCGAGTCGGGTCGCGGTGTCGTGCTTGTGGCAGGTCTGGCACAGGCCACTGCTGCGCAGCGGCCGAACGCGGCGGCATCCCGCGCAGTTGCCTCGTGATCCGCATTCTTTGCACAGTGGCTTGCCGTCAGGGGCGCGGCGGTTGACCACGCGGCTGTGTCCGCATGCCGAGCAGGGTTCTGCGCGCAGTTTGTCGGCGCAGTTCTTGCACGGCGGGGCCGCGGTGTCGGCCTGCAGGCACGGCTTGACGCGTCCGCACGATGAGCAGGTGGCGGTCGGCGGCTGGGAACAGTTCTTGCAGAGGACCATGTCGCCGTCGCGGCGGGCGGGGAGGGTGAGCCGGCCGCAGCCGCTGCATTTTTCGTGGAGCGATGGTTCGACTCGGGCGCACCTGCTGCACAGCGACTCGCCGCCGTCGGTGCGCCGGACCATGGTGGTGACCTGTGCGCAACGGGCGCAGGGCTTGGCGTGAACCTGCTTCCAGCAGCTCTTGCAGCAGCGCAGCCCGTCTCGGCCGTGGGAAAGGCGAACGACGCGGTCGCAGAACGGGCAGGGCGGGGCGACGATGCCATCGACGCCGCGCGTGCGCAGTTCCGCGATGAGCGCGACGATGGTCGCCGAGCCCTGCGCTCCGGCGCCGGTGAGCAGGTCCGGCCGGTCGACCAGCCGATCGGCTACCTTGCTGCGGTTTCGTTGGTAGGGAACGACTTTGCGGATGAGCGCAGCAAGGTGGTCCTGGTCGGCGGTGGGGTCGATCCTGGCGACGAGCGCGGCGATGACCTGCTCGGGGGCGGCTGTCGCGTGCGTCATGAATCGGTGACCCTCGCTCGTTTGGGCCGCAGACCTCCAAGGCCGCTGTTCGGCTCGGAGCCGGGGTCGGCGTTGCCTCCGACGGCTTTGGCGCGGCGTGTGGTGGCGGTTGGCACGATCAGTTCGTCCATCCGGCAGTCCAGGATGTCCATCAGCGCGACCAGAACCTTCAAGCTCAACCGTTCGGGCTTTTCGGTGACCAGCCGCCAGATCTGGGTCGGTGACAACGTGATGCCGCGTTCTGCCAGGTGCGGCCGGATGTCGGTGGTGTTGAACATGCCGCGGGCGGCCATGATCTCCCGCAGGTTCCAGGTGTAGTCGAGCTTGGCGGTCACGCCGCTCCTCCTTCAGTCGGTGGTCAGGCCGCGGTCCAGATGCCGACGCAGCATCGTGTTCATGAAGTCCCCGGACACTCCGGTGTAGATCGCCGTCGTGCTGGCGAACCGGTGCCCAACCTGTTCCTGGACGAACTTCGGGTCCGCCCCGTCCTCGATCAGATGCGTGACATGACTGTGCCGCAACGAATGCGGTACCAGATCCGAGTCCATCCCCAACGCGTCGCGGTAGAGCGCGAAACGCTCTTCGATCTCGCGAGGTCGCAGCCGGCCGCCGCGCTCAGTCACCCACATCGCCGGATGATCCGGCAGTCCGAATCGCGGCCGGACGTGGGCCAGGTAGTCCTCGACGGCCTCCACGGCCCACGGCATGGTGGAGGCCACCATCCGCCGCTTCGGCGGCGATCCTCGGGATCGCTTGCCCCAGCGCACGTTGAGCATCCCGAACTTGCCCAGTTCCGGAGCCTTCGGATTGCGGTACCAGTCGACCCGTTCCAGCTTGCTGGCCTCGGTGACGCGCAGTCCCCCATCCATAAAGGACTTTCAGGACCGTGGCATCGCGGTACGCGGTCAGCGCACCCTTGCGGCCGAGCCGCACCGCCCTCTCGACCTGGTCGTCGGCGTAGTCGAACAACGCCTGGCATTCCTCGCGAGTCAATGGCCGGCGACCTGGCCCGCCCTCGTAGTCCACCAGGTGCGCGGCGGTGTTCCACTCGTGCACGATCTGCACCGGATGCGTGCCGAATCGCGCTTCGCACTCGCGGGCCCAATCGTAGTGGGGCGAGGTGATGTAGTCGCAGAACATGCGGATCGCGCCCTGGTAGTTGCGCAGCGTCGACTCCGCCAGCGCCTGCTCCATCACCAGTTCCGCCGTCCACTCGTCCATGTGAACTGCGGTCCATTGCCACGGGTACTCGTTGGTGTACTTGACGAACCGGCGAACCACGCTCTGGCGGCTGTCGATCGTTTCCTGCCGCAGCTGTCGCCCGCCCCGTTGCTGCTTCTCCCAGCCGGCCAGCATCGCGTTCAGCACCGCGTCCTCGGGGTGCAGCAGCAGAACGCCGCCAGCCAGCTCCGACCGCGCCGAGCCGGGCGGCGGCTCGCCCCGACTGTCCACAATGCTCACCTTCCGTTCTCTGGAAGAATCTTGCATCAGATGGAAGGTCGAAAGCAAATCTGCAGGTGGGGACGTTGAGTCGGTGATGTAGTAGGTTGGCAGTGAAGTCCCAACGTCGCAGCTCGGGTACTGCGGATGGCTTTCGTTCGATGCAATTCCGCGTAGAGCGCGCGTAACAGACTGACGCGCAGACACCAGCTGATGGGCAGACCTTCACGTTCCTGCCATCCGGCAGCCGAGCCGCCAGCGCAGGCAAGGACCAGTTGTATATCCGCAGCGCCCGTAGTCGACGATTCTGTCGCAACAGCACAGTGCCTCCCCGAGGCGTCAGGGGAGGACACTTTGACCGTACACGAAACGAATCGGAGACGGGAGCGGCACGGCTCGTGGCCGCCACGGCGAGCCGTGAACGGAGGACTAGTTTAGGAACGCTGTTACGGGCATCGGCCCGCGATATGCCCGAGGCTATGAGGACTGCACCGCGGCGAGGCCGACCACGATGAGAACGTCCGTCGCGAGTAGCATTGTCCGATGCAGGCCCAGTTACCGGTGCATATCGGCCAACCGCGGAACTCTCTGCCGCCACGCTCGACCATCGACCCGTCGTCATCACTGACCAGTTACGAAGTGGAGTCGGCGGAAGCTGTCAGGCAGCCGTCGCTTCATGAGATCGACTGGACACAGTACGAGGTCGAGCCGCGGTGGTTGGAGTACGAGACGTCGGACTGTGTGGCCGCGCTGACACCCTGCTCCTCCCGTGGTGCGAGCGAACTCCAGCGCCTTATCGCGGGTTCGGCCGGACGAGGGGAAACCGTGCTGCTCGTCGATGTGATGGGAAACGTCGGCGAGATCAGGCGCAATGTGTTCGTGGACTACGACGCCTCGATCGACCTGCTGGACCACGAGACCACCATCGCCGGCTACCGGTTGCCGCGGGGAGCCCGCCCGGTACTCGCTGACGGGTTGAACGCCGCAGAGCGGGATCTGGGGTTGCGGCTACTCAACCGTCCACCCGACACGTGGTGGAAGCTGGAACGCCGAGGCGCCGGCAAGCACCTGGGTGGAAGAGGGTGGTACGTGACCGAGC
The DNA here is from genome assembly GCF_049647105.1 of Actinophytocola sp. GTDB lineage: Bacteria > Actinomycetota > Actinomycetes > Mycobacteriales > Pseudonocardiaceae > Actinophytocola. The sequence continues at coordinate 22,085 of NZ_JBARWZ010000261.1, forward strand.
CGGTAGGGGAGTTGCATCCGATCCTGCACGACTCGTTGGGCGCCCCCGTCGTCGCAGTGTGGGTTTCCCCGGACGAACGTCAGCGCTGGTACATCGTGCCGGACGGCACCGACTGGGACACGGTGATCGACTGGCTGGTCCTCCACGCCGTCCCCGCCTACGTTCCCGATGCGCCTCGGCGTCACCGACTGACTTCCGCAGTCGACCCTGACCTGGAGACGACGGCCGAGACCGAAGCCCGCGTCGCACTCGCCGATCTGGGGATTCGGTACGCTCGGGATAAGGCACTGATGGAACAAAACCTGGCCAACGCCCAAGCCGTCGCGGATCCCATCCGGAACGGACTGCTGTTCGGCACCGGCCCGATTCTGGTCGACGCGGTCGCCGAAGCACTGTCCGCCGCAGGGTTCGCCGTTGACGACGTCGACGCCAAGCTGGGCGCCACCAAGTCGGCCGATCTTCTGGTGACCTTCGGTCCATATCTTCGCCTGGTCGAGGTGAAGTCCGAACGGGGCAACGCCAAGGAAGCGCTAGTCGGCGACCTGCGGCGACACCTGGACACTTGGGGTGAACTCCAGCCCAACTTTCCAGTCGACGGTGGCACGCTGATCGTCAACCATCAGCACAAACTGCCACCCGGCCAGCGGCCCCGCCAGATCTATGGGCGCCCGGAGTTCGTCAACACGCTCACAGTGCCGGTCGTCGGCACCCTCGACCTGTTCGATTGGTGGAGGGCCAAAGACTGGGATGCCATCCGAACCGCGGTGCTAGGACCAGCCTTGACCGCCAACAACCAGCCCTAGACAGAGCTTGCGAGAAACCCAGACGTGCGGCTACGGCGACGCCACTGCAACGCGGCACCGGCACTTTCCTGGGGACGTGGCCGGGCTTCCGGATCCTAGACAGCTCCGACAGCCGGGCTCACGACGCCAGAATCAAGGCGTCCTGGATGTCGGCGGGATTGTCACGGCACGCGGCGTGATAGGTGATCGCTCGTGTCGAGCGCAGTGAGCGGGTGTACGACGAGGACGTCGTGGTTGGGGTCGGCGACCATAAGAACGAGGTCGCGGGCGTGTATGCCGGCCCTGATGGCGCACGGTGGCTGGGAGGGCGCGGTAGGGGTTTGGGCCCATCGCGAACACGTCGGCGTCGTCGTGGTGAGCCACAATGGACCCGCTGATGAGCGCGACGTGCAGGTGAGCGCCCGCCGACCAGCCCAGTGTCTCGATCGTAGCCCAGTTGGACACCGCCTGATGGTGATGCTGGGCGGCCGGTCAGCCCTACGACATGCGTCCCTGAGTCGGCGCCGTGGTCGGGTATCCTGATCAGCTGCTCCGTACGAACCATATTGCGCCTAGAAGGGACGTGGATGACGCGTCTGATCGCCAGCCGGTACGCCGAGATCGCGAACACCCGTCACGTCGGCGGTCAAGCGGAGGTCTTCCAGGCGGCCGACCTCCATCAGGGTGGCCGGCTCGTGGCTGTCAAGGTCGTGCCAGCTACGTCCGACGAGATCTACCGCATCTACTTCGAGCGGGAGACCGCAGCGCATCACAAGCTGGATCACCCGAACATCGTGTCGCTTCTGGACAGTGGGACCGACCACGACGCAGGCATGTACTACGTCGTGCTCGACTGGGTCCCAATATCGCTCAAACTTTACCTGGCTACTGTCACCGAACCTCCGGGCTGGGACGATGTCGCCGAGGTAATCGCCCTGCCACTTGCATCGGCTCTGGCGCACTCCCATTCGATGGCAGTTCTCCACCGTGACATCAAGCCCGGCAATGTACTCTGGGACGGCGAGAAACCGCTGCTCGCCGACTTCGCTCTCAGCAAGATCAAGGATCAGCTCGCGGGTGCAACCGACGCGACAGTCGCAGGGATGACTAGCGCCCCTTGGGCGCCCCCGGACCTTGCGTCGCGCGGCTCGACCAGATTCGACGTCTACAGTCTGGCCGCGACGCTCCTTCAGTGCGTCACCGGCTGGGAGCTGCGGGATTACCCGGACATCGCACGGGCGCTCGACGAGGCCGACGTCCCGCCTGCTGTCCTGTCGCTGCTGCGGCGGGCCCTTGACCCTGACCCGGCAAACCGGTCAGCGGACGGGCAGGTATTCCATCTCGAGCTACAGGCTATTCAGGCGGCTCGCAGCAGCAACTGGCACAACGAGAAGGTTCTGTCGTTCGAGCTTTCCGGTTCGGCCCGCCGATCGCTGGAGGCGGCGGGCGATGGCCGCTCCGCCGAGGCAGTCATCGCGGCGCGGCTGGGCTCGGCAACCCATGTGCTGCCTCGCTTGAGGAGTACTGGTGGGGGTCGCGTGACGCTAACCGCCGAAGAATTCCGCCTCGTCGGTGACCAGATCGAACTGGTCCTCGTATTCAAGAACGGTAATCGATTGCATTGCAATCGGGCCGAGATCAAGGACTTCGAAGAGCTGGAGCGGTGGCGTCAGGACGAGGACACGGTCACGCTGGATGGGCGGGACTTCACTTGGTCGGCGCTGCGGCCGGCTAACCCGCAGAGGTCCGCGGCGGCGGCCGTGGAGCTTCGCCTCCTGCTCGAGAAGGCGGTTCAGGACTCAGGCGATCGCTTCAGCGATCGCTTCAAGCAGGCGCGACTCGCCAACTGGTCACGGTTGATCGAGGCGAAGGAACTGCTGGAGAAACGGCTGGAGGAACCCGTCACCTACACTCGTGTCAGCCGCTCCGGTACCCAGTTCGCCCTGGAAACGGCAGTCCCGCTGACCGGCTCCTTCCTGGACCAACAGCGCATGGCCCGGCCGGCGGACGAGCCTACCAATCGTGGCGTCGCCGTGACGATCGTCGACGTCGACGCCACGGACGTGACGGTCCAGGCAACCGGGCCAGGAACCGACCTGCCCGACAGCGGAATGCTGGTCCGCGATCGCACCCCGTCACAGGCTGCGATCCGCCGCCAGAAGAGTGCGCTCGCTGCCCTCCGAGACGGCAGCGCAGCGCGGCCCCACCTCCGCGAGCTGGTGTTGGACCCGTCGGTGGCGCACCCGCCGGAACCCGTGGCGTTTCAGCCGCTGCGGCCGGATTTCGACGATGACAAAAAAGTGGCTGTATCGAAGGCGCTCGGGTCGCAAGACCTCTTCCTTGTCCAAGGCCCGCCCGGCACGGGAAAGACGTCGTTCATCTGCGAACTCGTCCACCAGTACCTCACCGCGCGCCCCGGCGACAAGGTGCTGCTCGTCAGCCAGATGCACGTCGCGATCGATAACGCCATCACCCGTCTGTACCGCTCCGGGGTGACATCAGTGGTGCGCCTGTCGAGCCGGGACGACAATGTCGACCCGGACGCCAGTCATCTCTTGTTGTCCAACAAACTGGCATCTTGGGCCGACGAGATCCGAGTCCGCGCCCGCACCGGCCTGGCAAGTTTGGCCGAACGCGAGGGCGTACATATCGACCATCTCTCCCTGGCACTTCGCGCCGAGGAAGCCCTGGCGACCCTGCGGCAGAGGAACGAAACTGCCGAAATCCTTGGTCCGCTCGATGACAACGACCGTCTCGACAACGAGGACCTGCCCGAGGACCGCGCCGAACTGCTGGCTGATTATCTGCGGGCAGCCGACCGGGCCGACACCGCTGCGAATGGGGTGCGAGCCTCTGCGGAGGACCTTGAGGTCGCCGTGCCGGAGGACCTCGATGAAGGCGAATTGGAGCAGCTCGTGTCGAGCCTCCTGGAAGGGCACGGCGCCGGCATGCGGCTCCGTGAACTGGTCCGGACCCAGGGTGACTGGCTGGCCAGCCTGAACGATCCGCGGGCCGCCGAGCCTATGTTCTTGCCTACCCAAAGTGTGGTCGCCGGCACCTGCATGGGGTTCCTCGCCAATCCCCACATTCAGAACATGCAGTTCGATCTCTGCATTATCGATGAAGCGTCCCGCGCGACCGCCCCCGAGCTGTTGGTGCCGATGACCCGCGCCAAGCGGTGGGTGATGGTCGGCGACACTAAGCAACTGCCGCCGATGGTGGAGGAGGTCTTCGAGCATCGGGACCTCGTCGACAGCTTCGATCTCGACAAGATGTTCCTGACATCGTCACTATTTGGCATCCTGCTCGGGGAGGCACCCGAGCCATGCATGACCAGCCTGGTCACTCAGCACCGCATGGCCGAACCAATCGGCGAGCTGATCTCGCACACCTTCTACGAGGGCACGCTTGTTCACGACCCCGTGCCGGTTTTCGATCCCAACACCGTCGATGACGGCGACCGCCTGGTGTGGTTCTCCACCAGTCGCCGCACCAATCGCCGCGAGAGCGCCCGACATCCAGGCAGCGCGAGCCAGTCGAACAAGCTCGAGGCTGAGAAGGTCGCCGAACTCGTCGAACGCCTCGACGCAGATACCGGGGCTGGCAAGTACGCCCGAGTTGATGGCGGCAAACTGGAGGTGCTGGTTCTCAGCGGATATCGGCGCCAATGCACCGAGATCGAACGTGCACTTAGACGTCTCAATCTGCGACGTGTCGCTGTCCAGGTCAAGACCGTAGACGCCGTCCAGGGCCGCGAGGCCGACGTGGTCATCTTCTCGGTCACCCGCAGCAACCTCACAGGTGAACTGGGCTTCCTCGCCGACCGCGGCCAGGAACGCGTCAATGTTGCCTTGTCCCGGGCACGCGAACTCCTCTGGATCGTCGGCGACTCCGAATTCTGCAGCAGCCGAGAAGGGCCACTCAAGAGGGTGCTTTCCCACATCACCTCGACCGCCAGTGGAAGGGTGCAGTACCTGTGAGTCGCGATATCCTCGCTGATGCCGCGCGTCGCCATGCTCACGCGCTTCCCGGGCACACCCTGCTGGCCGCGGAGCCGTGCGCGCTTCCTGCCTCCGCACTGACAGTCGATGTGCTGATCGAGCAGTCCGAAGATCTCGAAGCCGCACAGAAGTACACACTTCGTGCCTTGCTCAACGGCATTGACACCGTCGACGATCTGCAGCTGTTCCTCGGCCTGAGCGAGGGCGACACCGGACGGGCCGTCGCAGGTCTGCTCCTCGCCGAGTACGTTACCTACCAGCCACCCGCTCAGGGTGGTGCACGACATCTGCAGCTTCTGCCTGCCGGCCTAGAGGCCGCTCGCGACGCTCAGTTGCGCCGTCCGATGTCCACCACTATCCCGGTGGTTTATGACCGCCTCACCGGGACCGTGACGGACTGGCGGCGCAACTCCTTGCGCCGTTCCAGCCACGCGAAGTCTGATCCCGGGCGTATCCTGATGCCGCCCGCGAGCAGCATGTCTGTGCGAACCACCGATCTCAGTATTTCTGCCCTCACCAGAACCCTGGACCCGCGCACCCGCGACGGAGTGCGCATCCTCGGCGTCAGCGGAGTCACCGAAAACCGGAACTTCTACCGTGACGCCATCCTTCTGGTGTTCGAGGATGACGAGTCGAACACGCTGCGCCTCGGCGTCGACGTCGATGGCACGTGGAGTGAGCCGCACGCGGCGGCGCTGGAGGCGATCGACGCCGTCGAACGCCTGCGTTTGTCGGCGGCGCCGGTGGAAGATCCACACGAACCCGTCACCGATCCCGGCGCTCGTCTGGGCAAGGATGACGTCGTTGCGCTCCAGATCTCTGGAGAGCACGCGGCCGATGAGGACGAGACCGGTGCCCTTGAACGAGCTGCGATCCGCTGGTTGGGTGTTTACGAGCATCCGCAGTGGCTTGCCGACGCCGTGGCGAACTCGCAACGCCGTCTTTTCATCAGTAGTCCGCGGATCCGAACAACCGTCGCGAACGACCGGTGGATCCGCAGAATCGAAAGTCTGTCCGGTACCGTCGACGTGACGATCGTGTGGTGCCTCGACGACAACGATGGGACCGACCGAGACGCCCTCGACGCCCTGCACGCAGCCGCCCGCCGTGCCAACCGTCTCGGCATCATACGGGTCGACTACACCCGGGCGAAGGTGCTCGTCAGCGACTCCTACTACATCACGACCAGCTTCAACTGGTTGTCGTTCCGCGGAGAGCCGTCACGTATATACAGCCAACACCACGGCGACCTCGTCCAGGACCAGGTACTCGCCGACCGCGCCTACGACAAGTATCTTTCCGAGGCGTGCGCGCTCGCGACCGAAGTAGTCGGTACCCTGCCCGCCAAGTACCGTGACCTGGTCGGCGCTGGCGCTACCTGGGCGGACCAAGGGACGACTGCGCCGGGTCCCGTCGCGCCGCGGGAGCGCCGTCGGTCAGCGGAACCGTCACAGGCGGAACGCCGCAGAACTGCGCTCCGCAAGCTCACTGCGGGTCAGATGGTCTCGGGGGCTGTGAAAACTCTGACCACCTTTGGCGCCTTCGTCGACCTGGGAGAAGTCGACGGATTGATCCACATCTCGCAGCTCGCCGCTCACCGAGTTCAGCACCCGTCCGAGGTTCTCAGTGTCGGCGATACGGTTACCGTATTGGTGCTGGACGTCGACACTGAGCGAGAGCGTGTATCTCTCTCCCTGAAGGCGACCCCATCGGCCGGGTCCGCACCAAGCCGGCCGGTACCCGAGTCACCAGCTCCGCCTCGGGGGACGCGACAACCAGAATGACTTAACTCCCGCCGCACGCCATGCCGCCGGCTGCGGGACGGCATGCCCAGTCGCGGGTGCCGTGCCGAGGAACACCTAAGCTGAAAGAGTGCGTGCGTCTTACCCAGATGGGTGCCTACCACATGGGATTCACCCTAGGTACGTTGCAGGATCCACACGGTTATCCATGCGGTGACGATCGCGGCGAGAACGGCACCCGCGAGCGCCCCCCAACCAAGCCCCTTGCGGACAGCCCACCAGAAGTCTTGCCGATCGAGGATCAGATGTGGTGGCTCGTAGTTCTGCAGGGTGGCGATCCGGGTGTCGAGCCGGTCGATGGCGCGGTCGAGGGAAGACGTCCACGTCGAACTGTCCGGCGCTGCGCTGGTGGCGATCTCCCAGTCGTGGACGGTTCGTGATGTCTGGTCAGTGAGCCCAGACAATCGATTGAGCAGGTAGTCCAACCTGCTGAGACCGTCACTGTCGACACTCAGAGCGCGTGCTGCACCCTCGAGCCGGGGCGCAGTCTCTTGGAGGTGTACAAGCATCCGTGCCGCCGATTCCAACACGTAGACGGTCTCGGTGTCGATGGGGGGGCCTAGTGAAGCTGTCGTCGACCATTGAGCGTAGAAGACCGGCGATATCGCGGGGGACCTTGGTCAGTGCTTGAAGGATTTCCCCGCGGGTGTCGTTCACTGCCGCGGTCATCTGCGTCAGCAAGCTCGCGTCGTCGATTTCATCTAGCGCGCCGGGTGGCAGAGATTCCAGATCCTCGCGATCCCGTTTCCATCGCTGCAGCATCTCCACCGGGTACTTCTCGCGTGTAGCCGGTCCATCCACCGCGTCGTGGTGCTGCGCGCAGAGGAGGATGACGTTGTCGAAGCTCTTGAGCTGCGACTCTGGGATCCGGGCGTCGTACCGGGCGGCGCCGGGTCTGCGGCCGTAGATGTGAGCGATCTTGGCTGCCGTCTGCGCTTGCCCGTCGACCAGTAGAATGACTGGTTTCGTGCACCCTGGTTTGTAACAGCGCCCTCGGCAGAGCCGGAAGAGCAAGTACTTGGTGGCGGTCTGCGGTTCGCCGTAACTCATCCTGCTCCTTGTCACCCCGACACAGACCCGCCGGAGACCACGAGTACGGGGATCTGGTTATGACATTGGATTGCCTTGAAGGCAACCGGGGGTGGTCAGCGTGCTCGGCGGACTACGACCGAGTACGCGGCCACAAGGCGTTCGCCGGTCAGACGGTGGAACTCCAGCTGCTGTGCGACTGCCTGTTCCTCGCGCCACAGGTCCCGCCCCTGATACAGCGCTGTAGCGAACGCGGTCACCGCTGTTTTGAGCTCCTCGAGCTTGGTTGGGGTGATGACCCGCATGTCCGGTACCGGGATCGCCCGCGAGTCGTACACGTCGATCGGGTGAACCATGATCGGGACCCCGGACGTGCCGGGGTTGTTGTCGGTGTTCCACTGGACTCCGCCGCGCAACTGGTCGGCGTCCTTTTTCGCGATGCCTGTACAGGTCAGGTCTACGCCGGTCTTCAGCTCGATCACGGCGTTCCTGCCGGCGTTCAGCGCCCACAGGTTGTCCGGTCCGGTGCCGTAGAGCCGTTCCGGGCGTGTGCTGGCGAACCCCAGGTGCAGCCCCAGCTTCTCCCAGGCGGCTTCGGCCTGGTCGGTCCGTTCCTCGTCCCACACGATCTCGTCGAGCACGGTACGCATCCCGAGGACCAGGGCGGTGCTGTCGTCGTAGGTTGCGCCCAGGTAGTCCGCAGCTGCGCTGGCTTGCACAGCGGCCGGGCGGGTGCGGCGGACGTCGACGCCGACGGCAGGGCGCAGCACCATCGGGTTGTCCCGGATCGCGGCGCCGAGCTGCTGTTGGGCCGTCGCGGGGTCGGTGAAGTGCAGGTAGCCGGCCTTCTGCTCCCGGACCCAACCGCGCAGCGGGGTGTCGGTGATCCCGTTGATCGCCTGCTGGAGGATGTCTACGGCTTGGCTTGTCTGTCCGGTCGCGGCCAGGTCGAACGCCGTGCGCGCGGCGACCGCTTCCGGGCGGACGGCGCCGACGTTGTTGTAGCGGACCGGGGCCAGGGCAAGCTTGCTGCGCTGCACCCACTCTGGGTTGCGGTCCAGGCAGATCGTCAGGGCGCTGCGGATACTGTCGAGGCCCTGGCCGTAGAGCTGCATGGCGACGTCACGGCTGAGTTCGAGCTGCGCGCGGGTGGCCGGGGAGAACAGATCCAACCAGACTCGATCGTGCACCGCCATACCCAGACCGGCACCCAGCAGCAGTACTGCGCAGTGGTCGCTGACGTCGCGGACACCGCGGCCCATGCCCTGCTCGATACGCTGCACGTCACGGGCGCGGCGGGTAGGGCTATCGACCAGTGCGGCGGCCTCGCGCCGATCAGCGGCCGCCATCGGACGCGGAATGCCGTCAATAACCAGCAACTCACAGGCCTTGCCGGGCAGATCGATGCCGTCGTACTTGTTGACCAGCACTACCAGGCCGACGTGGCCGGCTCGCAGCTCGGCGACACCGCGTTCGAGGTCGTCAACGTAGTGGACGCGATCGGCCAGCGGACGCCACACGTTGGCCTGGGACGTGCTGGGCACGAGCACCACCACGTTGACCTGCCGCGAGTCCGCGACGCCGTCGCCGTCGCGGTCGCCGAGGGAGAACTGCTTGGCCAGCTGCCGTACCGCGTCGTCGTCGAGGGTCGGGTTGAGCTGCACCGGCGCGAGCACCAGGCGGTCACCGAGGTCGGCTGCGCTACCGGGTGTGACGACGGTTTGAAGGTTCTTTGGATCCGCCTTCAGGTTGGTGACCAGCACGCTGTCGTCGGACAGCGTCGCGGTTAGATAGACCCGCCGGCGCGCTGTGACGAACGACGGGATCTTCTCAATCGTCGGGCACGGCGGCTGGATCTCGATACCCCGGCTACTGACCGTGACGGTGCATAAGGCCAGGCAGTCAGCGATCAACGGCCACGGGAACTTGAATGCGTCGTCACGCGCGACCGCGTAGGGGTGCAGGAGCTCCCAGACCGCGGGCTGCTTGTCCGCCCACGCCCAGAACGGCACCCGCACGACGGCGCTGGCATCACCCTCGGTGATGTCCAGGCACGCCTTGCGGTTCTGTTCGACCAGGTCGTCGGCGAACAGGTCGAACAGCGGCATGAACGCGTCGTGGCCGGCGGGGATGGTGAGGCGGAACTGTCCTTCGGTCCTGGCCAGCGCCGCGTGCGCGTCGTCGACGACCACGACGCCGAGGTCGATCGGGATGTGGCGGCCACCCACGACACCGAACAGCGACTGGCCGTTGATCAGCTTCTCGAACGTCGTGACGAGAATGGCCTGTTCGGCCAGGAACCGGGGGTCGTCATGCCGTTCCGCGATCGGCAGTCCCAGCTTGGCGGCCTCCTCGCGAACTCGCGCGGCCAGGTAGGTGTCCGGCGCGAGGTAGACCGCCTTCCCCACTCGGGAGTTGATGGTGCTCTGCGCGATCAACAAGCCCACCACGGTCTTTCCGCCGCCGGTGTTCTGCTTGATCACCACGTCGCGGTCGTCCTTGCGGGCGTACCAGCCTTCCAGGGCCTCGTTCTGCTCGGCCCGGAGGTACGACCAGGGCTTGTTCGGCAGTGCCGCGAAGATGTCACGCGGCTGTACCAGCAACTGGGATGAGGACGAGCCGATCCGAGTCCAGTCCAACGTCACGTGGTACCCCTTCCGCAAAGACTTCGAGGTTACCGGCGCACCTGCCAGGCCCGGCGTCGGCCAGGGATACATCACCCCAACGAGTGAACCTGACGGGACAGACAGTCCCGGTCGGCTGACCGTGCTGGTCTCCGCCCCCGTCGGCCCGCGCAAGCGATGCTGTGTTCTGCGCGCAGAACGCCATGGCGCGTCGATCAGTCGGTGGTGCCTTCGTCCGTGCACGGGGCGGGGAAGGACGTCATCCGCCCCAGCACTATGGATCCGGGTTCGGGGCCGAGGTCGATGGGCACCAGCTGCTCACCCTCGGCGAGGGCCGAGGTGACCTCGTCGCTGTTGGTGATTCGAGCGCGGGTGAACGCGACGTAGAGCGGGTCGACGGGGATCGGCACACCAGCGATGGGCAGGGTCAGTCCGAGCATCTGGAAGTCCAGTCGGGCACCGTGCGCGGTTTCGAGGAACTCGAGGTAGGTGCGTGCCTCCTCGGCTGAGCTGATCTGGTGGCAGACCACGGTGTCCAGGGGCATCGGGACTTCCTCGCCGCGCAGCAGGCCGGCCAGGGTGGCGACATTGCGGTGGTCGCGCGGTGTCCAGGTGATCGGCAGAGTGATGACCACGCCGAACTCGTCGCGTAGCTGTACGACGTCGCGCAGGGTCGCGACGAGTGGAGTGAAGTGGCCGGTGGGTTGCCGGTCGGGGAGGTCCAGTTCGATCAGTTCGGAGCTGCCCTGCAGGGTCATCGCCATGCCGGTAGTGCGGTCGAGAGCGTCGAGGACCTGCAGGGTGCGCAGTAGGGCCTCGGGGTCGACGGACGCGGCGTGGTCGTGATCGCGGGCTCCGTACTGGAGCAGCATGGCGACGTAACCGCCGTGCTCGGCGTCGGTGTCGTCTTTGGTGTCGGGGCGGTCGACGCGGAGTCTGATCCGCAGCATGCCGGTGGAGTCGGTGCCGTGGACGTCCATCCCGCGGCCGCCGACGGTGGCGTGGTGCAGTGTCAGGTGCAGGGGGCGCCCGAGGCGGCCGTCTGTGTCGCGGGGGCGCAGCAGGGCGGGGCGGGGGAACCCGTCGGTGACGCGCTGGCCGGGCAGTACCATCCCCACCTGCTCCCACGGCAGGTTCAGGGCAACTAGCGCGTCGTTGTCCACGTGAGTGATGTAGCCGGGTTCGACGACCGCGCCGGCGCCGTAAGCGATGGCGTCGGTGATTGCGGCGTGCGTGTGCGCGCTGGCGGGGTCCTCGTCGTTGATGTCGAGGTGGACGACGACACGCTGGGGTGGGCTACTCGGTTTCGGGAACACGGAGAGGCCGTGCCGGTCGCCGTGGGAGACGAAGTTCATGCCCCAGATCGGCGACAGCTCGTCGACACGGCCACGCAGCACCTGCAACCGAGCCAGCAGGTCGGGCGCGCCGCCCAGCAGCGCGGCCTGCTCCTTGTCCATGTCCCTGAGCAGTTCGAAGGCCTCCTGGTGGGGTGTGGTGAGTACGTAGCGGGCGATGTCTGGACGCGCACTGAGTTTGCTCTCCAGCCAGCGCACGTCGTGGAAGGCCATCGGGAAGGGGTATCGGTTGGAGAGGCTGGCGAACCATTGCCGATCACGCGGCGTGGCGTGCACAGGCGCGACCAGCACCCACGAGCGCGGGTTCTTCGCCGCGGCGCGCTGGAGCGCGTGGACCACCTGAGCTCGCTGGCTCTTGCCAAGCTTGGTGAAGCTCTTGAACTCGACCGCCTGGCCTAGGTCCTCTATCCAAGCATCAATTCCGCCGTCGCCTCCGGCGCCGTTGGTGGTGGTCACTCGATCGCCGTAGACGCTGTGCAGGATCAGGTCGAACAGCTGCTCTGCTTTGGCGGGTGACTCGCTCAACTCGTTCCACGGGATACGCACGGACCTCATCTTTCCCGGTTTGTTCGCTCCGGGAACCGCCGGAGAAGCCACTGCGAGATCACCGCCAAGTCGGGTCTGTCTTTGGCCTGGCCGCCAACCCAGATCCTCGTGCGCTGCTCAGTGTGCATGGCCCGATTGTGGTGGTATCTACTCCATAGTGGACTGGGACCTGGACTACGACACCCCCGCCGGTCACCGGTCGGACCACCCCGCGACGACCTCGGCGCCGGCCAGGTCGGGGTTGGTGAGGTCGTCGCGGGTGATGGTGACTGCTGTAGCTTTTCCAGCTTTGCTGGCGGTGGGACCGGGGAAGGCTCGGACACCGAGGAAGTAGACGCGGACACCCGCCAGTTGGACGTAGGGCGGCCAAGCCCCGTCCGGGCCGTCGGTGGGGAACTGGAGGAGTTTGTCGGTCATGTTGAACACGACGAGGTAAGCGACGTTCTGGTTGTAATCGTGGGCGTACTTGACCACCTGATGGACGCCGCGAGCGAGATAGGACTTCCCGCGGTTGTCGAACAGTTTACCCTCGCAGATCAGCGGATCGTCGGTGTCGATTTCACCGACGAGGTCGGCCTCGCCGGAGGCCGACCTGGTTTTAGCATGGGTGACGTAGCCGCCGTCCTGGAACAGGAACCGCTGGAGGTTGAGGTTGTAGACCTCCTCACCGTTCGGCGTGTCCGCCTCGAAGGCGGCGTGGAGCCGATCGCGGTCGAACCATTCGACGATGTGGACGTAACGCTCCATGACAAACAGCACGCTGCTCTGGTCGCCGACACGCTCGTCGAGGTAGTCGATCAGCGGCTGGATCACCTGTTCGGCGAACATCTGCCACATGACGGTCGGGCCGCCCTGACCGAAGCCGACCCCGTAGGCATAGTGCATGGAGAGTTCTTCGCCGTTACCGGACGTGTCGGCGGCGGCATGGCGTTTCATCAGGGCCCAGACCAGCGTGGCTCGACCATCCTCGGTCCTGCTGGGCCAGGTGAGGTGACCGCGCCTGTGGCTGAAGCTGTTGTGGAAGGCGTCGGCGTCGAGGTCCGGTTCCATCGAGGCCGCGCTGGCGAGGATGGCCCGGAGGGCTGCCTGTCCCTCGATCCACTCGGCAACTTGGCGGACCTCGTACGAGGCCGAACTGTACGAGGCGGTCATCAGCTTCCGGAATCGTTGGCGCAACTTCACCTGAAGATCCTGTTGGTACCTCACCACGACAAGCCCTTCATCGCCTGGTCAAGCTGTCGTTCAAGATCAGCACCGAGTTTCTGGACACCGCCATCCCCGTCAACGAGCCGGATACGCAACCGGCAGCAGGGGCACAGGATGGTGGTTTGAGCGACGATCTCCGACCACTGCACCCAGATCGGGTACTCACACTCAGGGCAATCGATGTCGACGGCCGAGCGCAGTAGTTGAGCGGACAGAGACTGGTTCAACCCGACCATCTTCCCGTGTCGTGCTGCATCCCTTCGGGGAGGCAGCGGTTGGTCTGTGCACGCGGGTCCGAGTTTATGGCCACTTTGACCGGCTGATTCGTACCGACACGGCCGTAGTCACCTGGTGCTGGTACTGGTACCGACCCCACCGGGGGACCGGTACCAGTACCAGCGGTTCAGGCGGCGAGCGGGTGTGGTTCGCCGGTGAGGGCGGACAGGGCGGTGGCGACGTCGTGCACTGCGGCCTTCACATAGGTCATGGTGGCGTTCTTGGTGTCTCCTTCGTCGAAGTGGCCTGCGTAGGCGTGGGCGATGGCGAACCCGAAGTTGCGCTCGACCCAGGTGAGGGTGGTGTGCCGGATCCAGTGAGCGGACACGTTCAGGGTGGTGATCCAGGGCAGGTAGCGGCCGAGGCGAACCCACAAGTGGTCGTAACGCCGATGGGTGATCCGGTTGCCGTTCCGGTACCGCAGCAACTGACCACCCGGGTCACCGGCCGCGCCCCGCTCCCGGGCGTGGTCGAGCAGAGCGGTCATCAGCGACCGGGAGACCGGCTGCCACCGTGCTGTGCCGTCCTTTTCCCGGAGGTAGATCAGGCACTGGTCCTCGTTGAGGTCCCGGAGGCGCAGGGACAGAGCGCCCCCGGTGCGGCACGCCGACTCGGTGTGCAACCGGAGCAGCAGCGTGTCCAGTTCCGGGTCGTCGCCAGTGGCGCTGGCGTAGAAGTTGATCTCACTCATCTGGTTCGCGGACAGGGCGTGCCGGACCGAACCTTGCCGCCGGGGCTTCGCGGTCCTGCGGGCGGGGTTCTCGTCGGGTTTGATCAGCTCGTCGTCTTCGGCGTGTCGGTAGATGCAGCGCAGGGCAGCGATGAAGTTTTCGGCGGTACCACGGCCACCGCGTGAGTTGCGGCGCTGGATGGCGTTGGCCTTGATCTCCTCGGCGAACTGCTTGATCTCCGTCGGCGTCGGTTCCAACAGTGTGCGGGAGCCCCATTTCGCGCGGATCCGGTTCCAGTACGAGCCGTAGGTCTTGGCGGTGCTGGGTGTGACGGCGTCCTCGACCTGCGGGATGTAGGCGTCGAACGTGGGTACCGCCGGCCGGTCAACCGGGTCGGTCATCAGGTCGACCGGGTCGACGTTCATCCGCTGCAGCAGCACTCGCGCGGCCGCGACCAGCTCCCGGTCCGCCGCCCCGCTTGCCTGCGCTTCGCTGCCGGTGGACGGTGTGAACTGTGTCGTCACCGCGCACCTCCCACCGCAGCGGGGCTCTCGCTGCTGCCCACGGTGGTGAGGGAGGCGTGGTAGCTGGTGATCATCGTGTCCAGCGCCGTGAGTGGGTGCACGACCAGGACGTCGTGGTTCGGGTCCGCGGCCACGAGCACGAGGTCACGGGCGCCCAGCCCGTTGCGGCGGCGGAGCGCGGCGGGCAGCACCAGGTAGGGCTTGGTGCCCATCGTGAACGCACCGGTCGGGTCGCGGTGGACCACTACCGACCCGCTGACCAGCGCGATGTTCAGGCAGTCACCCGCCGCCCAGCCCAAGGTGTCGATGGTGGACCGGTTGGACAGTCGCCCGTCCGCGTCGAGGTGGCCCATGCCGTAGACGAGCGATCCGGCCCGGGGCCGCGCCAGCAGCTCGCCGACGGGAAGCTGGGCACCACGGCCCGCCAGAAGCCGACTCCCAGAACCGCGGGCGAGGGCGGGAGGAACCAGCGGGGCGATCTTGCGCTCAGTCACGCCGACCACCCCAGAATGGGAGGACGGCCACGGCACAGCGAAGAGGGCCAGGACTGGCCAGGAGGAGTGCTGATTTTGTCCGGGAGATTACCCGCAAATCGGTGTCCGAGGGGGGACTTGAACCCCCACGCCCGCTAAGGGCACTAGCACCTCAAGCTAGCGCGTCTGCCATTCCGCCACTCGGACTCTGTGGTGCGCATAGCCTAGCGGACGCCCTTCGGCGGGCTTCGGGGGGTCTGGGAATGGTAGGAAGTCCCACGTGACTGAGCAGATGAACTTGGCCCAGGACGAGGCTGTCGAGCTGACGTCCGAGCTCATCCGGATCGACACGAGTAACACCGGGGAGCTGGACACGACCGTCGGGGAGCGTGCCGCTGCCGAGTACGTGCGGGCGAAGCTCGAGGAGGTGGGCTACGAGACCGTCTACGTGGAGTCCGGGGCTCCTGGGCGGGGGAACGTCTTTGCTCGGCTTCCTGGGGCGGACCCAACGCGGGGTGCCTTGCTGATCCACGGGCATCTGGACGTCGTGCCCGCGGACCCGACCGAGTGGTCCGTTCATCCCTTCTCGGGGGCCATTCAGGACGGGTACATCTGGGGGCGCGGCGCTGTCGACATGAAGGACATGGTCGCGATGACCCTGTCCGTCGCGCGGCGGTTCAAGCGGGACGGGGTTGTCCCTCCCCGGGATCTTGTCTTCGCCTTCCTGGCTGATGAGGAGGCCGGTGGGCACTACGGATCGCAGTGGCTTGTGGAGCATCGGCCTGATCTGTTCGAGGGGGTTACCGAGGCCGTGGGTGAGGTTGGGGGGTTCTCGGTCACGCTCGGCGAGGATGTTCGCGCTTACACGATCGAGATCGCCGAGAAGGGGATTGCCTGGATGCGGCTTCGTGTCCGGGGGCGGGCCGGGCATGGGTCGATGCTGCACGACGACAACGCCGTCACCAAGCTTGCCGCCGCGGTGGCTCGGTTGGGTGCGCACGAGTTCCCGCTGGTCATCACCGACTCTGTGCGGGCGTTCTTCGACTCCGTCTCCTCCCTGACGGGTGTCGCTTTCGACGAGGACAACCTTGCTGGTGCCGTGGCCAAGCTGGGGCCCTTCTCCCGGGTGGTGGGGGCTACTCTGCGTGACACCGCGAATCCGACGATGCTCTCCGCCGGGTACAAGGCCAACGTCATCCCCTCGGTGGCCGAGGCCGTCGTGGACTGCCGGGTGCTGCCTGGGCGGGAGGAAGCGTTCCTGCGGGAGGTCGACGAGATCCTCGGGCCCGACGTCGAGCGGGAGTGGGTCAGCCGGCTGCCTGCCGTCGAGACCACCTTCGACGGGGACCTCGTCGCGGCCATGACTGCCGCGGTGCGGGCCGAGGACGCCGGGGCTCGGACGATTCCCTACGTCCTGTCCGGCGGGACCGACGCCAAGGCGATCCACACCCTGGGTATCCGCTGCTTCGGGTTCGCGCCCCTGCAGCTGCCTCCCGACCTGGACTTCACCGCACTGTTCCACGGGGTGGACGAGCGGGTGCCCGTGGACGCCGTGCGGTTCGGGACCCGGGTGCTCGATCGGTTCCTCCAGAACTGTTGACCACCGCCGAGCGGTTCGACCTCGTGGACGGCGCTCACCTGGCGCTCGTCCGCGCGGGCGACCCCGATGCACCCGCCACCGTCCTGCTCCTCCACAGCTACGCCCAGGATCGGCGGGTCTGGCACAAGGTCCTGACCGTGTTGCCGGACGCGATGTCCTCGGCCGTCGTGGCCTACGACCACCGAGGGCACGGTGAGTCCTCGCCTGCGGACCGCTCGACCGCGACGCTCGATCAGCTCGCCGACGACCTCGCGGAGGTGATCGAGCGGGCCATTCCGCACGGGCCCGTCGTGGTCGTCGGGCACGGGATGGGCGGGCACGTCGCCATGGTGATGGCCGCGCGGCACCGGCTGCTCGCCGAGCACCGGCTCGGGGCACTGGTCCTGCTCTCCACGAGCGTGGGCTGGGTCGCCGAGGCCCTGCCCCCGCCGCTGGGCAAGCTCTTCCAGGACCTGCACGCCATCCTCGGACCCCGGCTCGTCGACGAGGTGCACCGGCGCATCGACAAGGCCACCACCATCGGGTTGCGGTGGCTGCTGCTGGGGGACGACCCCGCCGAGGACGACGTCCGCCTGGTCGCCGAGATGATGTCCCAGCACTGGCCCGACACCGTCGCGACCTTCCGGCCCGGCCTCGACCAGGGCGCGCTGGACGTCGCACTCGAAGTGGTCGCCGGGCTTCCGCTGATCGCGATGGTGGGGGAGAAGGACCGGCTCGTGCCTGTCGGGCACGCGGGGCGGCTCGCCGACGCACTGCTGGGGCACTCGGTGATGGTGCCGGGGGCCGGGCACATGCTGCCGCTCGAGGCGGTCGGCGAGGTAGTGCCCCGGATCGTGGCGCAGGTGCGGGAGGCACTCACCCGGTGAACCATTTCGCGTAGCGGCGCGTAACCAGCCGAGACGACTCGGCCGAAAACACAACGGAGGCATCGTGCCCGAATTCGTAGGCGGTCTGCCGCTCCACCCGCTGGTCGTGCACTTCGTGGTGGTGCTGCTCGTGATCGCTCCGCTGGGCGCCCTGCTCACGGCACTGTGGCCGGCGGCACGCAGGCGGTTCGGCTGGCTCGCGTTCGCGGCGGCGGCCGTCGGCACCGTCCTCGTGCCGGTCGCGACGAGCAGTGGCGAGAACCTGGCCAACCGGGTCGGCACCAGCCCTCAGGTCCAGACCCACGAGGCGCTGGCCGACCTGATGATCTGGTGGGCGCTGGGGCTGACGGTCGCGGTCGGTGCGCTGATGGTGGTGCACACGATGGCGGCACGGAAGGCGGCGGTCGGCTCGGACGGCACCGGGCACGTCGACGAGCAGAAGAACAAGGCCCCGGCGCTGGTCATGATCGGGCTTGCGGTGCTGACCGTGGGGCTCGCGGCAGGCACCGGCATCCACGTCTACCGCGTCGGCGACGCGGGCGCTCGCGCGGTGTGGGAGGGCGTCGAGAACCTCCCGCCGCAGAACGGCGGGTGATCCGGGGGCCCGCTAGTCAGGTGCTCAGACCCGGAAGGAGGCCGCGGGCGCGCTTCCGCTTCAACAGCACCCGCCTGCTCCCGTCCGAGTAGAGCCGCACGTTGGACAGCTCCCACCCGGCGAACTCGGCGTGGATGGACAGTTGTGTGGCCGCTGCACGGCGCGAGAGTCCTGGCGGCAGGCGCAGCGGCCGGTACTCCCAGTCCCCGTCGACCACCTCTGTGCTCATGTCGCAATCACCTGTATCCCATCTCCTGTCCCGGACGCGACCATCACGCGTCCGGTTCGGGGGTCCACCGCCACGGTGTTGGGCTGGGACACCGTGGGGAACCGGAACTTCTCCTTCGGTTCCTCACCGGCCACGTCGTAGCCGACGACCTCGTTCGTCTCGGTCAGCGTGACCCATGCGAGGTCACGTTCCGAGTCGTAGGCGATGGCGTACGGCGCGCCGGCCACCGGGTAGTTCTGCCGCATCAGCAGCGGGTCGAGGGAGAACGCGAGCAGCGCGCCGCCCCGGGTGTCGGTGACGAGCACCCGGCCGAACCGGTCGGTGACCGCGTTCGTCGCACCCTGCCCCGCGCGCAGGCCCTGCGCGATGGACCCGCCGGGCACGTCGAGCTCGAACACGGCGTTGCGGAGCCGGTCCAGCACGACCGCGCCCCTGCCGGTCGACAGCACCTGGTCTGCGCTCATCATGTCGCCGCTGATCATCCGCTGGACCTTGTCGTCCTTGACGATGGCGACCGCGCGCTCGTCCCGCATCGCGACGAGCGTGCGCCCGTCGAACTCCGCGGTGCTGACCGGCTCGCCGCGGAACGAGACCGCCGGGCCGGTGCCGCCGTCCGTCGCGACGCGCACGACCTTGTGCGCACCGGCGGCGAGGAACGCGCCGTCGCCGACCGTGAGCGACTCGGCGGCCACGTCGACCGTCCTGGGGTCACCGAGGGTGTCGGCGAGCGGGTAGAGCCGGACAGCGTCCTCACTCGCGACCGCGAGCGTGCCGGACCGCGGCTCGAACGCCATGGCGGTGACGTCGTCGGCCAGCGCGGTGACCGCGCCGGCGGGTGTGGCGCCTTCGGGTGGCGACACGGCCGCGGCCGCCGCCACCGGGTTGTCGGTCACCATCAACTCGTCGCCGGGTTGCCCGGCGGAGCAACCCGAGCCAACCGCCGCACATACCACCAGCAGCACGGCAACCTTGCGACGCAACATCGACCTCCGGCACGACCCCGGTCTCGCCGGCGCACCCGTGTCGCACCGACGGGACATCTGTCCAGCATCCCCTAAGAACGCACTGGACGCTAACCCCCTGTGCGGGTGGCGTGTCGGTCGGCCCGCCGGTGGCGCCGCACGAACCCCGGGTGAATCGCGCGCCGGTCCGATGACAGAGCGTCAGGTCAGGTGGTGCTCGGGATAGCCGAGCTCGATGTCGCTCACGTCGTCGAGCGCGGCCCGGATCGCCGAGGGCAGCGTCAGCTCCTCGGACACCAGCGAGCCGAGCAGCTGCCCGGTGTCCCGGGCACCGACGATCGCCGAGCACACGCCCGGCCGGTCGCGCACCCAGGCCAGCGCCACCGACAGGGGAGAGGTCGCGAGCCCGTCCGCCGCGGTCACCACGGCCTGCACGATCCGCGCCGCCCGCTCGTTGCGGTGGTGGTCGACGTACGGGGCGAAGTGCGCCGACGCGCCGCGTGAGTCGGCGGGCGTCGCCGCGCGGTACTTGCCGGTCAGCACACCTCGGCCGAGCGGCGCCCACGCGAGCAGCCCGATCCCGTGGTGACCCGCCGCGGGCGCGACCTCGCGCTCGATGCCGCGCTCCAGCAGCGAGTACTCCATCTGGGTGCTCACGATCCCGGCCGGCTTGCCGCGCTGCCGCGACGCCGAGGTGGCGAGCTGCCAGCCGCTGTAGTTCGACACGCCCGCGTACCGGACCTTGCCGCTGGTCACGGCCGCGTCGAGCGCTGAGAGCGTCTCGTCGAGCGGCACCGCGGTGTCCCACGCGTGGAGCTGCCACAGGTCGATGTGGTCCACGCCGAGCCTGCGCAGCGACGCGTCGAGTGCCCACAGGAGCGCGCCTCGCGACGCGCCGCCGCCGAACGGGCCGTCCCCCCGCCGCGCGACCGACTTGGTCGCGATGACCAGGTCCTCACGCGGTACGAGGTCGTCGAGTAAGCCACCCAGGATCCGCTCGCTCTCGCCGTCGGAGTAGACGTCGGCGGTGTCGACCAGCGTCCCGCCAAGGTCGGCGTAGGCCACGAGCTGGCTCGCGGCCTCGTCAGCGTCCGTGTCCTGGCCCCAGGTCATGGTGCCCAGGCCGATCCTGGACACCCGCAGCCCGCTGTGCCCGAGGTGTCGTTGCTCCACCGGGCGAAGAGTACGGGCAGGCCTTTGTCGTCGCTGGCAGACTCACCGACATCACAATTGGCCGACCGCCAATTGACGGTAAGGTCCGCTCATGCGACTCGGACTGAACATGGGCTACTGGGGTGCCGGCAACGACGCGAACAATCTGAAACTCGCGCAGGAGGCGGACAGGCTGGGCTTTTCCGTCGCCTGGGTCGCGGAGGCGTACGGCTCCGACGCCCCGACGGTCCTCTCGTGGGTGGCGGCGCAGACCGAACGGATCGACGTCGGCTCCGCGATCCTCCAGATCCCCGCCCGCCAGCCCACGATGGCCGCCATGACCGCGGCGACGCTCGACACCCTGTCGGGTGGCCGCTTCCGGCTCGGGCTCGGCGTGTCCGGCCCGCAGGTGTCGGAGGGCTGGTACGGCGTGAAGTTCGACAAGCCGCTCGGCCGTACCCGCGAGTACGTCTCGATCGTCAAGCAGGCGCTGCGCCGCGAGCGGGTCTCCATCGACGGCAAGCACTTCACGCTGCCGCTGCCCGACGGCCCAGGCAAGCCGCTGAAGCTCATCGTCGCCCCGCACCGCGCCGAGATCCCGATCTACCTGGCCTCGATCGGCCCGAAGAACCTCGAGCTGACCGGCGAGATCGCCGACGGCTGGCTCGCGATCTTCTACTCGCCCGAGTACGGCCCGGAGTCGATCGAGCTGATCAGGAAGGGCCGGGAGAAGGCGGGCAAGACGCTCGAGGGCTTCGACGTCGTGCCCACCGCGCCGATGGTGGTCGGCGACGACTGGAAGGCCGCGGCCGACCAGATCCGGCCCTACGCCGCGCTGTACGTGGGCGGCATGGGCAGCCGGGAGCAGAACTTCTACAACAACCTCGCGTGCCGCATGGGCTACGAGGGCGAGGCCGCCGAGGTGCAGAACCTGTACCTGGCCAAGGACTACGCGGGCGCCGCCGCGAAGGTGCCGCTCGGCTTCCTCGACTCGACCGCGCTCCTTGGCTCCAAGGAGCGGATCGCGGAGAAGATGCAGGCCCTCGCCGAATCGGGGGTCACCACTCTGACCGTTTCCCCGGTACTGCAAGATCTTGAGCAAAGCATCGCGACCCTGCGCGTCGCGGTGGAAGCTCTGGATCTCGCAGGAGTAGGTAGTTGAGCTGGCTCGAAGCCATCGTTCTCGGTCTCATCCAGGGACTCACCGAATTCCTTCCCATCTCGTCGAGCGCGCATCTGCGGATCAGCGCGGCGTTCGCGGGCTGGGACGACCCGGGCGCGGCGTTCACCGCCGTGTCCCAGATCGGGACCGAGACCGCGGTCATCATCTACTTCCGCAAGAAGATCGGCCGGATCTTCGCCGCGTGGTTCCGGTCGCTGCGCAGGCCGAGAACCTGGCGCGACGACCCGGACTCGCGCATGGCGTGGCTCGTGATCGTCGGCACGATCCCGATCGCCGTGCTCGGCCTGCTGTTCCAGGAGTCCATCGAGCACGCCTTCCGTGATCTCCGCCTCATCGCGACCACGCTGATCGTGTTCGGCGTCCTGCTCGGGATCGCGGACCACATCGGCAAGAAGCGGTACTCCCTCGACCACCTGACCGTCTCGCACGGCATCGCATACGGGTTCGCGCAGGCACTCGCGCTGGTCCCCGGCGTGTCGCGCTCCGGTGGCACGGTGACCATGGGCCGGCTGCTCGGCTACCGCCGCCCGCAGGCCACGGAGTACGCGTTCCTGCTCGCGGTGCCCGCGGTGTTCTCATCGGGGCTCTACAAGCTGACCGACATCGGCGGGGCCGGCGCGCCGGCGTGGGGGCCGACGATCATCGGCACCGTGGTGGCGTTCCTGGTCGGGTACGCGGTGATCGCGTGGCTGATGAAGTACATCTCCACGCACAGCTACCTGCCGTTCGTGGTGTACCGGATCGCGCTGGGCATTCTCCTGTTCATCCTCGTCGGCTTCGGGGTGCTGGCCCCCGACGCCGGGCCCGCCCCCTGACCGGACCCGGTGATCGGGCGAACCGCGCGCGGTCACGTCCCGGATAGTCTGGCGCCGTGGCCACCGTCGTACTCCTCAGGCATGCTCGCTCGACCGCGAACGGCTCCGGCATCCTCGCCGGCCGTTCACCAGGGGTCGAACTGGACGACACCGGACGCAAGCAGGCCGACGCGCTCGTCGCGCGACTCGACGCCGTGCCGATCGCGGAGATCGTCTGCTCGCCGCTGCTGCGGTGCGAGCAGACGGTCGCGCCGCTGGCGGCCGCGCGCGGGCTCACGCCGGTCACCGAACCCGGACTGTCCGAAGTGGATTACGGGGACTGGACGAACCGGGAGCTGAAGGAGCTCGGCAAGGAGAAACTGTGGACGGTGGTGCAGCAGCACCCGTCCGCGGCCGTGTTCCCCGGCGGGGAAGGCCTTGCCTCGGTGCAGACCAGGGCCGTGGCGGCGGTGCGGGAGCACGACGCGCGCATAACGGCCGCACACGGGAACGCGGCGGTGTGGCTGCTGTGCAGTCACGGTGACGTGCTCAAGTCGATCCTCGCCGACGCGCTCGGCCAGCACCTCGACACGTTCCAGCGGATCGTCGTCAACCCGGCCTCGGTCTCCGTGGTGCAGTACACCGACACCAGGCCGTTCGTGCTCCGGATGAACGACAACGGCGGGGAGCTCGCGAGCATCGTGCCGGCCGCACCGCAACCGGCCGAACCGGACGGTCCTCGTCCGGGTGACGCGGTGCCGGGTGGGGATCCCGGCCGCGTTTCCTGACCGCGACGGCCCTCCGAATGCGCGGGCAGTGAAAAGCCGTCACGATATGAGTGAAACCGCAGGGTGACCGGCAGCGATTGTGCCAGTATCTGTGCACTCGAAGTCTCCGCTGCGGCGGCACCATAGGAGTGGCGATGACACAGCCATACGGCCAGCAGCCTGATCCGTCGGGCGGGAACCCCCAGGGTGGGTACCCACAGGGCGGTCCGCAGGGGTACCCCCAGACGCCTGGCCAGGGACAACCCGCCCAGGGCTACCCGCAGAGCCCGCCCTATGGCCAGCCTGCCCAGGGCTACCCGCAGAGCCCGCCTTACGGCCAGCCCGCGCAGGGCTACCCGCAGAGCCCGCCCTATGGCCAGCCCGCGGCGCCCCAGTCGTACGGCAGCATGCCCGCCGCGCCCGCGGAATACAGCAGCGGCCCGATCCCGCGCCCCGGCACGGTCACCGCGGCCGCCGTCCTCGGTTACGTCCAGGCCGGTATCACGCTGATCCCGACGATCCTCATGCTCACGGGCCTCGCCAGCAGCGACGCGTCCGGTGCCGCGGCCGACGCGGCAATCAGCTGGGTCATCGTGCTCGTGCAGATCGCCGGCGCCGCGCTCCTGATCGCGGGCGGCGTGCAGATCATGGGTGGCAAGGGCCGCACGCTGATGATCATCGGCGCCGGCCTCGAACTGGCCATCTGTCTGTTCTGGATTATCCGGGTGGCCGCGATCGACTCAGAGGGCATCGACGTGGTCGATGCCGGTAAGGGCGTGATCGTCGGCATCGCTATCTTCTTCGCCATCATGCCGACGATCAGCCTCGTCCTGTCGCTGGGCGCCAGCACGACACAGTTTTTGCAGTCACGTCGCGGACACTAGGGTCCGCGACCGAGAGGGGTAGTTGAAATGTCACAGCCGTACGGGCAGCAGCCCGGCGACTTCAACCAGGGCTACGGTTCGATGCCGGCCGCGCCGCCCGAGTACAGCAGCGGGCCGGTCACCCGCCCGGGCACCGTGACC
The DNA here is from genome assembly GCF_049647105.1 of Actinophytocola sp. Taxonomy (GTDB): domain Bacteria; phylum Actinomycetota; class Actinomycetes; order Mycobacteriales; family Pseudonocardiaceae; genus Actinophytocola. Next base: position 46,547 of record NZ_JBARWZ010000261.1, read on the forward strand.
ACGGCCGCGGTGCTGTCGTTCGTCCAGGCAGGCCTCACGCTGATCTGCTCGGTCATCCTGATGATCGGCCTCGGCGCGCTCGCCGGTGCCATGGATGACGAGTCGATCGGTGGCATCGACGTCAACGAGGGCGCGCTTGCCGGCCTCTGGATCCTGTCCATCGTCGGCCTCATCGGCGCGGGCCTGCTGATCTGGGGTGGCGTCAAGGCGTTGAGCGGCACAGCGGGGCAGATCCTGGTCATCGCGGCCGCCCTGCAGATCGTGCTGTGCGTCATCTGGCTGGCGGCCTTCCAGGGTGGACTCGTGGCGATCCTGCTGGCGGTCATGCCGATCATCACGCTGGTGATGTCGCTCGGGGGCCCGGCCAAGCAGTTCGAGGCGTCCCGCAAGGGTCGCGCCTGACGGTTCGCGGTCGAAGGGCGCGTTCCCGGTTCTCGCCGGGGGCGCGCCCTTCATCGTGCGAGCAGTTCCACCTGGGCGAGTGTCACGGTCGGCGCGCCGGAGCCCTCCGTGAAGTCCATCCGGTACTGCCGGTAGGTGCCGGGGTTCGCCACCGAGAACGGGCGGGTCTGGCGGCGCCAGCGGAACTCCTCGCCCGACCGCTCGTCCAGCACGGTCCAGTGCGCGCCGTCGTCGGAACCACGCAGCGTCCACGAGCGCGGGTCGTCGCCGCCTTTGCCCGAGGTCAGCGTGTAGTAGCGGACCATCTCGCCATCACCCGGCAGCCGGTAGGCCAGCCACGGCGTGGACGTGCGGAACGTGACCTGCGTTCGGCTGTTGTCGTCGAAGAGCGGCCCCACGTCGATGCCGTCGCTGCCCTCGCCGGCGCCGTCGACCGTGCAGGTGATGTCGTGCATGGTCCTCGGCACCGCGTCGGCCGGTGTGAGCGAGGGCGGCAGCGCGTCCGGCCCGCAGCCCCACGTGGACGGTCGCGGACCCATGCGGAAGTCCAGTACGGCGCCTTCGGCGAGCACCGAGTGCGGCACGTACACCTTGTCCCACGGCGTGCCGTTGATGGACAGGCTCTGCACGTACACGTTCTCCCGGCTGTTGCCAGGCGCGTTGACGACGATCTCCTTGCCGTTGTCCATCCGCACCACGGCACGCGTGAACAGCGGCGAGCCGATCACGTACGCCGGGCTGCCGACCCGCAGCGGGTAGAAGCCGAGCGCACTGAACAGCCACCACGCGGACATCTCGCCGTTGTCCTCGTCGCCGCAGTAGCCCTGCCCGATCTCGCTGCCCGCGTACAGCCGGGACAGGACCTCACGGACCTTCGCCTGTGTCTGCCAGGCGGTACCCGCGTAGGTGTACATGTACGGGATGTGGTGCGAGGGCTGGTTGCTGTGGCCGTACTGTCCCATCCGGACGTCCCGGGCCTCGGCCATCTCGTGGATGGTCCGCCAGTACGCACCCCGTGCGCGGCCGGTCTCCTGCGTGGCGAAGAACTCGTCGAGCTTCGCGGCGAGCGCCGCGCGGCCACCGACGAGGCTCGCGAGCCCGGCGCCGTCGTGCGGCACGCTGAACGCGGTGTTCCACCCGTTGGTCTCGACGTAGTCCCCGCCCCACGCGCGCGGGTCGTACTGGTTCGGCGAGTGGCGAAGGCGGCCGCTGTCCTTGCGGCCCTGGAAGAAACCGGTGCTGGGGTCGAACGAGTGCACGTAACCCTGCGCGCGGTCGAGGAAGTACTCGTGGTTCTCGGTGTCGCCGAACGCGTGCGCGAGCCCGGCGATGGCGAAGTCGTTGACGCAGCCCTCGAGCGTCCACGACAGACCGAACTCGGTCGTGGCGGGGGTGTAGCCAAGGAAGATCGACCGCTCGATGCCCTTGCGGCCCACCCCGGCCCGCTCAGGGGCGACCGTCGCGTTGCGCAGTGCGGCCTCGTAGGTGGCCGCGATGTCGAAGTTCCGCACGCCCTTGAGGTAGGCGTCGGCGAAGGCGACGTCGGAACTGGTGCCGGTCATCAGGTCGGCGTACCCGGGGGAGGACCAGCGGGCGATCCAGCCGCCGTCGCGGTACTGCTGCACGAAGCCGTCGATCAGCTCGCCGGCGTGGTTCGGGGTGAGGAGCACGTATGCGGGCCACACCGTGCGGTAGGTGTCCCAGAAACCGTTGTTGACGTAGATCTTCCCTGCCTGGACGGTCTTCCCGGTGTGCGTCGGCGTGTCCTTGCGGGCGTCCGGCGCGACCGGGCTCGCGTAGGCGATCGATGGCACCTCGTCGGTGCCGGTGTTCTCGTGGCCTCGGTTGGGGTAGAGGAAGAGCCGGTACAGGTTGGAGTACAACGTGATCAGCTGGTCCTCGGTCGCGCCGTCGACCTCGACGCGGGACAGCAGCGCGTCCCACTGGTCGGCGGCGCGGTCACGCACGTCCTCGAACGTGTCCGAGTCCGCGATCTCCAGCCACAGGTTCTTCTTGGCCTGCGCGACGCTGATCAGCGACGTCGCGATCCGCATGGTGACGGCGGTCGGTCCGGTGATGTCCGGCTCGAACCGCACGTAACCGCTGACGCGGCGGGACAACCCGCGCCACAGCCTGCCGGTCGCGGAGATCGTGCGGTCGAACGTGGCGTACACGAACAGCCTGCCCGCGCCCTCGGACAGTCCGCTCCGGACATCCGAGTACCCGGTGACCGTGCCCGCCACCGGGTCGATCGTGAGCCTGCCGTGGCGGGTGATGTTGTCGAAGACCAGGTTCGCGTCCTCGCCGGGGAAGGTGAACCGCATCAGCGCGGCGTGGTCGGCCGGCGCGACCTCCGCGGTGATGCCGTTCGTGAACCGCACGCTGTAGTGGTGCGGGCGGGCGCTCTCGTTGCCGTGCCGGAAGGTCAGCGCGCGCTTGCGCCGCCGGGTGCTCGGCCGTCCCGGTGCGGGGGAGGGCAGCACCTGGAAGGTCTGGCGGTCGCCCATCCACGGGCTCGGCAGGTGGCTCGCGGAGATCGCCTCGATCGCGGGCAGGTTCCGGTCGTTGTTGTGCCGGTGGTAGCTGTAGAGCCAGTCCTTCGCGCCCGCGTCGGTGACCGGGGTCCAGAACGTGAAGCCGTGCGGCACCGACGTGGCCGGGATGGTGTTGCCGCGTGAGTACGCCTTGGTGGAGTCGGTACCCCGGGTGGTGAGCACGTAGTCGACGGGTCGCGGCCGGGTCGCGGGTGCGGGCCGGCCGGCGACGGTGATGTCGTCGAGCCAGCCCGCGAAGTCGGCGGGTCCGTTCGGGTTCTGGTAGGTGAGCAGTGCCCGTACCGCGATCTTGCCATCCGCGACCGTGCCGAGCCGGATCGCCCGGTGGTTCCACTGGTTCGGCGTGAGCGCACGGGACTCGCCCTGACCCTGTGCGGTGAGCGGGAACCCGAGCTGGTCGGCGGCACCGAGCTCGCTGAGGCGGGTGCCGTCGGAGAACGCGAGGTCGAGCGCGACGTAGGTGCTGGCGAAGCGCAGGTCCTCGCCGCCGAGCTCGGGGAAGATCACGTAGGACAGGACGGTGTCCGCGCCGATCGGCAGGTCGAGCAGGAACAGCTTGTTGGTGACGCGTGCCGGGCCGCGTGCGCTGTGACCGCCCTGGTAGCGCAGCGCGCGCAGGCCGGTGAACCCGACACCGGGTTTCGCGGTGGCCGGCTTGGCCGGGCCGGCGCCCTCCCGGGTGCTCATCGTGGCCCCTTCGGCGCATGGCGCGCCGTTCCGGTCGAGGTCGACGGCGTCGATCCAGGTCAGGGGCGGGTCGGTGTTCTCGAACGACGAGAAGAAGCCCGGGCTGCTCATTGCGCTCCTGACCACGAGACGGAGTGCCGTGATCCTAGTGTCCCGAACCGGAACTGCGGGTTGTACTTGGGTGGACCGGCAACGCCGCCAGCGGGAAGCTGGGCCTCCGGGTGCAGAATGCCGGTATGCATCCCGCGCGCAGGCTGTGGACCGTTGTCGAACCGCTGCACGCGGTCGTGTACTTCGGCACCGACGTCCGGGCTTCGGGCAAGGCGATCGGCCTGCGTGGGTTCTGGGACACCTACTTCGCGTTCCGCGCCGCCCCGCTGGGGGCGGTGAGCGCGGCGGCTGTCGTTGGCGTGTTCGGTGGGTTCGAGCCGGGAATGGTGGGGCGTTCGCTGCCGTCGGCGTGGTCGCGTGCGTCGGCGGAGACGTGTCTCGCGACGCGGGCGGCGGTGTCGGCGGAGTCGCTGCGTGCGGTCGGGGTGTCCGACGAGGTGTGCGCGGCCGCGGTCTCGTTGCTGTCGCCGCTGGTTCTCGAGCCGACCGGCCGACCACTCGGCGCGGCGAACGCGGCACTGCCGTTGCCGAGGGACCCGGTCGCCGCGCTGTGGCAGCTCGCGACGACCGTGCGGGAGCACCGCGGCGACGGACACGTGGCGGCACTGGTCACCGCGGGCCTGTCCGGGCTGGACGCGCTGCACCTGCAGACGGCGGCGAAGGAGCTCGTGCCCGAGGCGCTGCGGCAGGTCCGTGGCTGGTCGCCCGAGCAGTGGGCGGCGGCCAGGGAGTCGTTGGTGGAGCGTGAACTGCTCGACTCGGACGGGCTGACGATGACCGGCGCCGACGTCCTGGAGTCGGTGGAGGAGCTGACGGACGCCGCCGCGTGGCAGGACGGGCTGGCCGCGTTGCCGGTCGACGACATCGCCGAGGTGCTGTCGCCTGCCGCGGTCGCGGTGTGGGAGGCCGGGGTGCTGCCGGAGGGCAACCCGATCGGCGTGCCGCGTCCTTCTTGACCTCGACCATGGTCGAGCCATTAGCGTCAGCGCCGGAATTGTCGGTGCCGCGTGCGAGGGTGTTGTCATGGACATGGAGACGACAGCGTGGATGTCGCTGTACAACACGATGAACGCGACGGACGACCGTCGTCCGTTCTCGGTGGCGACGCTGCGCCGGATCGGCCGGTTCGCCCGGCCACACCGCCGGTTGCTGTCGTGGTTCCTGCTTCTCAGCGTCGTGACAGCGGTGCTTGCGGTGGCGACCCCGGTGCTCGCCGGATGGGTGGTCGACGCGATCGTCGCCCGATCCTCGCTGCGGTTCGTCGTGATCCTGGCGGTGCTGATCGCGGTGATCGCCGTCGCGGAGGCGGTGCTGGGGCTGGTCTCCCGGTGGCAGTCCGCGCGGATCGGTGAGGGGCTGATCCTCGACCTGCGCACGGCCGTGTTCGACCACGTGCAGCGGATGCCGGTCGCGTTCTTCATGCGCACCCGCACGGGTGCGCTGGTGTCGCGACTGAACAACGACGTGATCAGTGCGCAGAACGCGTTCAGCAACACGCTTTCCGGGGTGTTGTCGAACGTGGTGATGCTGGCGCTGACGCTTGCGGTGATGATCGGGGTGTCGTGGCAGATCACGCTCATGGCGCTCGTGCTGTTACCCGTGTTCGTGGTGCCCGCGCGGCGGATGGGGGCGCGGCTCGCCCGGCTGGAACGGGAGGCCGCCAACCACAACTCGGTGATGAGCACGCAGATGACCGAGCGGTTCTCCGCGCCGGGCGCGACGCTGGTGAAGCTGTTCGGACGGCCAGAGGACGAGTCGGCGGAGTTCGCCGAGCGGGTGCGCCGGGTGCGCGACATCGGAGTGCGGACGGCGATGGTGCAGACGGTGTTCGTGACCGCGCTGACGCTCTCCTCGGCACTCGCGCTGGCGCTCGTGTACGGGGTGGGCGGGGCGTACGCGTTCGCCGGGACGCTCGAGCCGGGTGCGGTCGTGTCGCTGGCGTTCCTGCTGACCAGGTTGTACGCGCCGCTGACCTCGCTCGCGAGCGCGCGGGTCGAGGTGATGAGCGCGCTGGTGTCGTTCGAGCGGGTGTTCGAGGTACTGGACCTCAAGCCGCTGATCGACGAGAAGCCGGACGCGGTGACCGTGCCGCCGGGGCCGGTGTCGGTGGAGTTCGACAAGGTCTCGTTCGCGTACCCGTCGGCGTCCTCGGTGTCGCTGGCGTCGCTGGAGGAGGTCGCGAAGCTCGACACGCGTGGCGGGGTCGAGGTGCTGCACGACGTGTCGTTCCGGGCCGAACCGGGGCAGTTGGTGGCGCTGGTGGGGTCGTCGGGTGCGGGGAAGTCGACGATAGCGTCGCTGGTGCCCCGGCTCTACGACGTCGACTCCGGCGCCGTGCGACTGTCCGGTGTGGACGTCCGGGACCTGTCGTTCGCGGCGCTGCGCGAGTCGATGGGCATGGTGACCCAGGACGGGCACCTGTTCCACGAGTCGGTGCGGTCGAACCTGTTGTTCGCGGCGCCGGGGGCTTCGGAGGCGGACCTGTGGGAGGTGCTGTCGCGGGCTCGGCTCGACGAGTTGGTGGCGTCACTGCCGGACGGGCTCGACACGATCGTGGGGGAGCGCGGGTACCGGCTCTCCGGCGGGGAGAGGCAGCGGCTGACGATCGCCCGGCTGCTGCTGGCCCGGCCACGGCTCGTGATTCTCGACGAGGCCACGGCTCATCTGGACTCCACGTCGGAGGCGGCCGTTCAGGAGGCACTGGCGGAGGCGTTGTCCGGGCGGACGGCACTGGTCATCGCGCATCGGTTGTCCACCGTGCGGGCCGCCGACCTCATCCTGGTGGTCGAGGGTGGGCGCGTGGTGGAGCGGGGGAACCACGAGTCGTTGATGGGTGCGTCCGGGCGGTACGAGGAGCTGTACCGGACGCAGTTCGCCGCCGCGGTGGCGCCGGTCACGCCCGGTTGATGCGGTTCGGCGGGTCGTCGTGGCGCGGCCCGTTCGTGGTGCGGCGGGTGATCGCGTCCACCACCCGGAACGCGATGGCGGCCACCGCGTGCGGGTCGTCGCTGTTCAGGACGCGGTGGGCGCCGGTCGCGGTCTCGATGACGAGTTCGTACCGCGTCTGCTTCATGGACCTGACCAGCCGGATGGTCCTGGCCGTGAACCACGTCAGCGCGGCGCTGGTCACCAGCGCGGAGACGAACTCCGGCGACACGGCCGACACGGCGGCCGCCGGGATCAGCCCCAGCACGACGGTGATCGCGTAGCGCCGCACGACCGCCAGCCGGTCCGGCGCGACTTCGGTCGTCGTCGCGCGCGTGATGGTGCGCAGCGGAAACCCGAGGGGACCCACCCGGAGAACGCCCCCACTGATTCGGACATCGATGTGCTCACGCGTACCGGACATGGTGACTCCCTCTTCATGTCCTCGTACGCGGAGGCTAACCCCGGGTGCCGCGACAGCGCGGCACCCGGCACGTTTTGTCACAGAAGTGACCTGTTGTCTCCTGAGCCGTAGCCCCAGGTCAGCGAGTGGCGCGGTACATGGCCGTGGCCAGCGGTGGCAGCGTCTTAAGGAGGCGGTCCACCACGCGCCGCAGGTCCGGCGCCGTGTAGTCGCGTGGCAGGTGCGGGCCTTGGATGTACGCGAGCGCCCGGACCTCCTCGGGCAGGTCGGCCGGGGACAGGTGAGGGCGGGCGCCGACAAGGATGGGCACCACGTGGACGCCGCCCGCCAGTGCCGTGGCGAGCTCGCGGCGGACCCAGTCGGAAGGGCTGTGCAACAGGCGCAGGCCGGTGCCGTCGTCCCACCGCTCGCCGATGATCGACACCATCACCGCGCACCGGGCCGCGCGATCGGCGAGCTCGCTGGGGAACGCGACGCCCAGCGGCATGTGGACGTCGCGGAACACCGCGCCACGGCCGAGGCGGTGGTTGAGCTCCGCCTCGACGTCGGCCGCGGGCTTCTCGTCCGCGCTCCGGTAGTTGACGAAGACCAGCGGCTCGGGCCACACCACGTTCGATCCCGGCGGGACGGTCGTGTGCTGGGCCGGTTCCGGCGAGGCCTGGGCGTTGTTCATCTTGCCGACGTTGTGCGATCCGGACACATTGTAGATCTCGCCGCCGAACTGGAAGTTCTGGCTCACTTGTAGGCCTTGCCGACGTTGTTCGATCCGGACACGTGGAACATCTCGCCGCCGTTTTGGACGATATTGACCTGCTGCTGGAATTCCGCGTGCGGATTGTTGATCGCGTCCGTGATCCGGAAGGACAGGTCGGTCACGACCTGGCCATCAGCGCTGACGAGCCCTCGGTTCGAACCGGCCGCCGTCTCGATGACGAGTTCGTACAGGGTGAGGTTCAGGAACTCGATCAGCTTCACCAACCTGTAGACGCGCCAGGCAACTACGCCGACGAACACGATTGCCGACAAGCCTCCCGGCGTCGCCGTCGCCACGATGCTGGCCGCGAACAGCCACGCCAACGTCGAGATGACGAACCTCCGGATGGCCACCGGGCGGTTCGGTTCCCATTTGAGGGTATTGGTGCGCGTGATGTTGGGCAGTGGGTAGGCCTCGCTGCCGAACCACAGAATTCGCTTGCTGACCCGAACGTCGATGACGTCGTGCTTCACGGACATGCTGGATTGTCTCCATTCCTCGTGAGTGCCGCGGAGGGTAGCCCACCTGTCCGTGAAATTCCGACGCGCGCACGTCCGTGGAAATCTTTTGTCACACAATTGACCAGTTTTCCGGCGAGATGATGATCGTTACTCTGGGGAAGTGCTGGACGATCTGATGCGTGCCGGGTGGCCCGCTCTCGACGAGGTCGACGTCGACGGGTGGGTGGCCCGGTTCTCCGGTGGCGTGACCCAGCGGGCCAACTCGGTGATCCCGCGCCGGGCGCCCGCCGATCTCGAGGCAGCGCTGCGTCGTGTCGAGCGGCTCTACGCCGCGCGCGGGTTGCCCGTCGTGTTCCAGCTCGGGCCCTCCGCCCAGCCGGACGGGCTCGACGGGGTGCTCGCCGACCGCGGGTACGAGTTCGGGTCACCCACCGCGATCCTGACGGCGAACGTCGGTGAGATGCCGCCCGCCGACGTTGAGATGGCCGAGCTGCCCTCGGACGAGTGGCTGGACCTGTGGTGGCAGGTGGACGGTCGCGGCGACCAGTCCGCTCTGGACATCGCCGCGAAGATTCTGTGTGGTGGGCCCGCCCTGTACGCGACCGTTCTGGACGCCGACGGGGTGGCCGCTGTCGGGCGGTTGGCCCTGGTCGGTGAGTGGGGTGGCGTGTACTGCATGGCCGTTCGCCCCGACGCCCGCCGCCGGGGGCATGGGGCGGCCGTGCTCTCCGGGCTGCTGCGTGCCGGGCGGGCGCGTGGGGTCACGCGGGCCTGGCTGCACGTGCGCGCGGAGAACACGGCCGCGTCCTCGCTCTACCGGAAGGCCGGGTTCACCGAGACCTCCCGGTACCACTACCGCTCATACCGTGGACAGGAACCGGTCCAGCACGTTCACCCCGAACCGTAAGCCCTCCACCGGCACCCGCTCGTCCACGCCGTGGGCCATCAGCTTGTGGTCGTGGCCCTCCGGGATGAACAGCGGCGCGAACCCGAAGCAGTCGATGCCGAGGCTGGCGAACGCCTTCGCGTCGGTGCCGCCGCCCATGCAGAACGGGACCACCACACCGTCGGAGTCGAACGCGCGCAGGGCGTCGGCCATCGCGTCGAACCACGGGGTGTCGATCGGAGCCTGGACACCGTGCTGGCGCTGGACGAACTCGCGCTGGATGCCCGGCCCGATGATCCGGTCGAGCTCCGCCAGCAGGTGGTCCTCGGTGCCCGGCAGGACACGCGTGTCCACCAGCGCCGACGCGACGCCCGGGATGACGTTCACCTTGTATCCCGCAGACAGCACCGTCGGGGTGGTGCTGTTGCGCACGGTGTTCTCGATGACCTTCGCGGCAGGCCCGAGCCTGCGGAGCGTCTCGTCCATGTCGTCCCAGTCGACCTCGATGCCCAGCGCGGGCGACGCCCGCTCGAGGAACGCCCGCACCGCGGGGGTCAGGTGTGTCGGCCACCGGTGGGCGGCCAGCCGCGACAGCGCGTGGACCATGGCGATCACCGCGTTGTCGTCGTTGCGGCGCGAACCGTGGCCTGCCCGGCCGGTCGCGGTCAGCCGCATGTGGGCCGTGCCGCGCTCGGCGGTCGCCACCGGGTACAGGCGGACCTCCCTGCCGTCGGCGTGGGTGGCCCGGACCGTGTAGCCGCCGGACTCGCCGATGGCCGCCGCGCACCCCTCGAACAGGTCGCGGTGCTTCTCGACGAGCCAGTGCGCGCCCCACTCGCCGGTGTCCTCCTCGTCGGCCACGAACGCAAGCACGATGTCGCGCCGCGGCCGGATGCCCGCCGCCGACCACCGGGAGAGCACTGTGAGCAGCGCCGCACACATGTCCTTCATGTCGACCGCGCCCCGGCCCCACACGAACCCGTCGCGGATCTCGCCAGCGAACGGGGGCACGGACCACTCGGAGGCGTCCGCGGGCACCACGTCCAGGTGCGCGTGGACCAGCAGCGGCGCCAGCGCCGGGTCGGTGCCGGGGACCCGGACCACGACGTTCGTGCGTGTCGGGTCCCGCTCCAGGAGCGTGGGGGTGAGGCCGACGTCGGTCAGGCGCTCTGCCACGAACTCGGCGATCGCGCGCTCACCGAGCAGCGACTTGCCCCCGCCGAGGTTCGTGGTGTCGAACCTGATCAACTCCGCGCACAGCTCCTCGACCGCTTCCTCACCCATAGCTTCCCTCCACGGCACCGCTGGCGATCGCGGTGACGATTTTGAACGCCTTCATCGCATCGGTCATCGAGGCGGCGTCGAACCCGACGCGCCGCACGTCGAGCTGCTCCACCGTCGGGATCACGGCGGTGGCCGCGGCCAGGTGAGCGGCGTCGAACTCGACCTCGATACGGTGCCCGTTGATCGATCCGTCGAAACGTCCAGCCAGGGCCATGGCGGCCCTGGACTCCTCCTCGATCGCGGCCGCGGTCACCGTGGGTGGCGTGCAGATCGCCGCGTACCGGCTCACGCACTCCTTCACCGCGACCGTGCGCGCGTCCGGCACGTAGTCGTTCGCGTCCTCACAGGTCAGGTTATCCCCGGTGACCAGGAGCACCGGCACGCCGTGCTCGGCAGCGAGTGCCGAGTTGAGCCTGCCCTCGCTCGCGTGGACCCCGTCGAGCCACACGCCGGTGATCTGGTTGGGGAGGTAGGTGTGAGACAGCACGCCCTCCACACCGGCGCCGGTGTGGTATCCGAGGAACACCACGCCGTCCACGCCCGTGTCGATGCCCTGCATCATCGACAGCGGTTTGTGTTTGCCGGTGAGCATCCTCGCCCGTGTGTCGAGGTCCTCCAGCAGCACGTTGCGCTGGCTGGAATGCGCCTCGTTGACCAGGACATCCGTGGCGCCACCCGCGTACAATCCGGCAATACAGGCATTTACGTCACTGGTGAACATCGGCCGGAAACGTTGCCACTGTTCCGACCCGACCTGCACATCCGCCGTCCATGTGACGCCGCTGGCGCCTTCCATGTCGGCTGAAATCATGATCCGCACAACCGACACGTTACGTCTTGGCACCCGTTGCTGACACAGATTGACTTCAAGCCCCCATAGGTGGTTACTTCCTCTCAACTTATGAGGAAGAGGTGATCATCGTGAGATCGAGGCTACTGGCGCTCGGTGTCACCCTAGCGGCGTCTGCCCTGGTCACGGTGCCGTTCGCGGCGCCGGTCGGTGCGACTCCGGCCAGTGCGCGAGCAGCCGAGGCGGCGAGCGGTCAGGACGGAAAGCTACTCCGGATCGGGGTCAGCCGGGAGGTTGACACGCTCAACCCGTTCATGTCCATCACCCTGATGGGCACCAGCATCCTGCGGTACCAGTTCGAGTTCCTGACCACCTACAGCCAGGGCTCGATGACACCCGAGGGCGCTCTCGCCGAGAAGTGGGAGACCTCGGAGGACAAGCTGACCTGGACCTATCACATCCGCAAGGACATGAAGTGGTCGGACGGTAAGCCGGTCACCGCGAAGGACGCGGCCTGGACGTTCCAGAAGATGCTGGACGACGAGGTTGCCAGGACCGCGAACGGCAGCTACGTCCAGCAGTGGGAGTCGGTCACGGCGACCGACGACTGGACGCTGAAGATCAAGACCAAGGTCCCGCAGGCGACGATGGACGCCCTCGACATCCCGATCGTGCCTGAGCACGTGTGGTCGAAGGTGTCCGACATCAGCGCCACGCCCGAGCTCCCGATGGTCGGCAACGGGCCGTACTACATCACGGAGTTCAAAGAAGCCCAGTTCACCAAGATGAAGGCCAACAAGAACTACTGGCGCGGGGCTCCCAAGGTCGACGAGATCCACTTCATCTACTACAGCAACTCCGACGCCGCGGTGTCCGCGCTGCAGAGCGGCGAGGTGGACCTGATCAACCCGCTCACGCCGACCCAGTTCGACGCGTTGCAGAGCGAGCCGGACATCGCGCTCAACAACGCGCAGAACCGCCGGTTCAACGAGTTGCTGATCAACCCGGGCGCCGCCACCAGCGACGGCACCGCGATCGGCAACGGCAACCCCGCGCTGAAGGACGTCAAGTTGCGGCAGGCGATCGCCAGGGCGATCGACTCCAAGACGCTCGTGGAAAAGGTGTGGGGCGGCTACGCCACCGAGGCGGCGGGCTACATCCCGCCGATGTTCAAGGACTTCGCGTGGGAGCCGACCGGTGACCAGGTGCGGAAGTTCGACCTCGGCGCGGCGAGCAAGGCGCTCGACGACGCGGGTTACAAGAAGGGCTCCGACGGCATCCGGCTCGACAAGCAGGGCAAGCCGCTGGTTCTCCGGCTGCTCTCGCACGCCGAACGGGACGTCGACGAGAACGCGGGCCCGTTCATCAAGGGCTGGCTGAAGGAAATCGGCATCGAGGTCACCATCCAGCCGAAATCGGACAACCAGGTCAACGAGGAAACCACGCGCGGCGAGTACGACCTGGCGATCTCCGGGTGGAGCGCCAACCCCGACCCGGACTACGTGCTGTCGCTGCAGACGTGTGCCAGCCGGCCGAACGCCGACGGGACGGGTGCCACGCCGGACTCGTTCCTGTGCAACGAGGAATACGACGACCTGTACGCCAAGCAGCTGTCGGAGTTCGACCGGAACAAGCGGATCGACATCGTCAAGGAGATGCAGGCGCTGCTGTACGACCAGGCGACGCTGGTGATCTTCGGCTACGACAACGCTCTCGAGGCTTTCCGGAAGGACAAGTTCGAGGGTTTCCCGCAGCAGCCGACCGGCAGCGGCGTGATCATGTTCCAGCAGAGCTACTGGGGCCTCCTCGGCGCGACGCCGAAGGGCGAGGGTCCGGTGCCGGTGTACGACGGCAGCCAGGGCACCGCGTCCGGCGAGGACACCACGGATGCGGCGGGTGAGGACAGCAGTAACACGGGGCTGATCCTCGGCATCGTCGGCGGTGTGATCGTCGTGGTGCTCGTGGTCGGTCTGCTGGTCGCCCGCGGTCGCCGCAAGACCGCCGACGACCGCGAATAGTAGGTAGCTTCGGCGCGCAGCGTGCGAAGCGACAATTGTTAAGGACAACTGTGTCGGACATCCTCACCCCGACTGAGGAGGCACTGGCAGAGGCTCCGCCACCCACCCGTGGTGGCGGAGCCCTCCGCTACGTGCTGACGAAGATCGGCGGCGGCCTGCTCAGCTTCGCCCTCGTGATCGTGCTGGGCTTCCTGCTCTTCCGCGCCCTGCCCGGCGACGTGGTCCAGACGATGGTCCGCGGCCGGCCCGCGACGCCGGAGATGATCGCGAACCTCAGGCGCGACTACGGGCTGGACCTGCCGCTGTGGCAGCAGTTCATCAACTATGTCGGTGACCTGCTCCACGGCGACCTCGGCGACTCCTACGTCTACCGCGTGCCGGTGCTGGAGAAGATCGGGGAGCGGTTCTGGCCGACGGTGCTGCTGGTCGGGGTGTCCACCCTGATCTCGGTGGCACTCGGGTTGTGGATGGGCACCCGGTCGGGGTGGCGGCGGGGGAGCAGGTTCGACCGGCTATCCACCGGTGTCGCACTGGCGCTGTGGTCGACGCCGACGTTCTGGCTGGGCATGCTGCTGCTCGCGGCCACGTCCGGGCTGTTCCCCACCGCGGGCATCGTCTACTCCGACACTCCGCCGGACTTCTTCTCCCAGGCACTCGACATCGCCCACCACCTGGTGCTGCCGACGGTCACCATGGTCGCGGTCACCTACGCGCAGTACCAGCTGGTGATGCGGTCGTCGCTGATCGAGGAGATGGGCGCTGACTACCTCACCACGGCCCGCGCGAAGGGCCTGCGGGACGACGAGGTGCGGCGCAAGCACGCCGTGCCGAACGCGCTGCTGCCCACGGTCACGCTGGTGTTCCTGCACCTCGGGTTCGTGATCGCGGGTGCCATCAGCGTCGAGACCGTGTTCTCCTGGCCCGGCCTCGGCCGGCTGACCTACGACGCGTTACGGGTCGGTGACCTGCCGCTGCTGCAGGGCACCTTCCTGGTGCTGGCAGGTGCGGTGATCTTCATGAACGTGCTCGCGGACCTGCTGTACCGCGTGCTCGACCCTCGGGTGCGTGCCTCATGACCGCGCCGTCCCCACGCGCACTGGCCTGGCGCAGGCGCGGTGCCGCGTTCGCCGCCGGGTGGCGGGAGTTCGCCAAGCAGCGCTCCGGTCTGGTCGGGCTCGGGCTGCTCGTGGTCATCGTGCTGCTCGCGCTCCTCGCGCCGGTCCTCACCGATCGCGAGGGACTCGACGTCACCAAGGCCACCGGTGGCCGGATGGAGTCGCCGAGCTGGGAGTTCCCGCTCGGCACGGACCGCCCCGGCCGCTCGGTGCTGCTGCTGACGCTGTGGAGTGCCCGGATCTCGCTGACCGTCGGGTTCGTCGCGACGCTGCTGTCGGTCGCGATCGGCACGATCATCGGCATCCTGGCCGCACACTACGGCCGCTGGGTGAACGCCGGTCTCATGCGGATCACCGACTTCTTCCTGGTGCTGCCGTCCCTGGTGCTGGCGATCGCCCTGTCGACGGTGCTGGAACGCGGCATCGGCACGATCATCCTGGCGATCGGGCTGACGTCGTGGCCCTCCGCGGCCCGGCTGGTCAGGGCGCAGACGCTCACGATCGAGGCGCGGCCCTACATCGAACGCTCGCAAGCCCTCGGCGGCGGGCACCTCCACGTGATCTCCAAGCACGTGCTGCCCGCGGTGATGCCGCTGGTGTTCGTGAACACGACCCTCGCGGTCGGCTCCGCGATCGTGGCCGAGTCGACGCTGTCGTTCCTCGGGCTCGGCGACCCGGACCCGATGCGGCCCTCCTGGGGCTCGATGCTGCGCTCGGCGTGGCTCGACTCGGCGATCATCGCGGAGGCGTGGTGGTACCTGCTACCACCCGGCATCGCGATCGGCATCGTCGTGCTGGCGTTCACCATGTGCGGGCGAGCCCTCGAGGCCGTCCTCAACCCACGACTGCGGGAGGGCTGACGTGCCGCTGCTCGAACTGCGGGACCTGTCGGTCCGGTACCGGAACCGGGGCGTGGAGGCGGTGCGCGGGGTCAACCTCACCCTCGACGCCGGCGAGACGCTCGGGCTGGCGGGGGAGTCCGGCTGCGGGAAGTCCACCCTCGCCATGTCGGTGCTGCGGCTGCTGCCGGTCAGCGCCGACATCAGCGGCGAGATCCTCCTGGACGGCGAGGACATCAACACGATGAAGTGGGGCCGTCTGCGTACCGTGCGGTGGACCTCGGCCGCGATCGTGTTCCAGGGCGCGATGCACGCGCTGAACCCGGTCCGCCGGGTCCGCGAGCAGATCGCCGAGCCGATCGAGTTGCACAGTGAGACCGAGTGGTCGGCCTCTGCGCTCCGCAAGCGGGTCAACGAACTGCTCACGCAGGTGGAGCTGCCGACCGAGAAGGGCGACTCCTACCCGCACGAGCTGTCCGGCGGGCAGAAGCAACGGGTCATGATCGCCATGGCGCTGGCGTGCGAGCCACGCTTGGTGATCGCGGACGAGCCGACCACCGCGCTCGACGTGATCGTCCAGGCCCAGGTCCTCGCGTTGATGTCGGACCTGGTGGCGAGGAAGGACATCGGGCTGGTCATGATCAGCCACGACCTCGCCGTGCTGGCCTCGACGTGCAAGCGGCTCGCCGTGATGTACCAGGGCGAGCTGGTCGAGGAGGGCGAGTCCGTGGCCGTCATCGCCGACCCCCAGCACATCCACACCAGGACCCTGGCCGCCGCGTTCCCGACCGTGGGCGACCCGGTGTCGCGGTACGCGCCCGCCACGACCACCACGATCCCGGACGCGGTACCGGAACCCGGCGACGAGCTGCTGCGCACCACCGACCTGCACGTCACGTTCCGCACGAGGGGCGTGACCCACGCGGTGGCCGGCGTCGACCTGTCGGTGCGGCGCGGTGAGATCGTCGCGCTGGTCGGCCAGTCCGGCTCCGGCAAGACCACCCTGGCCCGCACGATCCTCGGCCTGCAGGCGCCGACCAGCGGCCAGGTGACCTACGACGGGCAGCCGGTGCCGCGCTCGTCGCGGGGCCTCAAGGCCTACCGGCGGCAGGTGCAGCTGGTGCTGCAGGACCCGACGAGCGCGCTCAACCCGCGCCACTCGGTGTACGAGTCCATCGCCGAGGGCCTGCGCATCCACAAGGTGCCCGGCGACGAACGCGAGCACGTCGCCGCCGCACTGGACGCGGCGGAACTGCGGCCTCCGGAAGAGTTCATGCCGTTGTTGCCGCACCAGCTCTCCGGCGGTCAGCGGCAACGCGTGGTGATCGCCGGCGCCCTCGCGCTGGCGCCGAAGCTGCTGGTGGCCGACGAGCCGGTGGCGTCCCTCGACGCGTCCGTGCGCGGCGAGATCCTCGCGCTCCTGCTGCGGCTGCGGGCCAACCTCGGCCTTGCCGCGCTGGTCATCACCCACGACCTGGGCCTGGCGTGGAACATCGCCGACCGCGTCGCGGTGATGTACAAGGGCGAACTGGTCGAGGTCGGGCCGGTCGACGAGGTGCTGAACGCCCCGAAGCACTCCTACACGCAGTCGCTGCTGGCCGCGTTGCCGACCACCCGTCCGAAGGAAACCGACATCGCGAGCGGGTGAAAGCAGTATCTCAGGCCGGTAAAGAAGCCTTCTAACGATCAGTATTGGACGCGACACTCAGGGTGACGCCACTTTCTGTTGGCGCCCTGGGGGTCGTCCAATGGCGAGCAGGACAACGAGTCGGGTCGTGGTCGCAGCCGCTCTGGTCGCCAAAGAACAGGGTCGGTGCTGGATGGACACGTCCGACGAGACAGTCCAGAAGTACGCCTGGGTGAAGAACATCGAAGCGTGGACGATCGCCGTCAGCAGCGGACGAGCCGCCGATGACGTGCTTCGGGCCTATGGCGGCGATCCGTAGACCGGCGTCGTGGTGGAACCCGGCTGGCTCACCCAACCTCATCCGACCTACCGGATCCCGGAGCCGTACGGCCGCTACCGAGACGTCGACGGCGCTGACCGCATCGGATGATCACTACCTGACGTATCGTCCCAGGCACGCCTGGTCGGCGAAACGCCACCGTTCCTACGAACGGACCAACCCGCCTGTGTAATCTCAGACCGCCATGTCAACCACCACCGACGCCCACGGGGTGCCCCCCGCAGTGAGCACCGTAGAAGACGCGACCCCAGCGCCCGCACCGGTTCGGCGCGCGCCCGCGCTCCCGGTGCGCACCATCGCGCTCGGCACCATAGGCAGCCTGCTGATCCTCGTGAGCGCGCTCGGTGCGGGCGCGATTCTCGCGCAGGACCCGATGCTCGGCCGCGGCCCGCTGTCCTGGATCCGTTACGGCCACGGCCGCATCCTCGCCACCCTCGTCCTCTACACCGGCTTCGCGCTGGTCGTGTGGGCGTGGGTGCTGCTCGGCCGCCACGTGCTCGCCGGCCGGGTCGGCGCCCGCCCGGTGCTCGTCGCCGCGGTGTGCTGGATGATCCCGATGCTGCTCTCGCCGCCGGTGTTCTCCCGCGACGCCTACCTGTACATCGCGTACGGCACGCTCCCGCTGCACGGTTACGACCCGTACTCGGTCGGTCCCGGCATCCTCGATGTGGACCCGGTGGTCGACAACGTCGACTCGTTCTGGCAGGCCACCCCTGCCCCGTACGGGCCGCTGTTCATCCTGCTGGCCAAGGGCGTCATCTCGATCGCGGGCACCAACATGATCGCCGGTGTCATCCTCATGAAGCTCGGCCTCGTCGTCGGTGTCGCGCTGATGGTCATCGCGATGCCGGGCCTGGTGCGGCACCTCGGCGGCAAGCTCCCGGTGGCACTGTGGCTCGCGGTCGCGGGCCCGATGACCGTCGTGCACCTGGTCGGCGGGCCCCACAACGACGTGCTCATGGTCGGTCTGCTGGCCGTCGGCACGGTGATGGTGCTCGACCGCAGACACGTCCTGGGCATGGTCGTCGTGACCCTCGCGGTCGCGACGAAGGCCACCGCGGGTGTCGCGTTGCCGTTCCTCGTGTGGGTCTGGGCGGGGCACCTGGAGTCGACGCGCTGGCGCAACTTCGCCCGCGCCTGTGCCGCCTCGGTGGGCATCTTCATCGTGACCTTCGCGGCCGCGACGATCGTGTCGGGCGTCAACCTTGGCTGGATCTCCGCGCTCGACGCGCCGACCGCGATCGTGAACTGGCTGTCCATTCCGACCGGTGCGGGTGAGATCCTGCACGGCCTCGTGAGTGTGTTCATCGAGGCGCCGAAGGTCTGGTTCGTCACCGTCATGCGCGTGGCCGGCGGCATCCTGCTGTTGTGGATCCTGGTCCGCCAGTGGTGGCTCGCCCGCGACGGCGGCCCGGACGCCATCCGCCGCGCCGCGATCGCTCTGTTCGCGTTCGCCATCCTGTCGCCTGCGACGCTGCCCTGGTACCTGGTGTGGGGCCTCGTGCTCGCCGCCGCGCTGCGCTGGGAGCGCCGCCAGCTCGCCGTGCTGGTCACGTTCGCGGTGTTCCTCGTCCTGACCTACTCCCCGGCCGGTGACGACCTGCTCTACGACTGGCTGTTCATGGCGCTGGCCGCCGGCATCTCCATCCTCGCCGGACTGTCGCTGCTGCGCCGTGACCCGCTGAACCTCTTCCCCGCTCGCGAGCCGTTCCTGTCGCGCGAGTCGAGCGTTGAGCGCTGACACGGCCGAGAAGGCGGCCGACTCCGTACCCGACGCGCCCGCGCACCCGAGGGGCACGATCGTCCTCGGTACCGTCGGCAGCGTCATCCTGCTGGTCGCGAGCTTCGCGGCCGCGGCGGGCTCGGTGCGGCACCCCTTCGTCGGCGGGCCGCTGGACTGGGTGAACTACGGCCACGGGCACATGCTGGCCGAGCTGGTCACCTACGTCGGCTACGGGCTGCTGGTGTTGGCGTGGATCCGGCTCGGCAGGCTCGTGCTCGCCGGCCGTGTACGGACCAGGTCGGTGCTGCTCGCGGCCGCGTGCTGGACGGTCCCGATGCTGTTCGCCCCGGCACTGTTCACCCGCGACGTGTTCTCCTACCTCGCGCAGGGCGCGGTGGCACTGGAGGGGCTCGACCCGTTCACCGTGCCGCCGACCGTGCTGGGGCACTCCTCGGAGATCCTCAACAACGTCCACCCGTTCTGGCAGGGCACGCCCGCGCCGTACGGGCCGCTGTTCATCCTGCTGGTCAAGGGCACGGTGTGGCTGGTCGGCTCGCACGTGTACGCGGGCATCCTCGTCACCCGGCTGATCGAGGTCGCCGGGCTCGCGCTGCTGGTGTGGGCACTGCCGGGGCTGGTGCGGCACCTCGGCGGGCGGCTGCCGGTCGCCGCGTGGCTGCTGCTCGCGGGCCCGCTCACGGTGGTGCACCTGGTCGGCGGACCGCACAACGATCTGCTGATGATCGGGTTCCTCGCGGCGGGGACACTGCTCGTGCTGGACCGCAGGCACGTGCTCGGCATCGCCGTGGTCACGCTCGGGGTCGCGGTGAAGGCGAGTGCCGGGATCGCGCTGCCGTTCCTGGTGTGGGTGTGGGCGGCGCGGCTGCCGTCGACGCGGTGGCGGAACTTCGTGCGTGCGGCGGCCTGCTCGGTCGGGGTCTTCGTGACCGTGTTCGCGGCCGTGTCGCTGGTCGCGTGGGTGAACCTCGGCTGGCTGATGATGGTGAACGCGTCGTCCCGGCTGGTGAACTGGCTGTCGCCGCCGACCGCGCTCGGTGAGCTGCTGCACGGGCTGGTCAGCATCGTGGCGGACGTGCCGAGGGACCCGTTCGTGACCGTGACCCGGCTCCTCGGCCTTGCGGTGCTGGTCGTGCTGGTGGTGCGGCAGTGGTGGCTCGCGCGTGACGGCGGCGCGGACGCGGTGCGGCGCGCGGCGATCGCGTTGCTGCTGGTCGCGGTGCTGTCGGCGACCATGCTGCCCTGGTACCTGACATGGGCGCTCGCGCTCGGCGCCGCGCTGCCGTGGCGGCCGCGCCGGCTCGCGGTGGCGGCCGGGGTCTCGGTGTTCATGGTGGCGCCGTACTCGGCGTCGGGGGAGCAGCTGCTCTACGAGTGGCCGCTGATGTTCGCCGCGATTGCGTTGTCGGCATGGGCGGGCTACGCGCTGGTGCGGCCTCGCGGAGCACAGGCGCGAGCGTAGCGGCGCCGTCAGACGGGTGCGATGAAGTCCGGCACCCAGCCCGGGTCCTCCTCGCAGATGGGGCAGGGGAGCTCGACCATGATGCCGGGGGTCTTCTCCGCGACCACGACCCCCGACCCGGGCAGGACCATCGGGCGTACCGAGCCGTCCTCGGTGCGGTACTGGGTGATCTGCCGGCAGCCGTGGCACACCGTTCTGGTCGGAGTCGCGGTGCTGTCCATCATTCGCGACAGCATAACGGCGGCCGTGGCAAAACGGATTCTCCGCGATGGCTGGTCGGCGGCGCGGATGCGGCCACGCGTGCCGCGCTCGCCTGAACCGGTCAGCTCAGCGCGGGCTCGTCCAGCGTGAGGGTGCACAGGTCGCCGTCCAAGGTGGCCAGCACACCCAGCGGGATCGTGAGCTGGTCGGCGCAGTGCCCGAAGCCCATGTCCCACACGACCGGCAAACCCAGCCCCACGAGCAGATCCGACACCACGGCCCGGACCTCGTCCGGTTCGCCGCAGCCCGTCCACGAACCCAGCGCGATGCCGGTCGCGCCGGTGAACCACCCCGACCGCAGCAGCTGCGTGATCATACGGTCGACTTGGTACGGCTCCTCGTTGACGTCCTCCAGCACGATGAGCGCACCGTCCGGCGGCACGTGCGCATCGTGCGCCCCGACCTCGGACGACAGCAGCGACAGGTTCCCGCCCACGACCACCCCCGACGCCATCCCGTCGTTGAGCGGCACCGAGTCCGGCCCCGACAACGTCAGCACCGACTCCGGCTCGAACAGTGTCTGCCGGAAGTGCTTCTGTGCACCGATGTCGAACGACACCTCGCTCGCGATCAGCGGCGCGAACAACGTCACGACGTCCAGTTGCGCGCCGATCGCCTGGTGCAGCGCCGTGATGTCGCTGGACCCGGTGAACAGCTTCGGCCCGGCCTCGGCCATCGCGTCCCAGTCGAGCAGGTCGACCATCCGCATGGTCCCGTAGCCACCACGCGCGCACACGACCGCGTCGACCGTCGGATCGCACCACGCCGCCTGCAGGTCCGCGGCCCTGTGCACGTCGAGGCCCGCCAGATAGGGCACCGAAGGGTGCCGGTCGAGGACGTGCTTGCCGACCTCGACGACCAGCCCCCAGCTCTCCAGAATCGACACACCCCGCGCCAGCAGCGCCTCGTCGACCGGACCGGAAGGTGCGACCAGGCGGACCCTGCTGCCCGCCAGCAGCCGCCCTGGGCGCACCCGCGTCACGACTTCAGCTCCAGCACCGGCACCCCGGGCGGTGTGAACCCGAAAACCTGCCCGTAGAACGACAGTTCGGCCTCCAGTGCCGTGGTCACCGATGACGCACGCCGGAACCCGTGTTGCTCACCCTCGAACGTCAGGTACGCGTGCGGCAACCCGCTCCCGTCGAGGCTCGCGACGAACCGGTCCGCCTGCTCGGGCGGGCACACCTCGTCCTCCAGCCCCTGCAGCAACAACACCGGGCCCGCGAGCCGGTCGACGTGGTTGCATGGCGACCGGTCCGCATACCGGTCGGCGTGTTCCGGCAGGACCCCGACGAGTCCCTCGATGTAGCGCGACTCGAAGTCGTGTGTCTCGCCACCGGCGCTGGTCCAGTTGGTCAGGTCGAGGATCGGGAACATGATCGTCGCGCACGCGTACGTCGGCACCGAGGTCATCGACGCCGCCGCCGTCCACCCGCCCGCACTGCCGCCACGCACGGCGAGCCGGGCACCGTCCACGACGCCCTCCTCGGCGAGCGTGCGGGCGGCCGTCGAGCAGTCGTGCACGTCGACCACGCCCCACTGCTCGTTGAGGGACTCGCGGAACTCCCGTCCGTAACCCGCCGAACCACCGTAGTTCACGGCCACCACGGCGATGCCGCGGCTGGTGAAGTACGCGATGTCGCGTTTGAGCACATCGGAGACCTTGCCCGTCGGCCCGCCGTGGACGTGGACCAGCAACGGTGGCGCCGCACCGTCCGGGCCCGCGAAGCCGGGGTTTCGCGGCAGGTACACGAATGCCGGGATCTCCCGCCCGTCCTTGCTGGTGAACACCCGGTGCTCCGGTGTTGGCAGGTACGACGGGTCCGGCAGGTCGTGCGGCTGCCCGGACACGATCGTCTCCACGCCGGTGCCGAGATCGAGCCGCACCACGGCCGCCTCCCGCTGCTGACCGCCCGCCGCCGACACCACGACTCCGTTGTGGGCCACCAGATCCGACGACCACGCGGTCAGATCGGTGTCGACATCGGTCACGGTGCCGCTGCGCTCGTCGAGCACGGCGAGCCGGTCCGACCGCAGCACGGCGTGCCTGCCGCCACCCAGCGGCGCGAACCACCGGCAGCCCAGCACCCACAGCGGCCCACCGAGTTCTTCCTCACAGCGCGCGAGGTTCACCGCACTGCCGTCGAGCCCGACGCGGAACAGGTTCCACCAGCCGTCGGGGTCGTTGAGCACGAGCAGTGAATCCGCCGACTCCCATTCGGCCTGACAGACGCTTTCCCTCGGCCCGCCTGCCAGGACGCGATGCGGCTGACCTGGTTCCGCGACGCACAGTTCTGCGCCGTCCCACGGCATGTTCGGGTGGTCCCAGCCGATCCACGCGAGCCGCGTGCCGTCCGGCGACAGGCGAGGCCCGGACATGAAGTGATGGCTCGCGCCGAGCGAACGCGGGCCGGTGCCGTCGAGCGGCAGCTCCACGAGGTCGCGTGCCACGTCGGTCGGCCGGTCCCCGGTGACCGTCTCGCGGACACACAGTACGGAGGTATTGCCAGGGCCGGGGGAGAGGTCGGCGTACCGCAGACCGTGCCTGCGTGCGGGCACCGGCGTCAGCGGCCGGGGTTCGTCCGTGCCGTCGGCCCAGTCGTAGGCGTAGACGCGTTGATCACCCCAGTCCGTGAACACCACGGTGTTCCCGAGCACAGTCCAGGGCCGCCCGCCGTACTCGTGCACGCGGTTGCGCACATTCCACGGCGCGGCAAGCACCTCGACCGGCGTCCCGTCCGGCCCCTCGCGCATCAGCGCGACCCGTCCATCCTCCGTCGGCCTGCTCTCCGCCCACCACACGATGCCGTCATGCACGTCGACCCATTTGGGAGCGACACCTGCCGCGGCCACCGTCTCCGCCGTGAGCGGCGACTCCCAGCTACCGAACTGCGCGATCTTCACCACGCCGGAGACACTAACCGGGGGATCGGGTCGATGGTGGGTCCGGCAGGCTTCGATACCGTTGTGTCGACTCGCGTGTCGGGGTGGGGACAGGCCTGCTCCAGCGAGGCGTTTGCCGTAGGGTCGGAGGTGCCATGGCTCGAGTAATTCATGTCTTCCGCCAACCCGATCGGTTCGTCGCAGGCACGGTCGGTCAACCTGGCGACCGCACGTTCTACCTACAGGCCTCGGAAAGCGCCCGCACCGTGTCCGTCGCGCTGGAAAAGCAGCAGATGGCGGTACTCGCGGAGCGCATCGGCTCGCTCCTGGAGGAGGTTCACCGCCGCTTCGGCGCGGACCTGCCGGACGAGACGCCGGGCGAGTTCGTCGACGCCGACCCGCTCAATGTCCCGGTCGAGGAGGAGTTCCGCGTCGGCACGATGGGTCTCGGGTGGGACTCCGAGACCAGTGCCGTCGTGATCGAACTGCTGGCGATCACCGAGGCCGAGGTCGACGAGTCGATCGTGCTCGACGACACCGAGGAGGGCCCGGACGCGGTCCGGGTGTTCCTCACCCCGGTCGAGGCGCGCGCGTTCGCCGAGCGCGCCGACCGAGTGATCAACGCGGGCCGGAAGCCGTGCCCGCTGTGCGGTGAGCCGCTCGATCCGGCCGGGCACGTGTGCCCTCGCCAGAACGGCTACCGGCGCACCGAGGACGACGAGGCGGAATAGGGAGTTGCAGCCGTCGGATCCGGGTGTCCTCGAACTGCTCACGCGCGGACGGATCGAGATCGAGGGGCGCCTGGTCGACGCCTCCAACGCCACGCTCTACTGCGAGATCACCGGTGGGGACGAGGTCGCGCACTGCGTGTACAAGCCGGTCAGCGGTGAGCGCGCTCTGTGGGACTTCCCGGACGGCACCCTCGCCGGCCGTGAGGTCGGCTCCTACCTGGTGTCGCAGGCCGCGGGCCTGACGTTGATCCCGCCGACAGTGCTGCGCTCCGGCCCGTTCGGGCCCGGCATGGTGCAGCTGTGGGTGGACACCAAGGAGGGCGACGACCTGGTCGACGTGTGCGCGCCGGAGGACCTGCTGCCCGGCTGGCGGATGGTGCTGCGTGCGCACGACCGGTTCGGTGAGCCCGCCGTGCTCGCACACGCGGACCATCCGAGCGTGCGGCTGATGGCCGCGTTGGACGTGGTGCTGAACAACGCGGACCGCAAGGGCGGGCACGTGCTGCACGGCACCGACGGGAACGTGTACGGCGTCGACCACGGCATCTGCCTGCACACCGAGCACAAGCTGCGGACGGTGCTGTGGGGCTGGGTCGGCGAGCGGCTGCCCGAGGACGTGGCCGACATGCTGGAGACGCTGCGTGCCGGGCTGGACGACCTGTCGGCCGGGCTCGCGGAGCACGTGACGAAGGCGGAGGTCAGGGCGCTGCGGTCACGGCTGTCGGCGCTGTTGTCGGCGAGCGAGTTCCCGACGCCGGGGTCGGACTGGCGGGCCATTCCCTGGCCCGCGTTCTGACTCGTCGACTCAGCGCGACGCGCTCATGACACGGGCGGCGGCCACGACGATGTTCCACAGTGGACTGTTGGTGGTCTCGTAGTAGACGCGGCGGCTACCCGCCTCCCGGTGCTCGGTGAGCATGCCGAGGTGCACGAACCGGCGTAGTTCGGTGCCCGCCGCGCTCTGGGGGATCACCTCGTCCGGCGGTTCCGACTGGTAGAAGCGCCGCGCGCCGCGGTCATGGATCCACAGCGCCACCCGCAGTCGGCACGGACGGCCGAACATCAGCCGTCCGACCTCACCCACGTCCAGCTCCATCGGCGCTCCACCCTCTTGAATCCACTAAGACCTATATAGATGTCCGATGTTAGCGCCCAAGATCGCGCTCGTCCAGTCCGCAACGGGGGACAGGGCAGCAAGGAAGGGGAGATCGTCGGTCGCCGCGGTGCAACCAGGCCCGGCCGCGCCGCGGCGATACCTGACGGGACAGCGGCCTCGTGACGCCGCGGCAGTCCTGGCGTCGCGGGATGGCGATGCGTCCGGCTTCGGGTGACCACTCCCCTGTTCCGACAACAAAAATTAGTTATCAACTATATAGATGTCCAATTTTTCTCGCGATTCCGCCGGGTCGCGACGAACGCGGGAACCTCAAAAGCGGCAAAGAGGGGAGGGTCCTGTGTTCAGGACTCGATCAGCACGTCCTTGGTGTCCGCGCCGGGTGCGTGGAACTCGAGCAGGCGCGTGCCTTCCTTGATGAGCGCTGCCTGGTCCTTCTTGGTGGTCCGCGCCCACGGCGTGATGGTCAGTACGGCTGACTTGCGTTGTCTGGTGATGCGCCATGCGCCTCGGACGAACCCGTCGACGAGCAACGTGCCGGGGAAGACGCCGTTCTTGACGCCGAACAGTCGTTTGCGGTGTTCCTCGGTCAGTACGCGGGTGCGGTCCACGTATGAGAGCAGGAGGTTGTCGAACTCGGGCAGGAAGCGGACGGGTGCCGGGGTGTCCTCGTCGGGGCGGGGCGCGTCGGGCAGGTCGAGCAGTTCCCGGCCGTCGTCGGCGGTGAACCTGCGCACGTCGAGGGTGTCGGTGACTTCGCGGAGCCGGGTCAGGCCTGCCCATGCCTGCAGGTCGGCGACCGACGCGGGGCCGAACGCGGCGAGGTAGCGTTCCGCCATCCGTTTCGGGTCGGGTGACTTGTCCAGGTCGCGGCCCAGCCAGTGCTCGGCCGTGTGGTACTTGGTCTGGCCGCTGCGGCCCCACACGGCGCGTGGCGGGGTCTGGACGAGGGGCAGCAGTCCGCGGACGGCGTGGGCGAGTGCGTCCGGTTCGCGGTCGGGCCACGGCTCGGCGAGCGCGGCGCCCAGTTCCTTCGCGGTGAGTGGCTGGCCGGCGAGCGCCTGCCGGGCCAGATCGGCGAGTTTGGGCAGGTCGAGGTCGGTCAGGTGCCGTGCGTGCAGGGCGTTGGTGCGCAGGTCGCGGTCAAGCAGCGGCTGGATGAGTGGCCGCAGGAAGCACGCGTCGGCGGCGCTGACCAGATGGACGGTGCCGCGCATCAACGCGATACGGACGACTTGCCTGTCGACGAGCGCGTCCGCGAGTTCGGCCGGCTGGAAGTCGGTCAGCCGGGTCCACAGCCCGGTGTACGGCGGGAAGGGCGCTTGTGCCTGCATGCCGACCAGGTGCTCGATCATGCCGATCGCGGGCATGCCGGATCTGGCGAGCAGGTGCTGGCGTGCCAGCGTGGCCCGGTTGATCGCTCTCAGGCTCAGAGTGCCCACCCCGTCGTCCCTTCTTTCAGCGCAGACCGCGGAAGAACTGTCGCATGTCGGTGACCAGCAGGTCCGGCACCTCGAGTGCGGCGAAGTGCCCGCCGGTGTCGAAGTCGGTCCAGTGCGTGATCGTGTTGGCTTGCTCGGCGAACTTCCGGATCGCGATGTCCTCGGCGAAGACGGCGACGCCGGTGGGGACGTCGGTGCGGTATGGCCAGTCGCCGGAGTGCATGTTCTCGTAGTAGATCCGCGCGGAGGAGCCCGCGGTGCCGGTCAGCCAGTACAGCATCACGTTGGTGAGCAGCCGGTCCCGGTCGATCACCGTGTCGGGCAGGGCGTCGACGGGGTGGGTCCACTCCTTGAACTTCTCGATGATCCACGCGAGCTGGCCGGTGGGGGAGTCGGTGAGCGCGTACGCCAGGGTCTGCGGGCGGGTGGCCTGGAGCAGGAAGTAGGCGTTGCCGTCGTTCATGTACAGCTGCTGGCGTGCCCAGCGGGCTCGCTCGACCTCGGTCAGTTCGTCCTCGTCGACGTCGGTGAAGGAGATGAAGCCCGCGGTCGCGGCGTTGACGTGCAGGCCGACGACGTGCTCGGCGTCGACGCGGCCGAGGTCGGGTGTGACGAGGGCGCCGAAGTCGCCGCCCTGTGCTGCGTAGCGGTCGTAGCCGAGGCGGCGCATCAGTTCGGCCCAGGCCCGGGCGATGCGCATGGTGTGCCAGCCTTGGTCGCGGGTGGGGCCGGAGAAGCCGAAGCCGGGCAGTGACGGGATGACCAGGTGGAACGCGTCGGCGGGGTCGCCGCCGTGTGCCGTGGGGTTGGTGAGCGGGCCGATGACGTCGAGGAACTCGACGATGGAGCCGGGCCAGCCGTGGGTGAGGACGAGGGGCAGTGCGTCGGGTTCGGGGGAGCGGACGTGGAGGAAGTGCACGTGCTGGCCGTCGATCTCGGTGGTGAACTGCGGCAGGTCGTTGAGCAGCTTCTCCTGGGCGTGCCAGTCGTATTCGGTACGCCAGTACTGGGTGAGTTCTTTGAGGTAGCCGAGGGGTACGCCGTATCGCCAGTCGACGCCGGGCAGTTCGTCGGGCCAGTGGGCGGCGTCGAGGCGCTGGTTCAGGTCGTCGAGGTCGGCCTGCGGGACGGCGATGCGGAAGGGCTTGATCTCGCTCATGGCGGGCACGCTACGAGCCGATGGTGACAGGTCCGGTCACCAATTCGTGGCACGATTGCCGCATGTTGGAGACGTCGGCTCGGCTGTTGAAGCTGCTGTCGTTGCTGCAGGCGCGGCGAGGCTGGTCGGGTGCGTTGTTGGCGGAGCGGCTCGGGGTGACGTTGCGGACGGTGCGGCGTGACATCGACCGGCTTCGCGACCTGGGTTATCCGGTGGTGGCGCAGCCAGGGGTCGCCGGTGGCTACTGGCTGGAGGCGGGTGCGGCGATGCCGCCGCTGCTTCTGGATGACGACGAGGCGGTGGCGGTCGCGGTGGGGCTGCGGACGGCGGGCACGGTGACCGGCATCGAGGAGACGTCGGTGCGGGCGCTCGCGAAGCTGGAGCAGGTGCTGCCAGCGCGGTTGCGGCACCGGGTGAACGCGGTCGGGCAGGCGACGGTGTCGCTGGCGCACCGGGGTCCGACGGTGGAGCCCGCGCTGCTCACCCGGTTGGCGACGGCGTGCCGGGACCGGGACCTGCTGCGGTTCACCTACGAGCGGGCCGACGGGTCGTCGTCGCCGAGGACGGTCGAGCCGGTGCGGCTCGCGTGCACTGGGCGGCGTTGGTACCTGCTGTGCTGGGATCGGTCGGCGGAGGAGTGGCGCACGTTCCGGGTCGACCGTATTGCGTCGGAGCCGTCGGTGGTGGGCCGGTTTCCACCTCGGGAGCCACCGACCGACGACGTGGCCGCGTACATCTCGCGGGCGATCTCGAACGCGCCGTACCGGTATCAGGGGAAGGTGTTGCTGCACGTGCCGGCCGAGGTGGCGGCCGAGCGGGTGTCGCCCGCGTCGGGGGTGATCGAGGCGCGGGATGCCGATACGTGTGTGTTGCATGTGGGTGGGCCGTCGCTGGACGACTTCCCGGTCTACGTTTGCGCAGATCGGTTTCGAGTTCGAGGTGCTCGAGCCGCCGGAGCTGGTGGAGCAGGTGCGGGTGCTGGCCGGGTTGTTCGGGCGGGCGGCCGGGTTCAGCCGCTGAACAGCCGGTCGAGGTGGTCGTCGAGTGCCTGCTCGGCGTCCGGTGCGCAGTGGTGGCCGACGAGCACGTGGGTGATGAGGCCGTCGAGCACGGCGAGGAGGGTGCGTGTCTCGCGGGCGGGGTCGAGGTGGACGGCCACCATGCCGCGGCGCTGCCCGCGCCGGAGCTGGTCGACGATGAAGGCGTGCAGGTCGGCGTGTTCCTTGCGGAGGCTGGCGGCGAACTCGGCGGACACCGCGGACCGGGCGAGGAACATGAGCAGGAAGTGCGCTTCGACGGTGCGCTCCTCGTCGAGTGGCAGCAGCTCGGCGAGCGCCTCGCGGACGATGTCCCTCGGTTCGGGCTCGTCGGCGCCCGGTGGGTCCTCCCGCTGACTCACCCGTGCCGCGATGCGGTCGGTGAGCAGGTCGTACGCGAAGGCCAGCAGCTCGTCCTTGGTCGTGAAGTAGTGCTGGACCTGGCCGAGCGACATGCCGGCGGCCGCGGCGACGTGCCGCATGGTGACCGCCTCGATGCCGCCGTACGCGGACACCCGCCACACGGACTCGGCGATGGTGGCCCGGCGCGAACGATGATCGACCTTCTTGGGCATGGCTTTCCAATACAGAAGACTTGGGGGTGCGGCCACGCCTCGTCTTCGAGTGCGCGCCCACGGTCACGGCGGGGAGCCAGCCGACGACGGAGCGCGACGTGACCGCCTTTGACGTGCACGCCTTTGACGTGCACGGTACTCGATGCCCTCGGGCGCCTATGTGTTCGCCATTGCCCTCAGTGCTGTCAATCGATTGGCTGCCACAGCTGGAAGTGTGTGCCCTGGTTGTCGGTGCACTCCGACAGCAGGCCGTACGGGTGCCTGGTCACCTCCTCGGCCTCACCGCCGGCCGCGCGGACCCGTGCGGCGGCCGCCACGATGTCGTCCACCCGGAAACACAGCTGCACCTCTGGTGCCGTGTCCTGCGGTGACCACATGCCCAGCTGCGGGCGCGTCTCATCGGTGCCCCACGAACCCGGCGTCCCGCCCGGCGTGAGCGGTACCTGGAGCACCGCCTCGTAGAACTCCCGTGCCCGCACCGTGTCCGGGGTCACGATCGTCGCGCGAACGACGTCGCCCTGTCGCAGCCGTGTCGCACCGCGCGGCGGCTGGAGCAGCAGCCAGCGGTGACCGAACGGGTCCACGACCACCCCGGCCCGGCCGTAGGGCTCCGTCCTTGGCTGCCGTTCGACCACGGCGCCGCGGCGTTGTGCCAATACAACTGTCTCGTCCACGTTCGGCACCTGCAGGTGGAGCGAGTGGCTGAACGTCGTCGGCGCGTCGGGTGCGCGCACCGGCACGTCGGGGTAGAGGTCCGATGCCTCGGCGAACATCAGCACGGCGTCGCCGATGTCGACCTCCATGTGCCCGACCGTGCCGTCGGCGTCGACGTGTGCCTCCCCGCGCTGCCGGGCGCCGAAGACCTCCGTGTACCAGTCGAGCGCCGCCCGCGCGTCGGACACCACGAGGTAGGGCGTCAGCGACGGCGGCCACGCCGGTTCTCTGCGAGTCATCTGTACTGCCATGGTTTCTCCCTGGTCGAACACGGCGCGGGTCAGACGCTCCCGCAGCCGTGCGGTGAATGACGGGTCGGGTGCCACCGGGACGGCCGGCTCGCGCAGCACGTCGAACGGGTCGGTCATGACGAGCCCTCCTCCCGATAGCTCCTGCGGAACGCGGTGCGGGCCCGCACCAGCAACGCCTCCGTCGCGTGAGGGTCCTGCCGAGACAGTCCGCGACCTCGCCGACCGGCAGCCCGTCCACGTACCGCAGCGTCAGCGCCGCCCGGTGGTGCGGGCCGAGCCCGGCGAGGACCGTGCGGGCGCGGATCGCGTCGACCGCCTCGTCCCATGGGTCCTCGCGGTCCTCGGCGCCGCCGTCGACGAGCCGCAGCCCGCGCTCCTCGCGTGCGAGGCGCCGCCAGTGGTCGGCGAGCTTGTGCCGCGCGACCCCGATCAGCCATGGCACGGTCGGCTCCGGCGCGCCCGGGGTGCGGACCGCGACCACCGCGGCCAGGAACGCGTCCGCGGTCAGGTCCTCGGCGAGCGACCGGTTCCCGCAGCGCGCCAGCAGGTAGCCGTAGACGTGCGGTAACGCCTCGTCGTACCGTGCCAGCAGGCCCAGCGCCGGGTCCGGTGCTGATGCCGATGCCGGGCCTTCTCGCGTGCCCATGTCCCCATCGTCGTCCGGGACACGCGTTCTCCGACGCCCTCGGTCCAAAGTTTTCGCCACCAACCTCGATAGGGTGACCAGCCGTGCGATCGGAGAACTACGGCGACATCCTGGCCCGCGGCCGGGCCCGCAAGCAGATCCCGGAGGTGGCCGCCGAACCGGGCCTCGTCGCGGAGGACCCGGCGAGCGGCTTCACCGGCGCCGTCGTGCGGTTCGAGAACGGCAACGTGGTGCTCGAGGACCGGCACGGCCGCCACCGTCTGTTCCCGCTCACCCCGGCGGGCTTCCTGATCGACGGCAAACCCGTCACGCTCGTCCGGCCCACCCAGAAGAAGGCGCCCGAACGAGTGATCTCGGCGTCCGGGTCGGTGCGCGTGACGGGCCACACGGCTCGCACCGCGCGCGACAGCCGGCTGTGGGTCGAGGGCATCCACGACGCGGAACTCGTGGAACGCGTGTGGGGCCACGACCTGCGCGTCGAGGGCGTGGTCGTGGAGCCGCTGCACGGCATCGACGACCTGAACGCGCTGGTCACCGAGTTCGGCACCGCGCCGCACCGCAGGCTGGGCGTGCTCGTCGACCACCTCGTGAAGGGCAGCAAGGAAACCCGCATCGTCGACTCGGTGCGTGACCCGAACGTGCTGGTCACCGGCCACCCGTACGTGGATGTGTGGCAGGCGGTGAAACCGGCGGCGGTCGGCATCGGGCAGTGGCCGGCGATCCCGCGTGGCACGCCGTGGAAGGAAGGAATCTGCGCGGCCCTCGGCTGGGGAGAACCGGCCGACGGCTGGCGGCACGTGCTCGCCGGTGTGCGCAGCTACAAGGACCTGGAGACACCGCTGATCGGCGCGGTGGAGCGGCTCATCGATTTCGTCACCACCGGTGAAGAGTAGTGACCAGGGTGGCGTGGGTCTGAGATCATTGCCGCTATGGCCGCATTGTTCTGGCTCATCGGTGGAATCGCGCTGATCGCCGCTGAGATGCTATCCGGGGATTTCTTCCTGCTCATGGTCGGCGTCGGCGCGCTCGCGGGTGCGGGCACCGAGGTGATCTTCGGGAACACCCTGGTCAGCTGCGCGGTGTTCGCGCTGGTGTCGATCGGGCTGGTGACGTTCGCGCGGCCCTGGCTCAAACGCAGAATGCACGGCGAGCTCGTGCACACCAACGCCGATGCGCTGATCGGCCGCAAGGCGGTCGCCGTGTCGATGGTCGACGCGAGCGGCGGGCAGGTGCGACTCGACGGTGACGTGTGGTCGGCTCGCGCGTTCGACGACAAGCAGGCGATCGAGCCGGGCGCCAAGGTGACGATCGTGGAGATCGCCGGCGCGACCGCCGTCGTGCTGGCGGACTTGGATTGACCGGCGTGGGGGTGGACGCGTGCCGACTTCTGGTGGATGCCACCCCGACATGCGCATGTTCGGGTGGCTGATGTGATCTACTTCCACAACACCGCCCAGGAAGCGCCGTCCGGAGTGGAGGCATGTTGATCATTCTCATCGTCGTCGCGGTCGTGGTTTTGTTCGTACTCACGGTCGTGGTGAAGTCGATCCTCGTGATCCCGCAGGCTCAGTCCGCGGTGATCGAGCGGCTCGGCCGGTTCCGGTCGGTCGCCGAGCCCGGCCTGAACTTCCTGGTGCCCTTCCTCGACCGTGTCCGTGCGCGCATCGACCGCCGCGAGCAGGTCGTGTCCTTCCCTCCGCAGCCGGTGATCACCCAGGACAACCTGACGGTGTCCATCGACACGGTCGTCTACTTCCAGGTCACCAACCCTCGTGACGCGGTGTACGAGATCTCCGACTACATCGTCGGTGTGGAGCAGCTGACCACCACGACGCTTCGTAACGTGGTCGGTGGCATGAGCCTGGAGGAGACGCTGACGTCGCGTGACTCCATCAACGGCCAGCTGCGTGGTGTGCTGGACGAGGCCACCGGCCGGTGGGGCATCCGCGTCGCGCGTGTCGAGCTGAAGGCGATCGATCCTCCACCGTCCATTCAGGACTCGATGGAGAAGCAGATGCGCGCGGACCGGGAGAAGCGCGCCATGATCCTGACCGCGGAAGGTACCCGCGAGGCGGCGATCAAGACCGCGGAAGGCCAGAAGCAGAGCCAGATCCTGTCCGCGGAGGGCGCCAAGCAGGCGGCGATCCTCGCGTCCGAGGGTGAGCGGCAGTCGCGGATCCTGCGGGCGCAGGGTGAGCGCGCGGCGCGGTACCTGCAGGCGCAGGGACAGGCGAAGGCCATCGAGAAGGTGTTCGACGCGATCAAGGCCGGCAAGCCGACGCCGGAGGTGCTCGCGTACCAGTATCTGCAGACGCTGCCGCAGATGGCGCAGGGCGACGCCAACAAGGTCTGGATGCTGCCCAACGACTTCGGCAAGGCGCTCGAAGGTTTCGCGAAGGCGCTGGGCGCCCCCGGCGACGACGGGGTCTTCCGGTACGAGCCGCCCGCCTACGAGCCGCCCGCGCGCCGCGACGATGACGACGACGAGATCGAGAGCTGGTTCGACACCTCGACCGACCCGCAGGTCGCCGAGGCGGTGCGCGCGGCGGAAGCCGTTGCGCGCCAAGAGGTCCCGAGCCCGCTGTCCAAGCCCGCCGCACCAGCGGCGCTGTCCCGGCCGCCGCTGCCTGCCGGTCCGCCGGAGCCGGAGCCCGCGCCGGAACCGCTGCCCCCGGCCTACGAGCCGCCGGGGCTGGGTGGTCCTCGGACACCGCCGCCCGGGCGTCCGAACGAGTCGACGGAACTGTCCGACGAGCCGCCGCGCTATCCGTAACCTCGTCAGCGACCTGGACCGCGATGGCCCCGATTCCCGGTGGGAGTCGGGGCCATTGTTGTGCGGGACCGAAGAATTGCCGGCGATGGGTTCCGTTGTGGGCGGCTGGGGATTATGGGGCGCGATTGTCTCCCCACGGGGACACGTCCCGGTTCGCGGTCAGCGGAACGGGGACGACCGGGCCCTCGGATGCTCCATAGTGGTCGAATGACCCGGCTCGATGACGCGATCCAGCTACCCGACGGCGCCTGGGTACGGGGGCGTGGACTGCGCAACCCCGCACCCGGCGGTGCGCCGCCCGAGTTCGGGCTCTACCTCGGCTCCAGGAAACTCCGGGCGCGGCACTCGTTCACCTGGCCGCACGAGTGGCTCGACTGGCCGGACTTCCTGCTCCCGCGCGACACCAGCGCCGCGGTCACCCGGATCCGCGACCTGCACCGCCGCGCGCTCGACGGACAGCGCGTCGAGGTCGCCTGCGGCGGTGGGGTCGGGCGCACCGGCACCACCGTGGCCGCGCTCGCGATCCTCGCGGGTGTCCCCGCCGCCGACGCCGTGTCGTGGACCCGCGCCACCTACCACCCCCGCGCGGTCGAGACCCCGTGGCAGCGCCGCTGGCTCACCGCCCGGTTCGCCCCGGCGCTTCGGGCGGGCGCTGACTGACCGCGCTGACTGACTGCGCCGACAACGCGACCGCCGGGGTCGGGTCCGCGCCACAGCTCGCCGCGCGGCCGTCAGAAATCTCCTGTTCGGTGACCGCCACCCGCCATGCCCGGCCGTCCCGGTGCGCGACCGTCACCAGCCAGCCGTCCTCGACCGGCTCTTCGACGGTCGTCACCGTCAGCGCGTCCAGGTCGGTGATGCCCGTCGACTCGCGCACCGCCACTTCCGCGACCTGGCCGGGCGGGGACCACGTGGACCGGCCGCGGCAGTCGGTCAGGTCGGGCCCGCCCGCCAGCAGACGCGTCGCCGAGTCGATGGTCAGCCGGCCGTAGGAGTACCCGGTCGGCAGCAGCACCGCGGTCGGCGCGAACCGGTGCCCGCCGATGTGAGTGCACTCCCACACCCGCTCGCCATGCGTGACCGCCAGCTCGTCCGCGATCGGACGGCCCAGCAACGCACAGCACACGTCGCGCCTGCCGTTCGTGCACACCAGCAGCAGCGGATCCGATACAGGTGTACCGAGTAACCCGGGAACCCCGGCGCCCGCCCGGGCGAAGTCCAGGTCGAGGAGCTGCTTGGGGTCGGTGAGCATCGTGCGTTCCAGCCAGGTGCGGCCTGGCGCGGTGTGCGCGAGGTAGACGTGCCTGGGCACCGGACGGTGCCGGTCGGGGTGGCGGCCCGGCCTGCGGATCAGCACGATCCGCACCCCGGTCCCCGCCGCCAGCGCGGCGAGCTCCTTCGCGACACCCTCGTCGAGGTGGCTCGCCGACAGCGCCTCCCGGCCCCACGGTCCCGGCTGTTCGATCGCGAGCCATGACCGGGCGAACGCGGCCGTGCCCGCGAGCGGCTCACCGAGCGCCGAGGACTGCGCCGCGCATCTCGGTTGCCGGGCAGGAGTGCGGTTCGCGTGCATTGGCATCAGCGTCTCACGACTGGCAGTGGCGTCACGCTCGTGGTCACGTCGAGTGAGGTCCTGTTCCGGCGCACCCGCTACGCCAGGAGCGGAACCGACATCCGGAAAACGACTGACGCGGATGCATAGGGTGGGAATCATGCGGCCGAAGGTCCCCTACGCCGATCCGGGTGTGCCAGACGCGCGCGGCCCGCTGCGCTTCCTGTGGTGGCTCGTGCGGATGCAGCGCTGGCGGGTAGCGCTCGGAGCGACGCTGAGCACCACATGGATGGTGCTGCTCATGCTCCCGCCCTACCTGTTGGCCCGCGCTATCGACGACGGGTTGCGCGCCCGCGATCTCGGCGCGCTCGGCTTCTGGGTCGTGGTGCTCGCCGTGTCGGGGGTGGCCACCGCGGGCATCGGGGTCATGCGGCACCGCACGATGACCTTCATCCGCAACGACGCCGCCTACCGCACCGTCCAGGTGGTGATCCGGCACGCCGTGCGGGTCGGCGCCGAACTCCCGCGCCGCGTCACCTCCGGAGAGGTGGTGAGCATCGGCGCCGCCGACCTCGACCGCATCGCCCGCACCATGACCTCCACCGGGCCGGGTGTCGGCGCGATCGTCACCTACGGCACGGTCGCGGTGCTGCTCGTGTCGATCTCCCCGCTGCTCGCGGCGGTGGTCCTGGTCGGTGTGCCACTGTTCGTGCTGTCGATCGGGCCGCTGCTCAACCGGTTGCGCCGCACGGAGTCGGTGTACCGGGAGAACCAGGGCGCGCTCACCGCCCGCGCGGGCGACATCGTCGCCGGGCTGCGAGTGCTGTGCGGCATCGGCGGCAAGGACCTGTTCGCGAAGCGCTACCGGGACCGCTCACAGGCACTGCGTGCCGAGGGCTACCGGGTCGGCGCCGTCGCGAGCTGGATCGAGGGGGTCGGCGTCGGGCTGCCGAGCCTGTTCCTCGCGGCCGTCACGTGGCTCGCGGCACGCATGACCGCGGCGGGCGAGATCACCATCGGCGAGATGGTCGCCGTGTACGGGTATGTCGCCGTGCTGTCCACGCCGGTGTACTTCCTCATCGAGGGCGCGCAGGACATCAGCCGCGGTCTGGTCGCCGCCCGCCGCGTGACGAACGTGCTCACCCTCGAACCCGCCGTCAAGGACGGTGGCAGGTCAACCGTATCGGCACCGGCCGGGGCAGCGCCGCTGCACGATCCCGACAGCGGGCTGACCGTCCGGCCGGGCGAGTTGCTCGCGATCGCGGCCACGACCCCCGCCGAGGCCAGCCAGCTGGTGGACCGGCTCGGCCGCTACACCGACTCGGCGGTGACCTGGGGCGGCCGCCGGTTGTCGGAGATCCCGCTCGCCGACGTGCGGTCCCGCGTGCTGGTCGCCGACAACGACGCCTACCTGTTCGCCGGTGCGCTGCGGGACGTGGTCGCCGCCCGGATCGGCGGTGACGACCAGGCGGACGACCGGGCCGTCGCCGACGCCATCCGGGTCGCGATGGCCGAGGACGTGGTCGACGCGCTGCCCTCTGGCGCGGACTCGTTCGTCGACGCGCAGGGCCGGTCCCTGTCCGGCGGGCAGCGACAGCGGCTGCGGCTCGTGCGCGCGCTGCTCGCCGACCCCGAGGTGCTGCTGCTCGTGGAGCCGACCTCGGCGGTCGACGCGCACACCGAGTCGGTGGTGGCCGCGCGGCTGCACGCTGCCCGGCGAGGCCGCACCACCGTGCTGGTGGCGACGTCGCCGCTGCTGCTCGACCGCGCCGACCGCGTCGCGTACCTGGCCGACGGACGGGTCGCCGCCACCGGCACCCACGCCGACCTCCTCGCGACCCAGCCCGGCTACCGGACCGTCGCGTTCCGCGGCAGTGAGGAGGACCTCGTCCGTGACTGACAGCTGGCGGCTGCCCGTCACCGGCGCACGCGGGGTGCGGCGGGCCGGCATGGACATCGTCCGCGCGGACCCCGGCGCCACAGCGCTGGTCGTCGTGACGACCTGCCTCGCGGCCGCCGCCGGGCTCGGCGCGCCGTGGCTCATCGGCCGGATCGTCAACCAGGTCGAATCCGGTACACCTGACCTGGCAACCGTGGACCTGCTGGCACTCGCCATCGTCGCGTTCGCGGCCGGGCACATGGTGCTCACCCGGTTCGCCCGCTACTTCGCGCACCGGTTCGCCGAACGTTCCCTCGCCCGGCTGCGCGAGGAGTTCGTCGGCCGGGCGCTCGCGCTGCCGACCGCGGTGGTCGAACGTGCCGGTACAGGTGACTTGATGTCCCGCACCACCGCCGACGTCGCGACGGTGGGCGCCGCCCTGCGCGACGCCGCGCCCGAGGTGTTCATGGGCACGCTGCAGGCGACGCTCATCTTCGGCGCGATGTTCCTGCTGAGCCCACCGCTGGCGGGGCTCGCTCTCCTGGGCATCTCCGGGCTGTGGTTCGCGGGCAGGTGGTACCTCAAGCGCGCCAGGGTCGCCTACCTCGCGGAGGGCGCGGCCACCTCCGAGCTGTCCGAGTCGATCGCCGCCACGGTCGACGGCGCGCGGACGATCGAGGCGTTCAACCTGCGGGCCCGACGGGTGGCCGACGGCGACGTGGCGGTCCGGGAAGGCTTCCGCACCAAGGTCCACACGCTCTACCTGCGCAGCGTCCTGTTCCCGATGATCGACCTCACCAGCATCACGGCGATGGTGGTCGTGCTGATGGTCGGTGGCGTCATGTACTTCGACGACCTGGTGAGCCTCGGTGCGGTGATCTCGATCGGCCTGTACGCGATGCAGCTGATCAACCCCATCAACCAGGTGCTGATGTGGCTGGAGCAGGTGCAGCGCAGCGGCGCGTCGCTCGCGCGGCTGAAGGGGGTCGGCGAGGTCGAGCCAGCGCCGGTGGGCGACGCGACGCCCGACGACGACCGGCTCGAGGTCGCCGGCGTGCGGTACGCGTACAGCGGTGGCCGGGATGTGCTGCACGGCGTCGACCTTTCGGTGCGGCCGGGGGAGCGGCTCGCGATCGTCGGCCCGTCCGGGGCGGGGAAGTCCACGCTCGGGCGGCTGCTGGCCGGGGTGGACGTGCCGAGAGCGGGCCGGATCACGGTCGGCGGCGCGCAGGTCGCGCTGCTCGCACCGGAAGAGCTGCGGCGGCGGATCGTGCTGGTCACCCAGGAACACCACGTGTTCATCGGCACCGTGCGCGACAACCTCGCGATCGCCGCGCCGGACGCGGACGACAACGCGATGCACGCGGCACTCGCGGCCGTCGACGCGACGTGGGTGCGGGAGCTGCCGGACGGGCTGTCGACCGAGCTGGGTGCCAACGCCATGGCACTGGACGCGCCACAGGCCCAGCAGCTCGCGCTCGCGAGGGTCGTGCTCGCCGACCCGCACACGGTGATCCTCGACGAGGCCACCGCGCTGCTCGACCCGGCCACCGCACGCCACGCCGAACGCGCGATGGCCGCCGTGCTGGCCGGCCGTACGGTCATCGCGATCGCCCACCGACTGCACACCGCGCACTACGCCGACCGCGTGGCGGTCATGGCCGGTGGCCGCATCACGGAACTGGGCAGCCACGACGAACTGGTAGCGGCAGGCGGCGAGTACGCCACCCTGTGGCGCCACTGGCATGGGGAGTAGCTAAGGCATGTCCCTTTTGCGGGCCCATGCGGTGATCATCGGTGCGAGTGTGAGGTCCATGTCGCCGAGGGCGAGGTTGGCGAGATGTGTCTCGATCTCCTCCTCCGTCGCCAACTCCGCGGCCAGCAGCTCGTCGCGGACGTGCCGGACCGTGGCCGCCTCCAGGATCGAGCACGCGGGTGACGCGATCGGGGAATAGGCCTCCGCTCGCACGTCACTCAGGCCTGACTCACGCAGCAGCCGGGGCAGCGTGCGACCGTACGCGAGGTCCGCGCCGCGCTCGGCCATCAGTGTCCGGATCCGGGCGCGCAGGCGGTTCGCCAGCTCCTCGGCGGGGCCGCGCTCGTCCGGGCAGGCGAGCGGCTGCAACGCGGGGTCCGCATCCTCGATCACCAGCCATCCACCCGGACGCAGTGCGTCGACCAGGACTCGCAACGCGGCCGCGCGGTCGGAGAGGTGGACCAGTACCAGCCGCGCGTGAACCAGGTCGAACGTCTCGGACGGCGGCGGATCGCGGAGCACGTCGTGGCGGCGCACCTCAAGGACACCATCCGCCGCGGGCTCGGTCCACGACACGTCGATGTCGGTGGCCAGCACCCGCCCACTCGGTCCCACTCGCTCCGCCAGGCCCCGCGGCACCGAGACACCGCCCGCGCCCACTTCCCAGCACCGCCATCCTTCGCCGAGACCAAGGTCGTCGAGGTGGCGGAACGTCCACGGATCAAACAACTCGGCGAGCGCGACGAACCGCTCGCCCGCCTCCGGGCGGCGGTTGTCAAGCAGGTAACGGTTCACCACACCAGCTTGGCCCGGTCGACCTGGTGTGGACACAGACATTGACGAACGTCACGGACTGCTCCAACTCGGCGGGTTCGCCGCGGGCAGCTCCGCAGGCGGCTCAACGACACCATGATGTCCTTTGGCCTCAAGCATTTCTACGAGAAGGCCACCGGCTGGCTCTACACCTACGACGTCGGGCCGCTGCCCGTGCCGGCATAACGCGCGACCAGCTCCGCACCCAGCCGCGCCAGCTCCGCACGTACCTCGGGGGAGTCCTCGACATCGAGCATGGCGCCCCACCCGGCGAGCGGCTGCGCGATCATGAGGGGAGTGGGCGCGGCCGGACCCGGACCCGGCCGTCGTCGAGCGTGTCGAGCACCTCGCAGTGCCGCCCGTACTGGTCCCGCAGCACGAACACGAACCGCGCCGCCACCAGAACCGTTGCCGAGACAAGCGACCTGCGTCGCTCGACCTCGGTGACGACCCCCTCCCACGCCGACGACAGGTCGAAGTCGGCAGGCCGGTCGAACGTCTCGGCAGTCATCTCCGCGTCGGCGATACGGTCGACCCGGAACGTCCG
The DNA here is from genome assembly GCF_049647105.1 of Actinophytocola sp. Classification (GTDB taxonomy): domain Bacteria; phylum Actinomycetota; class Actinomycetes; order Mycobacteriales; family Pseudonocardiaceae; genus Actinophytocola. The sequence goes on from NZ_JBARWZ010000261.1 coordinate 87,101, forward strand.
CTGACCGCGTTCGGTGCCGGCGACCAGGTACCAGATCTCGTCCTTGTCGACCAGACCCCACGGCTCGACGGTCCGCACGGCACGCTCCCGCCCACGCCCCTCATAGGTGAACCGCACCGTCCTGCGCCCCACCACCGCCTGCTGCAACAACGCGACCACAGGTGAGCGCTCCCGGGAGCGCTCACCCCAGCGCGCCGGGTCCAGGACCACGGCGTCCGCTGCGGCCTCGGCATCGGCACGGAACGTGCCGGGCAGCGCCCGAACAAGCTTGCGGAGCGCGGCCTTCGCCTCCGGGGCGACCGCGGCCGCGGGCCCGACCAGCAGGAACAACGCCTGCGCCTCGGCCGAGGACAACCCGGACAGGTCCGTGCGGGCACCGCCGACGAGCGACCAGCCGCCACCACGGCCGGGCTGCGGGTACACCGGGATACCCGCGGTCGACAGGGCTTCGAGATCCCGCCGCGCCGTGGCGACGGAAACCTCCAGCTCATCGGCGATCTCGGCGGCGGTGACCCGGCCACGCGCCTGCATGAGCAGGAGGGTCGCCACAAGACGGTCGGCACGCATGACCCCATTCTCCCCGGAAAAGTGCGCAATCGGTGAGCACTTTGCGGAGCAGAGTGAAGTCCAGCAGAGCCCCACAGCCGAAGGGATCACCGACATGTTCCGCGGATTCGCCACCATCAGCTACTACGCCGACGACATGACCGCCGCAGAGGCCTGGTACACCGACCTGCTCGGCCTGCCGCCCTACTTCCGGCGCGACCACGACGGCGCACCCGCGTACCTCGAGTACCGGATCGGCGACCACCAGGCCGAACTCGGCCTCATCGACAGCAGGTTCGCATCACACGACGTCAGGAACGGCCCGGCGGGCGTGATCATGTACTGGCATGTCGACGACCTGAGCGGCACGCTCGCGCGCCTGCTCGCCATGGGCGCGACACAACTGGACGGCATCACCGCCCGGGGAGAAGGCTTCGAGACGGCGTCCGCGGTCGACCCCTTCGGCAACGTCATCGGGATCATGACCAACCCGCACTACCTGACGGTGCTCGCCGAACGGAGCGCCTGACCCAGCGCCCGGCTCACCGGCTCACCGCGGTCTCCCGCCCGACCCGCGACAGCTTCTCCGGGTTGCGCACGAAGTAGAGCCCGGTGACCAACGCGTCCTCGACCCGTACGGCGATGACGGCATCGATCTCCCCGGCGAGCCGCAGGAGCAGCGCCGGACAACCGTTGGCCTGCACCAGTTCGAACGACGCCTCGGCCGTACCGAGCCGCTCCACACCGACACCGAGCAGGCGCACCACCTTGTCCCTTCCCACGACAGGCCGGGGGAGCGCCTGCTTGATCCCGCCGCCGTCGGTCAGCACGACCACGTCCGGCGCGAGGATGTCGACCAGGCCCTGCAGGTCGCCGGTCTCGACGGCCCGCTGGAACGCGGCCAGCGCGGTCCGGGTCTCGGCGGGGGAGACCACGTCACGCGGCCGCCGCGCGGCGACGTGGTCCCGTGCCCGGTGGGCGATCTGGCGGACGGCGGCGGGGCTCTTGCCGACGGCCTCCGCGATCTCGTCGTACCCGACGTCGAACACCTCACGCAGCACGAAGACCGCCCGCTCGGTCGGCCCCAGTGTTTCGAGGACCAACAGCATCGCCATCGAGACACTGTCGGCCAGCGCCACGTCCTCGGCCACGTCCGGCGCGGTCAGCAACGGCTCCGGCAGCCACGGTCCGACATACGACTCCTTGCGCCTGCCCAGCGTCCGCAGCCGGGTGAGCGCCAGGCGGGTGGTGATCCGGACCAGATAGGCACGCCGCTCGCGCACCGTGTCGAGGTCGACGCCCACCCAGCGCAGCCACGTCTCCTGCAGGACGTCCTCCGCGTCCGCCGCCGAACCGAGCATCTCGTAGGCGACGGTGAAGAGCAGGTTGCGGTGCGCGACGAAGGTCTCGGTGGCGGGGTCCGCGATCGGCGACGTGGACATGGGCGGTACCTGTCTCCTCGGGCTCGGCTGTGTCGCCCACAAGACGCCGGTCCCTGGCGTTCTGTGACACCGGCCTTCGTGGCGTGTGCCACTGGAGGAGCGTACTGGCGGGGGTCAGGAGACGGGGTCGGCACACCACTTACTTAACATAATGTAGATTATCGAACTTTTTCGAACTATCGAACTTATGGAGGGGTGGGAACCGAATACGCCAGAAACGGGCCGTAGTGTAGCTCGGGTGCTGGTCAGAGCCGGTCTGGGATGAGGGTGGCACCACTGGTCCCGAGTTCTCGGACTGCGGTGTTGCCGAGGCCGCGCCCTTACCGACCGAGTCCACGGTCGGCCGACGTATCGACGCCGTGCCGACCGCGGCGGTCGTCTTCAACTCCTGTGCGAACGAGCGCAGCAAAACGCAACGGTCTCATGGTTATACGATGAACTGGTCAGCGGTCTGTGTTGGTCTCCCAGACGGTAAAACCGGCGAAATCTCGGATGTAGACGTTCCACGGTATTCGTCGTCAGCGCCGCCAGCCGAAGCGGTGACCGCGCGCGCACCTACACCATCGCGCGCGACACCGGCCCCGCCCCGCCAAGGACCCCGCGCACCTCGCCCACCCGTCCGACGCGCTCAGGAGCGCCCTTCCCGACCCGGCTGTACATCCGCAGGTAGAACAACCGAGCCCCGGGCACCGTCCGGGACCAGCGCCTCACCGCAGCAGGTTCTCCGCTTGCGTCGCAGTCACCCGTAAGAACTGCTCTGACCAGCACCTGAGCTACACCGCGGCCCGTTTCTGGCGTATTCGGTTCCCACCCCTATGGGACAACCGTGTGAGCGGCCGACTTGGTGCCGTTGGCAGAACCTGGCGAGGAGAAATCTCAGGAGGATGCTTCTGAGGGAACTTTCACTGCCCTGGGCGGGAACACGTTCCCGTGGTCGCGGCCGAGCGGCGGGGTACCCGCTCAAGCTATCTCCCCCGTCCCTCCCCTGACCTCAGTCACTTTTCGTCACGTGACGATATTGAGGTCAGGGTAGGACGCGACTAGGCAGCCGTCGTCATCGCCACTTCGACGAGTACCCGCTCGACCCTGGCGATCAGCGAGGCCCGGCGCAGACACCACACCCGGAACGCGCGCCGGTCTCCGTTGTCCAGCGCGGCGTCGATCTGGGCATCGGTATTGACGATACAGATTTGCAGGCCGCTGATCTCCGCCGTGGAGTTCGACTTGGACATTGCGCACCACCGCCCACCAAAGGGTTTTCCCCGACCCGACCAGGTCGTCCTTCATGTGTACAGCGGCCCGCTTGAACCACGGTTGAGTACGTCAAGTCCTCACGTGGAGTTCTGCGCGTCCAATGACATCGCCTCGCCCGCGTCTTCCGCGTTCGGCATGAGGCGGGGCGAGCGCATCCATGTGCCGTGCGGGCGCGCGAGCAGATCGCTGAGCGGCTCGGGCTTGCCGAGGTGGAAGCCTTGTGCCACCCGGACTCCGAGCCGCGCCAGCGCGTCGACCTGGGTCGCGCGTTCGACCCACTCGGCGACGACGGACACGCCGAGGCCGCGGGCGATGTCGACGATTCCCTGTACCAGCACGGTGTCCCGGCTGCCGTAGTCGATGCCGCGGACGAACTCGCCGTCGATCTTGACGCCGGTGATCGGCAGTTGCTTGAGGTGCACGAACGAGCCGAAGCCCGCGCCGAAGTCGTCGAGGGAGATGCGGCAGCCGCTGGCGCGCAGTTGCTGGGCGAGGCTGCGTGCGGCGGCGAGGTTGGTGACGGCGGCGGTCTCGGTGATCTCGAACCCGAGCCTGCCGGGTGCCACGCCCGCGGCGGCGAGGCGGTCGAGTACGTAATCGCCGAAGTCCTCGTCCTCCAGCGTGCGGCCGGAGACGTTGACGTTGAACCGCAGGCCCGGGTACGGGTGTGCGACGAGCGCGTCGATGGCGGTGCCCGCGACCCAGCGGTCGATTTCGAGGACGAGTCCGCTGCGTTCCGCGGCGGGCAGGAACTCCCCCGGGCCGAGCCTTGGCTGGCGGCCGTCCTCCATACGCAGCAGGAGCTCGTGGCCGACGACGCGGTTGCTGCCGAGCTTGACCATCGGCATGGCGTGCAGTTCGAGGCCCCCGTTGGTGAGGGCGTTGCGGAGCCGGTCGAGGACGGTGACGCGCATGGCGGTGTCGGCGTAGTGGCCCTGCTCGTACACGGTCACGCGGTTGCGGCCGCCGTCCTTGGACGCGTACAGGGCGAGGTCGGCGTTGGCGAGGACGTCCTGCCAGCTCTCCCCCGACTGGAATCCCGCGACGCCCGCGCTGACGGTGATGCGGGTGGTGCCGACGCCGCCGGTGACGGGGATGGTGGCGACGGCGTTGCGGAGCCGGTCTGCGACGCGGACGGCGGTGGCCTCGTCGGTGTCCTCTAGGACGACGGCGAACTCGTCGCCGCCGAGCCTGCCGAGGATGTGGCCCGCGCCGAGGCGGTCCCGCAGGACGTTCGCGAGCGTGCACATGACCCGGTCCCCCGCCGGGTGGCCGCGGAGGTCGTTGATGTCCTTGAAGTTGTCGAGGTCGAGCAGCAGGAGGGCGCCGTCGCCGCCGAGGGCGAGCTGGCGTTCCAGTTCCCTCGTGAGGGCGCGCCGGTTGAGCAGGCCGGTGAGGGGGTCCTCGTCGGCCATTCGGATGAGCGCCTTCTGCCATTCGTCGCGTTCTGCCGGTTCGACGTCACTTTCGCGCCAACGGCTCACATCACTAACCCGATAGAGGTAACCGTCGTTGAGCTGAGTGCAGCGGACCTCGAGCCAGCGATGCTGATCGGTGCCCGTTCGGAGGGACACGACGACGCTGTCGGCGCTGTCGCGCTCGCCGGGACCGTCGGGTGCGCCAACCAGAAGGGCGGGCAGGGAACGGCCGACGCACTGCTCCGGTGTGAGGGCGAGCAGTTCGGCCATGACGCGGTTCAACCAGCGCACACAGCATCGTGTGTCGGTCACGGCGAACGCCGTGTCAGCGGCGTCCAGCACCTCACTCAGTGAGGTGCCGTCGGTGTCCATCCGCGTGCCTCGCGTCGTTGATCGGGCAATTGCGCACGAAGCGTAGTCGACTGAGTGGGTTTAGCGCAGCCGCTCAAGGCCATGAGCGTTTTCGACGACCGCCGCGGCGAGGTTCTTGAGTTCGAGCGGTCCCGCGCCGTCGTCGGCGGCGGTGGCCACGTCCTCGGCGGCGCAGCGGAGCTGGAAGAGCCGGTCCTGGAGGTCGGCGAGCTCGGCCGAGGACAGGACGACCGCGTCCTCCGGCAAGCCGCCGCGCTGGACCGCGGAGCGGCGTTCGTATGCGCGCTGACGGCAGGACTGGGAGCAGTACCTGCGTGGACGGCCGACCTTGCCGTCCTCCGGTAACCGCAGACCGCACCAGCCGCAGTGCCGGACGTCGGCGCGGGACTTGAGTCGTTCTGGAGCGATCACCTGTCGAACCTCACGAGTCTGACGCTAGCTGGCCACTGCCCGTGCACCGGCGAGCCACGCCGCTGAGGCACACTCCACAGTGTGCATGACCACGCTTTTCTCGCCGGGCCGCACCCGCGTGCGTTCGTCCACCGGGGCTGGCACTACGACGACCTCGACGGTATGGAGAACTCGCTGTCCGCGTTCCGGCGGGCGATGAGCGAGGGCTACCAGTACCTGGAGACCGACGTCCACGCGACGTCCGACGGGGTGGTCGTGGTGCACCACGACGCGGTGCTCGACCGCACCACCGACATGTCCGGTCCGATCGCGCGGCAGTCGTGGCAGGCGGTGCGTGCCGCGAAGATCGGCGGGCGGGAACCGGTGAGCAGGTTGGAGGACCTGCTCGAGGAACTGCCGGACGCGTTGCTGAACATCGACGTGAAGGCGTCGCCTGCGATCCAGCCGCTGGTCGACACGCTGCGCAGGACGAACGCGTTCGGCCGGGTGTGTGTCGCGTCGTTCTCCGAGGCCAGGTTGGAGCGGGTGCGGCGCAGCGCGGGTGACGGGCTGCTGACGTCGATGGGCACGAGGGCGATCGCGCGGCTGTGGGCGGCGGGCAGGCTGCCCGCGTTCGTGCGGGACAGGCGTGGGCACCAGCGGATCGCGCAGGTGCCGGTGCGGCAGGGCCGGGTGACGGTCGTGGACAAGCGGCTGATCGCGGCCGCGCGGCGGCGTGGCGTCGAGGTGCATGTGTGGACCATCGACGAGCCGGACCAGATGCACGAGCTGATCGACCTCGGCGTGGACGGGATCATGACCGACAGGCCGGGGGTGCTGCGGGACGTGCTGCGGGCACGGGGGGCATGGCCCTCGGCGTGACGGCTACCGGATGGACTCGGCGATCGCGATCGCCTCTCGTTCGGTGAGGTCGCCCTCCACGCGGTAGGTGACGCCGTCGGCCTCCCAGATCAGGGTGGTGCCTGCCAGGCGGGCGGTCTCCTCGCGCAGGTTGCCGTCGCGGTCGGTGTAGAGGACCGGGTGGGGGCGGTCGACCCAGACCGCGGGGCCGCCGTCGACGGTCACGTGGTGGATGTCCTCGGCCGTGGTGAACTTGGTGAACATCTGATCGAGGCCGCCGTCGAACTGGTCGACGCGGACGGCGCCGAACGCCATGGTCACGACGCGGTCGCCGTCGATCAGGCGGACCGCGCCCGGCGGGCCGAGACCGGTTGGCACGCGCAGCGGGAAGTCGACGGCGGCCCTCGCCTCGGCGAGGGTGACGTCCCGCTCCCCCGGCAGCGGCGGGTCAAGGGACGGGGTGACGGGCGCGGGGGCGTTCTGTAGCTCCACGCCGCCGATGCGCAGGAAGTCGAGGACGGCGGCGCGGACCGCCGGGGAGACGACCATGGCCGTGGCGAGCGCGACCAGTGCGGCCACGGCGGCGGCGAGCAGTCGGCGCGGGAGCGTGCTGGGCGCGGGCCGGTCGAGGCGGGCCAGCACCCGGTCGGTCATCGGGGGCGGGTCGGGCACGTCCAGCCGGGCGCCGAGTGAGCGCAGGGCGGCTTCGAGGTCATCGGCCACGTGTCACCTCCTGCGCCAGGTGCGATGGCAGTGCGCGGCGCAGCTTCTCCAGCGCGCGGGACAGCCGGGACTTCACCGAGCCGCGTGGCCAGCCCAGCACCTGCGCGGTCTCGGCCTCGGACAGGTCGAGGAAGTAGCGGCAGGTGAGGACGAGCCGGTCGCGCTGGGGCATGGCGTTGACGGCGGTGAGGAGGAAGGCGTGGGTGTCGGCGGCGACGGCGGACTGCTCGGGTGAGGCCGGGTCGGCGGTGTCGGGCCGCAGCGCCATCCGCAGTTCGAGGGTGGTGCGGCGGCGGAAGGAGCGGCGCAGGTTGTGGGTCTCGTTGGCGACGATCCGCAGCAGCCATGGCCGGAACGCGGCATCCGCGCGGAACGAGCCGAGCGCGCGGTAGCCCTTCACGAACGCCTCCTGCACCACGTCCTCGGCCTCGTGGCCGGCGCCGAGCAGGTAGGCGGTCCGGTGCGCGAGCGCGCTGTACCGGGCGACCAGGTACGCATACGCCTCCTGGTCACCATTCCGTGCTCGCGCTACTGCCTCGTCCTCTTCCGTCTCGTGCTCCTCGACCGGTCTCGTGTCAGGTGGTACACCGCCGGAACCGGATGGGTTCCACCGGTGTAGTCATGGCATGAGAACGCGGCGATTCCTCGTGGTGACGTTGACGGTGCTGGCGACCGGGCTCCTCGCGGCCGCACCGGCGCAGGCGGGTGCGTGGGAGGAGACCCTGCTCGATCCGCCGCCCGCGCGGGTCGAGGCCGGCGTGACCTACACGTTCGGCTACTGGATCCTCCAGCACGGGTCGTATCCGTTCCAGGGTGGCGATCTGGGGCCGACCGCGCTGCTGGCGACCGACGAGAAGGGCACCGTGGTCGACTTTCCCGGCACGGCGGGCGCGACCGACGGCCACTATTCGGCGGAGGTGGTGTTCCCGCACGATGGCCGGTGGACCATCGGGTCCCAGCACGACGTGATCATGCCGGACGCGCTGGTGGCGACGGTGACGGTCCCGGGCGAGGTGGCGATCGCGCCGAGCATGATGACCGAGCGGGCGGACCACGAGTGGGGTCCGGTGCGGCCGTCGTTCCCGCCGTCGGCACCGGACGCGAACATGGGCGCACCGCAGGAGGCTGTGCCCGGCGCACCGAAGGCGTTGATCGATCCCGGCCAGGTGGCGCCGCGCAGCCGGCAGACGGCGGTACCTGACGAATCGGATGCCGCGCCGTGGTTGTTCCTCGCGGGCGGGGTCGTGGTGGCCGGGCTCGCGGGGTTGCTCGTCCGCCGGTACCGGCGGACCGCCTGATCAGCGTCTGGGTGGCTGGCCCCGCCACGCGGCGGTCCAGGTCTTCGGGCCGAGCAGCCCGGAGTCCTTGATGCCGTTCGCGCGCTGCAGTGCAAATACGGCTGTACGGGTTTCGTCGCGGTAGCAGCCGGTGCCCTGGAAGTCGTAGCCGAAGGCGTTCATCCGGAGCTGGAAGGTACGCAGGGCGCGGTGGCAGTCGCCGTACTGGAAGACCTTGCCCGGCCACGGCGGCATCCATGCCGCCGGGGGTGGCGCGGAGCTACCGCCCATGTAGGCGGACTCGGCGTAGCTGGGGACACGTTTGCTGCGTGCGTGGCCGTCTTCGCGGAGACCGAGCTTGCGGGCGCAGGTCCATGGCTGCCATCCGCGCATCCGGTACAGGTAGAGCGCGCGGTAGTCCTGTTCGGCGGGGGTGGCCCGGTGCGGGAGGCCGGTGCCGCCGACGCTGCGCCAGGTGGGCAGGTCGAACTGGTAGGCGCCGTGGTGTTTGCCGCTCGCGGAGACGATGTTGTAGCGGCCGCCCGACTCGCACAGCCGCAGGCGGGCCCAGTCGCCGCCGGGTGGATCGGCCACGGCGGTGGTCTGCGCGAGGCCGATGAGGAGTCCGGTCGCCAGGAAGGTGCTCAGGACGATCTGCCTACCGCTCATGCAAGGACCGTACGTCTGAGTCACAGATGCCACAACCGCACCATCAGTCACACCTGTCACGGCACTGTTTTGTATCAGCTGTCCCAAGTGGATCACCCTTGCCACCTGTCCCTGTAGGGTCCGCGTGCCAACCCTCGGACGGAGGTTCAATGAGCGTGGTGGATGGCAGCCCCGAGACGGTGCCCAGCGCCCCCGACCGCAAGCGTGAGCAGGGCGGTTGGGTCTGGTACGACTGGGCGAACTCGGTGTTCCCGACGTCGGTCATCACCGTCTTCGGGTCGCTGTACCTGACCGCCATCGCGGCGGACGCGGCCATCGCGGACAAGGCCACCAACGGCCCGAACCCGTGCCCGTCCGACGGTGACGGCGGCACCAACAAGCTCGTGAACTGCCAGATCTCCGTGTTCGGCCTCGACTTCCAGGCCGGTTCGCTGTGGGGCTACCTGCTCGCCGCCGCCACGCTCATCCAGGTGCTGATCGTGCCGCTGTTCGGCGCGATCGCCGACCGCACGCAGAACAAGAAGCGGATGCTCGCGTTCTCCGCGTTCGGCGGTGCGATCGCGACGGCGCTGATGGCTCTGGTGAGCGGCACGAACTGGCAGCTCGGGGTCTTCCTGTTCATCCTCGGCAACATCGGCTACGGCACGTCGGTGGTGATCTACTACTCGTTCATCCCGGAGATCGCGACCGCCGACGAACGGGACGGACTGTCCACTCGCGGCTGGGCGTTCGGGTACCTGGGCAGCGGGCTGGCGCTGCTGGTGCAGCTCGTGGTGTACCTGGCGCACGACTCGCTGGGGCTGTCCGAGGGCGGCGCGGCGCAGGTCGCGTTCCTGCTGTCGGGCATCTGGTGGGCGGCGTTCACGCTGATCCCGTTGCGGCGGTTGAAGGACCACCAGCGTCCGCACGGTTCGGAGCACGGCGCGGGCGGGGTGATGATCGGCGGGTTACGCGAGCTGAAGAACACGGTGAAGCTGGCGCGGGCGTACCCGCTGACGCTGGCCTTCCTCGGCACGTACCTGATCTACACCGACGGCATCGCGACCGTCGCGAACGTGTCGGCGCAGTACGGGTCGGAGGAGCTGAACTTCGACCAGACCGTGCTCATCTCGACCATCCTCATCGTGCAGTTCGTGGCGTTCGTCGGCGGCGTGCTGCACGGCGTCGTGGCCCGGCGCGTCGGCGCGAAGCGAACGATCATGATGAGCCTGACGGTGTGGCTGCTCGTGATCGCGGCCGCGTACTTCGTGCAGGCCGGGCAGGCACTGCAGTTCTACCTGCTGGCGGCCGGGATCGGGTTGGTGCTGGGCGGCACGAACGCCTTGTCGCGGTCGCTGTTCAGCCAGATGGTGCCGCCGGGCAAGGAGGCGCAGTACTTCTCGATCTACGAGATCGGTGAGCGCGCCACGTCGTGGATGGGGCCGCTGCTGTTCGCCGCGGTCGCCGGTTCGACGGGCTCGTACCGGCCGGCGATCATCTCGCTGGTGGTCTTCTTCTTCGTCGGCCTGGTGCTGATGTTCTTCGTCCCGGTACGCAAGGCCATCCGCGCGGTGGGCAACCCGGAGCCGTCGCTCCTCTAGCCCTTTCCCATTGTCGCGGCGTGGCGGGCCGCGATCGGGTCGCGCAGGCGCAGTGTCGAGCCGTCGGTGAAGTCGACGCGCAGCCACGGTTTCGGCGGCAGGCTCCGGCCCGCCAGCTCGGCGGTGACCCTGCGGACGCGGGCCGCCGGCACGTCCAGCACCGAGGTGACCGGCCGCGTGGGGTCCGGCGGATCGGTCAGCGACGCGGTCGCCACGATCAGGGTCAGCCGGTCGCGGGTCAGCACCAGCCGGGCGGCACCCGCGGTGTGGGCGAGCAGGTCGGCGACCGCCACGGCGTCGCGGTCGGCGCGGTCCGCCTGCGCCCAGTAGGCGATCGTCGGGTCGTCGAGCCAGCCGTCCGGTCCCTGCGAGGTCACGGCGGGCAGCGGCCAGCGCGCCGGTGGCAGGTTCAGCCCGGGCATCCGGCCAAGCGGGGTGTGCGGCACCCGCAGTTCACGGCCGAGCTGGGCGCCAACGTACCCGGCGTTCGCCGTGGCCGCCACCAGGATCTCCGCACCCGGCAGCAGAACGGTGGCCTGCTCGAGTGCCTCCCGCGCGAGCTTCGCGGCCCAGTCGCCGCGGGCACCGGGCCGTAGCGGCGGTGCGCCGTTGGTGAGACCGAGGGCGTATTCGCACTCGTCGCGGTCGGTCATGCCGACCAGGAAGTCCAGGCCAGAGCCGTCGACCAGCCGGAGCCGCAGCACGGGCGCCGCCGCGCGCTCCGCCACCTCGAATCCGGCGATCTGCCCGCAGCGGATCTCGGCCAGCGGCTCCATCTTCGGTGGCGCGACCGGCTCGCCCTCGACGTTGCCCAAGCCCCACAGCTTGCGCCGGTCGGCGACGCGCTCGGCGAGGTCCTTGCCGAGCGCCATGATGCCGCTGCCCACCCGTGCCGCCCTGGCGAGGAACCCACCGGGTTCAGTACGGGTGTACAGAGCGAGCCGCTGGCGGGTCAGCACGTACAGGCGGTGGGGCCCGCCGGACAATGACGACACGGTACGCACGTATCGGTGCGCGAGGCAGTCCAGCGCCTTGCCCCACACAATCAAGTCAGCTGACTTGTCATCGTCGTGGTGGTGAAGGCCGGGGAGGTCGAACAGGTGCTTGTCGGCGTACGCGGCCCATACCGGACCGCCCTCCCCCGGCTGGTCCATGAGCGACCGCGCGACCGTCGCCGGACCGAGCGGGTCGGCGAGGAACTCGGTCGCATCCGCCCTTACCGCACCGATCGACACTCGCACGCGATCATCCTAAGAGGGTGCGCGAATAGGGCGGCGGACATCCACCGACCCTATTCGCGCACCCTCTTAGCAGCGAAGCGGCGGAGGATTCCATCCACGACGATCTCCAGCCCCAGCGTCGAGAGACCGGACCGCGCGGGCAGCACCGGCAGGTCCGCCGCCGCGGCCGCGCGGTTGGCGAACGTGTCACGGTCGAACGTGTCGTACCGGCCGAGCACCGTGCCGTAGACGTGCTCCCACAGGATCCGCGACGCGTCAGGGATGTCCGCCTCCGGTAGGCCTGCGGCGCGGAACGCGTCGAACAGCCGCCGCACGAGCGGCACCACCCGAGGGCCGGCCAGCCCGTCGATGGTGACCGCGAGGACCGACCATGGATCGGCCGCCAGCACCTCGTGCATGGCGGAGATGAGGGCGAGGATCTCGGCACGTGGGTTGGCCGAGGGCTCGGGCTCCACCATGTCCGCCGCGACCGCGTCGAGCATCGCGACCACGACACCGTCGCGGTCGCCGATCGCCTGCCGCAGCGCGGCCATCGTGGTCCCCAGTTCCTCGGCGACCACCCCGATGGTCACCGCGTGGAGGCCGTCGCGGCGCGCGATCTCCCGCCCGGCCGCGGCGATCGCGTCCCGGTCCGGCACCACCGACGGCGTGGCAGGGACGGGCTTGTCGCACGGCACGCCGGCCACCGGCTGACCGAGCCTGCTGGCGAGGCCGTCGAGCATGATCGCGAGCTTGTCATCGAGCCAGCCACGCCGCTCGAACCGCGACGCCTCCTGACTCTCGTACAGCTCGCGCAGGCTGCGCCTGCCGCGCGAGGTGTCGAAGACCCGGCTCATCCGGCGCACGCCGATCTCCGCCGCGACCGTGAGGTCCGTGGTGAAGTCCACGGCGATCACGGCGTCGCGGGCGCTGAGCCCCTCCGCCCGCAGCCGCACCACGTACTGGTCCGCGATCCCGAGTGCCTTGCCTGGCATGCTCGGGACCACCTGCGAGGTCTCCGCCATGCCAGGGTGCTGCTCGAGGAAGCGCCACACCGCGTCGGCGAACGAGACCATGACCTCCCGCCACCCCAGGTCGGTGCCCGGCCAGTCGAACTCGCGCAGCGCGAGGTCCAGGGCCGCGACCAGCAGGTCGTCCCGGTCGCGCACGTACCGGTACAGGGTGGAGTGGCTGACGCCCAGCCGCCGGGCGACGGCGGGCATCGACAGGTTCGGCAAGCCCTCCGCCAGAGCGGCCCGCGCCACGTCGTCCCTGGTCAAGGAGGGAGGCCGACCGGGACGGCGAGGCCCCCGGGACTCCATGTTCACCGCCGTACAGTACCCAGCCTGCAGGCGTTCCATGCCAGGTCGTGGTCGCCGCCAAGGGCGACCGCCACCGACACCGTCAATTCGGGAGAGGCGAGCCGGCCACCAGCTCGGTCCACGTCTCCTTCGTACCCCGGCCGACCCTCAGCAGCACCAGGTCGCCGGGCATCACCGAACCCGCTCGCAGTTCACGCCGCAGCATCGGCCACACCTCGACCGCGACCGGACCGCAGAACACGTGCTGCACGCGCGCCAGCACCTGCAACGGCGGTGACCCCGCACCTTGGCAAGTCACTCGTACCGGATCGACGTCCGCGTGGCGGCGTGGTGCGGGAACCGCCGGCGCGGCAAGGGCTCTGCGGTCGTCCATAGCACTCCTGTCAGGCCCCGACCCAGGTGTTCGCCACCAGCTCGGCGACGAACAACGCACGGACCGGGTGGTCACTGAGTTCACCCCGCGGCTCGAACAGCTTCGCGACCTGCCAGTCCAGCCGGGTGAGCCGGTGGTGCACGTCGATGACGGCCGTGCGGGTCGGCCGCTGCGCGGCGACCTCCAGGTACCCGCGCAGCGACGCCAGTGCCGCGAGCACGTCGGTGATCGCGCCGAGTGTGAGCCGGTGATGGAGCAGCGGCCGGCCGCTGGTGAGCGGCCGAGGCCCGGTCGGAACCGGACCGGCGTCGACCCCGGCCGGGGTCGCCGCGCCAGCCCGGCCCGGTTCGAACAGACCTCGCCCCAGCGCCTGGTCGAGCAGCTTTCGAGCCAGCCCGATCCGCACCGCGGCCAGCCGCAGCCCGACCACCTCCGGATGATCACCCGCGTGCCGCAGCGGCGCCAGCCCCGCCGGCAGCCGCACGTCGAGGATCGCAACCCCTTCGGAGGTGGCCATGTGGTGCTCGAGGACCGTCGCGCCCTCGTGCACTCGTTGTGTGGGGACCGCCGCCCACCCCGCGTGGGCGACGGCCATCAGATCCGCGTCGTCCAGGTCGGCCAGTGCGCGCGTGAGTCCCGCGGACAGGCCGGACGTGTAGCCGACCGACTCGAAGTCGGTGACGTCCAGCCACGCGAACACACTGGTCAACTCGGAGTCCTTCCCGAAACGTCGTAGCGGTGGCGGCACGACTGCCGTGAGGGGGCCGGCCGGAGTCGTACCGCCACCGCGCAAGAGGCCGTCGTACCGGCGCTCCCGCCATGACGAAACCCGATCAAGGGCGGCCGGACCAGGCACTTCCACCGGCACAATCACCGGCACAATCAGCGCTGCGTCCCGGCGCGCGCACGCGCAGTGAGAACGCGGGCTGCCAGCACAAATGTGGGTGACGATCACCCATGCGCCACCCGGGGTGGGTAGGCGACGGTGGACCGGTCCACCGTTCCCGCCGTCCCGTGAGGAGGTCCCGTCATGGCAGCGCGCCCCGCGTTCGGCACGGCCCTGCGGGCCTACCGGGCCGGTGCCGGCCTCACTCAGGAGGACCTGGCCGAACGGTCGGGACTGTCGGTCCGCGCCATCCGCAACCTCGAGAACGGCCGTACCGAACGCCCGCAACGGCAGACGGTTCCGCTGCTCGGGCTGGCCCTGCGGCTGCGCGAATCCGACTACGCGGTGCTGCTCGCCGCGGCCGGACGAGGCGAGGCTGAGCCGTCGGCGGTGTCGACGGTTCGATCCGGCGGCCGGTGCGAGCTGCCGCCGGACGTGCCGGAGCTGTGCGGCCGGGACCTGCCGGTCGCCACGCTCACCGGCGCCATGACCGCACCGGGGCCGAGATCGGTGCTGGTCAGCGGTGGCCCAGGGGTGGGGCGGACCGCGGTGGCGGTGCACGTGGCGCACCGGCTGCGGGACCGGTTCCCCGACGGCCAGCTGTACGCCGACCTCGACCAGCCCGACCGCACACCGATGTCCGTCGACGCGGTGCTCCTGCGGCTGCTGCGGTCCCTCGACGTCACCGACCCGCCGGAGACCAGGGAGGAACGGGCCGCGCTGGTTCGGGCGGAGCTGGCGGCGCGACAGGTGCTCGTGGTGCTCGAGAACGTGGCGCACGAGGCGCAGGTGCGGCCGCTGCTGACCGGCGCGTCACCGAGCGCGGTGCTGATGACCAGCCGCCGTGAGCTGCTCGCACTGCCCGGCGTCCAGACCGTGCGGCTCGACCCGCTGGGCGCGGACTGTGCCCGGCAGATCCTCGTCCGTCTGGTCGGGGACCGTGTCCGGGCCGAACCCGCCGCCGCGCGGGCGATCGTCGACGCCTGTGCCCGGCTGCCGGTCGCACTGCACATCGCCGGTTCCTGGCTCGCGGCGCGGCCGCACCGCCTGCTCGCCGACCTGTCCGCCCTGCTCACCGACGACGATCTCGTGCTCGACCGGCTCACGGTCGCCGACCTGTCGGTCCGCGCGTGCATCGCCACGCACGTCGCCACGCTGCGCCCCGACGAGCAGCGGTTGCTGCACCAGCTGGCCCACCTCGACACCGACACGATGAGCGCGGCCGACCTGTGTCACCCGCTCGCCACCGCGGAACCCGCACTGCGTGACGGGCTCGACGCGCTCGCACACGCGCACCTGCTCACCCCGGCCGGTCCGGGGTATCGGATGAATCCGCTGGTGAGGCGGTACGCGCAAGAGGAAGCCGGCCTGCCCCGGCTGAGGGCGGCGCGATGATGTGATACGGCTGCGAAAAAACTCGAACACAGATGGCGCCGTGCGCGGGGAATATGCGTAGTTTCCACCCATGACCCCGCGCTCACGGGCTGGCACCGTCCTGTCCATGACCGAGACGGGTCCGGCCGGCGCGTTCGCCGCAGCCTGGTGGGCACCCGCCCTGGCGTTGGCGGAGCGGCCTGCGCCGGTGAGAGGTGCGGTGCCGAGCATCGAGGCACGGGCCAGGGTCGCCCGCTGGCGCGCGGGCTTCGGTTCGGGCAACCGGTTCGACCAGCGGCTCGCGGCCGACGGCCTCGACGAGGTCGCGCTGCTGGGCCTGCTCACCGAGACCCCGGCCGCGCTCGCCGGGCGTGTGCCCCGGCCCGGCTGGGCCGACACCGCCGAACGCGCGGTCCGCGCCGCGATGGCCCACCACGTCGACACAGACGACTGGCGAACCGCGCTCGCCGCCGTACTGCGTCCCTTCGTCACCGGCGCCACCGATGATCTCACCGACCGGATCGCCGCGTACGCCCACCAGATCGACCTCGCCCCGCTCGTCACCGCGTTCGCCGAGCGGCTGTCCCGCCTCCTGGTGTCCGTCGCGACCAGGACCTTCGCCCACGAGCTGAACACCGCCGTGGCCGAGGGCCGGGTCTCGGGTTTCGCGGAGTTCGCGACCCGGCTGACCGAGCCCGCGCGGTTCGCGGCGCTGCTCACCACGTACCCGGTGCTGGCCAGGCTGCTCGGGCAGGCCAGCACCCTCCAGACCGACGCCTTCGCAGAACTGCTCACCCGGTTCGCGGCCGACCGGGCCCGGATCATCACCACGCTGCTCGGCGCCGCCGACCCCGGCCCGCTGACCGAGGTCCGGGCTGGCCTCGGCGACACGCACCGGCGCGGCCGGTCGGTCGCGGTCCTGTCCTTCGCCGACGGCAGCCGGGTCGTCTACAAGCCACGCGACCTCGGCGCGCACGAACGCTTCGGCGCCGCCGCGGCTTGGCTTGGTGAGGTGGTGGGTGACCTCGACCTGCGCACCGCGGCCGCGGTGGCGCGCGACGGGTACGGCTGGGTCGAGTTCGTGCCGTCCCGGCCGCTGCCGGACCTCGCCGCCGCCGACCGGTTCTACCGGCGCCAGGGCGCGCTGCTGGTCCTGCTGCACGCGCTGCACGCGGCGGACATGCACTTCGAGAACGTGATCGCCTGCGGCGAGCAGCCCGTGCTGGTGGACACCGAGGCACTGTTCCACCCCGCACTCGCCGCACCGGCCGACGGCGTCGACCCGGCGGGCCGCATGCTGGCGGAGTCCGTGCAGCGCACCGGGCTCCTCCCGGTCGTCGTCGCTGGCGAGGGCGGCGCGGCGGACGTGTCGGCGCTCGGCGGGACGACCATGACCGACGTCGTGACCGACTGGGCACCCGACGAACGCGGCGCGCTGCGGGAGCTGCGGCGCACGGTCACCCACACCGGCGCTGGCAACCTGCCCCGGTTCGACGGCCGGAACGGGGCCGTCGCCGACGTGGCCGACCACGACAAGGCACTGCTGGACGGGTTCCGCACCGCCTACGACGCGATCATCCGGCACCGCGCCGAGTTCACCGACCTGCTCGACGAGTGCGCGGACGACGAGGTGCGGGTCGCGGTCCGGCACTCCCGCGGGTACGCCCGCCTGCTCGCCGAGTCCACCCGGCCCGAGCTGCTCCACGACGGGCTGACCAGGGACAACGCGCTCGACGTGCTGTGGGTCGAGTCGGCGGAGGACCCGCTGCGGTGGCGGGTGTGCCGCCATGAGCTGGCCGACCTGTGGGCACTGGACGTGCCCATGTTCACCGCGCGTCCCGGGTCAGCCGACCTGTGGAGCGGTGCGGGGCACCGGTTGCCCGGTGTGCTGGAGCGGCCCGGTCTCGCGAGTGCGCTCGCGAAGGTCAACGCGATGAGCGAGGTCGACCTTCGCGACCAGGAGTGGATCATCGCGGCCGCGCTCGCGACCCGCGTGCCCGCCGGGCCGCACCGCAGCGTCGAACCCGTCCCCGGCCACCTCGCGGGCACCGCCGCCCCGCCAGAGCGGCTGCTCGTGTCCGCGTGCGCGCTCGCCGACCGGATCGTCGCCCGGACCCACGCCGCCGGTGACCGCGTCAACTGGCTCGGCCTCGAACTCGTCGACGACCAGCGGTGGCTGGTCCTGCCGATGGGCGCGAGCCTCGGCAACGGCTACCTCGGTGTCGCGTTGTTCCTCGCCCAGGTCGCGGAGGTGTCCGGGGTGCCCCGTTACGCCGACGCGGCCCGCCGGGCACTTGGCGGCCTGCCGAGACTGTTCGACCTGATGCGTGCCAGGCCCGACCTGGTCGGCAGCATCGGCTGCGGCGGGTTCCACGGGTTCGGCGGCATCGCCTACGGCCTGTCCCGGCTCACCACGCTGCTCGGCGACGACGGTCTGCGCGACGCCACCCGCACGGCGGTCGAGCTGGCCGCGGCCGCCGCGAAGGCACCCGGTCCGGCCGGGGTCGCGAGCGGTGGCGCGGGCTGCCTCGCCGCCATGACCGCCGTGCACGCCGAACTGGGCCTGCGTGAAGCCGCCGACCTGGCCAAGGAGTGCGCGGACGGGCTCGCCGAGCTGGTCCGCCGCACCGGCGGGCAGTGCGGGCAGCCGACGGGACCATCCGGGTTCGCCGGCGGCGCCGCAGGCATCGCCTGGGCACTGGCACCCCACGCGCCGGAGGCCGCCGCGCTCGCCGCCGCACACGCCCGCGCCGACGACGGTGACCTCGGGTGGTGCACCGGCGCCGCGGGCCTGGCCATCGCGGGCGGCGCGGGCGGCCAGCTCGACGAACTGCTCGCCGACCGGCCCGTGCTGCGCGACCTCAGCCTGTGCCACGGCGAACTCGGTATCGCGGAAGCCCTCGCCGGCGATCACACAGAGCGGGCGGCGGTGACCCGCCGCAGGCGTGCGGGGCTGATCCTCGACGCCTACACGCAGTACGGCCCGACGTGCGGCACTCCGGACGACGTGCCGACCCCCGGCCTGCTCAACGGTGTCGCCGGGATCGGCTACGGGCTGCTCCGTCTCGGCTACGCGGAGCGGGTTCCGTCCGTTCTGCTGCTCGAACCATCACGACCAACCGACCACGTCCGACACCCCCACTGAAGAGAAACAGGAGCACACTGTGTCCGAGGACCTGTTCAGCACCGACGCAACCGCCGACGCCGAAGCCACCGCGAAGGGCGGCTACCCGACACCGCTGCTGCGTTTCATGCCGGCCATCAACTTCGGGGTGCGTGCGGCCGCGCTCGCCGGCCTGGCGGTGTCGGCGGGCGCGATCGCCATCGGGCTCGCGGGCGCGTTCGACGATGTCACCGCGGCCGCGAACACCACGTGCTGCAAACCTGACTGACGCGGGTAAACGTGGTGCGAACCGGATGAGATCGTCCGATTCGCACCACTCTGGATCAGGCGGAGGGCACCTCGGTAGTCTCGGCAATCGTGCGGAACCGCTCGTCAACCGTGGTGGGCCGCGACCAGGAGCTCCGCACCGTCGAGAACGCCCTGACCGCGGCGGCCTCGGGGCGGGGCGGCGCGGTCTTTCTCGTCGGCGAAAGCGGCATCGGGAAGTCACGACTCGCCGCCGCGGCCGCTGACCAGGCCTTCCAGGCCGACATGGTGCTGATGCGTGGTCGCGGCAGCGCCATCGGCCCCATGGTGCCCTTCCGCTCCCTCACCGAGGCGCTGCTGTCGCTGCTGCGTGCCGGTGAGCCCCTCGACATCGCGGCACTCGGCCCGTACCGGCCGGTGCTGGCGCGGCTCATCCCCGACTGGGGTACCCCGGCCGCGCAGCAGCAGGACGGGTCGCTCGTCATCCTGGCCGAGGCGGTCCTGCGGCTCACCGGTCTCGCCGGGAAGGACCGCGGTTGCCTCCTTTCCCTCGACGATCTGCAGGACGCCGACGCCGAGAGCCTCGCGGTCGTCGAGTACCTGATCGACAACCTCGACCACCAGCCCACCCTGCTGCTCGGCGCCATCCGCAACGAGCCATGTCCCGCGCTCGACCTCGCCCGCTCCGCGGCCCGCCGCGGCACCGCGGTGGTCGTCGAGCTGGACCGGCTGAACCGCGCCGGACTGCGTGCTCTCGTCGGCGCGTGCCTGTCGGTGCAGGCGGCGAACGTGCCGCAGCAGGCGGTGGACCTCCTGTGGGCGGGTAGCGCGGGCAACCCGTTCCTGATCGAGGAGTTGCTCGGCGGCATCATCGACGGTGGCCTGCTCGTGCAGGCGGGCACCGGCTGGCGCATGGCCGACCCGCCGCCCGATGACGTGCCCGCGACGTTCGCGAGGACCGTCGCCCGCCGCGTCGAGGCGCTCGGGCCCGCCGTGGCGCGGCTCCTGTCGGTGGCGGCGGTGGTCGGCAGGCGGTTCCCCGTCGCCGTCGCCCAGGCCGTGACCGGGCTGCCGGACCGCGAGCTGCTCTCGCACCTGCACGGCGAGTCCGGCGCGCAGCTCGTGCAGCCCGACGACCAGCTGCCCGACTGGTACACCTTCCAGCACCAGCTCATCCGCGAAGCGCTGCTGACCCTGCTGCCCCCTGGCGAACGGGCCCGGCTCGCCGAACAGGTCGCCGACGCGCTCGAAACCGTCTACCCGGGCCTGCCAGGCGAGTGGTGCCAGACCGCCGCGACATTGCGGCTCGACGCGGGCAACACCACCGTCGCGGGCCGCCTGTTCGCCGAGGCGGGCCGCCGCGCGATCACCCAGGGCGCCGCGAACTCGGCGGTCGGGCTGCTCGACCGCGCGTGGGAACTGCTCGCCGGGGACGAGGAACGGGCCGACACGCTCGAACACCTCGTCTACGCGCTCGCCGAGGCCGGGCTCACCGAACGGGCGCTCGCGTCGGTCGGGACCCTCGACCAGGTCGGCGGCCTCGACCCGCGCCGCAGGGCCCGCCTGCACACCCGGCTCGCGTGGGCCGCGCAGGTCGCGGGCCCCGGCCCGAACAGCCTCGCGCAGATCAACGCCGCCAGGACCCTGCTCGGCCCGGACGCCGACGAGGCGGACACCGCGCCGATCGACATCGTCGAAGCACACCTCGTGCTCGACGTGCCAGGACAGGGACAGCTGGAGAAGGCGGAAAGGCTCGCGCGCCGGGCGGCGGAGGTCGCCGACCGGGTGCCGCTGCCCGCGGTCGCGTGCCAGGCGTGGCAGTTGCTCGGGGCCCTGCAACGGTCGAAGGACCCGGCCGCGGCGACCGCGTGCCTGGAACGGGCCCGGTCCACCGCGGTCCGCCACGACCTGCCGATCTGGGAGATCCACGCGCTGGTGCGCCTCGGCAACGACGACGCACTGCGCGACGGCTACCTCGACCGGCTCGAACAGGCCCGCACCCAGGCCACGCTCGTCGGCGCGGTCACCGCCCGCTGCCAGGCCGAGCAGAGCATCGCGCTGTACACGATCCTCGAAGGCGACTTCGCGGCCGCCGAGGCGCTGGTCGACCAGGTGTTCGCGGCGTCGAGCAGGCTCAAGCTCGTCGAGAACGTGCACTACGTGCTGGTGGTGCGGGCGATCCTCGCCGGGCACCGGGGACGCCGCAAGGAGATGGACGAGGCGCTCGCGACGTTCCGGCGGTGGGAGGGCGACACCCAGCCGCTGTACGCACCCCGCATGTACGGGCTCGCGCGGGCGTTCTGCGCACTGCTGGAGGAGAACCGGCCACGTGCGGTCGAGGAGCAGGCGTACTCGCTGCAGGCCGAGGACGCCACGCCGACCGTGTACCACCTCGGTGGCCGGTACGGCCTGAACCTGTTGCTGGGCGCGGTGACCGGCACGATCACGCGGGACGAGTTCGACGCCGTCGCGTCCTCGCCCGCGGCCGGGTTCCGGTGGGACCGGATGTTCGCGCGGTTCGGGCACGCGATCCTCGCCGGCCGCGCCGGTGCCGTGGCCGAGGCGGACACGGCGGTCGCCGACGCACTCACCGCGGGCACCCCGTACCCGATGGGCAGGCACCTGGGACTGCGGCTGGTCGCCGAGTGCGCGCTGACCGACGGGTGGGGCACCCCGGTCGAATGGCTGCGTGCCGCCGAGGACTACTTCCACTCCACCGACATCCCGGCCGTCGCGAGCGCGTGCCGCGCGTTGCTGCGCAACAGCGGTGTGCGGGTCGGGCAGCGGCGGACCGGGCTCGCGGAGATGCCGTCGGTGCTGCGGTCGGCCGGCCTGACCGTCCGCGAGTACGAGGTGCTGCGCCTGCTCGCCGACCGGCTCGGCAACCGCGAGATCGCCACCCGGCTGCACCTGTCGCCGCGCACGGTCGAGAAACACGTGTCGAGCCTGATCACCAAGACCGGCCTGCCCAACCGCATCGCGCTGTCCGAGTACGCGGTAAGCACCAGCCCGCCTCCCCGTGACACGCCGTCGGCAAATACCGGGCGATGACCGGATCGTGCGTGAGAATCAAGTGACACGACTCGAAACGCGAGTGGCGGATCAAGTAGGGGGACCCGCGTGGACCGGCTGGCTCAGCTGATCAAACCCGTTCCGCTGCCCACGTTCTCCTCGGCCATCTGCGAGTGGCTGCAGGACGCGCACGATGCCGCCGCGGACCTCCAGCGGGTCCGGCTGAGCGGGCCACGCGGCAACTGGAACAACCCCACCAGCTTCGGCATGGACCGCTACCAGTACCTCGTCAAGACGGCCGGATCGCTCACGGCCACGCTGCCGGAACTCCAGGTCGAGTCCGCGTTCCAGACGGTCGCGCTGAAGCTCCCGAAGGTCGGCATCTACCAGATGCAGGTGCACGGCGGGCCAACCGGATCCATCGCGGACGCGAGTGATCTCCGCAGGGAACTGTTGAACAGCCGCGATCACCAGGCCCTGTTCAGCAGGCCCGACGCGCTGTTCGGGGACCGCCACCGGCTCACCCTCCTCTGGACGGGTAGCGAGAAGGACGGCCTCACCGGTGCGTGGATCGGCGAAGGGGAGCTCGTCGAGAACCGCATCGACTGGTTCTGGCGGGAAAGCCTGCACGACGTCACCGGGGCGGTGGGCATTCCGCGCCAGACCGGGCCGCTCGACCCGACGATCTTCGAACTGTCCGAGCCGACGCTGCCGCTGCGTCCACGTGACTCGGACGAGGGTCGCCAGTCCGGCTGACCCGGGTCGTCCCACTCTCCGTACATGGACCACCATGCACGGCAACAGATCCACGCGTTCTTGAAGGAGTAGTCCCGTGCACCCGGATGCCTTCGCCGTCGCGCAGGCATTCGCTCCAGCCCGCCTCACGATGGCCCGCGAGCTGGCAGGCCTGCGCAAGCGGGACCTCGCAGAGGCCATCGACCGCACCGCGGCCGCCGTGTCCCAGTACGAGCTGGGCCAGGCCCGGCCCAGCGGCGAGACACTGGCACGCTGCGCCATGGCACTCGACGTGCCCGTCTCCTTCTTCGTCGCGGGCCGCCCGCAGCTGCGTCTCGACACCGCGGGCGCGCACTTCCGGTCCCTGCGCACCACCACCGCGCACCAGCGGCAGCAGGCACTCGCGCACGTCGAACTGCTGTGGGAGCTGATCGACCAGCTCGACAACGTCCTCGAACTGCCGCCGCTCGACCTCGGCCTCCCGCTCGGGGCGCGGCCCGGCGAACCGGCGGCCACCGCGAACCTGATCCGCACGGCGTGGGGCATCCCCTCGGGTCCGGTCGTGCACCTGGTCCGCACACTCGAAACCCGAGGCCTCGTGCTCACCCAGCTCCCCGGCGTGGACGCAGAGACCATCGACGCGTTCTCCGCCGCACTGCACGGCAGGCCGATGATCGTGTTGTCCCGCAAGGGAAACCCGATGCGGCAGCGGTTCTCCGTCGCCCACGAGCTCGGCCACCTGCTGCTCCACCCCGACCCGGCACCCGGCGACGGCAGGCACGAGCGCGAGGCCAACACGTTCGCCGCCGAACTGCTCATGCCCGCCGACGAGATCCGCGACCGCCTGCCGACCCCGGTCGACATCACCGACCTCAAGGAGACCGCCGACGGCTACGGCGTGTCGGTCGCCGCGCTCGCCTACCGAGGCAAGGACCTCGGTGTGTACAGCGAGTCGACCCTGCGCCGCGTCATGGCGACGCTCACGAAGCTCGGCTGGCGCACCGGGGAACCCGTCGGGTCCCGCTATCCCGGCGAGCGCCCTGAGCTGCTCATTCGCGCCGCCGAACTCGCGCAGCGCCACGGCCTGCCGCTGCCACTGCTCGCGGACCGCCTGCACCTGCCGCTCCCCCGGCTCCGCGACCTGCTCGGCATGCCGGACCCGAGACCGCGGCTGCGGCTCATCCACGGGGACGGATGACAAGAGGGTGCGCGAACAGGGTCGGTGGATGGCCGCCTCGGCGCGGTGGGCGCCGCCATGCCCTGTTCGCGCACCCTCTAAGTCCCTTTTGCCTGGGTACCGCCGATCGTCGGTGGTACCCCCCGCCACCAGCCATTAACGACCCGTTAATACTCTGGCCATGATCGCGGAGAGGAGGGGTCGATGCGGCTGCGACTGAAGCCACGGGACAACAGGTTCTTCGACCTGTTCAGCGTCGCAGGTGCGAACATCGCCACGGCGACAACGGTGCTGCGCGAGTTCGTCACCGTGCCCACCGAGGAGCGCGACGAGCTGGCCAAGAAGATGCGCGCGGCCGAGCACGCCGGCGACGACGCGACCCACGCGATCATCGAGCAGCTGGACCGGTCGTTCATCACGCCGTTCGACCGCGAGGACATCTACCGGCTCGCCGTCCGGCTCGACGACGTCGTCGACTACATGGACGCGGCCGTCGACCTCACCACCCTGTACAACCCGGAGGCGTTACCCGACAACGTGCGCCTGCAGGTCGAGGTGCTCGACAAGTGCGCGAAGCTGACCACGGCCGCCATGCCGCGACTCGCCACGTTACGCAACCTCACCGACTTCTGGGTGCAGATCAACGAGCTGGAGAACGAGGCCGACCAGATCTACCGGCGCCTGCTGCAGTTCTTGTTCAACGGCAGCCACGACCCGCTCACTGTGATGAAGCTCAAGGAGATCGTCGATCAGCTCGAGTTCGCGGCTGACGCGTTCGAGCACGTCGCCGACGTGGTCCACAGCATCGCGGTGAAAGAGTCCTGACACAGTGGACTGGGACTGGATCGCGCTGATCCTCGTCATCGTGCTGGTGACGGGCTTCGACTACACCAACGGCTTCCACGACGCGGCCAACGCGATCGCGACCGCGGTGTCCACCAGAGCGCTGTCGCTGCGGGGCGCACTCGGACTGGCCGCGATCATGAACCTGATCGGCGCGCTCGCGGGCACCGGGGTCGCCGTCACCGTCGCCAAGGGCATCATCGACACCCCGCACTCCTCACACGGCATGGCCGTCATCGGCGCCGCACTCGTCGGCGCCATCCTGTGGAACGTCACCACCTGGTACTTCGGACTGCCGTCCTCGTCGTCGCACGCGCTGATCGGCGGGATGGTCGGCGCCGCTCTCGCGTCCGCCACGACCGTGCACTGGGGTGGGGTGCTGACCAAGGTCGTGATCCCGATGATCCTCTCGCCGCTCGTCGGGTTGACGCTGGGCTATCTCGTGATGATCGGCCTGATGTGGGCGTTCCACCGCGCGAACCCGCACCGCGCGGGCAGGCTGCTGCGCCGGGCCCAGATCGTCTCGGCCTCCAGCCTCGCGCTGGGCCACGGCCTGCAGGACGCGCAGAAGAGCATGGGTGTCATCGTCCTCGCCCTCGTCGTGACCGGTCACCAGGACGACTACCACGTCCCGTTCTGGGTGATCCTGCTGTGCGCGACCGCGCTCGCGGCAGGCACGTGGTCCGGCGGGCTGCGGATCATGCGGACGCTCGGCAGGCGGATCTTCCACCTCACCCCCGCACACGGGTTCGCCGCCGAGATCTCCGCGTCGTCGGTCCTGTACATGACGGCCTTCGTGTTCGCCGCGCCCGTGTCCACCACCCACGTGGTCACCTCGGCGGTCATGGGAGTCGGCGCGACCCAGCGCCGCAAGGCGGTCCGCTGGTCGGTGGCCGGAGACATCGCGATCGGCTGGGTGCTGACGTTCCCGGGCGCCGCCTCCGTCGCCGCGCTCACGTTCGGGTTGCTGAGCCTGTTCTGAGACCGAAGTGCTCGTGGATCAGCTCAGGCTGGGTGTGGGTGTGGCCGCTCAGGTGATCGCACACGTCGAGACGGTCATGTCGGCATAGCCCGCCGCGAGCGCGGGTGTGGTTTCGGTGCACAGACCTGCGGTGATCAGCGCCTCGGCCAGGGGTGCGGCGTCGATTCCGGTGCGGGCACTGACGTCGGCGATGGCGGCGGGTTGCCCGCTCAAGAACAGCCGCAACACGGGCAGGGCGTCCGCCGGGACTGTGATCTTCTTCCCTACTGCCGTGATGATGACCGTGTCGTCGCGGACGGCCAGATCTGGTGCGAAGTCGGTGACGCACACGACCGTCTCCAGCGGGCCGAAGACGCCGAACGTCGTGCTGTGGCGGCCCGGAACATGTTCGCGGCGGCGAGCTGTCAGGTAGTCGGTCGGGCTGTGCGTGCGCAGCAGCGCGGCGGCGGCCTGCGCGAATTCCTGGTGCTGGTCTTGTTGCCGTACGGGGTCGGCGTGCTGGTCCAGGTCGTGGCGGAACGTGGCGTTGGCGCGGGCCTGGTCGGCGACCCATTCCAGCCAGTCGACGCCGGTGCGTTGAGTGAGGCCGAAGGTGGCGTGGAGGCTGTGCCCGTCGCCGCTGCCGGTCCGGGTGGCCTGGTGCCACCACCCTCGGGGGATGTGCATGACGTCCCCGGCGCGCATCGTGCCAGCCCACACGATCTCGGTGCTGGGCTCGGTATTCGGTTCGGCGTCGCGGTCCATCGGCGCGGCACGAGAGGGGCCTCGAACCTCCCAGCTTTTCTCCCCGGCGAGCTGCACGCAGACCACGTCGTGCGAATCCCAGTGGATTCCCCAGCCGCTCGCGGCTTGGGTGGTGAGGTAGGCGTTCACGCGTGCGTGTTCCCCTGTCCACCAGGCCAGGGCTCGGCAGGCGACTTCCAGGGTGGCGTCGAGTGGGCCGAGGTCGTCGCAGACCAGCGTGGCCCCCTGCTTCAGGAGATGCCCGATCCTAGGCATGTTCGCCATCGAGACACGGTGTCCCCGGCTGGTGGGCGCCATGGTCAGGTAGTCGCGGGGGTGCAGGTCGCCACCGCCTTGTAGACAGCGCAGTTGCGGGTAGGTCAGGCTGCGCCGGGCGATGATGTCCAGCAACGTGGCCGGGTTGAGCAGCCGCACACACAGGTCGGGGTCGGGCAGTGTGCCGATGGCGAAAGCGGTGCCCACCAGCGCGGGACCGCTCCAGCCCAGGGCGTGCTCGATTCCGTGAACAAGCTGGTGGTCCACGGGACTTCCTTCCCTGACGAGATGGTGGTGGATGTGGGCACGTCGTGGCGGCACCAGGAGATGTGCGT
>NZ_JBARWZ010000262.1:0-9860 GCF_049647105.1 Actinophytocola sp.
GCGCAGGCATCGAAGTACGGTCCAGTACGACGACGCCTGCGCGGCACCGCCAGGAACCACCTCGATCACGACGGGCATCCACCGACCCTATTCGCGCACCCTCTAACCTGAGACACATCGCCACCCCCGCACGTCGCTGAGGAATAGAGCGGCGGGCGGGGGTGTTTGCGCGTACGCTGTCTTTCGAGCGGCGCGGGAAATCGCGCCCGCAGGGGAATGGCTCGTGCCCGACCGGCACATCACAACATCAAATCTGTTCGCACCTGGGTTCGCGCGTGGGCACATGCGGACCGGCACGCCTGTGATTGGAGGCGGATTACATGAAGATGATCGACGACTGGAGGGACCGCGCCGCCTGCCGGGACGCGGACCCCGAACTGTTCTTCCCCATCACCGAGACGGGGCCCGGTGCTCGTCAGGCCACCGAGGCGAAGGCCGTGTGCGCTCGCTGTCCAGTTCGGACCGAATGCCTCGACTACGCCATCGACGTGGGCCTTGACCACGGTGTCTTCGGTGGCACCACCGAGCGGGAGCGACGTACTCTCGTTCGCCGCGAGCGCGTGGCCTAACGGCCGACGCGCGTGCTCACCGGCGGCCCGAGGTAGCTCGGCGCGAGCCCGCCGGTGTCGATGACCACCTTCTGCACCACCACGGTCGGGTCGACCGCCCACACCTTCAGGACATGCTCACCAGGGCGGTCGACCACGTGGGTGGTGGCCGTCCGGTTCACGTTGTCGGACGTGTTGCGTTCCCACTGCTTGTTCATGGCGGTGTCGTCGGCGCCGGTCGCCGTCGTGACGTTGACCCGTTGCGTCGGCTGACCGTCCAGCGACACCGCGTAGGTGAGGCCGTCCGTGTAGTGCACGTTGTTGCGTGGGGACAGGTACACCCACACGGTCACCGGCCCGGTCGTGGTCAGGTTCACCGTGTACTCCAGCCGCGAGCCGGTCGGTTCGCGGCGGGGCGCGGTCACCGGCGTGGGCCGCAGGCCGTCGCCGTCCCGGCCGATGTCAGGGATCCGCAGCCAGTCACCGACCACCCGGCTCGTGCCGTCCGCGGGCATCGACACGTAGCCGTTCGCCTCGACCCAGCCCGTCGCCGGGCGCTCGGAAGCGTTGTCCACCAAGGCTTCGACGACCACGGACCGCCCGGCACCCGTCACCGTCAACGGCACCCGCGTGGTGCCCTTCGGCGCCCGCTTCCAGTCCACGGCGACCTCGAGCCGCACCTGTTTGTCCACAGTGCCCCGTGCGCGCGACACCGACACCCACGGCTTGTCCGACGTGACGCGGTAGTCGAACGCCGTCGCGCCGCGGTTGAACACCTCCAGGTACTGCGCGGGCTGGCTCTGGTAGCGGCTGAACGTCGGCAGCACCGCGGGGCTCGTCGCCGAGGGCCACCACTGGTCGGAGCCGTCGATCGCGACCCCCATGTCGGCCGCCTCGGGCACCTGGATCCGTTGCACGGCAGGGAACACCTCGTCTGGCAACGCCTCGTTGTTCAGCTCCGGCTGCTGCCACGGCGCGTTCGGCCCATACCGCGCGACGTCGCCGTAGCCGATCTTCGGCTGAGTCTGGAAGTTCTTCCACTTCCCGCCCGCCAGCTCGGTGTTGTAGTACTCCGACATGGCCTGGTCGATGTCGAACAGCCTGCCGGTCTCGTCGGCGAGGTCGTTGGTGGCCGCGCGGCCCTGTGCGGCGTACCGGATGTTGGTGAACTCCGCGCGCCGCAACGCGTACAGGTTCGCGGTCGCCTTCGCCGCGTAGCCGACCAGCTGGTAGTAGGCGTCCTGATGGGACGCGGGGAGCCGTCGCCCGATCCGGTCCACCTCGTCGGCGAGCCGTTGCCAGTCCCCGGTCACGCGATCCATCTCGCGGTAGTTCTCCAGGAAGTACGGGTTCTCCTCGTCGTCGTAGGTGACGGTGGTGCCCGGCCCGCCGGTGATCCGCCGGTTGAGCAGCTCGGGCTTGCGGCGAGCCTGCAGGACGCCGTAGGTGTGCAGCACCTCGGCGATCTCCTCGGCGTGGCGCGAGCCGAAGTTCTCCGCCGCGTACCGCTTCTCCCACGCCGGGACGTCCTTCAGGGGGATGGGTTTCCACGCGTAGTCGAGGAAGAACTGCAGCGGCAGCTCCTCGTTCTTCAGGTCACCGATGTTGACC
Source organism: Actinophytocola sp. (assembly GCF_049647105.1). Lineage (GTDB taxonomy): Bacteria > Actinomycetota > Actinomycetes > Mycobacteriales > Pseudonocardiaceae > Actinophytocola. Next base: position 2,160 of record NZ_JBARWZ010000262.1, read on the forward strand.
ACCCACAGCTTGTCCACGCCGTAGGAGTAGCTCGTGTTGAGCTGCTCCCACGTGTTCGCGATGTTGATGGTGTCGACCCACTTGTAGTTGCGGCCGCCGCCGACGTAGTCGAAGTGGTAGTACATGCCGTAGCCGCCCGCGCGTTGCGGCAGGGCCGGATCGGGCAGCTTGCGCATGTTGCCCCAGTTGTCGTCGGTGAACACCACCGTCACGTCGTCCGGCGCGCGCAACCCCTTGTCCCAGTAGCGTTGCACCTCCTTGTACAGGGTCCACACCTGTGGCACGTCGGACATGCCGTGGTCGGCGAGGATCTGCCGCTCGGTCGCGATGATCTCCTGCATCAGCTCGATGCCGTCGCCGTCTGGCAGGCCGACGTCGCCGTTGCCGCGCATGCCGAGCGTCACCACGCCCTCGAAGCCCTGCTCCTTCATCCGCGCGACGCCCTCGCTCCAGTACGCCTTGATCGCGTCGCGGTTGCGCCGGAAGCTCCACTCGCCGGTGCCGCCGTACGGGTCGTGGCCGGGGGTCACGATGTTGCCCTCCGGGTCGCGCACCGCGGGTACGGCGTGCCGGTTCCACTCCTCGATGCCGCGCATCATGGGCGCCTCGTGCGAGGTGCCCATGATCACGCCGTACGCCGTGGCCGTGGCGTGGTTGGCCGGATCGTCCTCGGCGAACGCCCTGCCCCACACCGCGGGCCACAGGTAGTTCGCCTTGAGCCGCAACATGGTCTCGAACACGCGCCCGAAGAACTTGCTGTTGAACCCACCAGGATGTCCTGGCGCGAGACCCGCGCCGAACTGGGTCGGTGCCCACCTGCCGAGTGCCGGGTTCTCGTCGTTGATGAAGAAGCCGCGGTACTTCACCGCGGGCGTGCCCTGTGTGTGCCTGCCGGGCAGGACGTACAACGCGCCGGACTGCCGCGCGGGCACGTCGTCCCACCAGTACCAGGGCGAGACCCCGATCTTGCGTGACACGTCGTAGGTGCCGTAGATCGTGCCCCGCTGGTCGCTGCCCGCGATCACCAGCGCGCGCCGCACACCGGGCAGCGGGTGCTCGACCACCTGCTGCACCGAGGTCTCCCACCTGCCCGCGATGCCGCGCACGTCGAGCTTGCCGCGCTCGACGAGGTCGTCGATGAGCGGGCTCTCGCCGATCGTGCCGACCAGCACGGGTGTGCTGCCGGGTGGCACCTCGTCGACGGACACCACGGGCCGCGCGCCGGTGACCCGTTCGACGTCGTCGCGCAGGTCGCCCGCGACCCGCACCACGCCCGGCCGGTCGGTGCCGCTCACGACGATCGGCGCGGCGGCGCCGCCCGCCACGAGCGGGAACGCTCCTGGTCTGGGGGTGGTGACCACATAGGACTCCTCGGCGGCGGCCGGTGGCGAGGCCTGTGCGGGAGCCTGTGCCGGTGACACGGCGGCCGCCGCGAGGAGGGGCAGAGCGAGCAGGGCTGCGGACCGTCGCATGTCGATCTCCGTACTGGCGCAGGGCGGAGCCGAAAGTTTCGGAACACTTCCGTAACCAGGGCACTGTAACCACAGATGTGTCCGAAACGCCAGACTCCTTGTGCGCCAAGGAGTTCGAAACTTTCGGGACTACTTCCTCCTGGCCTTCAGCACGATGTCGCTGACGTGCATCGCCTCGGGCGGCATGTTCACTCTCGGTCTGGTTTCGTGCGTGACGATCGTCCACCGGTCCTCGTCGAGCATGGCGGCGATGTCGGCGGGGGAGTAGTAGTCCTCGGGGTTGAAGTCGGGGTGGTGGTCGTGCTCGTGCCCGGTGAGATCGTGGTGGCCGAACAGCAGCGTGCCGCCGGGGGCGACCGCCGCCAGCATGTTCCGCACCGCGCGATGCCCGGGTTCGCGCCGCACCGAGAAGTACAGCGCGGCCACCAGGTCGAAGGTGCCCTCGGGCAGCGCCGACGTGGACAGATCGGCGTGCGTCCAGCTCACCTTCGCGTCACCGGCGACCGCGGTCGCCCGCTCGAGCGCGACGGGGGAGATGTCGACGGCGGTCACGAGCCAGCCACGCGACGCGAGCCACAACGCGTCCGCGCCCTCGCCGCAGCCGAGGTCGAGTGCCTGTCCCGGCGGCAGGTCGGCGACCTCGGCGACGAGCAGGCCGTTCGGCGCGCCGCTCCAGAGCTGGTTCTTCTCGCGGTACAGGTCGTCCCAGAACTGTTGATCCATGCCCCAACGATCACCCAGACGATGCGGTGGTGACAACTCCAATTGCCATAACAGCAACAAGCACACCAGGATGGACGGGTGGGCCGGTCGGTCGGGGAACGTGACGAAAGTACTGTGGGGGCATGATCAACGGCGTCCTGTTCGACTTCTCCGGCACCCTGTTCCGCTTCGAGCCCGGCCCCGGCTGGCCCGCCACCACGTTCGACGAGACGATGCGCGAGCGGCTCACCACCGTGCTGACCTCGCCGGCCCTGTCGGCCGACCACCTGCCGCCCGACCTGGCCGACGCGTGGGCCCGCCGCGACCTCGACCCCAGCGTGCACCGGACCGTGTACCTGGCCTCGCTGGCGTCGACCGGGTACGAGCTGACGCCGGAGCAGACCGAGGTCGTGTACGAGAGCCTCAGTTCGCCGGACGTGTGGTACCCGTACCCGGACACGGCGGAGGTGCTGCGCGCGCTGGCGGCGGCGGAGGTGCCGGTGGCCGTGGTCAGCAACATCGCGTGGGACATCCGGCCCATGTTCCGGAAACTGGGTGTCGAGGACCTGGTCGCCGAATACGTGCTGTCCTATGTGGAGGGTGTGGCCAAGCCGGATCCGAAGATCTTCACACTGGCGTGTCAGCGCATCGGTGTTGCGCCGGAGCAGGCCGTGATGGTGGGCGACAGCCCAGAGGCGGACGGCGGCGCGTCGGCCATCGGCTGCCGGAGCGTGTTCGTCGACCCGGTGCACACGGCGTCCCGCCCGTCCGCACTGCGCGCCGCGATGGCCGACGTAGGGGCGCTGTGAATCGAACAACCCCGAGTTGTACGTTACCCGGCCTTGACGTTCTCGGCAGCCTCCCTGGCGATGTCGATGCGCGACCGCACCCCGAGCTTCGCGAGGATGTGCGACACATGCGTACCGACCGTCCGCGGTGACAACACCAGCTGCTCGGCGATCTGCCGGTTGGACATCCCCTCAGCCACCATCGCGGCGATCTTCGTCTCGGTGGGGGTGAGGCTGCTCCACCCGACCTGAGCCTGCCGGTGTTTCGCCCTCGGCCCCCGCCGGATCCCGAATCGCCGCAGGTGAGCACGCAGGTGGGCAAGATCCCAGTTGGCCCCGAGCTGGTCGTAGAGCTCGTCGGCCCGGGTGAACGCGGCCCGGGCCGCGTCCTTCTCGTCCTGCCCAGCGAACCCGATGGCGGCGGCTTCGAGGGCTTTGGCACGCAGCAGCGGCCGCCCGGCATCCCGGTACCGGTCGGCGGCCTGCTGCAAGAGGAACGGATCCCGGTCAAGCAGGCCGCGACAGTAGGCGGCGGTCCCGAGCCGATGCGGCACCGTCGACCGCCGCGCCAGGGTGGCGGCCTGATCAGCCACATCGGCGGCGGCGCCGAAGTCCCCGGTGAAGGCGGCGAGCCGCGCCGCCTCAGGAAGAAGGTCCTCGACCTCGTCCAGTTCCTCGGCATCACCCCCGACCCGAGCCGTGAGCACGGCGAGCGCCTCTTCGGGCTGGTCGTTGATCTCCCGATCCAGACTGTGGGCGAGGATGAGGGGCGCCACGACCCGGTTGCCGAGCTGGTCAGCCCTCAACGCCGCCAGCTCCAGATGGCGGCGCGCGGCCGTGGCGTCGCCGCGATGGAAGGCGATGACGGCCGCGATGCCGCGGTCGCAGCACGAGGCGCTGGGATCCTTGAAGTCGTCGGTCAGTGTCTCGACCTCCGCGGTCGCGTCATCCCACCGGCCGACCTGGAACAGCAGCTGCCCCAGCGCACTCTGTGCCTGCGCCAACCGGACGAGACTGCCGGTGCGGTCCGCGAGCTGCCGCACCCGGGCGGCGGTCCCCAGCGCTTCGTCATAGCGGTCGAGATTGCCGAGTGCGATGGCCTTGTTGATCTGCAGTAGCAGCCCCAGGTCGTTCAGCTCGGGGGCGTTGCCGATGACACCGATCGCACGATCGAACAGCGGCAGCGTGAACGCCACCTCGCCGCGCATCGTCGACACCAGGATCATCACGTGAAGGGCCCAGCCCAGTGCCCACTTGTCCCCGGCCTCCTCGGCGGCGGCCAGCGCCTTGGTCGCCACGTTCCCCGCGACGGACACCTCGCCCAGGGCGCGATGTGCCCGTGCGGTCAGTACCAGCAGCCGCGCCCGCTGCTGCGGGGACATCTCCGCGAGCTCGTACGCCTCTTCGAGCGCCTCCAGTGCTTCGTCGGGACGGCCGAGCATGGTCCGGCTCTGCGAGACTGTCCAATGTAGATCGACGAGTAGGTCGGGATCCTCGACGACGGCTAACGCGCGCGTGGCGATCTGCACGGCCTCCGCGCATTCGCCCGCGCGGTAGAGGGCTTCGGCAAGTCGGCAGACCAGCACCGCGCCCCGCGTGCTGCTCGCGGGGGTACGACTCGCCGCTTGGCGCAACAGTTCGATGGCCGTCCTCGGAGCCTGCGCCACGAGTGTCGGGGCCGCATCGACCGTCCAGTTGAGTAATGACTCGTCCAGCGGATCCGGGTTGGGCGCGCTGATCGCCTGCAGTAGTTGACGCGCGACCCGCTGCGTCGGCACGCCGGCCTCGGCCAGCGCCCTCGCGGCGTCCCGGTGCCACGCCGGCCGGAGTGGCGCGGCGATGTCGTCGTACAGCGCCGCGCGGATCAGCGGATGCCGGAACGCCAGCTTGTCACCGACATCCTTGAGCACCCGCGCGGTGCGGGCGTCGTCAATGGCGGGCACCAACTCGCCCACGCGCCTGCCCAGCACGATGGCGAGGTCGGAGACGGGGAACTCGTTGCCCAGCAACGCTGCGGCCTGCAGTATGTTGCGGACGCCCTTCGGCAGGAAGTCGAGCCGGTCGGAGATCGCGCCGATGAGAGAGCCCGGCACCGGGCCGCCGGTCACCTCCACCGCCCCGGACTCGTTCACGGTGAGGCGCTGAGCACGCACGAGCGAGTCCATGAGTTCGGTCAGGTACAGAGGGTTGCCCGCCGCCTCGGCCGCGAGGCGGAGCAGGTTCGTACCGGGTGCGCCGTCGGACAGCGTCGAGATCAGCTCGCTGACGGCCTCGTCGTGCAAACCTTCGAGGCGAAAGGTGTTGTCCGCGCCGACCACGCGACGCACGGCGAGCAGTTCGTCCCGCTGAGGGACCGGCCGCAGGATGCCGATGAGCAGCAGCGCCGTGCGGTCGACAGAACGTGCCAGCCACTCCCAGACGCTGATGGTGGACAGGTCAGCCCACTGCAGGTCGTCGACGACCAGCACAGTAGGGGTCTCGCTGCACAGTTCACTCATGAGCGCGAGCATCTGCTCCGCTGCGGCCATCGCGGGGTCGGCGGCACTGCTGACTTCTCCGCGCAGGAGACGCTGGATGGTGTCGAGCCGAGGTTCGGCCATCGCCCCGGCGAGCAGTGCGTCCAACAGCGGCTGGAGGGGGAGCGCCTGACCGATCTCGTCGCACTCTGCCCAGTAGGAGCCGAACCCGCGCTCCTCGGCGGCCTCGACAGCAACGCGGGCAAGTGAGGACTTGCCGATCCCGGGTTCACCCTCGAGAAGGATTGCCTGCCCGGATCCACTTGCGAGAAGGTCGACCAATCCTGTAAGACGGTGGATCTCGGCCTCACGGCCAACGAGTGCGCAGGCATCACTCGGCATACCACGACAGTATTGGGAGTCGTGGCAGGGAACAACGGTCGGCGGCCATGTTACGCCAACCGTGGGCGTGCTCATTCTGTTAGCCGTTCGTTAACACTCAGTTATCAGTAATTACTTGGGTTTCGTGCGATCCTTTTTGTGGGAAATAGCTTTACCCCACCTCCAAACCTTCGACGCGGTAGTCCGCGTCATTTGGCGGGCCTTTTTGATCCCTCTGTGTGTGGCATCGGGAGTCGGGATGAGAATCGCGCGAATAGTGGCTGCCATCGCGGCAGCCGTGGGTCTGGCCTTGGCTGTTGGCGGTCCTGCCTCAGCCGACCCACCTCCTATGATGTACGACAGCTTGACGACGTTCATGATGTATGACTGAAGATCGAATACACCGGCAATTGTCGGCTCAACCCGCAATTGACCTCGTGTTACCTCTGCTGCAGGGCGTTTCCGCGGTGTTTGCCCCACCGTGGTGGCGCCCTGCAGCTCTGTGTACGGCTCGGTCCTGCAATGCGTAGCCCAGATTAACGAGGCGGCCGCCCAGGCGGCATTCGTCGGCCACGGCAATCCCTTCTCGGCGCCGGGCGTCGGTGTCCAGCATGCGTAGCACGAACCTGGCAATCTGGTTGTTCACGCTACTCAATTCAGCGGCGAGAACCAGTTCGTCGTGCCATTCGTCGGCAGCCACCGTGTCACCCCGTGAAATTGTCTCTTCTGCTTTCCGGATATTGACAGTCTTGTCGGTGTCGGTGACGGAGACATCGGTCAAGTGACGGATGTCCGAAGGGCAGTTGCCGGGGCTGTTCTTGCGCTGATCGGGTGACCTGGCATGCACGGGCAACCGGATCTGCTCACTGCTCGTGCATTCGTAACACTGGCGATCATGTAATGGAGCACGCTCCGTAACCGACCTACGGGCGTGGCATACCGAATGGCGCAGAGGCCGGTGCCATGAGCCAGTCGCCGGCCGATCCAGAAGAGGTCTTTCCCGGTGCCGCCTGGTTGTTCCGCCAGATCGCGGCCGCACCGGGTGGTGCCCTGACCGCGGCTGTCGTGGGACCCGGGGGCACCGGCAAGTCTGTGCTGCTCAAGGCCATCGCCGCCGCCTATGAACGCGCTGGTGTGCGCGTTGCGCGCGTGGACGGGGACACCGCGCCACCGGACGGTGTGCCACTGCTGGTCGACGACGCCCACCGGTTCGGACCCGCCACCCTCGACGCCCTTCGGGCGCGTGCCAAGGCCGACGGCGTGCGCATGATGGTCACTTACCGTCCGTGGCCGCGGCCCGACGGGCTGTCGGCATTGGGGGCACAGCTGTCCCGCCACCACTCGCCTGTCGTGCTCGGGCAGCTCGACCGGGACGAGGTGGCAGCGCTCGTCGCGAGGCGTGGCAATTGCCAGCCGCCGGACACGCTGGTCGCGCTCGTGCTCGAACAGTCCGGCGGCTCGCCGATGTTTGCCGGGATGGTGACGCAGGCACTGCTCGACACCGGCCGCTTCGACCCCCGCCATCCCGACCGGTTCCGCCGCCCCAACCGCGTCTCCGTGTCGCCCGGCCTCGCCGAACGGCTGCGTTACCTCCTCGAGGCCCTCGACCCACCCATCCACGACCTCCTCGAGGCACTGGCCCTCGGGGCGCCACTTGACGCCGACGTCCTCGGCGCCCTCCTCACCACCGCCCCCGCCGGGCTGACCGACACCGTCGAGGCCGCCCGCGCCACCGGCCTCGTCACCGAGACCGGCGACCTCATCGTCTTCGTCCGCAACCTCGTGCTGCGCGCGATGCCCGTCCTGCGAGCCAGGGACATGCAGCGGCGCCTCGCGGAGATCCAGCTCGGCAACGGCGGCCCGGTGCTGGCCGCCGGCCGCAGGCTCGCCGACGCCCACGCC
>NZ_JBARWZ010000263.1:0-10968 GCF_049647105.1 Actinophytocola sp.
TGCCAGGCGTGCGGCGCGGACCTGGCGGGCCGGTTCTGCGAGGCGTGTGGCCAGGACTCGATGGCCGTGGTGACGACCCCGCCGCCCGCAGCGGTCGAGCCCGCTCCCCCGGTGCCCGCCGACCGCATGCCGGAGGCGACGACGTGGACCGCGACGGTGACCGCCGACCGCGCGTACTACGACTCGGTGATGGCGGTCGACGGCCCGGACGCGTCGGGCATCACGTTCCCGGCGTACTGCCCGGACCGGCACTTCCCGTTGCAGGGCAAGCAGGTCAGCATCGGCAGGCAGAGCCGCAGCCGCGGCATCATGCCGGACATCGACCTGATCGGCCCGCCGGAGGACCCCGGCGTGTCCCACCTGCACGCGCTGCTGGTCGCACAGGCGGACGGCTCATGGTCCATTGTGGACCTGGACTCGGCGAACGGCACCGTGGTGAACGACGAGCAGAACCCGTTACCCCCCAACGCACCCAGACCGATGACCGAGGGCGACCGGGTGTACATCGGCGCGTGGACCAGGATCACGCTACGCCGCGCCTGAGGGTGCACGCCACGGCCCGCACGCGTGCCTGAGGCGAACCGACCGCCGATACGCCAAGATGGATGCCATGAGCATCGTGAAGATCAACGCGCTGACGGTCCCCGGGGAAATGCGCGAGAAGCTGGAGAAGCGGTTCGCGGCCCGCAAGGGCATGGTCGAGAGCTCGGACGGCTTCGAGTGGTTCGAACTGCTGCGACCGATCGAGGGCACCGACCAGTACCTGGTCTACACGCGGTGGCGCAGCGAAGAGGACTTCCAGAAGTGGATGTCGGAGTCGATGCGGCCCGGCGGCGGACACAGCGGCGGCGGCCAGCCCATCGCGACCGACTCGTCGGCGTGGTCGTTCGAGGTGATCCAGCAGACGGGCCCCAAGGACGCCTGACTAGTAGTCCAGTTCGAAGTCGCGGTGGTCGTCGGGGTCGACCGCCGCGACGAGCCTGTTCCCCGGCTTCAGGCCGGGGCCGTACCTGGCGTCGTGTTCGATCACGAACTCGGGCACGTCCGGGCCCTTGATCAGGAGCCGGACGCGGACCGTGGGATCCTCGCTGATCGGCTCAACGGACAGGACCACGGCGGTCGCGGGCAGGCCCACCTCGTCCAGGCGCAGCAGCCGCCGCTTGGCACGCCCGATACCGCGCCACACGGCGATGCCCAGCGGCAGCAGCACCACGGTGAGCACGATGCCGAGGGTGCCGCCGTGGCTGGCCGCGTAGACGATCGGTCCGGTGACCATCAACGCCACGGCGAAGAGGCGCAGGATCACGTTGTTGCCCCGGTTGGCCCCGTGTACTTCGACGAACCCGTCCTCCGCCATGCCGGCATCCTAAGCGGGTCGTGGGGTGCCGTGGGCCGGGTTGGCGCGAGTACCGAGCCTGGCAGGCGGCCCGGCCCTTGTTCCAGGACCGGGCCGCCGCCATGCCTATGCCACGGCCTCCAGCGCGGTGTAGTAACCACCGCGCTGGCCGGTGGCGTTCGGGTGGTAGGACTCGTCGACCGGCCAGGTGACGCTGTTGATCCACCGCGTGCCGGACGCGCAGATCTCGTGGCCTGCGAAGGCGCTCCGCGCGTCGACGAAGGTGAACCCGTAGGCGGCGGCGCGCCCGGAGATCACCGACGCCAGCACGTCGGCGGACTGGTTGATCGCGGCCCGCTTGGTCTCGCTCAGGCCGACCCAGCACGAACCGCCGAGCTGGTAGATGTGCGGATAGCCGAGCACGACCACCCGCGCGCTCGGCGCCCGGTTGCGGATCTGGGTGTAGACGTTGTTCAGGCGCCCTGGCAGGGTCGAGCGGGCGAAGTTCTGCGCGTCGTTGTTGCGGCTGACGCAGGTCGCGTCCGAGCTGGTGTTGCAGGTGACCATGACGTTGGCGAAGCCCGCGTCGTTGCCACCGATGGAGATGGTCACCAGCGCCGTGTCCGACGTGATCGCGGAGACCTGGTTGTTGAGCACGTCGCTGGTGACCGCGCCGGAGCACGCGACGAACGAGAACGCGGATGGCGCGTTCGCGTTCGCCCACAGCTGTGCGTAGGCGTTCGCACTGCGCTTGCAGCTACCGCTGCTGCCGTAGCTGCCCGCGCCGGTGCCGGACGAGTAGGAATCGCCGAGCGCGACGTACTTGCCCGCCGCTGCCGAGGCAGGTGCGGCGAGGCCGAAGGCCGTCGTCGCCGCGACCGCGACGACGAGGGCGGAGCGGAAAAGGGATCGAGGGAACCGCACTGGTACCTCCACGAGATGCAGGGTTTCCCGCTCATGATCCGATGTGGACGGCCCGCCGGGAAGCCACCCGACGGGCCTTACCGTTGCCATTTACCCAAGTAAAAGGAGTAATGGTCACTACCCCACGGACAAGCTGCCGTCACCTTGACGCACGCACGTCACCTGCCTGCTCCCCGTGACCGCCGCGCCGCCAAGGCACTGGCCGAGCACGCCGTAACCGTTCGCGTTGGGGTGCCACGACTCCTGGCACGTCTGGAAGTAGTCGACGCAGGTGCCCGCGATCCGCTGGATGTCGAGCTTGTCCTTGCCACCGAGGTCCGTCACGAACGTGCCGCTCGGGCCGTCCATCAGCCGGATGGGCGTGGCGAGCGCGTTACCCGGGCTGCCGTCCTGCTCGCACAGCCGCGCGCCGTCGAACGCGCTCTGAACGTTCAGGTACACGAGATCGTCGGCAGGGAACTCCGCCGACAGCGTCGCGTGCGAGGACTGCACGATCCGGCCAAGTGCCTGCGAGAACAGGTGGCCTGCCGCGAGGGTTCCCCGGTGTGCGGGGCAGCCGGCCGCGTACCGCTCCGCGCCGAGGTCGCGGAACTTGTCGCGGTCGTCGGCGCGGCCGTCCTCCTCGTGGTATCGCTGCGCGAAGTCGGTGGGCAGCGGGTTCGTGTAGTCCTGGAACACCACGCGGTGCTGCCCGTCGGCGTCCACCTCGTCCAAGGTGGTCAGCAGTGCCCGCAGCGCGTTCGTGGTCTCCGTGGTCGCCGCCGCGAACTCCGCTTCGGTCGCGAGGTCACCGAGCGTGCAGGGCTCCTGCGGCGGGTCGCCCGCCCAGAACTCCCACCATCCGGTCCACGCGTCCGCGATGAACCGGTTGGCGCACACCGAGACCGCGTCACCGAACGTGAACGAGCTGTTGTTCGAGCCGAGCCCGACCAGCACGAGGTCGATGTCGTGGGTCTGTGCCACCCCGCGGAGCTGGTCGAGCTGCGCGGCGACCGTGCGGCCCTTCTCCCTGCTCGCCGACGGGCTCGCGATGTCGTGCGGCTGACCGCCGGAGCACGCGAGGTTGAACCGGTCCTGGATGCCCGGCAGCGTCGCACGGTACAGCGACGCGTTCGGTGACCGGTGACAGAAGTAGGCGTTGTTGTTGGCCGCCGACCACCCGGGGAACCCCTGCGAGACACCGTTGAGGTCGGTCACGGCGGAGTAGCTCCCGCCACCTTCCCCGGAGATGAAGCTGTCGCCGATCGAGATGGCGGCAGTGGGCAGGGCGGTGGGTTCGGCGGTGGGTTCGGCCGCCGTCGCGGGCAGCACCACCGCGCCGACGGCGGCGACGGCAACACCGGCCGCCACCAGGTAACGCTTGAGCAGGGACATCACGGGCCTCCCGACCGGCCACAAATGTGAATAAGTTTCACGAGCATGACACCACTACGCGGACGTCCCGTCAAGATCGCGTGAAGATCAGGGGATCGTGACGGGACGCAACCACAATCCACCAGTCCTCCGTGCCGTTAGCCGGAAAGCGTCCAACACTTTTCATTCCGAGGAGGCGGATTGGTGCACTGCGGGTAGTGCCTGCCCGCCATCTGGCGGACTTTGCCACGCATAGGCGTGACAACGCGTGACAGAGCGCTGCGGACAGTGCACGGTGTAGTGCATGACCCAGCCCAGGGTCGACGACCTCTTACGCCGACTACTCGTGCAGTGCTCGCCGGAACAGGCAGCGACCGCAGGCGACATCGCCGCACGCTACCGCGCCGGCCTCGTGCTGACCGGCGCCAAACCGCGCAACACGGTCCGGCACTTACGCCGCACCGGCTACGACGGCCCGCTCCTCTGCGACGCGAGCCGTTACGCCGGTAACTACCCCCTCCGCGCGGGCGCGGGCCTGCGCAGGGCGTGGACAGCGGAACAGCACGAACTCGGCCTCGTCGCCCTCACCGACTCCGGCTACCTCGCTCCCGGCGACTGGCCGGGACTGCACCGGCTCCTCGCCGACGCCCGCGGCCACCCGGCCCCCCTGCTCGTCTCGCTGCCGCTCGGCGCGGGCTGGTTCGCCGTGCCTGCGTGGATCGACCGGCTCGTCGCCACGCTCAACAGCGCCCGCCTGCCGGTGGCGATCACGATCGTCGGCGACTCGTTCGCCACCCGGTACGTGACCCGCGGACTGGTCCGGCTCCTGTCCGTGACCGTGCCGGTCGTGCTGCTGCGGTCGGACATCGGGGCGCTCGGCGCGGTCTGCCACGGCGCGCACGCCGGCGCCCTCGCCACCACGTCCGGCCTGTTCGTGCCCGCGCTGCTCGGCCACCACCGGCCCGCCGTGCTCGCCAGGATCGTCGCGCGGACACCGGACCTGTCCGGCCGGTGGCCGTGCGACTGCCCGGAATGCGACGGCACCGTGCCGACCGACCTGCCCCCCGACGGGATCTACCGGCACTCGCTGCACGCCCAGCTGTCCCTCGGCGACCGGCTGCTGGCCCCTCGGCACGACGTCTCGGCCATGACCAGGTCGTGGCGGGTGCACTGCGACCAGGCGCTGTCGCTGCACGAGGAGATCGCCGGACTCATGCCGCCGTGGCCGGTGCCGACGGCGCTGCGCTGGTGGCTGGACGCCCAGCCACCAGCGGTCGGCGCGGCGGTACCCCAGCAGAACGCCTACGTGACCAGGCCGAGGCCACGCATCGACCGCCGCGCCCCGTAACCGCAGGACATGGGACCATCGGTGACACCATGACTCTCACCGACGTGCTCCCCGCCCGCACCGGATCCGGCGCCGACCCCGACGCGCTCTTCGACGCCTTCTCCACGTGGGCGGAAGAACGGGGCCTCACGCTGTACCCGGCGCAGCAGGAAGCGATGATCGAGATCGTCTCCGGGGCGAACGTCATCCTGTCCACGCCCACCGGCTCCGGCAAGAGCATGGTCGCCATCGGCGCGCACTTCACCGCCATGGCCAACGGGCAGCGCAGCTTCTACACCGCGCCGATCAAGGCGCTCGTGTCGGAGAAGTTCTTCGCGCTGTGCGAGATCTTCGGCGCCGAGAATGTCGGCATGATCACCGGCGACTCCAGCGTGAACGCGGCCGCCCCGATCATCTGCTGCACCGCGGAGATCCTCGCCAACATCGCGCTGCGCTCTGGCACGGCCGCCGACGTCGGCCAGGTGATCATGGACGAGTTCCACTTCTACGCCGAGCCCGACCGCGGCTGGGCATGGCAGGTGCCGCTGCTGGAACTGACCGGCGCCCAGTTCCTGCTGATGTCCGCCACGCTCGGCGACGTCACCCGCTTCCAGGAGGACCTGACCCGCCGCACCGGCAAGCCGACGGCGATCGTCACCTCCGCGGAGCGGCCGGTGCCGCTGTTCTACTCGTTCCGCCTCACGCCGCTGCACGAGACGATCGAGGAACTGCTCTCCACCAACCAGGCACCGGTCTACGTCGTCCACTTCACCCAGGCCGCCGCGCTGGAACGCGCGCAGAACCTGATGAGCATCAACGTCTGCACCCGCGAGGAGAAGGACCGGATCGCCGACCTCATCGGCAACTTCCGGTTCACCGCGGGCTTCGGCAAGACGCTGTCCCGCCTGGTGCGCCACGGGATCGGCGTGCACCACGCCGGCATGCTGCCCAAGTACCGGCGGCTCGTGGAGCGGCTCGCGCAGGCCGGGCTGATGAAGGTCGTGTGCGGCACCGACACGCTCGGCGTCGGCATCAACGTGCCCATCCGCACGGTCGTGTTCACCGCACTGTCCAAGTACGACGGTCAGCGCGTGCGACTGCTCAAGGCCCGCGAGTTCCACCAGATCGCCGGCCGCGCGGGCCGCGCGGGCTACGACACGGTCGGCAACGTGGTCGTGCAGGCGCCAGAGCACGTGATCGACAACGAGAAGGCGCTCGCCAAGGCCGGTGACGACCCGAAGAAGCGGCGCAAGGTCGTGAAGAAGAAGCCGCCGGAGGGCTCGATCGGCTGGGGCGAGCCGACGTTCCAGCGGCTCGTCGAGGCCGAACCGGAACCGCTGACGTCCAGCTTCGCCGTGTCGCATTCCATGCTGCTCAACGTGATCGGCCGACCCGGCGACGCGTTCACCGCCATGCGCAAGCTGCTGGAGGACAACCACGAGGACCGGCCTGCGCAACGCCGCCACATCCGCCGCGCCATCGCGACCTACCGGGCCCTGCTCTCCGCTGGCGTGGTCGAGCGACTGTCCGAACCGGACGAGACGGGTCGCTCGGTCCGCGTGACCGTGGACCTGCAGCTGGACTTCGCGTTGAACCAGCCGCTGTCGCCGTTCGCGCTGGCCGCCATCGAGCTGCTGGACACCGAGTCGCCGTCCTACGCGCTGGACGTGCTGTCGGTCATCGAGTCCACTTTGGAGGATCCGCGCCAGATCCTGTCCGCGCAGGAGCACAAGGCACGCGGCGAGGCCGTACAGGCGATGAAGGCCGATGGCATCGAGTACGAGGAGCGGATGACGCTGCTCGAACGCATCACCTACCCGAAGCCGCTGGCGGAGGAGCTGCTGAACGGGGCGTTCGAGACCTACCGGCAGGGGCACCCGTGGGTCTCGGACTACCACCTGCGGCCGAAGTCCATCGCCCGCGACATGTTCGAGCGGTCCATGACCTTCGTCGAGTACGTCGGCTTCTACCAGCTGGCCCGCAGTGAGGGCATCGTGCTGCGCTACCTCGCCGACGCGTACAAGGCGCTGCGGCAGACCGTGCCGGAGGAGGTCAAGACCGAGGAGCTTGCCGACCTCACCGAGTGGCTCGGCGAGCTGGTGCGGCAGGTCGACTCCAGCCTGCTCGACGAGTGGGAGAAGCTGACCAACCCCGACGACGACACGGTGTCCTCGGACGCCGACGAGCGCGTGCCCGCGGTGACGCGGAACGTGCGCGCGTTCCGGGTACTGGTGCGCAACGCGTTGTTCCACCGCGTACAGCTGGCGGCCGCCCGCCGGTACGCCGACCTCGGCGCGCTCGACGGCGAGGCAGGGTGGGACACCGACGCGTGGATGGACGCGCTGATGCCGTACTTCGACGAGCACGACGAGATCCGCACCGGCCCCGACGCCAGGGGCCCGAAGTTCCTGATGATCACCGAGCACGAGGACCGCTGGGAGGTCAGGCAGATCTTCGACGACCCGGCGGGCGACGGCGACTGGGGCATCGTCGCGGAGGTCGACCTGGCCGAGTCGGACGAGATCGGCGCGGCGGCGGTGAGGATCCTGGACGCCGGTCAGCCCTGACGGCCGACCGCGGTCGCGCCGACGGGGGTGAAGCGGAGGTCCGGGTCGTCGGACTGGACGAGACAGGCCAGGCGGTGGCCGAACAGCATCGCGAACCGGGCGACGTCGGCGACGATGTCGAGCACGGCCTGCGCGGTACGCGGGTCCCTGGCGGCGAAGTCGTCGTAGCCGGTGAACACGAGGACGGTGCCCGCCGTGTCCCGGTTCGCACCCACGATGTCACGCAGGCAGTCGCCGAACGCGTCGAGGTTGCCACCGAAGTGGTCGGGGAAACCGAGCCCCTGCTTCATGGCGGCGGCGAACCCGGCCTTGGTGGTCCAGGTCCGCGCGTCGAACCGGTGCACGAGGTATCCAAGGCCCGCGAGCTGGGACACGGTGTCGTCGAGGACCTCCTTCCGGTGGAAGAGGGTCACGGGACCGTTCTGGAACAGGCGGAAGTCCGGACCGGTGCCGTCGAGGTCGAAGGGTGCCACGGGGCCAGCGTAGTTACTCCAGCAGTGTGCGCACCTGGTCGTCGGGCACCTGCGTGAAGTCGTCGTACCACTGCCCGACCGCCGCGAACCGCCGAGGCCTTGACGGGCACACCACCTCGTCGGCCAGCGGAGCGAGTGCCGCCAGCGAGTCGGGCGGCGCGACCGGCACCGCCAGCACGACACGCGTGGCACCGAGGTGCCGGAGCACCCGCAGCGCCGCGAGGACGGTGGCGCCGGTGGCGATCCCGTCATCGACGAGGATCACGGTGCGCTCGCGCAGGTCCGGCCGCGGCCCGGGCCGCAGGGCCGATGCCTGCCGCAGGATCTCGGCCCGCTCACGCGCGACCTCGTCGGCCAGGCTCTCCCACGTCAGGCCGAGCTCACGGAGCACGGCCTCGTTCCGCACGGTGACGCCGTCCTCCCCGATCGCACCGACGGCCAGTTCCTCATGCCCAGGGGCGCCGATCTTCCGGACGAGCACGATGTCCAGCCGTGCGTCGAGCGCGGCGGCCACCTCGGCGGCGACGGGCACCCCACCCCGGGGCAGACCGACGACGACCGGATCCGCCGCGCGCAGGTGCCGCAGGCGCGCCGCCAGCACTCTCCCCGCCTCATGGCGATCTCGGAAGCGCATACCTCAGTGTCCCCCCATCCCCGAGGCGAAGCCGCACGAACACGTGCTGCCCCGGAGCGGGGTCGGCAAAGTCATGTACTCCGCCTTGAATGGCGCGCTCGGACGCAGCCGGTGTCCCGTCTTTCGGGTCGGTTGTGTTGCCTCCGGCGGCTCCTCGCCGGAGGGGCAGGTCTCCAGGATGGCGGGGGGGTTTGCAGGTTCGGTTGCGTTGGGTTCGGGTCTGCCTGCCATCCCGTCGACCTCCCAAGGGCTATCACGCCGCGTCAAGGGGGCCGGGTTTGGCATTGTTGTGTTTTGGTCTGTTTGGCCCCCTTGACACGGCGTGATCGGGCTTCGCCAGGTCGACGGGATGGCAGGGAGCCCCTTGGTGGCGGGCTTCCGCCCTTCGGGCGCCCCTTTCGGGGCGCTGGGCAACGCATCCTGCGGGTGCTATGCCCCGAAAGACGCTTTCGGGGCATAGTTGGCGCCACGAAAGCCGATTTTGGGACGTTCAACGCCCTGAAAGGCGCTTTCGGGACATCGCGCCTGTCCGCCACCTCTGACGGAACGCCGCTGGGGGCGGGCGCTGCGCGCCCGCCCCCAGCGAAGCGGGCTTGACCAGGCCGACACCCATCGCACGACCAGATAACCAAGCAGAACATCGGTGGATTCAGGCTCAACGTCCTGAAGCGGCTTTCGGGGCACTGGGTTCGCACCCCGCGGGTCGGGACGCCGGACAAACCGGCGGGCTGAGCCGCGGTCCGCGCGGCTCAGCCCGTCGATACGGTGACCGGGCCCCGGTCCGTGAGGCCCGCCACCGGCTCAGGATGGATCGGCCACCGGCTCCTCATCGGCAAGCGAGTCCAGCTCCTTGTCCCGATCCCGGCGAACCTTCCACAAACTGGCCACCGTGGTGACAGCAAGCGTCCCCACGATGATGCCCAGCGACGCGACAATCGGGATCTCCGGCGCCCAGGAAACACCATCATGGTGCAGCGCCTCGGAAATCAGCTTCAGCCCGATGAACCCGAGCACCACGGACAACCCGATCGACAGGTACACGAGCTTGTCCAGCAACCCGCCGATGAGGAAGAACAGCTGCCGCAACCCCATCAACGCGAAGGCATTGGCCGTGAAGACGAGGTAGGGCTCCTTCGTCAACCCGAAGATGGCGGGAATCGAGTCGAGGGCGAAGAGCAGGTCGGTGGTCCCGATCGCGACCATCACGATCAGCATCGGCGTCACCATGCGCCGCCCGGAGACCTTGACCGTCATCCTGGCACCCTCGTACCGGTCGGTGGCGGGCACGACCTTCTTGACGATCCGGAGCATCGGGTTCTCTTTGAACTCGTCCTCATCGTCGTCCTTGTGCACCATCAGCTTCCACGCGGTGTACACGAGGAACGCACCGAAAACGTAGAAGAGCCAGTCGAACCTGGTGATCGCCTCGTAGCCGACGAGGATGAAGATGCCGCGCATGACGAGCGCGATCACGATGCCGATCGACAGCACCTTCTGGCGGAACTCGCGAGGCACCGCGAACGCCGCCATGATGATCACGAAGACGAACAGGTTGTCGACCGAGAGCGAGTACTCGGTGATCCAGCCCGCGAAGAACTCGCCGCCGTACTGGGGGCCCGCGGTCAGCAGCACGCCGAGTCCGAAAAGTACGGAAAGGGCGACGTACACCCCGATCCACGCCGTGCACTCGCGCATCGACGGGTCACGGGGGTTGCGTGAGATGAGGTAGAAGTCGACGAAGATGACGGCGGTGAGACCGATGATGGTCACCACCCACAACCATGCCGGGACGTTCATCTAGCCACCTTTCGGCGCGCAGGAAGAACCCACCGGTGCACCTGGCTGGTGCATCGGCGAGTTTCCCGGGAATTACCGGTGGGTCAGCGCACCGAGGTGCGTGCGCTCGGCTTTCGGCCCCGTGCGGCCTTGCGCCGCTCCGCGGCCTCGAACATCGCCCGCGCGTGCTCAGCGTACCTGAGGTACACCGCCCGGGCGTCCGGGTCATGCGCGGCGAGACGCTGCCAGTACCTCGGCGCGACCCGCTCGTGCAGCCACAGGAACCCGATCGCGAACCCGGCACTCACGATGCCCTGGTAGGCCAGGAAACCGAACGGGTCCACCGGCAGACCTGGCTCACCGGTGAGGATCAGCCGGGTGAGCACCTCGTGCAACAGCCGCGCGAGGGGGAACCCGACCAGCCAGTACACCGCGGCGGGCGCGAACCCACCGAGCCGGATCTTGCCGCGGATGAGGAGCATCGTGTACCCCGCGCCGACCAACCCGAGCGGGACGCCAAGGGTCAGCGCGGAGACCAGCGCCCACCCGGCGGGCTGGCCGACGAACGCGGCCAGCCC
>NZ_JBARWZ010000264.1:0-11017 GCF_049647105.1 Actinophytocola sp.
ACCGTGGACTCGCGGGTTCTGAACCGTGGACTCGCGGGTTCTGAACCGTGGACTCGCGGGTTCTTGGGGGGTTGGGGTTAGTGGGTTATGGAGAGGATGTGGGAGACGGCTTGGGTTGGGTCTAGGCGGACGTAGTTTGCCTGGTGCCATTCCCAGGTTGCGCCGGTTACCTCGTCGTGGACCAGCAGCGTGTCCTGCCAGGATCGGCCCAGGGCGGGTAGGTCCAGGTAGACCATGCCCTCCTGTGCGTTCTCGGGGTCCAGGTTCACGACCACGATCACCGTGTCGCCCGTTTTCGGGTCGTGCTTCGAGTAGGCGAGCAGGGCGTCGTTCTGTGTGTCGTGGAAGTGCAGTGTGCGCAGCTGCTGCAGCGCGGGGTGCGCGGCGCGGATCGTGTTCAGCCTCGTCAGCCACGGCTCAAGCGACCGGCCCTCGACGAGCGCGCCATCGAAGTCCCTCGGCCGTAGCTCGTACTTCTCCGAGTTCAGGTACTCCTCGGAGCCCTCGCGCACGGCCTCGTGCTCGAACAGCTCGTAGCCCGAGTACACGCCCCAGGTCGGCGAGTACGTCGCCGCCAGGACCGCCCGGATCGAGAACATCGCCGTGCCGCCGTACTGCAGCGACGCGTGGAGGATGTCCGGCGTGTTCACGAACAGGTTCGGCCGGCCCTCGTCCGCCCGCGCCACGATCTCCTCGCCGAACTCGATCAGCTCGGACTTGAACGTGCGCCACGTGAAGTAGGTGTAGGACTGCGTGAACCCGAGCCGTGCCAGCCCGTACAGCCGCGCCCGCCGCGTGAACGCCTCGGCCAGGAACAACACGTCCGGTTCGAGCGCCTTCACCTGGTGGATCAGCCAGTGCCAGAAGTTCGGCGGCTTGGTGTGCGGGTTGTCCACCCGGAAGATCCGCACCCCGTGGTTGACCCAGTGCATGACCACGCGGAGCACCTCCGCGTAGATGCCCTCCGGGTCGTTGTCGAAGTTCAGCGGGTAGATGTCCTGGTACTTCTTCGGCGGGTTCTCCGCGTACGCGATCGACCCGTCCGGTCGCGTGGTGAACCACTCCGGGTGCGCGGTCACCCACGGGTGGTCCGGCGCGCACTGCAGCGCCAGGTCCAGCGCGACCTCCATGCCCAGCTCGTTGCACCGCGCCACGAACCGGTCGAAGTCCTCGAACGTGCCGAGCTCCGGGTGGATCGCGTCGTGGCCGCCATCGGCCGAGCCGATGGCCCACGTGGACCCGACGTCCTCCGGTACGGAGATGACGCTGTTGTTGGGGCCTTTGCGGTTCACGTGCCCGATCGGGTGGATCGGCGGCAGGTACACCACGTCGAAGCCCATCCGCGCGACGCGGTCCAGCTGCTTGATCGCGGTGTCGAACGTGCCGTGCACCGGCTTGCCGGACTCGTCGACGCCCCCGGTGGACCGGGGGAACAGCTCGTACCAGGACCCGTACAGCGCCTTCGGCCGGTCGACCCACACCTGGTACTTGCGGCCGCGGGTGACGAGGTCGCGCAGCGGGTTCTCGTACATGTACTGCTGGATCGGCTCGTCGAGCGCCTCCGCGATGCGGCGTGGCAGCGGCTTGCCGGTGTCCCGCAGCGAGGTCGCGGCGGACACGAGCATCGCGCGCTCGCCGTTGTGCGGGAAGCGGCGTGCGGCGCGGTCGAGCAGCAGCGCGCCGTTCTCCAGGTCGTTGGCCAGCTCCTCCGAGGTCTGCGCGGCGCCGACCTTCACCTCGACGGTGTGACGCCATGTCGCCCACGGGTCACTCCACGCGTCGACACGGTAGGTCCACATGCCGGTGGCGTCGGGCGCGATGTGCGCGATCCACGTGTCGTCGTTGGGGTCGTCGACATCCATCCGGGTGAGGCGTTCACCTTTGTCGTGTGGGCCTCGCCACACCACGGTCGCGGCGACGGCGTCGTGGCCTTCCCGCCACACCGTGGCGCGCACCGGGATGTACTCGCCGACCACCGCCTTCGATGGGTAGCGGCCACAGCTGATCACAGGGAAAACGTCGTCGATGCCTAGGCGGCCACTCACCGGGAAAGCCCTCCCGCACGGTCCTTCGATTGATATTGAGGAGTGTGCCCGGTCCCACTCGCGACCACACCCCCGCCCCGCACCTGATTTTGGATCGGGGTGCCCGCTAGGGTCGGTCGACGTGAAAGCTGTACGCCGCTTTACCGTGCGCGCCGGTCTGCCCGAGTCGCTCGCCGAGCTTGAGACGCTCGCGACCAACCTCCGGTGGACGTGGCACCCGCGCTCGCAGGACCTGTTCGCCAGCATCGACCAGGGCATCTGGGACCGCCTCGGCGATCCGTTGCGCCTGCTCGCTGAGGTGCCGGCGAGCCGGCTCGAGCAGCTGGCGGAGGACGAGTCCTTCCGTGGCCGACTCGCGGAGGTGTCCGACGACCTGCGCCGCTACCTGTCCGAGCCGAGGTGGTATCAGCGACGCCGTTCGGAGCTGTCCGGCCAGGGCCGGATGGCGGAGTCGATCGCGTACTTCTCGATGGAGTTCGGCGTCACCGAGGCGCTGCCGAACTACTCCGGCGGTCTCGGGGTGCTCGCGGGTGACCACCTGAAGGCGGCGTCCGACCTTGGTGTTCCCCTGATCGGTGTCGGACTGCTGTACCGGTCCGGGTACTTCCGGCAGTCGCTGTCACTCGATGGGTGGCAGATCGAGCACTATCCGGTGCTCGACCCGAACGGGCTGCCGCTGTCGCCGCTCGTGGAACCGTCCGGCGCGCCGATCCTCGTGCACGTCGCGATGCCGGGCGGCCGCGTGCTGCGCGCCCGCATCTGGAAGGCGCAGGTCGGCCGCGTGCCGCTGCTGCTGCTCGACTCCGACGTGGACGGCAACGACGACGACCTGCGCGGCGTCACCGACCGGCTGTACGGCGGGGACCAGAACCACCGCATCCGGCAGGAGATCCTGGCCGGCGTCGGTGGCGTGCGGGCCGTGCGCACGTACTGCGAGCTGACCGGTCACCCGCAGCCCGAGGTGTTCCACATGAACGAGGGGCACGCAGGCTTCCTCGGCCTCGAGCGGCTGCGCGAGCTGATGTCGGCCCACCAGCTGTCGTTCGACGAGTCACTGTCCGCGGTCCGCGCCGGCACGGTCTTCACCACCCACACCCCGGTCCCGGCCGGCATCGACCGCTTCCCCGTCGACCTCGTGCAGCACTACTTCGGCGACGGCGCGCTGCTGCCGGACGTCGACATCCGCCGCATCCTCGCGCTCGGTGCCGAGGACAACCCCGGCATGTTCAACATGGCGCACATGGGCCTGCGGCTCGGGCAGCGCGCCAACGGCGTCTCCAAGCTGCACGGCCAGGTCAGCCGCGAGATGTTCGGCGGCCTGTGGTCGGGCTTCGACACCCGCGAGGTGCCGATCACGTCGGTCACCAACGGCGTGCACGGTCCGACGTGGACCGCGCGGGAGATGGCGTCGGTCGGCTCGGATCTCGACGACCACGGCCTGTGGCAGCTGCGCTGCGACCTGCGCAAACTGCTGGTGACCGAGGTGCGGCGCCGGGTGCGGGAGGCGTGGCTGCAGCGTGGCGCGTCGCCGCTGGAGCTGGCGTGGACCGACACGGTGTTCGACCCGGACGTGCTGACCGTCGGATTCGCACGCCGCGTGCCGACCTACAAGCGGCTCACGCTGATGCTGCGTGACCACGACCGGCTGCGTGCGCTGCTGCTCGACCCGGACCGCCCCGCGCAGCTGGTGGTGGCAGGCAAGTCACACCCGGCCGACGACGGCGGCAAGGCGCTGATCCAGCAGATCGTCCGGTTCGCCGACGAGAACGACGTGCGGCACCGGATCGTGTTCCTGCCCGACTACGACATGTCGATGGCCCGGTACCTGTACTGGGGCTGCGACGTGTGGCTGAACAACCCGACCCGCCCGCTGGAGGCGTGCGGCACGTCCGGCATGAAGTCGGCGCTGAACGGCGGGCTGAACCTGTCGATCCGCGACGGCTGGTGGGACGAGTTCTACGACGGCTCCAACGGCTGGGCCATCCCGACCGCCGACGGCGTGTCCGACCCGCTGCGCCGCGACGACCTGGAGGCGGCGGCGCTGTACGAGCTGCTCGGCTCGCAGGTGGCGCCGCTGTTCTACGACCGGACCGACGGCGTGCCCAAGCAGTGGCTCGCCATGGTGCGGCACACCCTCGCGTCGCTGGGCCCGCAGGTGCAGGCGTCGCGGATGGTGCAGGAGTACGTGAACACGCAGTACACGCCGGCCGCGACCGCGGTGGAGCTGGCCGACGCGGAGGGGTTCCGCGCGGCCCGCGAGCTGGCGGCGTACCGGGAGCGGCTGTCGGGTTCGTGGCCGCACATCCGGGTCACCTCGTGCGACCTGTCGCTCAACGGCTCGGACACCCCGGTGCTCGGTGAGCGGGTGGCCGTCCGCGCGTCGGTCGAGCTGGCCGGGCTGGCGCCCGGGGACGTCCAGGTGCAGGCGGTGATCGGCCGCGTCGCCGACAGCGACGAGCTGTTCGACGTGGTGACGGTCCCGATGACCCCGGACGGCGAGGGCCGGTACGCGGCCGAGGTGGCGCTCCCGCATGCCGGCGCGCTCGGCGTGACGGCCCGCGTGCTGCCCAACCACGAACTGCTGGCCAGCCCGGTGGAACTGGGCCGGGTAGTCCTGGCGAACTAGCACCCAAACCCGCGAGTCCACGGTTCGGGACCCGCGAGTCTTCGGTTGGGGACCCGCGAGTCTTCGGTTGGGGACCCGCGAGTCTTCGGTTGGGGACCCGCGAGTCCTCGGTTCGGGACCCCTGAGTTGGCGTTTCGTGCCTGACGGCGTAATCCACGAAACACCAACTCACCGGTTCTGAACCGTGGACTCGCGGGTTCCCAACCGTGGACTCGCGGGTTCTGAAGCGTGGACTCGCGGGGTTAGCTGGCTACTTCCAGGCGGGTTCGGGTGGTGGCTACTCGTGGCCACCAGCCGGCCAGGCGTTCCGCTTCCGTCAGCACCTGGCGGGCCGCGCGGTTGTCGCCTGCCGCCATGTGGGCGCGGGCGAGGGTGGCCAGGTCGTCGGCGCGGCAGAGGACGTCGTCGGCGGTGCTCGCGGACTGGCGGGCCAGCGTGATGGCGTCCTTCGGGTTGCCGCGCAGCAGCGCGACCATCGCCCGCGCGCCGTTGAGCCGGTGGTTCGGGTAGCCGAGGGCGGCCGCGTTCTCGATGGCCTGGCTGGCCGTGGTCAGGCCGACCTCGCTGTCCAGCTGCCCGGACTCGACCGTCGCGCACGTGAGACCGGCCAGCAGCGCGAAGGCGCCGGGGTCGTCGTCCACGTCGGACGTCAGCCGCACCGCGAGGACCACGGCCTCCGCGTACCGGCCCTGCGCGGCCAGCACACAGATCCGCGCGGCGAGCGCGGACCGCAGGCCGGGGTGGCTCATTCGCAACTGGGCCGCCAGGTTCTCCGCGGTCGCGATGTCGCCCGCCTGCGCCGCCCGCATGGCCCGGTCCACCAGCGGTGCCGCCTGCCCGGCGCCCGACCGGGGCAGCCGGAACAGCAGCCAGCCCGTGGACGTGGTGGTGGCGGTCCGCGTCGGGACGAGTGACACCGCCAGCGCCGCGACGGCCGCCGCCGCGAAACCCAGGGTGAACGGTCCGTCCTCGGTCACGACCGCGCAGGCCGCCAGCGCCACCTCACACGCCAGCCCGGACAACGCGACCACCCGGATCCGCTCCGCGGTCGCCGCCCGCACCGACACCGAAAGGATGATCGGCACCGCGCGCAGCGTCACGATCCGGTGCGGTGTCGGCCAGTCCGCGACCCTCGGCCCGGTGCCGATCACCAGCCGCCGCAGGGTCACCCCGGGCACCAGCACACTCGCCAGCAGCCCGGCCTGGCTCGCCACCACCGCCGCGAGCCCGCCCGCCGCCGCGCCGAGCAGCCCGGCGACGGCGTCGGGGCGCGTCAGCACGACCACCACGGCGACGGTCGCGGCCGTGGCGAGCCAGCCTGGCCTGAACAGAACGTGAACAACCCGCACAATCAACAGACGCTACGCGGCGGGCGCGCCACGCCCACTGTCTTCCTGGACAGCCGAAAGGGCAGCGGCGATGAGTTGCGTCCCGCGCGGGGGTCTACCTGTCGCACACCGGCACAGGAGGCAACGATGAGCAAGGTCCTCGTCTTCGCGAGCATGTCGCTGGACGGTTACGTCGCGGGTCCGGACGTCTCCGCCGACCACCCGATGGGTGTCGGTGGCGAGCGGTTGCACGACTGGATGTTCACCGACCCCGCCCTGCCCGACCGTGCGGTCACCGACGGCGTCCGCGCCGAGACCGGCGCGGTGGTCGTTGGCAGACGGACCTTCGACGTCGGCCTGAGGCACTGGGAGGACGTGCCGTACCCGGCGCCGACCTTCGTGGTCACGCACGAGACGCGGCCGGACCTGCCGCAGGCCGGCGGCACGTTCTCGTTCCTGGCCGGGGTCGAGGCCGCGGTCGAGCGGGCGAAGACGGCCGCGGGGGAGCGGACCGTGACGCTCATGGGCGCCGACGTGCAGCGGCAGGCGCTGGCCGCGGGCCTGGTGGACGAGGTGCGGATCAGCCTGGTGCCGGTGCTGCTCGGCGGGGGCGCGAAGCTGTTCGACGGCCTGCCCGCGATGACGTTCTCGGGACCGGTCGGCCAGGTGTCCTTCGCCGTCAGGTGACCGCCTGTGTGCCACCGTCCTGGACGGGCAGGCCCGCGTCGCGGTAGCCGAGGAACCCGTCCACCAGGTCGGTGGCATTCGACAGGCCGACGGCCCGCAGGTCGCGGGCGGCGAAGCTCGACGCGTAGCCCTCGTTGCAGAACACGACCACCGTGGTGGCCTCGGTGAAGCCGTCGATGCGGTGGTCGCCGTGCGGGTCGAGGCGCCACTCGAGCACGATCCGCTCGATCGGCACCGCGCCGGGGATCTCGCCATCGGCGACCCGGTTGTGCAGAGGGCGGATGTCCACCAGCAGGTGGTCGTCGGGCAGCCGGGCGAGCTCCGATGCCGCCACCCGGTTCAGCCCGGCGCGGGTCCTGGCCAGCACCTCGTCCACAGCGCTCACGGTTCGACCGGCTCCTTCCGCAGTTCTTCCAGCGACCGCCTCGGCGGCAGCGGCGGGATGACCGAAGGGATGTCCAGCAGCGATTCGTACTCCCGCGTCGGCACGAGCGGCGGAGAGTACGCGTGCACGCTGGCCGCCTTCTCCACGGTCGTGTTCCACACCTGGTGCGCGCGGCCCGCGCCGAACCCGAGCGCGGCGCCGGTCCCGTGGGACCGGTTGCCGACCTCGGTGCCCGGGTAGCGGTAGGTCTCCGACAGTGTGCCGAGCACGACCGAGAACGCGCCGGACGCGCCGCCGTGGTCGTGCGGGGCCGTGTGCTGGCCCGGCAGCCACGACAGCAGCCACACCTCGACCTCCTCGGTCAGTTCGAGGCGGGCCCACCAGCGCTGCGGGCTCGCGAACCGGACCTGCGCGAGCAGTTCGTCGCGGTAGATGGTGCCGATGGTGTCGACCAGATCACGCAGCTCGTTCGGGGTCCACAGCGGACCCCGGGCGCGGACCAGGGAGGAGATGGACAGGGCAGGGGCAAGTGCGGTGGACACGATGGTGCTCCGGTGAGGGTCGCCGCTGATCAGGGACTTCGGATCACGCGGCGGTACAGCCGCACGAGGCGACCAGAAGCAGGTCCACCGTGCGGTCGCGCCAGAACACCAGCGACCGGAACATTCACCGATCCTGACACGCTTGCCACATGGTGGCCACTCGTCTCACGCAGTGGTACGGGGCGTGCGGTACACCAGCAGGGTCCGAGCGGGCACCGTTATGCGTTTGCCCGCGTCGAGTGGGCTCTGGTCGGCCGGTTCGCCGCGTGGGGTGCCGCTGTCCAGCACCGGCACGAACGCGTGGCCGAACGCGGGCCCCGGCAGCGTCACCTCGACCGGCTCGTCGCCGGCGTGCAGCAGCACGAGCCTGCTGTCGTCGGGGATCAGCTCGCCGCCGCGGTCGCGGGACAGGCTGGTCGACCCGTCGATCCACATGCCGAGCGTGCGGCGCGCGTCGTCGAACCAGTCGTGGTCGCTCATCGGCTCGCCGTTCGGGGCGAACCACACGAGGTCGGGCTTGCCGGAGTGCGTCGGGCGGCCGTCGAAGAACTGCGGCTGGCGCAGCGCGGGCGAGGTGGCGCGCAGCGCGATCACCTTCCTGGCGAACGCGAGCAGGTCCTCGGCGCGCTCATCCGGCTCCCACGACACCCACGAGACCTCGTTGTCCAGGCAGTACGGGTTGTTGTTGCCACCCTGCGTGCGCCACCGTTCGTCGCCCGCGGTGAGCATGGGCGTACCGGTCGACAGCAGGAGCGTGGCGAGCAGGTTGCGCACCTGCCGGTCACGCAGCGCCAGCACCTCGGGGTCGCCGGTCTCGCCCTCGACGCCACAGTTCCATGACCGGTTGAAGTCCGCGCCGTCGCGGCCGCCCTCGCCGTTCTCCTCGTTGTGCTTGTCGTTGTAGGACACCAGGTCCCGCAGCGTGAAACCGTCGTGCGCGGTGACGAAGTTGATCGACGCCCACGGCCGCCGGGTGCTGGCCGCGTACAGGTCCTCCGACCCGGACAGCCGGTAGGCGAGGTCGCGCACGTTCACCCCACCACGCCAGAAGTCCCTGACCCCGTCCCGGAAGCGGTCGTTCCACTCGGTCCACTGTGGTGCGAACCCGCCGACCCGGTAGCCGTCCGCGGTGGCGTCCCACGGCTCGGCGATCAGCTTGCAGCGGGACAGCGACGGGTCGACGGTGATCGCGGTCATCAGGGCGGAGTCGGGGTCGAACCAGCCGCCGCGCGGGCGGCCGAGCGCGCTCGCGAGGTCGAACCGGAACCCGTCGACGCCGAGGTCGTTCGCGAAGTACCGCAGCGAGTCGGTGACCAGCCGCACCACCTCGGGGGAGCCGGGGTTGAGCGTGTTGCCGCACCCTGTGAGGTCCACCGTGGACCCGTGGCGGTCGTGCAGGTAGTAGGCGGGCGCGTCGAACCCGCGCAGCGACAGCGTCGGCCCGTCCACCCCGCCCTCGCACGTGTGGTTGAACACCACGTCGAGGATCACCTCGATGCCCGCCGCGTGCAGTGCGGCGACCATCGTGCGGAACTCGGTGACCTCATGGCCCGGCTCGCTCGCGTACGCCTCGTGCGGCGCGTGGAAACCGAGCGTGGAGTAGCCCCAGTAGTTGCGCGTGCCTCGGCGCAGCAGCGACGGCTCATCGGCGATCGTGTGCACCGGCAGCAGCTCGACCGCGGTGACGCCGAGCCGGACCAGGTAGTCGATGACGGCCGGGTGCGCGAGCCCGAGGTAGGTGCCGCGCTGGTGTTCTGGCACCTCCGGGTGCAGCCGGGTGAACCCACGGACGTGCAGCTCGTAGATCACCGTCTCCTCGAACGGCGTCTCCGGTTTGACGCCCGTGTCGACGCCGCCGGGCGCGGTGACCACCGACAGCGGCACGTGCCCGAGTGAGTCCAGCGTGGACGGCCCGCCGGTCATCGGGTCGCCGTCGTACCCGAGGACCGCGCGCGGGTCTCCGACGGTGCCGGTGATACGCCGCGCGTACGGGTCGACGAGCAGCTTCGCCGGGTTGCAGCGCAGGCCGCGGGCGGGCTCGTACGGGCCGTGCACGCGGTAGCCGTAGCGCTGACCAGGGGTGACGCCGGGGAGGATGGCGTGCCAGATACCGAAGGTGCGCTCGGTCAGCTCGATGCGCCGCTCGTCGCCGCCCTCGCCGATGAGGCACAGCTCGACGGCGTCGGCCACCGGCGACGTGACCGCGAACCGGACCCCGCCCGCCTCCGGGTGGGCGCCCAGCGGGAACGGGGATCCGGGGAGCACGTGATCGGCGGGCATCCCTCCATCTTGCCCGGTGCGCGGGCCGCGTGATCAGAGTTGGTAGGTGTGATTCTCGAACGACTCCTCGACGTCGGCCGGGGGCCGGGCGGTCCTGGCGGGCACCCGCTCACCCCGCGCCGACGTCACGACCTGGCCGAACAGCAGCTGGTGGGTGGCCCAGCCGTGGGTGGAGGTGCAGGCGAGGGTGAGCAGCAGCAGTTCGTCCTCCTCGGCGATGAAGGCCTGGAGCTGCAGCGTGAGCGGCCGCCGCGCCCGCACCTGCTCCACCCCCGGCACCCGCTGGGCGATGACGGCGGGTCCGAGCGCGGTGCCGACGACCAGCGTCTCCCTGATGTCCGGCCCGCCGACGTCCTCGAGCGAGTCCCGCAGCGCCGCGGCCGTGTCCGGGTCCCAGCCGGGCGGCAGGTCGAGCACGACGCCGGTGAGCACGGCGGGCGCGGCGCCGGGCGGCGCGACGATCGCCATGAGCACCGCGCCCTCCCGCGTCGCCGTCTCGACCGCCTCGGTCGCCAGCGCCTCCAGGTCCGCGCGTCCCGTGGTGAGGCCACGGAGCTCGCCGACGATGGCCGCGTACTCCTGGACGGCCAGCTCGGGATGGTCGATGGGGAGCCGCCAGACGGTGTCGGGCAGATCGACGATCATTTGAGAGCTTCCTTGCCGAAGTCCTCGATGGCCTTCTCCAGCTGCTTGGGCGTCGGGTTGATGCCCTGCTGCAGGAACTTCAGCTCGGCCTTCTGCTGCGGGGTGAGGTCCACCCCGGCCTTCTCGGCGATGGTGGAGCCCTTGTCGACCAGGTCCGCGTAGGCCTGGTTCTGCTTGGCCTCAAGGCCCAGCCGCTGCAGCTCGGCCTTGCGGTCGGCGAGGTTGGCAGGCAGCTCGCGGCCCTCCCGCTTGGCGACCTCGCGGCCTGCCGCGGTCAGGTCGCGGGAGACCTTGCCGTCGAGACCGTGCTTCCGCATCTTGTTCACGTTGTCGAACAGCCCTGGCAGTGCGCCGCTGCGGGCAGCGGCCTCGATGTCCTTGCGGGCCGCCCGGATCGCGGCCTTGGACCCGCGCTTGGCCACGACCCGGCCACCGCTGCGGACCGCGGCGGCCGCCGTGCCGCCGCCGGGGATGACGCT
>NZ_JBARWZ010000265.1:0-20693 GCF_049647105.1 Actinophytocola sp.
CCCCCCACCTCCGGGTACGGACCCGGTCTGTCCACAAGAGCGCCACCACGTCGCCTACGCCGACAACGGAGGCCGCGAGTTGTCCACAGCGCACCCAGTTGTCCACAGTCAAGATCGACAACGCGGAAATGTCAGTGCCAGCCGGTAGACTGGCATGGCGGGACGCCCCCGGGAACGGGTGGGGGTTGCGTTGCCGTCGTTTTCGCTTCGCGGTGCTGCTGACCTGCGGAAACTACGCTGCCAGCAGGTGGTCGAGTGCGGCAAGGCGGCGCGTCACCGCGGTCACCGCGTACGCGGGCGGCGGGGTCCGGCTGGGTGCGGGCCGCTCGACCCAGCGCCACACCTTCCCCACCGAGATGTCAGGCCCGGTCGGGATCACCACGTGGCTGCCGTGCGTCGCGACATCCACCCGCAAATGAGAGAGATCGGCCGTGATGTTCGGGCGCAGCCGATCGATCGGTTTCGTCAGGAAGGTCCAGCGCACGCCGTCCGGGTCGGCTACCACGGGCCCCGACAGCATCGCTATTCCCAGTTCAGCGCGCACTCGCAAACCGAGTGCCGCAGGCATCGTCACCGCTTCGACCGTCCGGCCGATCGCGATGATGAGCACCCTGTTGCCCACCTGCACAGAGACCGGCCAGCCAAGTAATTCCTCGTATTCCGCGCGGCCGTGGGCGAGTTCTCGTAGCCACGACGGCGCCGGCCGGTTCGTGATCGAGATTGTCATGGTATTCCCCGTAAATTCGCGTCGCACCGGGTGAAACCGGCACGAACTCAGGCTGGCACGGCGCGGACGACCAACGGTGGAATCAGCGTGGAACGCGCGACCGGGAAATACGCCGCCGAGTCGCGGCACCCCACCTGACCTGGCAAGTGGCGCACGTCACACCCGCGCGGGTCTCTTTCGGCGCGGAAACGGTCAGTGAGCGAAGTACGCGTTCAGGTCACCATGCGTCAGTGCCGCGGCCGAGCTGCCGTACGTCCCCTGCGTAAGAAGCTCGGACGCCGCCGCCGACACGAGCGAGTACGCCGCCACCGCGATCGCGGGCCCCACGCTCACCCTCCGCACCCCCAACTCGGCGAGTGCGGCGACCGACGGCGCCCCCGGCCCGGCCATCACGTTCACCGGTGCCGCGATCCGCGACACCAGCTCCGCGATCACCGCCGGATCGTGCACACCGGGCACGAACACCCCGTCCGCACCCGCGTCCACGTACGCCTTCGCCCGCGCCACCGTCTCGTCGACACCGCCCGCCGACAGCAGGAACGTGTCGATCCGCGCGTTCACGAACAGGTCCCCGCCCTCGGCGCGCGCCGCCGCGATCCGCTCCGGCGCCGCGGCGGGCCCGTCCTCGATGTTGATCCCGACGGCGCCCGCGTCCCGCACCAGCCGCACCGTCCGGGCGACGTCGCCGTACCCGCTCTCGATGTCGGCCGTCACCGGCACGTCGACGGCACGCACGATCCGTGCGATAGCGGCCACCGCCGCGCAGACGTCGAGGCGGTCCCCGTCCGGCACCCCGAGGCTCCACGCGACCCCGGCGCTGGTCGTGGCGATCGCCTCCGCGCCGGCCCGTTCGATGATCCGCGCGCTCGCGGCGTCCCAGGCGTTGGGCAGGACAAGGGGCGCACCCGTGAGGTGGCGTTCGCGAAAGGTCATGAGCAGGTACTCCACCAGCGCACGAACCGCGGTTCCGGCCGTTTTCGGACACGAACATGTTGATGTCCGAAATCTGCCAGCGGTCACACGCGCGGGCGGGCACGGTGGTCTCGTGCGCACCCATACCGTGATGGACAGTCCCGTCGGCCCGCTGACACTCGTGGCGAGCGACGGCGTGCTGTGCGGGGTGTACATGCACGAGCAGCGGCACCGCCCCGCCGAGGAGGTCTTCGGCCCCCGCGACGACTCCCGCTCATCCCACGCGATCGAGCAGCTGACCGCGTACTTCGACGGTGACCTGAAGGACTTCGACCTGCCGCTCGCCTTGCACGGCACGGAGTTCCAGCGTCGCGTGTGGACCGAGCTGACGACGATCCTGTACGGCGACACCACCACCTACGGGGAACTGGCGGCGCGTCTCGGCAGTCCGAGCGCGGCGCGCGCGGTCGGCCTCGCCAACGGCAAGAACCCGATCAGCATCATCGTCCCGTGCCACCGGGTCGTCGGCTCGACCGGCAACCTCACCGGCTACGGCGGCGGCCTGCCGCGCAAGCGCTACCTGCTCGCGTTCGAGCAGGGCACGCCGGTCCTGCTCTAGTGCCCCGAACTGGAAATCTGGCACCCGATTCGGCGGCCCAGCTTCCTTCTGGCGGCGTTGCCGATCCACCCAAGTGCAACCCGGTACGAGAGAGGATCGGCGCCTTGCCGGCAGAAACCTGGATCCACCGACTCACGCACCGCATTTCCAGTTCGGGACACTAGAGGTACTGCCCGGTCCCTCGGACGTTCTGCCCTTCCGGCATCTCGCCGCCGGAGCCCGGCGGGAGCCCTCGGCGCATCTGCTCCAGCTGCACCCGCGCGGCCATCTGCTGCGCGAACAGCGTGGTCTGGATGCCGTGGAACAGCCCCTCCAGCCAGCCGACGAGCTGGGCCTGCGCGATCCGCAGCTCGGCATCCGACGGCGTGTTCTCGTCGGTGAACGGCAGCGACAGCCGCTCCAGCTCCTCGCGGAGCTCCGGCGCGAGGCCGTCCTCCAGCTCGGTGATCGACCGCATGTGGATCTCACGCAAACGGTTGCGCGAGGCCTCGTCCAGCGGTGCCGCCCGCACCTCCTCCAGCAACTGCTTGATCATCGTGCCGATCCGCATGACCTTGGCGGGTTGCTCCACCATGTCGCCGACCTGCTCGGCGTACTCGCCGTCCATCGCGGCGGCGCCGACCGGCGCACCGTCCGGGCCCATCACGACCACGGGCCGCGGCTGCTCGTTCTCCTGGCCAGGGTTCATCTGCACGAGTTCGAGGGTAGCCGTCACGAGCACCCCCCAAACGGGGCCCCCGCGGGCCTCCGTACGGTGTGGTGCCATGGCGTTCGACGTCGCTGCGATTCGGGGCTGGTTCCCCGCGTTGGGTGATGGCTGGATCCACCTCGACGCCCCGGCCGGCATGCAGGTGCCAGAGCAGGTCGCCACCGCCGTTTCCACCGCTTTGCGCGCGCCCGTTTCCGGGCCGGGTGGCGTGTTCCCCGCCTCCCAGCGCGCGGAGGCCATCGTCGACGCCGCCCGCCGCGCCATCGCCGATGTCGTCGGCTGCGACCCGGCCGGCGTCGTGCTCGGGCCCAACCCGGCCGTGCTGCTGCAGCGGCTCGCGGAGGCCGCTGGCGCGGGCTGGGTCATCGGCGACGAGGTGACCGTGTCCCGGCTCGACCACCAGCAGAACATCGCACCGTGGCTGCGGGTCGCGCAGTGGGCAGGCGCGACCGTGCGGTGGGCAGAGATCGACATTGAAACGTGTGAGTTGCCCGCGTGGCAGTACGAAAGCCTGATCACGCACCGCACGAAGGTCGTGGCCGTGACCGCCGCGTCCGGCGTCGTCGGCACCCGCCCGGACCTGAACAAGATCACCGCGTTCGCCAGGGAGACGGGTTCGCTGGTCGTGGTGGACGCGTCGTCCGCGGCGCCGTTCGTGCCGCTGGACATCAAGGCGCTCGGCGCCGACGTGATCGCCGTGAACGCGACCGCGTGGGGCGGGCCCTCGGTCGGTGCGCTCGCGTTCGCCGACCCGTCGCTGCTGGACCGGCTGCCCGCGTGCGCACTGGGCCCGAACCAGACCGGCCCGGGCCGGATGGAGCTGGGGCAGCACGCGTACCCGCTGCTCGCGGGCCTCGTCGCGTCCGTGGACTACCTCGCGAGCCTCGACGACGCTGCCAGCGGCAGCCGCCGCGACCGCCTGCAGACCTCCATCGGTTCCGCCAAGTCCTATCAGGCGGGCATGCTCGGCAAACTGGTCTCCGAGCTGCGCGGCCTGCTGCACGTCACGGTCATCGGCGACGCCATGCGCCGCATCCCGGCGCTCGCGTTCACGGTCACCGACGTCAAGGCGTCCAACGCGATCGTGCACCTCGCCGACCGCGGCATCTGCGCGTTCGCCGACGACGTGCCGAGCGGGGTGTTCGCCGCGCTCGGGGTCGCCGAGGTCGGCGGCGCGGTCCGCGTCGGGCTGGCGCACTACACGACGTCGGTCGAGATCAACGCGCTGGTCGAGGCCGTCGCCGCGCTGACCTCGATCAGCTAGTGTTCCGAACCGGGAATGCGGTGCGTGAGTCGGTGGATCCAGGTTTCTGCTGGCAAGGCGCCGATCCTCCCTCGTACCGGGTTGTACTTGGGTGGATCGGCAACGCCGCCAGAAGGAAGCTGGGCCGCCGAATCAGGTGCCAGATTTCCGGTTCGGGGCACTGGGCATCCTCAGGATCAGCTTCCCGAGCACGCCGCCCTCTTCGAGTGCGCGGTGCGCGTCGGCGGCCCGCTCGACGGGCAGCACCTCGTGCGTGATCGGCCGGACCTCGCCCGCCTCGACCAGCGGCCACAGCTTCGCCACCAGCTCCTGGCAGATCGCGGTCTTCTCGGCGACCGGCCGGTAGCGAAGGGACGTCGCGGTGACCGTGCCGTTCTTCGCCAGCAGCTTGCCGATGTTCAGCTCGCCCTTGACCCCGCCCTGCATGCCGATGACGACGAGCCTGCCAAGGCGCGCGAGCACGTCGACGTTGCGGGGCAAGTACTTCGCGCCCATGTTGTCGAGCACCACGTCCACGCCGCGGCCGTCCGTCGCGTCCTTGACCGCCTCGACGAAGTCCTGCTCGCGGTAGTTGACGAGGATGTCCGCGCCCAGCTCCGCACACCGCTCGAGCCGCTCCGAGGAGCCCGCGGTCACCGCGACCCGCGCGCCGAGCGCCTTGGCGACCTGGATGGCGTGCGTGCCGATGCCGCTCGCGCCGCCGTGCACGAGCAGCGTCTCGCCTGCGGTCAATCCGGCCACCATCACCACGTTCGACCACACCGTGGCCGCGACCTCCGGCAGACCCGCGGCCGTCACCACGTCCACAGTGGAGGGGAGCGGCATGACCTGCCCGGCGGGCACCACGACTTTCGTGGCGTAGCCACCGCCCGCGAGCAACGCACACACCGGTTCTCCCACCGCGACGCCGGTGACGCCATCACCCAGCGCGGCGACCGTGCCCGCGCACTCGAGGCCGGGTACGTCCGTGACCCCGGGCGGGGGCGCGTAATTGCCCTGGCGCTGCAACAGATCCGCACGGTTGACGGCCGTCGCGGCGACGTCCAGCACGACCTCACCTGGGCCAGGCTGGGGATCAGGTTGCTCCGTCCAGTCCAAGACTTCCGGACCACCTGGCTGCGTGATCGTGATCGCGTACATGAGAGAACGGTAAAGGGTCGGACATAACAGTCCGTGTGAGGGGCTTGACCAGCGCGGAGTTCCCGACAAAGGTGTGCACGCCGGGCGCGGAATTCGAGACGGGGACGATTTGTGCGCGCCGGTGTCTGAGCATTGAGAACGAGAGGAACTTTCATGCCGTCCGCCAAGACGACATTCCGAGCCGGGATCGCGTTGCTCGCGGCCGCGACCGGCGTCGGTCTCGCAGCCGTGCCAGCAGCGGCAGGTCCTGCCGCGCTGCCCACTGTCCCCGATGGACCCGCGCTGGCCCGCCAGCTGGTCAACAAGGTCAAGGTCGCGAACACCAACCGCCACCTGATCGCGTTGCAGCGGCTCGCCGACCGCAACGGTGGCAACCGCGGCGCCGGCACCGACGGCCACGCGGCGTCGGCCGAGTACATCGCCACGAAGCTCGAGGCGGCGGGGTACACGGTCGAGCGCCAGGAGTTCCCGTTCGTATACGACGAGACCCGCGGTCAGTCGCTGACCGTGGCGGGTACGGAAATTCCCATCATCCGGATGAGTTACAGCGAGTCGACGCCGGAAGGCGGCGTGACGAGCACCCTGCACGTGGTGCCCGTGGACGCCACCCCGGGCTGCGAGGCGACCGACTACGCGGGCGCCGAGGGCAAGGTCGCGCTGGTCAGCCGCGGTTCGTGCACGTTCGGCGCGAAGGCCGCCGCTGCCGGTGAGGCTGGTGCCGCCGCCGTCATCGTGTACAACAACGTTCCCGGTGCCCTGAACGGCACGCTCGGCTCACCGCTGCCCGGCAGCGCGCCCGCCGGTGGCGTCACGCAGGCGGAGGGCGCGGCCCTCGCCACACAGAACGGCGCCGAGGTCACCATCGACCTGCAGGGCTTCATGGAGGACCGCGTTTCCTACAACGTGGTCGCGGAGACCCAGACGGGTCGCCACAACAACGTCGTCATGGCCGGCGCGCACCTCGACAGCGTCTCGACGGGCCCGGGCATCAACGACAACGGCACCGGTTCCGCTGCGCTGCTGGAGACCGCACTGCAGCTCGGCGGTTCCCCGAAGGTCAACAACGCGGTGCGGTTCGCGTGGTGGAGCGCGGAGGAGCTCGGCCTTCTCGGGTCCGAGTACTACGTGCAGAACCTCGACTTCGAAGAGCAGCTGAACGTCGCGCTGTACCTGAACTTCGACATGATCGGCTCGCCGAACGCGGGCTACTTCGTGTACGACGGTGACGACTCCGACGGTGTCGGCTCCGGTGCGGGCCCGTACGGCTCGGCGCAGATCGAGCAGGCGTTCGTCGACTACTTCGACTACACCGGTGTGCCGCTGGAGGGCAAGGACTTCGACGGCCGCTCCGACTACGGCGAGTTCATCCTCAACGGCATCCCCGCCGGTGGCCTGTTCACCGGTGCCGAGGTCGTGAAGACCGAGGACCAGGCCAACAAGTGGGGCGGCACCGCGGGCGAGGCCTTCGACCAGTGCTACCACCAGACCTGCGACAACCTCGGAAACATCGACCGCGTGGCGCTGGACCGCAACTCGGACGCCATCGCCTTCGTGCTCGGCTCGTACGCCATCAGCACGGAGGACGTCAACGGCGTCCCGCCACGCAAGGCCCGCGCCAAGACCCGCGCCGCACAGGCCCGCGTCGCGGCCGCGTCGGTGGCCACGGCCGAGCCGGACGACCACCACGGCGTGCTCATCTGATTTCCTGACACGAGAGAGGGGCCGCACCCGATTCGGGTACGGCCCCTCTGTGTCGAAGTTCAGTGATGGTCCGAAGCACCCAGACTGGCGTGGATCCATTCCGGACAACCCGGGAAAGCTGCCCTGACGGAGGGATCAACATCGTCGGGGCGCACCGAAAGTGCGTTGTGCGCACGCGAGCGCCCGAACTCTGGCACTACTCCGCATTCACGACCGAGCCGATGCTGTCGGCTCAACCGCGGGGTCGCAGCGAGCTGCGGACCACCACGCCCGTTACCTGCATTGCCACGGCACCACCTGCCCTCTCCCGACGGGCCTCTCTCAGCCGGCCGTAAACCCAGCATGCACCTGTGTTCCCCAGGTAACAACCCCGCCGCAAGACCCTGAACTGGTGAAACTGCCCGTCACCGTCCGAAGTCATGGGTTTGCGAAGCGTGTCGTACACCCGCCCAGCGGCCGAGGTCTCCCAAGACAGGCACACCTCGCCAAACCCCACACCTCGCCCGCTACCCTGCACGGCAGGGAGGCGTGGCAGAGCGGCCGAATGCACCTGTCTTGAAAACAGGAGACCTTCACGGGTCCGGGGGTTCAAATCCCTCCGCCTCCGCAACTGTGACCAGGTGAAACAGTCGTGATGCTGGCTCGGTTCGGGTTCATGGGTAGGAGTGCAGTCTCAACTGCAGTCTCAACTGGTGCTCAAGATCGCCATGTGAACGTTCAGCACCCTTCGTCGAACAGAGCCACCGAAGTGCGGTTCAGAGATCAGGTCGCTCGCGTGTGCTCCCAATCGGCAACGGCACTCAGGTGAGTGGGGTAGCCGTGGCGTTTGTAACAGCTGAGTCGGGCTGTGGTGTTGTGGCGGCGTCGCCAGCCCGACCGACCCACGCGTGCTCGGCTATGTAGCTTCTCAGCAGGACCCATCGTGGTCAGCAGGCGGCTTGATCTCCGGTAGCGAGAACGTGATCAAGTCTGCGTTGCTCTTGTTAGTTCGCCTTGCGTCGAGGGAGCGGGACACCGCGAGCCAGGCCTGGCGAGCAGTCGAGGCATTGAGGGCTTACCAGGCCTTGCAGGTGCGGACTGACGCCGGTCAGCCAGAAGTTTGATCCAGATTCGCAAGCTTGCTACGTGACCCTCGGTTCCTCATTTTCGTTGTCAGCGCCTCAGATTCGTCCGTCCGGCCCTGTATGCGCGACACGATGGTTACCAGCAGGTGAGTCCGCTTTTGCAACGTACGGCCTTATCCAGAGCCACTCTAGGCCGATGGAGTGAACCAGGCGGTTAACCATTCACCAACCGCAGTGGTCGCCGGTAGTCTTGCAACGTTCAACTGGGGTCCGTCACCAACGCGTACACCACACGTCTGGCTGCATTTGCGACTGCACGCAACCAGAGGTGTTGTTGGCTGCCTTTATTTTCTGGGGAGAGTCAATTGACTCGCAGATTTGTGACTGGGCTGTGCGCTGCCCTTTTCTTTTGGCAGGAACACCGGCTATAGCCGAAGAACCAGTACAACCGCTGCCGCCGAGCGCGGACAGCACGCTCGCTGCACCACCCATCACTACTCCGCCGGTCCCGTACACCCGCGCAAAGGCGCCAGCGATCGCGCACGCCTGCGGGCCTGTCGTTGATGGCCTTCAGGCTTGTGTCGAGCCCTCGACGACTACGTTGTCGGCCGATGAGTTGCGGCAACTTCATGCAAAACAGCGCGCAAATCGGGACGTTATCCCGTTGCCTGACTGGTGCTATGAGTACAGCGACTCGTGGTACTACACCCGCACCGAAGCCTGCCTGATCAGCTCCGGCGATTACATCATCAGGAACGTGGAGACTGGGCTGCCGGTAGGCACGATGCACTTCGTCGTGTGGTTCTTCAGCTTCACCTCGATCTACCAGCGGAACTGGCAGTCGCAGGTCGAACTGCAGCCGGTCACTCAATCAGGGCTGGCCCTTGGCTCTACGGCGGAGGGTGCTGCCGACTGTGTCGGCGCCTGTACGACGTTGTTCCACAATTTCCCGCCGCAAGCAGCGCCAAACGGTGCAACCGTAAAGGGGGATGCGCAGTTCGAAACAACGGCGGTCAACCCAAGTGCCGTTGGCTATGGAACGACGGAGTTTCGTATCCGCTTTAAGAGTCCGTGTTGCCCGCTGTCATCACCGATCTACTCGCGACCTCCAGTGGCCCGTTGCGACAATGCCACACCGGGCCGCGGTATCGGCTGCGTCTTCTCCGACTACACACTGGCGGTGGCGTATTCGCTGAGTCCGACCTACTGCTGTCCCGAGTACGCCCGGCATGTTCGCGACGCGCACAATTCCGGGCTGCCCGGAGCCTACCCGAGTGGTGTTCCGCTGACTCGACTGACGGATCCGACGCTCATCGAGTCGAACCGAACGGTGGCCTGCAAGGGAAGCTATGTCCGTCCGGCTGGCAAGAGCTGCGATGAGTACCCGATGGCGAGCACCTGGCAAGGGGCCAGAACGGGCGGCGGTAACCCCCGTTCGTTCTCGTGGTGCTCAATCCCGCAGGTGCCGGGCGGATCTGGTGCGGCTGGATACAGTGTCTGTATGATTGTCGACACTCAGAACAGCGCCGCCGGAAACGCTCTGGCTAGCTTCTACAGCCAGAACCGTGTGATCGACAACGACCCGTTCCGCGTGTGGATTGTGGCCTAGAAAGACCCTGGGGTGGGCGAAGAGACATGAGCCAGCAGGTCGAGACCGGCTTGGTGCTAGCCAGTTACCACACGTTCTGGTTGAGCGAACGCATCGATGATGTCCCGGCATCCGGACGCCGTCCATCCAACGGATTGGTGGTGCCGCACATGGGTGCGGTCGAGATCTGGACTGGAACGCACACTGGCAATGTGCCGGTCACCGTCGAAACACGTGACGATGTACCGACTACCGATGATATGTCTGATTGGGACGACGTTGTCGAGGTCGATGTCGAGAGCGTGCACGGCAATCTGTTGGTGACGAGTCTCTTCGCCCACCTGCCGAAAGAACTGCCAAACCTGGCCTTTCACGGGGCTGGCCTCTACCGCATGCGGTTCTACGCGCGGGGTCGCGACTCCGACCCCACCTACGACACGCGTGCTCCAGACGAGCACCACCGCGTTATCTCGTGGCCAGTGCTCAGCCGAACACAGGAAGCGGTCCTCAAGCGAACCGACGAGTATGGCACCATCCTGAGAGCTCAAGCTAGCCACTAGGCCATGCAAGGTGGCTGTCGAAGGGATAAATGCTACGACGGCATCAGGTCGAGTGGCAGCCGCGGCGTGCGTAGTGGCTGAGTCGGTGCTTGGTAAATGTCGGCGGCGTCGCCAGACTGACAAGGTCCACGCGTGGTTGGCGCACGCTTCAAGGACCGGTTCGTGACCGCGGGCGCGACGAGGGTACCTACCGCCTACGGGTAGACACAGACCTACGGAGACTCCTCGAAGAGGACGACCTGCGGTTCATCCGGATCCGAGTGTTCGGACGTGACGCCGTATCCGGTATCGGGGCCGTCGCCGAGCAGCAGTACCACGATCCAGGCGCGGAGGTCATGCGAGGCAAGTTTGTGAAGGGGCCGACCTTCGACATCGTTTGAACCAGCCGGTGTTGTGATTCCATCAGTCCTGCCCGGGGCGCAATCTCAGTCGCGTTGCTCAGAAGTGGTCATCGAGATGGCTGTGCGGACGTGGCTCAGCGGGCCGCGGTGCAGGGTCAGCCTGGTCCCATCGAAGTGCAAGACGCTCGATGGGCTCCGACCAAGGTGGCTGGATAGTCTCAATCGCAGTCTCATTCACGCCGCTCCGCCCGCGTTCATGGGACAATTGTAACCGTGTTGACCAGGGCAGATGTACCTAGCTGGACACCCCCGGACGGGGTTGCGTAGATCTTGAAAACAGGAGTCCTTCACGGGACCGGGGGTTCAAATCCCTCCGCCTCCGCAACTGTGACCAGGCAAATCTCTGGCCAGCTGCCTACGGGTGGGCTGACCTCAGTTCCATAGGGTCTCATTTGCACTTGCCGTCGGCTTGTCCAGCCGTGCGGCTCCAATGCCACGGCTGCGCGCCGGCTCTCTACGTACAGCCGTACGCTCAGATGCTCACTGGAGAGGGCTGAGGGCGCGTCCAGAACGACTGCGGGGGTTCCTTGGACTCCAAGGAACCCCCGCAGGGCAGATGATGGCCTATTGACGCGGTGTGGGCTTGTCCCATGCTTCGTTGAGCAGATGCTCGACCTTCGCCGCTAACTCCTGATCCGAGTGCAGTCGGAGCCGAGACACTGCCAGTTCGTAACAAGCATCGTCCGCACGCTCAGCTATGACCCAGACCACCACAACGTTGCCGTCGGGTTCGACGCGGTAGATGACGCGAATCTCGCGGTCCCCAACTACAAGTTTTCTGAACATTGTGAGGTTGCCAAGGGCGCGAGAACCCAAGGGTTCCCCACGTTTCTCTGGCTCGGTTTCCAGCTTCTTCAGCGCCTTCAGTACACGCTTTCGGTTGGAGCCGTCGAGATCACGGAGGTCCTCCCGCGCATCTGACGTGAGCTGGACCGTGGCCACTGTTCGTTCACTCCTCGTCGTCGTCCAGGTCCACACCAAACTCAGCGGCGACCTCGTCCAAGCTGTAACGTTCGCCAGAGTCCGTGAGGGTTCGAGCCCAAGCGATGGCTACGAGCTTCATGTCTTCCTCCAGTGACTCCAGATACTGCAGTCTTTCCATGGTTTTGATATCTACGATCGCCGCAACTGGTTGATTGTTACGAAAAACCACAAACCGACGGCCTTCGCTCGCTTGGTTCACAAGCTTGGAAAGTCCCTGCGTACTGGCTTCTGTGACAGAGATGACGTCGTTGGTGTCGATCCTCATAGTAGGGCTCCCAGGGAAGGTGGCGACTGGACAACTCTACCTAGTACTCAAGGCATAGTTCTAGGTTTGGTGTCACTCTGTAGCGTGATTGTGGTCATGGAGTCACGACCCGCGCACGCTTGGTATCCACGTGTTGAGTTCACGCACTAGCTGTCTACCAGCGAGAACTCAGAAGGACTCAACGTTCTCTACGTGTGCAGCGAGTGAACGTTGCTCCGGTTGATCAGCCCTGGTGGAGTCTGTCATCACCTCCCTTCCAGGATCTCGACGCTTGGAGATCCGAGTTGATTCTACCTCGAATCCTACCTAGGATGATGGCCACCAGGCAAGCTGGAATCGCGGGGTGCAATATGCCACGACCCGAACGACGGGTAGTCCAGCCGAATGAGTCCGGCGGCGGGATGTCGTCAAGCCCAGCGCATCGCGAGCAAGTGCCCATACCGACACGCAAGCCGCAGCGATCACCCGTGCGCGGGAGATCTTGCGGAACACCGGCGGCGGGGAGCTGGAGATCCGAGGACGGAACGGACAGATCCGTGACAGTGACACTGTCGCGCCAGCGAACGACCCGAACCCGCCTCGAGACCG
Organism: Actinophytocola sp.; assembly: GCF_049647105.1. Taxonomy (GTDB): domain Bacteria; phylum Actinomycetota; class Actinomycetes; order Mycobacteriales; family Pseudonocardiaceae; genus Actinophytocola. Next base: position 12,523 of record NZ_JBARWZ010000265.1, read on the forward strand.
GCGGTGAGACCTCGTGGCTGAGGCAGTGGTAGCGGGACGTCAACAGCGCTGTCAACAACTACAACTCGGCCGTCAATCGGTACAACTCCGCCGCTCGACAGCACAACGCTAACGTCCGGCGGTTGCAAAGCGAGCTAAGACGACCGGTCACTTCCACCGCTAGGACTACCGTGCGCTACACGCCGGGCGAGCAGGAGATGCTCGATGAGACCTTCGAGGCCGTGCGTCGTGACCCCGTCGAACGTCCTCGTGACCTGTTTCTCTGCCGCGCTTGGCCGGACCGCATGACCATTTCGGACTCGGTGGAATCGCGGAACCACAGGGAAAGTGCTCAGGCGCTGGACCGGGAAGGTAGCCGCCTGACTGTGGCTGGATACGCTGTTCGGATGGTCAATCCTTATGTGCAAACGGGTTTTCGCGGCAGGTTCGACTGGGGACTGGTGGGAGCGAAGAACCTGGCGCAGGAGGTAGTGATCATCGCGGTTGTCGATGTGCTGTCGTTCACGACCAGCCTGACCGTCGCTGTTGACAACAGGATCGAGGTCTACCCGTTTCGCTGGCGCGACGATCGCGCGGCCACGTTTGCCAAGGAACGCGACGCGGCGCTCGCGGTCGGCCGGTCCGAGGCCGGGCCAGGCGAGATCACCCTGTCCGCGCCGAGCATCCGCGCGGCCACGGGTGTGCGACGGCTGGTGCTGCCCTCACCGAACGGCTCGACCATCTCCCAGGCGGTCGCCGAACTCGGTGTCACCGTGATCGGTGTGTCCCTGCGCAACGTGAACGCGGCCGCCGACTGGACGCTTCGCAAGCTCGCCGACCAGCCCGAGGCGTGTGTCGGGGTCGTCGCAGGCGGGGAACGGTGGCACGACGGTTCGGCGCGCCCCGCGGTCGAGGACCTGTGGGGCGCGGGCGCCTACCTGGCCGCGCTTGCCGAACGCGGACTGGGTCCCCTTTCCCCGGAGGCACGCGCCGCAGCGGCCGCGTACACCGTGGTCGCCGGCGACATCTCGGCCGAACTGCGCGCCTGCGCGGGTGGCCGGGAGTTGATCGGCCACGGCTACCCCGGCGACGTCGAGGTAGCCGCCGAGGTCAACTTGAGCGAGGTCGTTCCGCTGTTGACCGACGAGAGCTTCACCAACGCCCGTCAACTCCAGAAGTGATCTCGCGCAGCGTCCAGTTGACGCTCGAACCGTCCATCACAAGCCGCTACTGGTCAGAGGATCTGGTGTGCCGACGTCGGCGGGTGAGCTGTGTGAGTGCGACGCCGAGCGCCAGGGCGGTGGCACCGATGACGATGAGCGTGGCGTCGGGAGTTCCGGTCCTGGCGAGCCGATCGGCGTCCGCTGGTGTGGTGAGGCCGTCGACGACCTCGACGGGGACGGTGACCGTCGCGCTGGCCATGGCCTGGGGTCCGCCGTTTCGGTACAAGGTCTGGCCGGTGAAGACCTGGGTGGTCGAGGTGCCGCCGCTGCTGGTGAGGGTGACCGTGGCCGTGTAGGTACCTGGGTTGGCGTACTCGTGACTGGTGCCGGGAGTGCTGGTGGTGGCGGTGGTGCCGTCGCCGAAGTCCCACTGGTAGCTGGCAACGGTGCCGTACCTGACGGTGGACGGAGAGGTGAAGTAGGCAGGCGAGTTCGGTGGCGTGACCACCAGCGCCGCCTCGGGTGCCTGGTCCGGCGTGATGGCGATGCCAAACTCAGGCCCACTCCCGGCGATGGAGATCCGGCTGACTGTGCTGGTGGCGAGGTCGATCGAGAAGACCGCGTCGACCGCGCCGACGTAGAGGGTGGTGCCATCGGGGGTGATCGCCATTCCCCCGGGCGGGTTGTCGATCTGGATGGGGTCGCCGACCGTGTTGTCCGCCGTGTTGATCGGAATGACCGCGTGGGTCACGGGGTCGCCTGGGATGCTAGTGGCGACGTAGGTGGTGCGGCCGTCCGGGGCGATGTCGATCGAGAACGGCCTACCGCTGATAGGTATGCGAGGGCCGCGCGTGTTGTCGCCGGTGTCGATCGGGTAGACCGCGCCGTCGGTCTCGGCGACGACGTAGGCGGTGGCGCCGTCTGGGGTGATCTGGATCTCGCCAAGGGGGCCGTTGGCGATCGTGATCGGAGTGCCGACGACCGGGGTGGCGCCGAGGGCGATCGGGAAGACCCGGCCGCCGCCGCCGAAACCGACCTCGGCGACGTAGAGGGTGGCGCCGTCGGGGGTGACGGCGAGTGGCCCCGGCGCCACGCCGGCGGGAAGGTCGATCGCGGGGCCGGCGGTGTTGGTGCCGGTGTCGACCGGGTAGACCCGGGCGGGGGACTGGGTCACGTAGGCGGTGGCACCATCGGGAGCGATGGCGACGCTGGCGACGGCGCCAGGATCCGGCATCGTGATGGTGCCGGTGACGGCGTTGCTGGCAGTGTCGAGCACCGTGACCGTCGAGCGGCCGACGTTGGAGACATAAGCGGTGGTGGCGTCCGGGGTGATGGCGATGTACTTGGGGTCGTTTCCGCCGGTGGAGATGAAGTCGCCAGGGGTGTTGGTGCTGGTCGCGATCGGCGTCACCCCGTCCAGGCCGCCCACATAGGCCGTCCACGACGCGCCCGCAGGCTGGGCCTCGGCAGCGGGGACCGGGGGCACCCAACTCGTCGCCGACCCGACGACTACGGCGACGGCCAGCAGCCGCGGCGCCCAGCGTCGGCGCTGGCGGAAACGAGTGTCGAAAGTCATGGGCGATGCGCTCCTGGTGTCGGCGTCCGGACCAGCGGCATCTTGCCGCGCGCGGGCCATGACTTTGGCCGGAAACACCCGAACGGGACGATCAAGCACCTGATCGGGCCACCCAGAGCACCTGTCCAGGTGAATACCGGCCAGGACAGCAGGTTGCTGTTCCACCGAAACGTGTCTGACTTGACACGTGATGGACAATAAAAAGTCGGCGCGCTCTTCAAAGGAATTGAAGAAAACGCCGAACCTAAATTCAGATTAAACGCTGTGAGGGGTCTGTGTCAAGTCAGGGGTACGAAGAGGAACTGCGGTCCGAGCGGGGCTACGTGGCCGGGCTCTACGAGCGGCTCGACGCTGAGCGGGTGCGGGCGAAGGACCAGCTCAGGGCCGCCTTGCGGTACGAAGGGGGGACGCCGATGGATCGGGACGACAAGGTGCGTGCCACGGCCAGGGAGGTGCGGCGGCTGGACGTGGCGGACAACGGGTTGTGTTTTGGCCGGTTGGATGCCATTTCGGGGGAGCATTCCTACGTCGGGCGGATCGGGCTTTTCGATGAGGGGAACGACTACGAGCCGGTTCTGCTCGATTGGCGGGCGCCGGTCGCGCGGCCCTTCTACACCGCAACGGGGGCGAATCCGGAGAACATGCGTCGGCGGCGGCAGTTTCTGACCAGGGGGCGCCGCGTCGTCGAGTTCACCGACGAGATGTTCGGGCGGCCCGGTGACGGCGTGCGTGGAGACGGGGACGCGGCGCTGCTGGCGGCCGTCAACGCACCCCGCGGCGAGGGGATGCGGGACATCGTCGCGACCATCCAGGCCGAGCAGGACGAGATCATCCGGCTCGAGCACCCGGGTGTGCTGGTGATCGAGGGTGGGCCCGGTACCGGGAAGACCGTTGTGGCACTGCACCGCGTCGCTTACCTGCTGTACACGCAACGTGAGCGGATGGAACGGCACGGTGTGCTGGTCGTCGGGCCGAATCCGGCGTTCATCAACCACATCAGCCGGGTGCTGCCCTCGCTTGGTGAGTCGGACGTCGTGTTCATGACGCCCGGCGAACTCCTCCCCGGGCTGCGCGTCACCGCCGAGGACGGCCCGGCCGCCGCGCGGCTCAAGGGGTCGCTGAAGATCCTGGACGTCCTCAGGGCGGCGATCGCCGACTGGCAGCGGCTGCCGGAGCGACCGATCGAGCTCGGGCTGCGGGAGGCGCCGCTGCGTATCGACGCCGCGACCGCCGAGTGGGCGCGCGAGGAGGCCCGGGCCAGCGGCCTGCCGCACAACGAGGCACGTGCCACGTTCACCGAGATCATCACGTACGTGCTCACCGAGCGGGCGCTCGGCCGGATCGGTCACGGCTGGCTGACCAGGGACGACAAGGTCGCATGGGAGCGGCTGCGTGCGGAGCTGGTCAAGGAACTGGCGGAGGACGAGCGCTTCACCGCGACCATCGACGAGCTCTGGCCGATCCTCACCCCGGAGGCACTGCTGGCGCCGCTGTACGAGTCGGCGGAACGGCTGGCGGCGGCCGGTGGCGACCCCGTGCTGCTGCGGGCGGATGGTGCCGCCTGGACGGTGTCGGACGTGCCGCTGCTGGACGAGTTGCTGGACCTGCTCGGCCCGGACAAGCCGGCCGACGACACGGCGGCGCGGGAGCGGAAGGCGCAGGCCGAGTACGCCGCCAGGGTGCTGGACAGCTTTACCGGCCGCGCGGACTCGATGGACGACGAGGACCACCTGTACGCCACGGACCTCCTCTACGCCGAGGACCTGGCCGACCGGTTCGTCGAGGTCGACACCCGTGACCTCGCCGAGCGCGCCGCAGAGGACCGGGACTGGACGTACCGGCACGTCGTGGTCGACGAGGCGCAGGAACTGTCCGAGATGGACTGGCGGGTGCTGATGCGGCGCTGCCCCGGCCGGTCGTTCACCGTCGTCGGTGACCTCGCGCAGCGGCGGTCGCCCGCCGGTGCCACCTCGTGGGACACGATGCTCACGCCTTACGTGCCGGGGCGCTGGGTGTACCGGTCGCTGACGGTCAACTACCGCACGCCAGCCGAGATCATGGCGGTAGCCGCCGCGGTGCTCGCCGAGTTCGCGCCCACCGTCGCGCCGCCGGACTCGGTGCGGGCGTCCGGGGTGCGCCCGTGGGCCACGCGGGTGACCGAGGACGAACTTCCCCTCGCCATCGACGCGTTCGTCCGGGACGAGGCCGGGCGGGAGGGCACCAGTGTCGTGATCGGACCACCCGGTGTGCCGGGCACGGTGCCCGCCTCGGAGACGAAGGGGCTGGAGTTCGACGCTGTGCTCGTCGTCGACCCGGATCGGATCCTCGCCGACGGCCCGCGGGGTGCGGCCGAGCTGTACGTCGCGCTCACGCGGGCCACGCAGCGGCTCGGCGTGCTGCACCGGGGTCCGTTGCCGACGGCGCTGGCCGGGCTCGCTCGTGACGAGTACGCCTCGTCGCCTCGGACGCGGCCGGAGTGAGAAACGTCCTTCGAACTTTTTTTCGCGGTGGTGTCGAATGGCGGTGAGCGCGTTCGTAGCCAAGGTGAGAGGCCGGCAACGGGCCGGCCGCCGCTCATCGGAGGCTCACGATGTCCGTCACCGCCACTCCCGCGACGCCCAGGACCGACCAGGAGACCGTGAGCGCCACCCTGACCGTCGCCGCGTCCGCCACCAGGGTGTTCGCCGTGCTCGCGGACCCGACGACCCATGCCGCGATCGACGGCACCGGCTGGGTTCAGGAACCCGCCGACCGGGCACCGCTGACCGAGGCGGGGCAGATCTTCCGGATGGACATGCGTCACCCCGGGCATCCACACGGTGACTACCGGGTGGTCAACAAGGTCGAGGTGTTCGACCGGCCGCGCGCCATTGGCTGGCTCACGGGATACGAGAAGGCCGACGGTCGCTTCGAGTTCGGCGGCTGGCTCTGGCGGTACGACCTGGTGGCGCTCGGTCCGTCCGAGGTCGAGGTCACGCTCAGCTACGACTGGTCGGCGGTGCCGCAGTTCATCCGCGACCGCGGCATCCAGTTCCCGCCGTTCGGCCCTTCGCATCTGATCAACTCGCTGCACCACCTGGCCGGGCTCGCCGCACCGACGCGCCGGTAGAAGGCGGCCAGCGCCGACGTCATCAGTGCTCCGGGTGGCCCAGGTGGTCCAGCACCCTTTCGAAGATCTCCGCCAGGGTTTCGTGGTCGCTGGCCGCCAGCAGGTCGATCAGATGGGCGCGGACACCGGCCACGTGCGTGGGTGCGGTCTCGCTGAGGCGGGTACGGCCTGCCTCGGTGATCTCCGCGAACACGCCGCGCGCGTCGTCGCCGCATTCGACTCTCTGGACCAGGCCCGCGGTCTCCAAGCGACCTATCTGATGGGAGAGCCTGCTCTTCGACGACGCCACCTCGCCTGCGAGGTGAGCCATGCGCATGCGGCCACCGTCTTGATCGGACAGTCGGACCAGCACCTCGTAGTCCGCGAGGGCCATGTCGTGGCGGTCCTGCAGCTCGCGGTTGAGTTGCTTCCGCAACAATTCGCTGCCGATCACGTACGCGCGCCAGGCCCGCATCTCGCCGTCGTCCAGCCAGCGCGGTTCTTCTCCAGTCGCGGTCACATGCACCAGGTTAGATCCTCCTCCGTTCGGGGCTGGCGAACAGTGGCTCCTTTGTGCAGACTGCACGCCGCACGCGCCTGACGGGAGTACGGGCGTCTGGACGGAGGATCATGAGGGCATTCACCAAGTTGACCGCCGCGGCGGCCGCCGCGCTCACGTGCGCAGGGCTGGCCGTCGGACCGGTGACCGCCGCGCCCAGCAACACCACGGACGTTCGGCTCATCACGTTCAATGACTTTCACGGCAACCTGCAGCCGCCCGCCGGGTCGTCGGGGCGGGTCACGTTGCCCGACGGGACCACAGTGGACGCCGGCGGCGCGGCCTACCTGGCCACGCACGTCAAGCAGCTGCGCGGCGAGGTCGACAACTCGGTCGTGCTGTCCTCGGGCGACAACGTCGGTGCGTCGCCGCTCGACTCCGCGCTGTTCCACGACGAGCCGACCATGGCGCTGCTCAACGAGCTCGGCGTGAAGGCGTCCGTGATCGGCAACCACGAGCTGGACGAGGGCTACAAGGAACTGCTGCGCATGCAGCTCGGCGGCTGTCACCCCACCGACGGCTGCCAGTTCCGCGACAGCTACCCGCGCGCCAAGTTCCCGATCCTCGGCGGCAACGTCTACTTCGACAACGGCCTGAACGCCGCACTGCCGTTCACCGTCACCGTTTCCGGTGGCGTGCCGATCGGCATCATCGGCGTCACGCTCGAGGACCTGCCGCTGGTCGTCACGCCGGAGGCCATCGAGGGCCTGAAGTTCGGCGACGAGGTCAAGGCCGTCAACCAGTCCTCGCGGCTGCTCGACCTGCTCGGCATCAAGACGCAGGTCGTGCTCGTGCACCAGGGCGACAACACCGAGGGCGGCGGTCCTGACGACTGCAAGACCCTCCCCGGCCCGGCCACGGAGATCGCGAAGGCCGCGTCCGCGTCGGTGGACGTCGTGTTCAGCGGTCACAGCCACCAGCAGTACAACTGCACCGTCACCGACCCGGCAGGCAAGCCGCGCACGCTGATCCAGGGTTCGTCGTTCGGGCGGCTGCTGTCCGTGGTGGACCTGAAGATCGACAAGCGGACGCGCGACGTCGTGCGCGAGTCGACCAAGGCCCACAACGAGATCGTCACCCGGACCGTCACGCCGGATCCGGCCGTGCAGGCGCTGGTCGACGAGGCCAAGACGAAGGCGGCGCCGATCGCCAGCGAGCAGGTCGGCACGGTCTCGGCGGACCTGGTCCGCGCGGCGCCAGCCTCCGGTGAGTCCCCGCTTGGTGACGTGATCGCCGACGCGCAGCTCAGTGCCACGGCGTCGAACAACGCACAGATCGCGATCACCAACCCGGGCGGCATCCGCACCGACCTCACCTACGCGGGCTCCTCGGCTGGCGAGGGCGACGGGGTCGTCACCTACGGCGAGGCGTTCGCGGTGCAGCCGTTCAGCAACATCATGCAGACGATGACGCTGACCGGTGCGCAGCTCAAGACCGTGCTGGAGCAGCAGTGGCAGCCGCAGCCGGACGGCACCGTGCAGGTGCGGATCCTGCAGATCTCCTCGTCGCTGCACTACTCGTGGTCGCAGGCCGCGGCGATCGGTTCGAAGATCTCGGAGCTCACCGTCGCCGGCGAGCCGGTCACGGACGACGCGACCTACCGCGTGTCGGTGAACAACTTCCTCGCCGCGGGCGGCGACGGGTTCGCCGAGTTCGTGAACGGCACCGACGTCACGGGCGGCCCGGTCGACCTGGACGCGTTCACGGACTACCTGACCGCGAACCCGAACATCGCACCCCCGGCGGCGGACCGCATCACGGTCCTGCCATGACGCGCTGACAAGAGTGGCCCGCGGTCTCGTAGAC
>NZ_JBARWZ010000266.1:0-13084 GCF_049647105.1 Actinophytocola sp.
ACCCCGGTCTGACCGGGGTGCCGTCGACTCAGCCGTCCGTCGCGGCGGCCTGGATCTGCTCGAAGCGGGCGCCCATCTGACGGGCGAGAGCCTCGGCGGCACGCAGGGGACGGACCATCACCATGAAGTCGGCGATCCTGCCGTCCTCGTCGTAGCGGAGGATGTCGCAGCCGGTGACGTCGAGGCCCTCGACCTTCGCCTCGAAGATGAGGACGTGGTCGGCGCCGTCGTGGAGCTCGCGCACGTAGCGGAAGTCCTCGAAGACCTCGACCACCGCGTGGAGGATGGCCGAGGTGATCGCCTTGCCGGGGTAGGGCCGGTGGGCGACCGGGCTGCGGAACACCACGTCGTCGGCGAGCATCGCCACGGCCGCGGTCATGTCCCTGGCCTCGATGGCCGCTCGGAAGGTGGTCATGCGGTGCTCCTTCTGGCTGACGCTTCGCTCACGCACTGAGGCCATCCTTCAGTGCCGTGGCTTCAGCGGCACCATCGTCGCCTGACTGTCGCGCGAGCGATGCTCATGGGTGTGGTGGATATCGTTGATGGTGTGCCGCTTGCACCCGGTGTCGCTCCACGGTCGCGGTTTGTCGCAGACCTTGCGTCAAACGGCCCCGGTCAGGTGTGGCCTGGCTCGCTTTTTGTAGGGTTCCGACAACGCAACGGCCTCGGCTTGCGCGACGCAGGACATCGGTGTACCCGGCGGTAACCGAGCAGGGTATGGACAGGTGCAGGCGACGCTCCGGACCCCGGACGTCGCCTGCTGTGTGCGGGGTACTTGGGAGGCTCAGCCGGTGTTCAGTCGTGTCGCCATCGTCAACCGTGGAGAGGCCGCGATGCGGCTCATCCACGCGGTCCGGGACCTTTCGGCCGAAACCGGGACGCGGATCGAGACGGTCGCGCTCTACACCGACGCCGACCGCACCGCCACGTTCGTCCGCGAGGCCGACATCGCCTACCCGCTGGGCCCCGCGTCGGCGCGGCCCTACCTCGACCTCGCCGTCCTGGAGCGGGCGCTCCTGGAGACCGGGGCCGACGCCGCGTGGGTCGGCTGGGGCTTCGTCGCGGAGGACCCGGCGTTCGCCGAGCTGTGCGAGAAGGTCGGTGTCACGTTCGTCGGGCCGAGCGCCGACGCGATGCGCAAGCTCGGCGACAAGATCGGCGCGAAGCTGATCGCCGAGGAGGTCGGCGTCCCGGTCGCCCCGTGGAGCCGAGGCGAGGTCGCCACGCTCGAGGAGGCACTGCGGGCGGGCGAGTCCATCGGTTACCCGCTGATGCTCAAGGCCACCGCGGGCGGCGGCGGGCGCGGCATCCGGATGGTCGCCTCGGCCGAGGACCTGACCGACGCCTACGAGCGCACCAGCCAGGAGGCGCTGCGCGCGTTCGGCTCCGGCATCGTGTTCCTCGAGCGCCTGGTCACCGGCGCCCGGCACGTCGAGGTCCAGGTCATCGCCGACGGGCAGGGCACCGCGTGGGCGCTGGGTGTCCGCGACTGCTCGGTGCAGCGGCGCAACCAGAAGATCATCGAGGAGTCCGCGTCCCCGGTCCTGGCGCCGGAGCAGACCGCCGAGCTGAAGGCGTCGGCCGAGCGGCTCGCCGTTGCCGTCGGCTACCGAGGCGCGTGCACCGTCGAGTTCCTCTACCACCCCGGTGAGAGGCTGTTCGCCTTCCTCGAGGTCAACACCCGGCTGCAGGTCGAGCACCCGATCACCGAGATCACCACCGGCACCGACCTGGTCAGACTGCAGCTGCACGTCGCGGGCGGCGGCAGGCTCGAAGGCCCCCAGCCCGCCGAGAGCGGTCACGCCATCGAGGCGCGGCTCAACGCGGAGGACCCGGACCGCGACTTCGCCCCGTCGCCCGGCCGCATCGCGCGGCTCGCACTGCCGGCGGGCCCCGGCATCCGCGTCGACACCGGCGTCAGCGAGGGCGACACCATCCCCGCCGACTTCGACTCGATGATCGCGAAGATCATCGCCTACGGCCGCGACCGTGACGAGGCACTGGGCCGCCTGCGCCGCGCGATGGCCGAGACCACCGTGATCATCGAGGGTGGCGCGACCAACAAGAGCTTCGTGCTGGACCTGCTCGACCAGCCCGAGGTGATCGACGCGAGCGCCGACACCGGCTGGATCGACCGCGTGCGCGGGGAAGGCCGCCTCGTCACCCACCGGCACTCGGCGATCGCGCTGGCCGCGGCCGCCATCGAGGCCTACCAGGACGAGGAGAAGGTCAGCGTCCAGCGGCTCCTGTCCACCGCGCACGGCGGGCGCCCGCAGGTGCAGCACGAGAGCGGCAGGCCGCTGGACCTCAAGCTCCGCGGCGTCGGCTACCGGGTGAGCGTGGCGCGTACCGGGCAGAACCGGTTCCGCGTCGGCGTCTCCGGTGGCGCGGACGTGCACCCGGCCGACGTCGAGGTCGAGCGGTTCGACGCGCACAGCGGCCGGATCGTGGTCAACGGGCACCGCTTCCGGCTGATCTCCGCCACGCACGGCCCCACCCACCTGGTCGAGGTCGACGGCATCACCCACCGGATCAGCCGCGACGAGGGCGGCGTCGTCCGCTCGCCCGCGCCCGCGCTGGTGGTGGCGACGCCGCTGTCGGCCGGTGACGAGGTCGAGGCTGGCGCGCCGATCCTGGTGCTGGAAAGCATGAAGATGGAGACGGTGCTGCGTGCGCCGTTCCGCGCGCGGGTCCGCGAGTGCCCGGTGTCGGTGGGCAGCCAGGTCGAGACCGGCGCGCCGCTGATGCGCCTCGAGCCGCTCGCCGACGGCGACGCGGAGGCCGCCGACGATGGTGCGGAGACGAGCGTCGAGATCGACCTGCCCGCCGAGCCAGACGGGGTGTCGGCCGCCGAGCGGATCGAGCGCTGCCTGCAGGACCTGCGCAGCCTGCTGCTCGGGTTCGACGTCGACCCGCACGACCGGAAGCGGGTGCTGACGGGTTACCTCGCGGCGCGTGCCGAGCTGGGCGGGCGGCCGCTGGAGGGCGAGCTCGACCTGCTGACGGTGTTCGCGGACCTGTCGGAGCTCAGCCGCAACAAGCCGGGCGGCGAGATCGAGGTCGAGCCGGGCAGCCCGGTGCACAGCCCGCGCGAGAACTTCCACAGCTACCTGCAGAGCCTCGACGTCGAACGCGCCGGTGTCACCGAGGCGTTCCAGACCAGGCTGACGCAGGTGCTCGGGCACTACGGCGTCACCGACCTCGACCGCACCCCGGAGCTCGAGGCCGCGGTCTTCCGGATCTTCCTCGCGCAGCAACGGATGTCGACCAACGTGGCGGTCGTGTCGGAGCTGGTGCGGCAGTGGCTGACCGGTGCGCCGCCACTAGAGCCGCTGAGCGAGCGGGCGGGCCTGGCCCTCGAGCGCCTGGTCGAGGCCACGCAGGTGCGGTTCCCCGCGGTGTCGGACCTGTCCCGGGGTGTGGTGTTCCGCTGGTTCGCACAGCCGCTGCTGCGCCGCAACCGCGCGAAGGTCTACGCCGCCGTGCGCGACGAGCTGCGCTACCTGGACCACAACCCGGACGCGCCGGACCGTGCCGAGCGGATCCAGGCCATGATGGCGGGCGCCCAGCCGCTGGTGCGGCTGATCGGCCAGCGGATCGGGCGGCAGGGCCGCGACCACGCGCCGCTGCTCGAAGTGCTGACCCGCCGCTACTACGGCAACCGCAGGCTGTCCGGGGTCACCGTGCGGGAGATCGCGGGCTGCCGGTTCCTCACCGCAGAGCACAACGGCTCCGACGGCGTGACCCCCCTGGTCACCACCGCCGTCGACATCACCGCCCTGCCCGGCGCCGTCGCCGCGCTCGGCACGTTCGCCGACGACCGCGCCGAGCACGGGCTGGTCGCCGACCTGTACGTCAGGTGGGAGGGCCAGCCGGACGTGGACGCGATGGCGGTGCGGTTCGGCGAGATCCTGGCCGAGCACCCGCTGCCCGCGAGTCTCCACGAGGTCATCATCACCGTCGCGGGCACCGGCGGCGCGGTGATGCACCACCACTTCACCTTCCGGCGCGACGGTGCGGCCTTCACGGAGGACCGGCTGATCCGCGGCCTGCACCCGAGGACCGCGCAGCGCCTGCAACTGCATCGACTGCGCGAGTTCGACCTCACCCGGCTGCCATCGGCCGACGAGGAGATCTACCTGTTCAAGGCCGTGGCGAAGAGCAACCCGGCCGATGAGCGGCTCGTCGCGATGGGCCAGGTCCGCGACGTGACACCGCTGCGGGAGGCGGATGGCAGGCTGGTCGCGCTGCCCGCGCTGGAGGACGCGATCACCACGTGCCTCGACTCGATCCGCAACATCCAGGCGCAGCGGCCGCAGAACAAGCGGTTCGACACCAACCGGATCATGATGTACGTCTGGCCGCCGACCGAGCTGACCCACGACGAGCTCCACACGCTGGTCCAGCGCATCCAGCCGACCACGGCGGGCGCGGGGCTGGAGGAGGTCCAGTTCCTGGTCCGCGTGCGCACCTCGGCGGGCAAGCTGACCGAGATCGCCGTGCGGATCACCCTCGACCCGGGGCGCGGCGCGCGCCTGCACGTCGGCGAGCCGTCGACGGAACCGGTCGAGCCGCTCGACGACTACCGCCAGAAGGTGCTGCGCGCGGCCCGGCGCGGCAACGTCTACCCGTACGAGCTGACCGGCCTGCTCGCAGGCCAGGACGGCAGCTTCGTCGAGCACGACCTCGACGAGGAGGGCGCGCTCGTGCCGGTGGACCGGCGCAGGGGCAGGAACTCGGCGGGGATCGTCGCGGGCGTCGTCTCCACGCCGACCGAACGGGTCCCGGAAGGTGTCACCCGCGTCGTGCTGCTCGGTGACCCGACGAAGGCGCTCGGTGCGCTGGCGCAGCCGGAGTGCGCGCGGGTGATCGCCGGTCTCGACCTTGCCGAGCGGATGGGCGTGCCGCTGGAGTGGTTCGCGCTGTCGGCGGGCGCCAAGATCTCGATGTCATCGGGCGTCGAGAACATGGACTGGGTCGCGGCCGCGCTCAAGCGGATCGTCGAGTTCACCCAGGACGGCGGCGAGATCAACATCGTGGTCGCGGGCATCACCGTCGGCGCCCAGCCGTACTGGAACGCCGAAGCGACGATGCTCATGCACACCAAGGGCATTCTCGTCATGACACCGGACTCGGCGATGGTGCTCACCGGCAAGCAGTCGCTGGACTTCTCCGGCGGCGTGTCGGCGGAGGACAACTTCGGCATCGGCGGCTACGACCGCGTCATGGGCCCGAACGGCCAGGCGCAGTACTGGGCGCCCAGCCTGCCCGCCGCGCGGGAAGTGCTGATGGCGCACTACGACCACACCTACGTCGTGCCCGGCGAGCAGACGCCGAGGAAGGCGAACACGAGCGACCCGGCCAACCGGGACGTCACCACGTTCCCGCACACCATCGCGGGCAGCGACTTCGCCAGCGTCGGCGAGATCTTCTCGGCCGAACACAACCCGGACCGCAAGAAGCCCTTCGACATCCGCACGGTGATGCGTGCGCTGTCCGACCAGGACCACCCGGTGCTGGAACGCTGGGCGGGCATGGCCGACGCCGACACCTCCGCCGTGCAGGACGTGCACATCGGTGGCTGGCCGGTGTGCCTGATCGGCATCGAGTCGCGTTCGGTGCCTCGGCGTGGGTTCCCGCCCACGGACGGGCCGGACACCTACACCGCGGGCACGTTGTTCCCCCGGTCGTCCAAGAAGACCGCGCGGGCCATCAACTCGGCGTCCGGCAACCGGCCGCTGGTGGTGCTGGCCAACCTGTCCGGCTTCGACGGGTCGCCGGAGTCGATGCGCAAGCTGCAGTTGGAGTACGGCGCCGAGATCGGCCGGGCGATCGTGAACTTCTCCGGGCCCATCGTCTTCTGCGTCATCTCCCGTTATCACGGTGGCGCGTTCGTCGTGTTCTCCAAGGCACTCAACCCGAACATGACGGTGCTGGCGTTGGAGGGATCCTTCGCTTCCGTGTTGGGAGGTGCGCCGGCCGCCGCTGTCGTGTTCTCCGGTGAGGTGAACAACCGGACCACGACGGATTCCCGGGTTACCGAGCTACAGGCGCAGGTCGCGGCGGCCAGTGGGGCTCCGCGGGCGGTGTTGAACGCGCGGCTCGCCGAGGTCCAGGCCTCGGTCCGGGCCGAGAAGGTGGGCGAGGTCGCCGCGGAGTTCGATCGCGTGCACAGCATTCAGCGTGCGGTCGAGGTCGGTTCCGTCGACGCGATCATCAGTGCCGAGGAACTGCGGCCGCGGATCATCGAGGCCATCGAGCACGGCATGAAGATCTGACGGTTGGCTATGCCCTGAGGGGACGACGTCCCCTCAGGGCATCACGCGGATCAGTGGTCGCGCTGTTGTTCGGCCAGGAAGCGCTCCAGCTCGTCGCCCAGTTCGTCTGCGCTCGGGACTGGTTCGCCGTCGGCGATCAGCAGGTTTTCCTCGGCGCTGGTGAACGCGTCGTACTGGCGCTCCAGTGCCTCGACCACCTGCGCCACCTCCGCCGACTCGGCGACCTGGCGAGTGATCTCGGCGTTGGTCCGGTTCGCCGCCTCCTGCAGTCCGGCGGGGTGGATCGTGAGGCCGGTGGACGTGGTCATCGCCTCCAGCAGGCCGACCGAGGCACCCGGGTACGTGCCCTGTGCCAGGTAGTGCGGGACGTAGGCGACGAAGCCCATCGCGTCGTGGCCGGCTTCGCCAAGACGCAGCTCCAGCAGCGCCGCGAGGTTGCCAGGTACCTGCACCCGGTTGAACGGGGACTTCTCCTTGACCAGCTCGGGCCGGGTGGCGTGGGAGATCACCGAGAGCTTGCGGGTGTGCGGGACACCCATCGGGATGCCGTGGAAGCCGACGGTGAGCCGGACGCCCCACCGCTCGACCAGCGCGCGCACCGCGGCCGCGACCGCCTCCCACCTGCGGTCCGGCTCGGGGCCGGTCATCAGCAGGAACGGGGTGCCGATCGCGTCGTACAGCAGGTGCACCACCAGCTCTGGGGCGTCGTAGCTCTCCCAGCTGTCGGTGGCGTAGGTCATCATCGGGCGGCGTGCCCGGTAGTCGATCAGCTCGTCGACGTCGAATCGCGCGATCACGCGGTGCTCTGACGCCGACAGCAGGTGCTCGACCAGCGTCGAGCCTGCCGAACCGGCATCCATGAAGCCGTCGAAGTGGTGCAGCAGCACCGCTCCGCTCAGATCCGGGACGTCGGAGTCGACCTCGAACAGCTCCTCCGGGTCCTGCGCCACCTCGTGCCTCCCGCAATGATCATGTGCACGGTCTACCCTCTGTCAACGCCCGACGGCCGTGAGAGATTCCCGAACCTCACGCCCTGGTACTTTCGGCGTGCTTGGACCATAGTTGGTTAGTACCTAACAGATCTGCGGTCGGGGTGTGATCTGATGCTGTACAGGCGCGTGGTGTTGCTTGCCGGGCTGGCGGTCCTGGCGATGCTGGGTGGCGTGACGAGCGCGACCGCTCAACCCGCCCAGGAGCGGGAACTGCTCTACGAGGGCGGCGCGAGCTATCCGCGCGTCATCCGGCTCGAGCACAACGGTCCCGCCAACGGCCGGGTCCTGGCCTCGGTCGGCACGACCGACGGCAGCGCGCTGGGCGTCATCATGGAGAGCACCGACGGCGGCGCCACGTTCGCGCAGGTCGGGAGCATCGCCGACCCGGACGGGGCGAACGGCCGGGGCATGTGCTGCGGCACGCTGTTCGAGCTGCCGTCGCCGGTCGGTGACCTGCCGGCGGGCACGCTGCTCTGGGCGGGCACGTTCGGGTACAAGGTCCCCGAGGCCGAGCGCCACACCAAGCAGCGCCTGTGGATCAGCCGCGACCTCGGCCGCACCTGGTCCTTCCGGTCCGACATCTACACCTCGCCCAACCAGTACAACGGGTGGGAGCCCGACTTCTCCGTGGCGGCAGACGGGCAGCTCGTCGCGCACTTCTCCGACGAGTCGGACAAGCCGAGCCACGACCAGAAGCTCGTCCGGATGCGCTCAGCCGACGGCATCACCTGGACCGACTACACGGAAACGGTGAAGAACCCCGACTTCTTCGTCCGCCCCGGCATGGCGGGCGCGCGGAAGCTGGCCGACGGCACGTACTTCCTCGTCTACGAGGTCTGCAACCTCGCGGAACCCATGTGCAGCATCTACTTCCGCACCTCAGCCGACGGCTGGGACTACGGCGACCCACTCGACCTCGGCACGAGCGTCCGCACCGAGGACGGCAAATGGGTGCGGCACACCCCGACCATCACCGTCAGCCCGACCGGCGCGATCATCCTCGCCGCCGAGATGCTGGTGAACGCCGACGGCAGCAAGGCCGAGGGCAACGGCAAGACGCTGCTGGTCAACGAGAACGACGGCCAGGGCCCGTGGCGCGAGATCCCCGCGCCGGTCGAGGTGCCCGCGCCGGACAACCACGGGTGCATGAACTTCAGCCCGTCGCTGCTCGCGTCGACCGACGGCACCAGCGTCCTCGAGATCGCGACCGACGTCGTGGACGGCGTCTGCCACGCCTTCTACGCGACCGGCCCGATCCCGCCCGCCAGCTGAGGCGGGCGGCCGGTCACTCCGGTGGCCGGCCGCCGATGCCGCGGTAGGGCATGGTTTCGGAGTAGACGATGTTGGTCGTGGTGCTGCCGAACGCGGTCAGCTCGTTGACCACCTGCTCGAGGTGGACCATCGACGTGGCGGCGAGCTTGAGTGTGTAGCAGTCCTCGCCGGTGGTGCGCAGGCACTCGAGGATCTCGGTGCGTTCGGCGAGCAGCCGGTGCAGTGGCTGGTGCTGGTTGCCGGGGTACTTGAGGCGCACCAGCGCGAGCACGCCGAAGCCAAGCCGGTCGAGGTCGACGGTGGCGCGGTAGCCGGTGATGACCCCGGCGCTCTCCATCCGCTTGACGCGTTCGGTCGTGGCCGAGGCGCTCAGGTTGACCCGGCGGCCCAGCTCCGCGAGTGCGACGCGGCCGTCCTGTTGCAGCTCGGCGAGGATGGCCCAGTCGGTCGCGTCCAGGGTCTCGGTCATGTGCCCAATCTACCGGGGAATCCATGGTGCGATCCGTCAAACGCCGTGGATAGGTCCTTTGAACAGCGCATTCGCCGACCTAGTCTTGGTTATGTGTTGATCGGAGTGAATGTCCCCAACTTCGGGCCCGGTACCCGGCCTGCCGTGCTGCGCGACTGGGCGCGCACGGTGGAAGGTCTCGGGTTCGACCTGCTTATGGTGTCCGACCATGTGGCGATCACCGGCGACGTGGCGCAGCACTATCCGGCGCCGTTCTACGACCCCTTCACGACCCTGTCGTGGCTGGCCGGGGTCACCGAACGGGTGAAGCTGGGCACGACCGTGCTGATCGCGCCCTACCGGCACCCGCTGCTCGTCGCCAGGATGGCGGCGAACCTCAACGACCTGAGCGGTGGCCGGTTCGTGCTCGGCGTCGGCATCGGCTGGGCCCGCGAGGAGTTCGCCGCGCTCGGCGTCCCGTTCCATCGAAGGGGTGCGCTGACCGACGAGCTGATCACGGCTGTGCGCGCGGCCTGGCAGGACGATGCGGACTACCGCGCGGGCGACATCCCGATCTGGGTCGGCGGGCACAGCGACGGCGCGCTGCGGCGTGTGGTCCGGCTCGGCGACGCATGGCACCCGCTGCGGCAGACGCCGGAGATCTGGCGGGAGTCGTTGGCACGGCTGAAGAAGATCGCCGCCGACGAGGACCGCCCGGTGCCCGCGCTGACCCCGCGCATCCTGCTGCGGCTCACCGACGAGCACGTCGCGGACCGGCGGCTCGGCGAGGGCACCCTCGATCAGGTCCTCGGCGACCTCGACCTGCTGCGCGCGGACGGGGCACAGGCCGTGGTGCTGGACCCGTTCGCGGGCGATCCCGAAGAGACCCTGCACCCGGAGGCGGCCTGGCGCATGCTGGCCACCGTACGAGAAGACCTGGCACGAAAGGAAAACCGGTGAACGCGGAACTCCTGCGACGGGCGATCGCACTGGCGGCGGAGGCACGGGAGAGCGGCAACCCGCCGTTCGGGTCGCTGCTGGCCGGGCCGGACGGCACGGTGCTGGTGGAGGAGCGCAACACCACCCGCACCGACGACGACATCTCCCTGCACCCGGAGCTGAAGGTGGCCCGCTGGGCGGCCAGGAACCTGGACCGCGCCACGGCGGCGAAGACCACCATGTACACCAGCTGCGAACCGTGCGGCATGTGCGCCGGCGCGCTGGCGCGGTCCGGGATCGGGGATGTGGTGTTCGCACTGTCGGCCGCCCAGTACGGCGAACTGACGGCGTTCGGCGGGTTCCCGCCGGTGCCATCTGACGGGCCGCACCTGCACGACGAGGCGATCGTGCCCATCGAGGGCTATCACCCGTGACGACCCGCCGGGTCGCGGTCGTGCAGGCCGCGCCGAGCCTGTTCGACCTGCCGGAGACGCTCCGCCGGTTCGAGGCGCTGCTCGCCGAGGCCGCGTCGGCGGACCAGCTCGGCGTGGATCTCGTGGACGCGGAGAGAGCGCCCTCAAGCTCCTCGCAGTCGAACGCGCGCTAGGTTCTGACGATGCGCTATGAGTCCAAGGCCTACGGCACCCGCGAGGAGATCCTCAAGACCCTGCGCGATCGTATTGGGTCCAGCGGCAGCCCTCGGCGGAACGAGGAGTCGACGCAGGCAATCAACGAGCTGGAGACCGGCGCAACGGTAGTGATCACGCGCGGGCACCACTACGTGGTCACTGGCGAGCACCTCGGCTACCTGGCGGAGTTGGATGATGGCTCGATCGAGCGCCTCGAAGCTCGATCGAACACGGAAGCGTGGACCCTCGCTCACCAGCTGCAACGCCGGGTAGTCAGGCTGTACCGCGACGTGACGATGGACGAGAGCTGAGGTACCTTCGTACTGCCAGAGTGGGACTGTCCAACGACAGAGAACGCCCACTTAGCTCGAACAGAGGACAACTCCACATGATCACCCAAGCGGACAGCGTTGATCCGTGCCCTCACCGGCACGGGGAGTTGAGAATGTCGCTTACCTCCCGGCCCGCAGGCCGTTCGGGGCGAGCGCTACGCATTTGCCCTGAGCGTCGGCGGGCTGATTCATGAACCCAGCCAGCTACGACGCAATGCTCATCGACCTCGCACGGCAGACGGACCGACGCGAATACAGCGGCCCGTCGCCAGAGCAGGTCACCGTGATCTCGCACCTGCTCGTGGTGAAGCAGCAACTTGACGAGCTGTGCCTGGATGTGATGACCAGCGGGAACGGTCCCTGGCTGTCGGTGGCTGACATGCTCGAAGCGTCAGCCGACCAGTGCCGGAACATCGACAGGTTCACGTTGGAGACCCGGCTGCTGCAAGAGCGACGTGAGGCACCTCCGCCAAGCCAATGAGAGTCCGGCAACGGAAGCAGAGCCCCTCTCGGCACGATCGGGAGGGGCTCCGTGCTACCCGAAACGTCCGTCGCGGCGGTCGGTGAGCGGCAGCCACTGGCGGTCGGGGTCGAACGGCCGGTACTCGGTGGTGATGTGCTCGATGAGCCGAGGCAGCGCGGGGTGGCGGTTGCGGCGGTGCCACACCACCGACCACGGGTAGACCGGCGTCGGGTCGACGACCGGGATCTGCACGGTCCCGGGATGCCACGGCACGCGCATCCGGTCGCCGGTGAACATGTACCGGTCCGGTGACGACGCGAGCTCGTCGATCATGTGGTCCAGTCCGAAGTCCGGCCCGTCGACATTGATGGTGAGGCCGAACTCGCGGCGCATCTCGGCGTACAGGTTCGCCCATTCGCTGCCTGGTTCGTTGCCGGGCATCCACGCGACCGACCCGGCCAGCTCGGCGAGCCGGATCCGGCGGCGCCCGGCGAGCCGGTGCCTGCGGCTCGCGAGGAAGCGGTGCGGCTCGGCGTAGGCGGGGCGGTGCTCGAACCGCGGGTCGAGCACCCCGGTGACGCGTGCGAACGCGGCGTCGACCGTGCCGTTCGCGAGCGCGGACAGGCCGGACCGCAGGCCGCGCGAGGTCACGATGTCGATCTCCACGTCGTCGTTGGCCTCGTGGAACCGCCGGATCAGTTCGGTCGGCGCGAGGCGGGTGCCGAGCACGTCCACCCGCAGCGGGCGATCCGGGCTGCCGACCGCCGCCACGGCCTGGTCGGCGAGTGCCACGAGGGACCTGGCGTGCGGGAGGAAGGCCTCGCCGTCACCGGTGAGGACCGTGCCGCCGCGGGAGCGGTGGAGCAGTGTCGTGCCGAGGCCCGCCTCCAGCTTGGCGATCCGCTTCGAGATCGCCTGCTGCGACAGCCCGAGCCGGTCCGCGGCCGCGCCGAAGTGCCGGTCGTCCGCCACGGCGACGAACGCCCGGACGGCGCCGAGATCGAGTTCCACACTGCTCCTTCCACAACCAGCGGTGGTCGTCGGGGTGTGTCGGTTGTTGGACGACCCGTTGTGCCGTCCAGTCCAATGCTCCCCGCCCGGCCGACAGTACAACCGACAGGAGTGGCGGGATGCGGTCCTTCGTGCACCTGCACGTCCACACCGAGTACTCGATGCTCGACGGTGCGGCGCAGATCGCGCCGCTGTTCGCGGAGGCGGCACGGCTGGGCATGCCCGCTGTCGGCATGACCGACCACGGCAACATGTACGGCGCGGACGAGTTCTATCAGGAGTCGCGCAAGGCCGGGATCAAGCCGGTCATCGGCATCGAGGCCTATGTCGCCCCGGAGTCGCGTTTCGTGAGGAAGCCGGTGTCCTGGGGGCAAACGGGACAGCGCGGTGACGATGTCTCCGGTGGTGGCGCGTATACCCACATGACGATGCTGGCGGGTAACGCGCAGGGTCTGCGGAATCTGTTCACGTTGTCGTCTCGGGCGAGTATCGAGGGTTACTACCGCAAGCCGAGGATGTACCGTGCGTTGATCGCGGAGTATGCGGAGGGGATTATCGCGACGACGGGGTGTCCGTCGGGTGAGGTGCAGACGAGGTTACGGCTGGGGCAGACCGAGGAGGCGTTCCAGGCGGCGTCGGACTACCGGGACATCTTCGGTCGGGAGAACTTCTTCCTGGAGCTGATGGACCACGGCCTGCCGATCGAGCGTTCGGTGCGTG
>NZ_JBARWZ010000267.1:0-9041 GCF_049647105.1 Actinophytocola sp.
GCGCAGACCGAGCACCCCGGCCGGTTCGTCCTGGTCGACGGCGACGCCCCGGCCACCGTGCTCGCGGCCGTCGTCGCGTCGGGGGAGCCGCAGGCCGCGGTGCGCGGCGCGGACGTTCTCGTCCCGCGCCTGACCCGCGCCGCGACCCTGCCCGCGCTGACGATCCCGGACGTCGGCACCTGGCAGCTCGCCCCGCCTGCCGACGGCACCCTCGACGGCCTCGACCTGGTCCCGGCGCAACCGGAACCCCTTGCCGAGGGCCATGTCCGCGTCGCGGTCCGCGCGGCCGGGATCAACTTCCGGGACGTGCTGATCGCGCTCGGCTCCTACCCAGAGGCCGCCGCCATGGGCACCGAGGCCGCGGGCGTCGTGCTCGAGGTCGGCGACGGTGTGCCGGACCTGCGCCCCGGCGACCGGGTGTTCGGCCTGGTGTCCGGCGGTTTCGGCCCGGTCGCGACCGCCGACCGCCGCCACCTCGCCCCGATCCCCTCGGGCTGGTCCTTCGCGAGGGCCGCGTCGATCCCCATGGCGTACCTGACCGCCTACTACGGCCTTGTCGACCTGGCCGGGCTGCGCGCGGGCGAGTCCGTACTGATCCACGCCGCCGCTGGCGGTGTCGGCACGGCGGCCGTGCAACTGGCGAGGTATCTCGGCGCGGAGGTCTACGGCACGGCGAGCCCGGCCAAGTGGCCTGCGACCGGCCTGGACGCCGACCACCTCGCCTCCTCCCGCGACCTCGGCTTCGCCGACCGGTTCCCCAGGGTGGACGTCGTGCTCAACGCGCTCGCGGGCGAGTTCGTCGACGCGTCGCTGGGGCTGCTGGCCCCTGGCGGCCGGTTCATCGAGATGGGCAAGGCCGACCTGCGCTCGCCGGACGGCGTCGCCTATCGCGCGTTCGACCTCGGTGAGGCCGGGCCGGACCGCACCGGCGCCATGCTCGCCGACCTGCTCGCCCTGTTCGCGTCCGGCGCGCTGACCCCGCCACCGGTGCGGGCATGGGACATCCGGGAGGCGGCCACCGCGTTCCGGCACATCGGCCATGGCAGGCACACCGGCAAGAACGTGTTCACCATCCCGCGCCCGATCGACCCCGACGGCACCGTCCTGGTCACCGGCGGGACCGGCGCGCTCGGCACCGCGGTCGCCGAGCACCTCGCCACCCGCCACGGCGCCCGCCACCTGCTGCTCGCCTCCCGGTCCGGGCTGGGCGGCCCGGACCGGGAGGTGCTGCCCGGCACGGACGTCCGGGTCGTCGCCTGTGACGTCACCGATCGCGCCGCCCTCGCCGGGCTGCTCGCGGACATCCCCGCCGAGCATCCGCTCACCGCGGTGGTCCACGCGGCCGGTGTGCTCGACGACGGCGTGGTCGAGGCGGTCACCCCGGACCGGCTGGCCGCGGTCATGGCCCCCAAGGCCGACGCCGCCATCGCACTGCACGAACTGACCGCCTACGCCGACCTGGCCGTCTTCGCCCTGTACTCCTCGGCCTCCGCCGTGTTCGGCACCCCCGGCCAGGCCAACTACTCCGCCGCGAACGCCGTCCTCGACGGCCTCGCCCAGCGCCGCCGCGCCGACGGCCTCCCCGCGACCGCCCTGGCGTGGGGCATGTGGGAGGGCGGCATGACCGGTTCGCTGTCCGACCACGACCGCGCCCGCGGCGGCACCGCGATCACCGTGGCACAGGGCACCGCCCTGTTCGACGCGGCGATCGCAGGCACACCGGCACACGTCGTCCCCGCCAACCTCGACCTCGCGGGACTCCGCTCCTCCGGCGCGCCGGTACCGCCGTTGCTGCGCGGCCTCGTCCGCCCGGCACCAAGAGCCGCGGCACGCGAGACAGCCGGTGGCCTGGCCGAGCAACTCGCCAGACTGCCGGGTGCCGAACGCACCCGGGTCGTGCTGGACCTCGTGCTCACCAACACCGCGCTGGTGCTCGGCCACCCGTCGCCGGACTCCGTCGGCCCCGGCCGCCCGTTCACCGACCTGGGTGTCGACTCACTCACCGCCGTCGAACTACGCAACCGGCTCGCCGCCGCGGCGGGTGTCCGGCTGCCCGCGACGCTGGTGTTCGACCACCCGACACCCGAGGCGCTGGCGGCGTTCCTGCTCGCCGAGACACTGCCGGCCGGACCGGCCCCCGCCGACACCGCGCTGGCGGACCTGGAACGGATCGCGGCCCTGCTGCCCGGCATGGCCGCGCCCGGCGCGGCCGCGGTGCGGGCCAGGATGGCGGCCCTGCTGGCCAGGTGGGAAGCGGAACCGGCCGTCGCCGACGGGCCCGGTGACGACCACGACCTCGACGACGCCACCACTGACACGATCTTCGACCTCATCGACGGCGAACTGGCCGACGGTGACCTCGATGGTGACCTGGCCGACCTGGTGGCACAGCCCTGACCGGCGCACTGCCCGAACCGAATCCCAACCCCCACCCAAGGAGCGACCGAGTGAACGCGACCGGCCACCCACCCGCGCTGGCGATCGCCGGACTGCACAAGACGTTCGGCGACTACGTCGCGGTGAAGCACGCCGAACTGACCGTGGCACCCGGCTCTTTCTACGGACTCGTCGGACCCAACGGCGCTGGCAAGACCACCATGCTGTCCATGGCCACCGGCCTGCTCCGCCCCGACGACGGCCGCTCCATGGTGTTCGGCGTGGACCTGTGGGCCGAGCCGGAGAAGGCCAAGCAGCTCATCGGCGTCCTGCCGGACGGTCTCGCCATGCCAGAGCAGCTCACCGGCCGTGAGCTGCTCACCTACACCGCCCGGCTGCGCGGCATCGACGCCGCCACCGCCACCGCCCGCGCGGGCGAGCTGCTCGAGGTCATGGAACTCGACGGCGATGTCGAGCGCACCCTGGTGATCGACTACTCGACCGGCATGCGCAAGAAGATCGGCCTGGCGGCCGCGATGCTGCACGCACCCAAGCTGCTGGTGCTCGACGAGCCGTTCGAGGCCATCGACCCGGTGTCGGCGGCCAAGCTCAAGGCGATCCTGCGCGGGTTCATCGCGGCAGGCGGGTCGATCGTGCTGTCCAGCCACGTGATGGCGCTGGTGGAGCAGATGTGCGACACCGTCGCGGTCATCGCCAAGGGCACGGTCCTCGCCGAGGGCCCCGTCGACGGTGTGCGGGCGGGCAAGACGCTGGAGGAGGCGTTCGTCGAGCTGGTCGGCGCCGACACCGCAGAGGCGAAGGGACTGTCGTGGTTGGCGTCCTGATCCGGATGAAGCTCGCGGTCCTGCGCCGGTCCACGACCGGCAGCAAGGCCAACTGGACCGCGACCGGCGCCCTGCTCGGCGTCCTCGCCGCGTTCGCGACGATCGCGGTCGCCGGGATCGACTCCGCGCCCGGCACCGTCCTCGACCTGCTCGCGCTCGTGTACGCGGTGTGGGCCCTCGGCTGGATGCTCGGGCCCGCGTGGGCAGGCGAGCCGGTACTGCGTGCCGAGCACTTCGCGCTGCTGCCGATCCCGCGCCGCAAGCTCGCCGTCGGGCTGCTGGTGGCGGCGTTCGCCGGGATCACCACCGCGGTGTCCCTTGTCGCGTTCGCCTCCTCGGTCGTGTTCGCCGCCCGGCTCGGCGGGGTCGTCCCGATCGTGCTCGCGGTGCCGGCCGCGCTGCTCCAGCTCACGCTCGTGGTGCTGCTGTCGCGGCTGACCGCACGGATGTTCGCGGCGCTGTCGCGGTCAAGGGCCGGTGCGGTGATCACGGCCGTGATCAGCGCGGTGATGCTGGTGGCGGCGTCGTCCGGGTGGATCGTGTTCGCCGGCGTGGAGGCCATCCTCGCCTACGGGTTCTCGCCAGGGTTCTCCGCCGTGGTGCGGGCGTTGCCGTCGAGCTGGGGCCTGGTCGCCGTCGAGGCGTCGTCGCGGGGTGACTGGCTGTGGACCGTGGTGCCGCTGGCCGGGCTCGTCGTGCTGACCGCGTTGCTGGTGCTGGCCTGGAGCCGGGTGCTCGGGCCGCCGCGCCTCGGGCGGCCGGTCGTGCGCGGCACCTCGGACCTGCCTGCCACGGCGGCCGGGCGTACCGGTTCGGTGTACCGCAAGGAGATCCGGACCTGGCTGCGCAGCCCGCAGCGGGTGCAGGGGCTTGTTCTCGCGCCCGTGTTCGCGGTCCTGTCCTGCCTGGTGCCGCTGGCGTTCGGGTCCTCGGTGTTGCTGCCGTTCGCGGGGGCGCTCACCGCGGTGATGGGTGCCGCTGGCAGCGCCAACCTGTACGGGCAGGACGGCACCGCGCTGTGGATGAACCTGGTCGCGCCGGACACCGCTTCGGCCGACGTGCGTGGCAGGCAACTGGCGTGGCTGACGTTCTTCGCCCCGATGTCGATTCTGCTGTCGGTCCTCGGGACCGTGGTGTCCGGCGAGTACGCGTTGTGGCACTGGGCGTCGGCGGCGACCACCGGTGTGCTCGGTGCCGGCGTGGCGCTGGTGCCGTTGATCGGTCTCAGCCAGCTCGCGCCAGGACCGGACCCGCACCGTAACCGCAACTCGCCGATGGATCACGGTGACGAGGTCGGTGGCGCGTTCGCCGCGTTCGTCGGGACGATTGTGCTCGCGGTGCCCGCGATCGCGACCGTGGGGATCGCTTCGGCGCTGGGGTATGAGGAGCTCGAGGTTCTCGGTGTCGCGGTCGCGGTGGTGACGGGGCTGGCGTACTGGACGTCGATCGGTGGTGCTGCCGTACGGCGGCTGACCGATCGCGGGCCGGAGTTGCTGTACCTGATGCGTGCCGGGAAGGAGGCGCAGGAGAAGGTCGCCGCTGACGGGTCCGTGTTCGCCGCCATGCCGAAGTCCCGTGCGCGGTTGCTGTGGAGTGCGTTCGCTCTTGGTTGCATCGCGTTGTTCCCGCAGGCGGTGGTGCCGGGGGCGATGCTGGCCTCCGGCAACGTCGCCAAGGTGTGGTTCCTCGCGCTGTACCTGCCGAGGGCGTGGCAGTGGCCGACCATCGCCGCGATGGTCGTCGTGGCCGGGCTTGCCTTCACTGTCGCGGTGCGGGTGTTCCTCGCCGAGCGGCGCAGGATCCGGAGGGCGCGGGCGGGGGTGGCCGTCTGAGTCTCTCGCGGTCTCGCGTGGGCTGCCGCTCCAGGGGCTGATGGTGCTGCCAACGTCCTGAAGTGCGCCACAACTCGACTCTCCTCGGGCCCGTACGGGTCCGGGGAGAGTCGTCGTGCGTTCGGCGTGGGGGCCGTAGGGGTGTCTGGGCCTCGGTGGCGATTACTACCGTGAAACGCGTGTTCGGAATAGGGCGGATTCCGGGCGGCAATTGAATTGTTGGGATGCGTTTCCCGGTTTCGTCCCGGGCTGGTCCGCTGTGTCGAGCGACTTTTGAGGACGTCCATGTCTGAATTGCGCACCGGCGCCGCCGACGCCATCGCGATCGTGGGAATGGCCTGCCGGGTGCCGGGAGCGGCGAACCCCGGGGAGTTCTGGCGGCTGCTACGCGACGGGACCGACGCCGTCGGTGCCGCGCCGCCTGCGCGCTGGCCGGAGGGGCTCGAGGTGCGCCGCGGCGGTTTTCTCGCCGACGTCGCCGGGTTCGATCCCGGTTTCTTCGGTATCTCGCCGCGTGAGGCGGCGGCGATGGACCCGCAGCAGCGGCTCGCGCTCGAACTCGCCTGGGAGGCGTTCGAGGACGCTCGCACCGTGCCTGGTGCGGTCGCGGGCAGCCGTACCGGCGTGTTCGTCGGCGCCATCTGGGACGACTACGCCGCGCTGACGCACCGCGCGGGCGCCGTCGACCAGCACACCATGACCGGCCTCAACCGTGGTGTCATCGCCAACCGCGTCTCCTACACCCTCGGTCTGCGCGGGCCGAGCATGACCGTCGACGCCGGGCAGTCGTCGTCGCTGGTCGCCGTGCACCTGGCGGTGGAAAGCCTGCTGCGGGGGGAGACCGACACCGCCGTCGCGGGTGGGGTGAACCTCATCCTCGCCGAGGAGAGCACGGTCAGCGCCGCCCGGTTCGGTGGGCTGTCCCCGGACGGGCGCTGCCACACCTTCGACGCCCGCGCCAACGGGTTCGTCCGAGGCGAGGGCGGTGTGCTCGTCGTGCTCAAACCACTGCACCGCGCCATCGCCGACGGCGACCGCGTCCACGCCGTCATCCACGGCACCGCTGTCAACAACGACGGCGGCGGGGCCAGTCTCACCGCGCCGAGCAAGCGCGCCCAGGAAGCCGTGTTGCGCGAGGCGTACGCCCGCGCGGGTGTCGACCCCGGTGCGCTCGGCTACGTCGAACTGCACGGCACCGGCACCCGTCTCGGTGACCCCATCGAGGCCGCCGCGCTCGGCGCGGTGCTCGGCACGCACCGGTCCGAGCCGTTGCCGGTCGGCTCGGTGAAGACGAACATCGGTCACCTGGAGGGCGCCGCGGGCGCGGCGGGGCTGCTCAAGGCCGTCCTCGCGGTCGCGCACGGCCGTATCCCGGCGAGCCTCCACTTCGAGACCCCCAACCCGGAGATCCCCCTGGCCGACCTGAACCTACGGGTCGTCACGGAGCTGAGCGACTTCCCGGCGCGGGATGGGCGGCTGGTCGCGGGCGTCAGCTCCTTCGGTGCCGGGGGCACCAACTGTCACGTCGTCCTCTCCGGTGTGCCGCAACCAGAACCGGCCGTCCCGACCGAGACCGGGCGGCCGACGCCGGTCGTCCTTTCCGGACGGACCGAGCAGGCGCTGCGTGACCAGGCCGCCCGGCTGCGCGCGGCCATCGGCGACACCGGCAGGCTCGCCGACCTCGGCCATTCGCTGGCGACGACCCGCACCGCCTTCGAGCGTCGCGCCGGGATCGTGGCCCGTGACCGCGACGAACTCCTCGGCGCACTCGACGCGCTCGCGAACGGGCTGCCCGCGCGGGCGCTGACCACCGGGCCCGCGAACCACGGCCGCGTCGCGTTCCTGTTCTCCGGCCAGGGCGGCCAGCGGCCCGGCATGGGCGAGGGCCTCTACCGCGCCTTCCCCGCCTACGCCGAGGCCGCCGACGCCGCCCGCGCCCGCTTCTCCGAGGTCCCGCTGGACGACGAGTCCGTCATGACCAGGACCGGCAGCGCCCAGTGCGCGCTGTTCGTGGTCCAGGTCGCGCTCGCCCGGCTGCTGGAGTCGTGGGGTGTCGTGCCCGACGTGATCACGGGGCACTCCATCGGCGAGATCGCCGCCGCCCACATCGCCGGTGTGCTGTCGCTGGACGACGCGTGCACGCTGGTCGCCGCCCGCGGCGGGATGATGCAGGTGCTGCCGCCCGGCGGTGCGATGCTCGCCGCCGAGGTGTCCGAGGCCGACGTGCCTGCCGGGATGGACATCGCCGCGATCAACAGCCCGACGGCGCTGGTGGTGTCCGGCGCAGAGGACGAGGTCGCCGCGCTCGCCGCGCGCTGGCGGGCCGAAGGCAGACGGGTTCGGGCGCTGCCCATCTCGCACGCCTCGCACTCCAGGCTCATGGACCCGATGCTCGACGGTTTCGCCGCCGTCGCACGCACGCTCACCTACCGCGAGCCACGCGTGCCGATGGTGTCCGACGAGGTCACCGACCCGATGTACTGGGTGTGGCAGGTCCGCAACACCGTGCGGTTCGCCGACCGGATGGCCCGGCTGACCGCTGACGGCGTCGGGGCAGGCATCGAGATCGGGCCGGACGCCGTGCTGGCCGCACACGTGCCCGGCACCGCAGTGCCGCTGCGCCGGGACCGCGACGAGGTCGAGACCGTCCTGTCCGCCGTCGTCGCCGCGCACACCGCCGGTGCCGGCGTCGACTGGGACGCCGTCTTCGCGGGCACCGATCCCCGCCGCGTCGACCTCCCCACCTACGCCTTCCAACGCGAACGCTACTGGCGTGACGGGGCGCGTGCCGCCACGCGCGCGGTCACACCGATCGAGATCCCGGCGCCGTCCGCGCGGGCGGGCGAGCGGGACGCCATGGACCTGGTTCGCGCGCACGTCGCCGCGATCCTGGAGTTCGCGTCGCCGGACCGGGTCCCCGTCGACCGCACCTTCAAGGAGCTGGGTTTCGACTCCATGACGGCGGTCGAACTGCGCGACAGTCTCGCCGCCGCGACCGGCACCCCGCTGCCCGCGACCCTGATGTTCGACTACCCGACCCCCGCCGCCGTCGCGGACCACCTGCGTGGCGCGCGGCGCGTGCCGAGGGAGGTGGCGCCGGTCGCGGACACCGGCGACCCGGTCGTCATCGTCGGCATGGCCTGCCGGTTCCCCGGCGACGTGCGGTCGCCGGAGGACCTGTGGGGCCTCGTCGCCTCTGGCGGCGACGCGGTGACCGGCTTCCCCGCCGACCGGGGCTGGGACCTCGGCGACCGGGACTTCCCGGTGCGCGGCGGTTTCCTGCACGAGGCCAGCGGGTTCGACGCCGCGTTGTTCGGTATTTCGCCGCGTGAGGCGTTGGCGATGGATCCGCAGCAGCGGGTGTTGCTGGAGGCGTCGTGGGAGGTGTTGGAGCGGGCTGGTGTTGATCCGTTGTCGTTGCGTGGCAGTCGGACCGGGGTGTTTGTGGGTGCGATGTCGCAGGAGTACGGCCCGCGCATGCACGAGGCCACGGCGGACGCCGAGGGCTACCTGCTCACCGGGAGCACGGCGAGCGTCGCGTCGGGCCGGATCGCGTACACGTTCGGGTTCGAGGGTCCCGCGTTGACGGTGGATACCGCGTGTTCTTCGTCGTTGGTGGCGTTGCATCTGGCGGTGCGGTCGTTGCGGTCGGGTGAGTCGTCGCTGGCCTTGGTCGCCGGGGTGACGGTCATGGCGACACCGGGCATGTTCACCGAGTTCGGCAGGCAGAGCGGGCTTGCCGGGGATGGCCGCTGCAAGCCGTTCTCCGCCGCCGCGGACGGCACGTCCTGGTCCGAGGGCGTCGGTGTGCTGCTCGTGGAGCGCCTGTCCGACGCCCGCCGCAACGGGCACGACGTGCTGGCCGTGGTGCGCGGGTCGGCCGTGAACTCCGATGGCGCGTCCAACGGGCTGACCGCGCCGAACGGGCCGTCCCAGCAGCGGGTCATCCTGGCGGCGCTGGCCGACGCCGGTCTCGCACCGTCCGATG
>NZ_JBARWZ010000268.1:0-1537 GCF_049647105.1 Actinophytocola sp.
CAGCGGCGAAGAGGAACTTCCCTTCGCCGGAGCACCCAAAGTCGACAACCCACTCGACACAACCCGCTACGAACAAGACCCATGCAAGACCCTCACCGCAGACCAAACCCAACCCCTCAACCTCCCAACCACCGGCGAAACCGAGGAAGATGTCCTACTCGGCGTCGGATGCACATGGTTCAACGAGGAAACACGCGGCGAAGCCGAAATAGTCTTTATTATCGGTGATCCGCGCGGCCTGAGCCCGGAATACGACGCCAATAAAGAAGGAAAATGGGAGTACTTCAAAGCGCTGCCGAAGATTGAAGGCTATCCAGCAGTAATCAGGTTAAAATTCGACCAGCGCAACACCGGCAACTGTACTGTCGTCGTCGGGGTGGCCGACGACTTGGCGGTTGAGTTGAATCTCGTGTTGTCGCAGGCGAATGCCGGGCAGAAGGATCCGTGTGAAGTCGCCGTCCAGATTGCCGGACTGGCGTTGCAGACGATGAAGGCAGGGGCGTAGTCGTGGGCAAGTGGATCAACCATGCCATGTCGGCGCACGAAATCTACGAGTACTTCGCCACCGGGCGCGGCACCGGGAAGCTCGACGACGCGCAGGCGGCGACTCGCGCCGAGTGGGAAGCGGAAGACGAACGCGCCCACATGATCCGCAAGCAGGGTGAGTTGATCCGCGGTGGCTGGTCGGGTACGGCCAGTGACGCAGCGTTCGGGGCGGCGCAGCCGCTCGCCGAGTCCGCGGACCACGGTGCGACCATGCTGAGCCGCGCCGAGGATCTGCTCGATCGGCAGAGCGGGTCGTACCACCGGGCCGCCACCGACGTCACACCGGTGCCAGAGGAACCGCCCAGCATGGACATCACCGACCCGATGGTGCCGTTCAGCGACTACGAGGCCGAAGTCACGTCGTACCAGGCCGACGCGCACCACAACATGGACGTGTACCGCGGCTACGACGGTGCGAGCCAGTACAACGAGACGAACATGCCCGGTGAGTACTCGACCGTCAACCATGCCGGTGGCAACATCAGTGTGACCTCGGACAGCGGCCGGTCCGCCGACCCCGGCGACAGCATCGAGGTGCCGGAGCACGCTGAGCCGGGGCCCGGCAGCGAGTCCGGACCGTACCGCGGCGTCAGTTGGCCTGGCGGTGCGCCGGCCGGCGGGCCGCCGGTCAGCGGGCCCGTTACGAACCCGTCCCTGCCTCAGCAGACCACCCCCAGCGACTACTCGCCCCCCGCGATCAACACCCCCGGTGGGCTCCCGCCGACCACGTTCCAGCCCTCGCCCGGTCCCGGGCAGCCCGGGTTCGTCCCAGGACTCCCCGTTGGTGGGGTCACCGGCGGCTCACCGGGCGGCCCAGGTGGCCCAGGTGGCCCGGGTGCACGAGGTGGCGGCCCGTACGGTCCCGGCGCGCGTGGCGGCATGCCTGGCGGTGGTGCGGGCGGTGGTGCCGGTGGCGGTGGTGCGGGTGGCAACTCCGGGTCTGGCGGCGGTGCACGTGGTGGCGTGCCCGGGCCGGGTGCGAGTGTGGGGG
>NZ_JBARWZ010000269.1:0-8531 GCF_049647105.1 Actinophytocola sp.
GGTGAGGTCAGCAGGCGAGGTGGTCACGGCCGGTTCCCTCCTGTGTTTCGACCACGTCACCGTCGCGGGCCTCGGTCACACACGCCCGCAGGCCGGGGCGCCCGTTGACGACGACAAGGCAGTCGAAGCAGATGCCGATGCCGCAGAACAGGCCTCGTGGTGCGCCGTCGTGGCGGGTGGTCCGCAACGACCGGTGTCCGGCGGCCAGCAGCGCCGCCCCGATGCTCTGGCCATGCACGGCCGTGACGTCATCGCCGTCGAAGGAGAAGGTGCTCACGCCGCGAACCTCTCCGGCCGGAACGGGGTGAGGTCGAGGTCGGGCGCCACCCCGGTCAGTGCCTGCGCGATGAGATGCCCGGTCGCGGCGGACAGCCCGATCCCAGCTCCCTCGTGACCGCACGCGTGCACCAGCCCCGGCGCACGCGGGTCGGGGCCGATCACCGGCAGGTGGTCCGGGCAGTAGGGCCGGAACCCGAGGTAGGTCCGCAAAAGCGTGACGTCGGCGAGGAACGGGAACAGCCCGACGGCCCCGGCGGCGAGCCCGCGCACCACCGGCAGCGACATCCGGCGGTCGAGGCCGACACGTTCCCGGCTAGCGCCGATGAGGACGGTGCCCGCGCGAGTCCCCTCGACCACGACCGAGGTCTCCAGCGCGGCGTCGTCGCTGGCCACGTTCGCCACGTAGTCAGCGGTGTACACCTTGTGCCGGATCACCCTCGGCAGTGGTTCGGTCACCAGCACGAATCCCTTGCGGGGCAATACCGGCAGCGGCGCACCGGCCAGGTCCGCGATCTCACCGCCCCACGTCCCGGCGGCGTTGACCACCCACCGCGCGGCGAAGTCGCCCGCGCTCGTACGCACACCGGTGATCGCGCGGCCACGCAGGAAGCCGAGGACCTCGGTTCCGGTGTGGACGGTGGCGCCGAGGTCGCGGGCGGCGCGCAGCAGCGCCGCGGCGGCGAGCATGGGCTGGACCTGCATGTCCTGCGGGTAGTGGGCGCCGCCCGCCACGTCGGGCGTGAGGTTCGGTTCCAGCGCGGGCAGCTCACCGGCGGTCACGTCCACCGCCGCGACGCCGCACGCCCGCTGCCGGGCGGTCAGCGCGGCGAGCCCGGTCAGCGCTTCGGGGGTCCTTGCGACGACCACGCCGCCCTTGACCTCCAGCTCCAGCCGGTCGGCACCGATCCGCTCCCCCAGCTCCCGCCACAGCCGCACGGACAGCAGCGCGAGGTCAAGTTCGGCGCCGGGTTCCTTGTCGGAGACCAGGATGTTGCCCTCGCCGCCACTGGTGGTGCCCGCCGCCACGCCTCCGCGTTCCAGCACGGCGACCCGCAGCCCGGCGCCGGCGCAGAAGTACGCGCAGGCGGCGCCGACCATCCCGGCCCCGATCACCAGCACGTCCACCGCCACGCCAGTAGTATGTCACATAGCACTTGGTTAGCGAGAGCAACGAACTCTCACCACGGGGCCGCGTGGTCGGTTAGCGTCCGTCCGCGCGCACGGTGGCCGGCACCGTCACCCCTGCAAGGTGGACTCGTGCCACCGGCGGCGACGGCCACCGTGCGCTCACCCTTTCACCGCGCCTCGCGCCCGGCTACCTGGTCCGGCTGTTCAAGTGCGCGACGGGCCTGCCGCCGATGGCGTACCTGACGCGGCACCGCGTCGAGCTGGCCGCCACGCGACTGCCGCACACCGACCAGCCCATCGCGCACATCGCCCGCTCGGCCGGACCAGAACTACTTCGCGCGCCGCGTCAAGCACCACTTCGGACTGGATCCCGTGCTCCTGGCCGGTCCGGACACCGACCGGCCAGGAGCGGCCTAGTGCCTCGTGCGTGCCACCGAGAGCACGGCCGTGGAGTAGTTCATCGTGAAGGCGCCACCCTCGGTGTCGAGCGCGGCGCCAAGGCCGGACAGGAGCTCCGCGAGCTGCTCGGGCGGGAACCGGCTGTGCCCGCCCGAGGTGGGGACGACGTCCAGCCACTCGTCCTTGGTGTAGTGCCGGGTCCAGTCGAACTTCCACTCCTCCGGCTCACCGAACGCGCCCGCGGCGCGGATTCCTTCCGCCGCGTTCTCCAGGAACACCGAGTACCCGGTCGCGGCCGTCCTTGCCGCGTCGTGGATGGGAAAACCGGGCACGACGCGGCGGTAGACGTCGGCGAACGCCGTGCCAAGGCCGGCAGGCGGGACGCCGACGTTCCAGAACAGGGCGAGCCTGCCGCCCGGCCGGAGTGCCCGCGCCGCCTTGACGGCACCGGCGGCCGGATCGACCCAGTGCCAGGTCTGCCCGGCCACCACCGCGTCGAAGGTCCGGCCCGCCGGGTCCCACGTCTCGAACGACGAGACCTCCACGTCGATCCCGTGCCGCCGCGCGACGTCGGCCATCCTCGAGTCGATGTCGACGCCGAGGACCGTGCAGCCCTCGGCCTGGAACAGGCGCGCGACGATGCCGGTGCCGCAGCCGACGTCGAGGACGGTCCGGCCGGGACTGGCGGCGACGATCCGCCGCACCATGGCGGCGGGATAGCTGGGCCGGGCGCGGTCGTAGCGCTCGGCGTCCGAGCCGAACGACTCCGCCAGGTCCCGGGCTCGGTGTGACTCACGGGCAGGGTCCGCCGGTACAGTGGGCATGTGCCCACCCTAGTGGGCGCTTGCCCACTAGGCAATCGACGGAAGGCGGGACACACGGTGCCGACCGGAGTCGCACTCCGCGAAGTGCGCAGGCAACTGTTCGACGCCGCGGAGCGGATCCTGCTGCGGGACGGGGCGAACGCGCTCACCAGCCGGGCGGTCACCACGGAGGCCGGCTGCGCGAAAGGCGTGCTGCACCGGCACTTCGCCGACTTCGACGCGTTCCTCGCCGACCTGGTGCTCGACCGCATCGATCGCATCGACCCGCAGGCCGCCGCGCTGCGCGAGGCCGCGGGCACCGGCACGGTCGCGGCCAACCTCACCTCGGCGCTCACCGCGCTGTTCGAGTCGGTGGCGGTCGCGATCGTCAGCCTCATCACCGCCCGCGACGGCCTGCGCGCCCGGCTACGCGAAACCATCCCGGCCGGCGTACCGGTGCTGACCGAGGGCGCGACGATGATCGCCGCCTACCTGACCGCCGAACGCGACCTCGGCCGCATCGCCCTAGACCGCGACCCGAACCTGCTCGCGTTCACGCTGATCGGCACCGCGCACCTGCTCTACGCGGGCAAGGAAGGCGACCGGCCGGAGGACGGCGCCGTCGAAGAGATCGTGACCACGATCATCGGCGACGCCGTCCGCTGACTCAGATCCGGCAGAGCATCCCCGCGGGCACCCGGCCCGCCGAGGTCACCCGTGGGCAACGCTGGTCCGCACGACCCGGCGGCCGGTTGCGAACCGGGCGCGGGCGCGCGTAGTCCTCGCCGCGGATGTACAGGACCTCCGGCGTCTCGACAGCGGACGCCTCGACGTGCCCGCCGCCGCTCAGTACCGCGATACCGATCATGGTCGCGACCAGCGACAGGTGAACGCCGACGTTGACGGTGTGGAACGGCACGAGCGTCCCGTCGACGACGGAACCGAACTGCCACAACAGGAAGTACACGACACCGCCGCCGATGAGGTACGCCTGCGCGCTCCGGCGGCCGCGGCTCAGCACGAAACCCGCGACCCCGAACCCGAGGTGCACGACGTTGTCCAGCACGCCAGCGCCGACGTCGAGCACCGCCGCCAGCACGAACAACGTGGCCACGACGAACGTCGCGACCTGACCCGGCTCATGACGTGCCCGCTCGTACTCCCTCATTCCCCCACCTTCCCTCCGCCGCCGTGGCTGGGACGCCCCACCTCGGTGGTGCACGTACACCATGCCCCCGATTCCCCCGGCAACGCGCGCCGACGCGCCGGTTCTCACCCCGAAGATCAATCGAAATGGTGGCCTGGTTTGCCCCGTGACGCCACCGTTTAAACCGACAGGAAGAAGAAATGACGATTACCATCGCGGCGTGATCACGGTGGCCACCTGGAACCTGCTGCACCGCGTCCACGCCGAGAACTGGGACGAGGACACCATCCGGCGCTGGCCGGACGAGGCCGCGCGGATCACCGCGATCACCACCCGGCTGGCGGCCCGCACGGAACAGGTCATCGCGCTACAGGAGGTCAGCGGCGACCAGCTCGCGAGCCTGCGCGCCAACCTGCCCGGCCGGACGGTCCACTCCTTCCAGTACCCCAGGATCCCCACGCCGCGCACCGGACGGGACCTGCTGGGAGACCGCACCGAACACCTGGTGCTGATGGCCGACGGCCCCAGCACCACGGTCACCGCCGCCGCCTTCCGTGACGACAGGGGCAAAGGCGCGCTCGCGGTCCACGTCGCGGGCACCCTCGTGATCGCCACCCACGTCAGCGGCGACCGGCGCCGCACCGGCCAGCTGGCCCACCTGGCGGGCCTGGCCGAGCCGACAACCGTGCTGCTAGGCGACTTCAACTCCGGCCGGGGCACCATCGAGGCAGGCCTCGGCGACGGCTTCGCGGTCGCCGGCTTCGCGGCGGGCAGCATGCCGACCCGCCCCGGCTCGTCCCGCGGGTTCATCGACCATGTCGTCACCCTCGGCGCGACCGCGAGCACCGCGACCGTCGACGACTCGGACGGCCTGTCCGACCACAACCTCGTCCACGCGACCGTCACCCCGCCACGCGACGAGACCGGCCTTCGCCGTCACGACCACTTGTTCGTCCACAATGGACAATCGAGGACCGCCCGGCGGCAGCCTTGATCACGACCACTGGTAGAAGTACGCCGTGCGCGATTTCCTCACTGGTGTCCGTTTCTTCTGGCGCGGGCTGACCATCCTGCTCCGGTCACCGCGACTGCTGCTGCTCGGCGCCCTGCCCGCGGTACTGACCACGGCCCTGCTGACCGGCGGGCTGGTCGCGCTCGCCGTCTGGATCGACGACCTTGCCACACTGGCCACGCCGTTCGCGGACGACTGGGCGGCGGGCTGGCGGACGACCGGGCGGGTCACGGCGGGCGTCGTGCTGTTCGGCGCCGCGCTCGTCATCGCCCTGATCAGTTTCTCCGCGCTGACGCTCGCCATCGGCGCACCGTTCTACGAGATGATCGCGGAGAAGGTGGAGGACGATCTCGGCCTCGCGCCCGGCGAGGAACTGCCGTGGTGGCGGCTGCTGGGACTCGGGCTCCGTGGTGGCCTCGTGCTCGTGCTGCGGTCGCTGCTGTTCACGATCCCGCTGGTGATCGCCGGGTTCATCCCGGTCGTCGGGCAGACCGTGGTGCCGGTGCTGCTCGCGTTGGTGACGGCGTGGTTCGTCGCGCTGGAACTGGTCGCGGTGGCGTTCTACCGGCGCGGCATGAGCCTCAGGGAGCAGCGAACCACCCTGGCCAAGCGCCGAGGACTCGCGCTGGGCCTCGGCCTGCCGGCATCCCTGCTGTGCCTGGTCCCGCTGGCGGCCATCGTCGTCATGCCGATCGCGTTCACCGGCGGCGTGCTCGTCGCCCACGAGGCGCTCCGGAGTGACCCCGCCAAGTAGGGTGACCGCCGTGTCCGAACCTGTCCTGCGCGCGGCGACACCCGCCGACGTGCCGGCGATCGCCGCGCTCATGCGGCAGTCGGTGCTCGCTGTGTTCCCGCTGTTCCACAACGAGAGTGAGACGGCCGCCGCCGCCACCTACCTGACCGAACCGGACACCGTCCTCATCGACGACGGCACCTACTACGTGCACGAGGCGCAGGGCCGCGTCGTCGCGTGCGGCGGCTGGAGCAGGCGGGACAAGCTCTACACCGGCTCCGGCGCCGCCCCGGCCGACGACCGCCTCCTCGACCCCGCGACGGAACCCGCCCGCGTCCGGGCGATGTTCGTCCACGGCGACTGGACCCGCCGTGGCCTCGGCCGCGCGATTCTCGCGAGGTGCGAGGAGGCCGCCCGCTCGGCGGGTTTCCGGTCGCTCGTCCTGATGGCCACCCTGCCTGGCGTGCCGCTCTACCGGTCGTTCGGCTTCCGCGAGGTGGCCCGCACGCAGGTCCCGCTGCCGGACGGCAGCCTCCTAGGCGGCGTATCAATGAACTACCCACTTCTCAGGTAAGGCGTCCACACCCACCCCGCGCAAGCAGATCACCGCCGCCAAACCCCGCGAGTCCACGATCCAGAACCCGCGAGTCCACGGTTCAGAACCCGCGAGTCCACGGTTCAGAACCCGCGAGTCCACGGTTCGGGACCCCTGAGTTCGCCGTTGGCGCCACCACCGACAATTCCTCAGACCGCTGACCAGCCGTTGTCCACCGGGAGCACGGCGCCGTTGATGTTGCTGGCCGCGGCGGAGGCGAGGAACACGATCGCGGCGGCCTGTTCCTCGGGGCTCGCGACGCGGCCCATGGCACCCATGTGCGGGACGAGGACGGTGGGGCCGTGTGCCTCGGCGTCGGCGGTGACCGAGATGCCGGTCATCGTCGCGCCGGGGGCGATCGCGTTGGTGCGGATCCCGGAGGCGCGGTACATCACGGCGAGGGACCTGGTGAGCCCGACGATCCCGTGCTTGGCGACCGTGTAGGCGGTGCCGGAGGCGCCGCCCCGCAGTGCCGCCTCCGACGCGGTGTTGACGATCGCCCCCTTGCCCTTGGCGAGCATGTGCGGCACCACGGCGCGGGCGAGCAGGAAGGGCGCGGTCAGGTTCACACTCAGGACCCGAGCCCACTCCTCGTCGGTCACGTCGGCGGCCGCGGACATGCTGTCCATGATCCCGGCATTGTTGACCAGGACGTCGACGCCGCCGAACGACTCCACGGCCGTGCCGACGACGCGGTCGACCACGGCCCGCTCGCTCAGGTCGCCGACCACCGCCTCCGCCGCGCCACCCGTCGCGCGGATCTCGTCGACGACGGCCTGTGCCGTGTCCCCGTTGAGGTCCGCGACCACGACCCGCGCCCCCTCGGCGGCGAACAGCAGCGCGGTGGCCCGGCCGATGCCCGATCCCGCGCCGGTGACGATGACACCGCTGCCTGCCAGTCCACTGTCCATGGTCCGCTCCGTCCGTCGAGTTGTTGACACTCTGTGCCACTATGGCATGTGGTGTCACGAAGACTAGACTCCGTGACGTGGAGAGAACGGGACGCCGCACCGGCAGGCCGCCGCTGACCGAGCGGCGCAAGGCGGCCACCCGGGTCGACATCGCCCGCGCGGCCGTGCGTCTGTTCACTACCCGGGGCGTCGCGGCGACGTCGGCAGACGAGATCGCGGCCGCGGCGGGCATCTCGGTCCGCACGCTGTGGCGGTACTTCCCCACCAAGGAGAGCTGTGTGCGGCCGCTGCTGACGGCCGGAATCGACCTGACGGCCCTGGCGTTGCGGAACTGGCCGCCGGGCACGGCACTTGCCACGGTCCTCGACGACCTGGCAGCGGCGGCGGGCGACATCGTGGCCGAGGTGC
Source organism: Actinophytocola sp. (assembly GCF_049647105.1). GTDB lineage: Bacteria > Actinomycetota > Actinomycetes > Mycobacteriales > Pseudonocardiaceae > Actinophytocola. The sequence continues at coordinate 7,416 of NZ_JBARWZ010000269.1, forward strand.
CGACACTGCTCGCGCTGGTCCGCCTTACCCGCACGGAACCGGGCCTGCGCGCGGTGTGGCTGCGAGCCCACGACGACGCGGAGCCGGTGTTCGCCACCGCCCTCGCCGAGCGGGCGGGTCATGGGGACGCGAACGACCTGCACATCCGGCTACACGCCGCGATGATCAACGCCGCGCTACGCGTGGCGGTCGAGCACCACGCGAACGAACCGGACCCTGCCGGAAAGGGCACCGCCGGGAAAGGCACCGCCGGGAAGGACATCGTCGCCACGGTCCGCACGGCACTCCTCACCGCGGCGGTAGGCCTGAACTAGGCTAGTCCGCCCCTAGCCCGCCTCCCCGGCATTCAAAGTGTTGGTCCCGAACCAGCGACTGTCGCGGATCGTAGGTGGTTAGTGGCTGGGTGCCGTCACGTTCCCCTGAGGTCGCTGTTGATCGGGCCCAGACCTTCGCACACAGATCCGAGGACAGGACCTTGACCTAGACCGGGGTTCGGGGTGGCGTTGGTATGGATCGGCTCAGCTACTACCTCTTGTAGTGTCTCCGCCACGTCCGCCGGAGAGGAGTGAGTCGGATTTCTGGATCGCGTGCGCAGACCGCCTTGTACGCCACGGTGTTCGTCGACCTGCTCGGCTTCACGCTGGTCCTCCCCTCGCTGCCGTTCCGGGTGACCGACCTTGGCGGGGACGCGTTGTGGCTCGGCGTGGTGCTCACGGCTTACTCGGTGTGCCAGGCGGTCGCCGCGCCGGTACTGGGCAGGCTCGGTGACCGGTATGGCAGGCGCAGGCTGCTCCTGCTCAGCCTGGCAGGCTCGGCGGTGTCGCTCGCGGTGATGGGGCTGGCGGGCTCACTGTGGTTACTGCTCGTCGCCCGTGCGGTGGCGGGGTTGTGCGGCGGCAGCATCGGGGTGGCGCAGGCGTTCGCGGCCGATCTCGCGGGACCGGCGGGGCGGACGAAGGCGATGGGCCGGGTCGGCGCCGCGATCGGGCTCGCGTTCACGCTGGGCCCGGCGCTCGGGGCACTGTCCGCGCCGCTCGGGTTCGCCGCCACCGCGTTCATCGGTGCCGGTCTGGCGGCCGCCAACGCGGTGGCCGCCGGGTTCGTGCTGCCCGCCGG
>NZ_JBARWZ010000270.1:0-12870 GCF_049647105.1 Actinophytocola sp.
GCGCCGGGGTGGGCGCGATCGGGGTGGCCGCGCCTGCGGGAGCTGCCAGGCCGCAGGTGTCGCAGAAGCTGTCCTCGTCGAGGGTGCCGCCGCAACCGGGCCGGGGGCACTGGTTCATTCGGTTCTCTCCTCGCGGGACTGCGTCCGGTCCTGGATGGCCTGGCGGTAGCGGTTGAGTGCTCTCGTCGCCGCGGCCAGGTCGCACGGTGCCGTGAACAGGATCTGGTGTGCCTCGCCGTGCAGCCCGGCCAGCTCGGCGTCCTCGGCGTGCCCGAGCCGCGCCGCCTTCACCTGGTAGGCCTCCAGTCTGCCGCGTAGTTCGGCCCGCCGGTCGAGTAATCCCGTGATGGCCCGCAGCGCGGTCCTGGCGCTGTCGAGTGCGGTCGCGGCGAACCGGTCCAGCTCGTCGGCCTCCCGTGCCAGCACGTCCCAGCCCGCGGTGCCGTGCCGGGCGGTCAGCCGCGCGAGGCGGTTCCGCAGCGTCACCGACGCCTGGTCACCTGGCACCGGCAGGCCGGGCGCCGCGATCTTGTCCACCATCGCGGTGTAGGTCTGGCGGGCCGTCGCCTCGAGCGCCTCGACGTCCGACAGCGCGGACTCGAGCGCGGTGACGCGGGCGGTGAACCGGTCGCGGACCTGCGCGAGCCCGGCGAGCCTGGTCTCCAGCTCGCCGATCCGCCGCGCAAGGCCCGGCAGCGCGTCGGTGGCGTGCGCGGTGAGCACGTCGGTGAGCACCAGCTCGCGGGCCTTGTCCAGGTCCCGCCGGATCGCGGCGACCTCGTCGGCGGCCGCGCCGACCGACTCGGCCCGCACCGAAACGGCGTGCAGCCGCGCGTCGAGCGGGTCGATCCCGCCGATCGCGGCGGACCACGCCGACTCGACGGCCGCGAGCACGGCGGTGACCGTGTCGAACGCCTGCCGCATCCGCGACAGCAGCTCGGCGAGCGTGATCCGTTCGGTCACCTGTGCTGGCCCGGTCAGCCCGCGCCGCTCGATCGGGATCGCCTCGGAGTCCAGCTCGACGATCGGGCCGTGGAGGATGTTGGTCAGCTCGGCCAGCTCCTCGTCGCCCGGCCGTGACCGGCGGGCGCGGACCTCCTGCGCCCGAGCGACGGAGTCCCGGTAGCTCGCGAACTGTTCCCACAGCGTGGTCATCGCCGTGCGGGCCTGTCCCCACCGCGTCGCGGTGAGTCCGGTCAGTGCCGCGTTCTTGAGCAGCTGGTGGCCGGGATGCGCGTCCATCTCGACGAGCGAGGCCGCGATGCGGTCGCTGTCGCCCTGGACGGCCGCGAGCGCGCGGTCGACCTCTTCCCTGCCCAGCACGATGCCACCCATGCCGCTCAGTCCCGGTAGGTGGCCGGCGGCGGCGACGCCGGCTTCTCGAGCAGAGCCAGCAGCCACGTGTTGTAGATCTGTGTCCACCTTCCGCTGGTCCGCAGCTGCTCGAGCACCGAGTTCACGAACCTGGTGAAGTCCGGGGCGTTCTTGGACATCGCCATGCCGTACGGCTCCTCGGAGAACGGGACGCCTGCCACCTGGGTGAAGGGGTCCTGTGCCTTGAGCCCGGCGAGGATCGTGTCGTCCGTGGACACCGCGTCGACCTGGTTCTGCTGCAACATCACGAGGCAGTCGGTCCAGCTGTCCACCCCGATGCCGACGGGCCTGGGGTCGGTCTCCAGGTTCACGATCCTGGCGATCGACGTGGATCCCTTGGCGGCACACACCTTCTTGCCCCCGAGCGTGTCGGCGCCGTTGATGTCGGAGCCCTCCTTGACGAGCACCCGCTGCCCGGCCATGTAGTACACCGAGGAGAACTCGACGTTCTCGCGGCGTTCGCAGTTGATCGTCATGGTCTGCACGACGAGGTCGACCTCGCCCGAGGTCACCTTGGGCACGCGCTGGGCGGAGGTGAGCACCTTGAACTGGATCGTGCCATCGGCCGTGCCGAAGATGGCCCTGGCGATCTCCTTGGCCATGTCGATGTCGAAGCCCTGGACCTCACCGGTGACCGGGTTGCGGTAGCCGAACTGGTAGGTGTTCTGGTCCACACCGACGATCAGCTTGCCGCGCGCCTGGATCGCCGCCATCGTCGTGCCGCCCGGCATGGCGCCCGGTGTTGGCGGCGGGCCGCCGGGGCGCAGGCTCGCGGTCGCGTCGCCGCACCTCGTGTCCAGGCCGGGGGCGGGCAGGTCGGACATCACCTCGGCGTCCTTGGGCATGGGCGGTCCGCCCGCCGGGGTCCCCCGGTCGCCGACCTCCTCGGTGGTGGCGCAGCCCACGGTGGCTCCCATGGCCATCGTGACGACCGCGAGGAGCGCGACCACCTTCGTGCGGTTCCTCATCGGTACTCCTTGAGCCGCTGCCAGATGCCGGCCGCCGCACCCGCGGCCGCCAGCAGCGCGAGCACGATCACCCCGATCACGGTGCCGGTCAGCGCGTTGCTCGCCTGCCCGACCTCGTCCTCGAACGTCGCCTGGGTGGTGAGGATGGCCTCCCGCAGGGAGTTGTCCACCGCGTCGAACTTCGCGGCCGCACCGTTCTCGTCCTGGCCGAGCGTGAGGTCGACGGCCGGGAGATAGTCGCCGTTGTCGTCCAGTTCGCGGATCTGGCCGTGCACCTCGTGCCAGTCACGCTCGGCGTCGGTCGCGGCGCGTACCTCGTTCCGCACGGCGTCGTCGGTCGCGAGGCGCCGGGCCTGCCCGAGGAGCCCGCCGCCGCCGTCGCCCACGAGTACCTTCCGCACCTTCTCGTAGTCCTCCTCGAACACCGCGCCGCTGCCGCGGGCCACGAGCGTGAGTGTCTCGTCGCCGCGCGCGGCCAGCGCCGCGATCCTGGCCTGCGCCAGCACGTCGGTCTGCGCGGAGCCGTTCTCCTGGCTGGCGTTGACGTTCGCCATCACGCCGATCGTCGCGATCAGCACCCACGCGAGCGACACGACGGCGGCCCCGGTCGCGACGAGCAGCCCGACGTTGAGCCGCCTGCGGGTGCGCCGCCGCAGGTAGCGCTGCGCGAAGAACAGCAGCACGAGCAGGCCCAGCCCGAGCACGATCTCGACGATGGGCAGGCCGGCCGCGCTGTCCTGGTCGTCGCGCAGCGTCGCGGTCTCGTCCGTGTACAGCCGCTGCGCGGCGGGCAGCAGCTCCTCGCGCATCAGGTTGGACGCCTCGCGCTGGTAGGCGGCCCCGAAGGGCAGCCCCTGGCGGTTGTTGGCGCGCGCGGTCTCCACGAGTCCGGTGTAGACGGGCAGCTCGCGGGAGAGCACGGAGAGTGCGCCGTCGGGGTCGGCCAGGTCGGCGGGCTCCCGCGCGGCGACCGCGGTGGCGAGCGCGGACGAGGCCTGCGCGATGTCGGACTCGTACCTGGCCCGCACCTCCGCAGGCTCGAGGCCCTGGGAGAGGAACGCGCTGTTGGCGGTGGCGTCGGCGTCGGACAGCGAGCGGTAGAGGTCCTGCGCCGCGATCGAGAGCGGTCCGCTACGGGCGGTGAGGTCGTCGAGCGTCTTGGCGCGGCTCTGCACGCTCAGGGCGGTGAACAGGCCGACGAGCAGGCTCACCAGAACGAGCGCGACGGTGAGGACGACGAGCACGCCGGGGGTGGTCTTCGCCAGTTCGCGCAGCTCACCGACCCTGCCGGGGCGCACCGGTGTGGGCGCGGGGTCGCTCCGCGTTGGCGGAGGAGCGGTGGGTGCACTCACGACACAGTCCCCCATTTGGCGATCGACAACGACATGAACCCTTCGGGCCAGGCCCCCCGGCACTGATCGCAGCGTAGCCGTGGACCGCTGGTGCCGAGGATCTTTCGCCTTATCGGGCCATCCCGGGTTGACAACGGTTTCGTCTCCCTTCACTATTTCACTACTTCATTAGTGAAAGGGTGTTGCTGGTGATCGACTTTCGTCTTGATCGCGGCTCCGGCGTCGCCACGTACCTGCAGCTCGTGCACCAGGTCAAACACGCGTTGCGCCTGGGAGTCCTGAGACCGGGGGACCGGCTGCCGACAGCGAAGGAGGTCGTCGACAAGTTGGCGATCAACCCGAACACCGTGCTCAAGGCCTACCGGGAGCTGGAACGGGAAGGGCTCGTGGCAGGCAAGCCGGGGCTCGGCACGTTCGTGCAGCGCTCGCTGGGTGGCGCATCGGTGACCGAGCACGCGCGGCTGCGTGACTCGCTGACCGGCTGGGTGACCGACGCCCGCGCGGCGGGACTTGACGCGGAGGACGTCGAGGCGCTGTTCGCGTCCGTGGTGCTGGATTCGTTTCGTCTAGGGGAGGGCACGGCATGAACGCGGTGACAACCGCACAGAACGCGCTCACCGCGGCGCCGACCGCGGCGCTGACCACCACGGGTCTTGGCAAGAAGTACCGGCGGAACTGGGCGCTCCGGGACTGCTCCCTGTCCGTGCCCCAGGGGCGGGTGGTGGCCATGGTCGGCCCGAACGGCGCGGGCAAGACCACGTTGCTGCACCTCGCGGTCGGGCTGCTCGCGCCCGACCATGGCGAGGTCACGGTGCTCGGCGCGCGGGCGGGCACCACGCGGACGCTGCCCCGCGTGGCGTTCCTCGCGCAGGACAAGCCGCTCTACGGCGGCTTCTCCGTGGCGGACATGCTGCGCTTCGGCGCGCGGATGAACCCGGGGTGGGACCAGGCCTTCGCCGAGCGCAGGCTCGCGTCGCTCGACATCCCGGCCGGTCGCAGGGTCGGCAAGCTCTCCGGCGGTCAGCAGGCACAGGTCGCGCTGACCGTCGCGCTCGCGAAGCGGCCGGACCTGCTCGTGCTCGACGAACCGCTCGCCAACCTCGACCCGCTGGCGCGGCACGAGGTGATGCGCGGGCTGATGGCCGCGGTGGCCGACAGCGGGATGACCGTGGTGCTGTCCTCGCACGTGGTGTCGGACCTGGTCGACACGTGTGACTGGCTCGTCGTCCTCAACGGTGGCCGGGTCCAGGTCTGCGGCGACATCGAGGACCTGCTCGCGGAGCACCGGCTGCTGACCGGGCCATCGGAACTGGCCGACGGCGTGGCGGGGCGGCTGACCGTCGTCGACGGCGACCGGACCGACCGGCAGGCGACGCTGCTCGTCCGCACCGGAACGGAGCGGCTCTCGCTCGACCCGAGGTGGACCGACCGCGGCGTCAGCCTCGAGGAACTGGTTCTCGCGTACCTGCGGCGCCCGGAGAGCGCGGCGCTGCCACGCCCCGCGCTGGCGAGTACGTGACCGGCGCCGGGCCTGGCTGGGGGTCACGCCCGGCACGACAACCCATGACGGGAACGAAAGAGGGGATGGCAGAGACATGGTGTGGCTGACATGGCGGCAGCACCGCGCGCAGGTGCTGGTGACCGCCGGTTTCCTGGCGGCGATCGGGGTGCTGCTGCTCGTGCACGGCCTCGACGCGTCCGGGCAGTCCGGTGACGCGTTGAACGCCCGTTTCCAGTCGCTGTACACCTACCTCAGCTGGCTGCCGGTGGTGCCGCTGCTGGTCGGGTTGTTCTGGGGCGCGCCACTGCTGGCGCGAGAGCTGGAGCGGGGCACGCATCGGCTCGCGTGGACGCAGTCGGTGAGCAGGCGCCGGTGGCTCGCCACGAAACTGGGGGTGCTCGGGGGCGCGGTCACCGTGGCGGGCCTCGCGTTCGGCGTGATGGTCAGTGCCTGGGTCGGCGTGTTCGACGGGGTCCGCAACGCGGACCGGTTCGGCGACGCGGCGTTGTTCGGCGGCACCGGTGCCGCCGTGGGTGCGTGGTGGCTGTTCGCGTTCGCGCTCGGCACCGCCGCGGGCGGGCTGGTGCGCAGGACGCTGCCCGCGTTCGCGATCACGATCGCGGTGTTCGTGCTCGCCATGTTCCTGGTGTTCCAGGTGCGCGAGGACTACGCGGAACCCGTGCGGGCCGTGACGGACGGACCGGTCGCCGGGGCCTACCTCACCGGCGCGGCGTCACTGTCCCCGTCCGGGGTGGAGGTGGCGGGTGACCAGGTGGTGCCGGAGTGCGCCTCGGAGGGCAGGGACACCTACCTCAGGTGCATCGAGGAAGCGGGCTACCGGTCCGTCCTGTACTACCAGCCCGCCGACCGGTACTGGCGGTTCCAGTGGACGGAGACAGGACTCCTCGTGCTCGCCTCGATCCTGCTGGCCGGCCCGGTCGTGTACCGGGTGGCGCGGCGGCCGGTCTGACGTGGCCGCAGCACCGCGCGCCGCCGTCAGGAAGAGGTGACCGGCAAGATGCGCCGGGGAAGGCCGGGTGGGCGCTGCCTTGGCTGCCACTCCCGGGGGTAGCCAAGGGACACCTCCTCGAACGGCACCCCGTCGTACACGGTGCTCCTCGGGATGTGCAGGTGGCCGTACACCATGGCGGCGGTGTTGAACCGGGTGTGCCAGTCGGCGGTCAGTACGGTGCCGCACCACTGGGCGAACTCCGGGAACCGCAGCACCCGCGTCGGCTGCCGGACCAGCGGGTAGTGGTTGACGAACACGAACGGCACCGCCGGGTCGCACTCCTCGAGCCGCTGCTCGGTCTCGGCGACGCGGGCCCGGCACCAGTCGTCGCGGGTCGGGTACGGGTCCGGGTGCAACATGTACTCGTCGGTGCACACCACGCCCGTGTAGTGCGCGTACGCGAGACCGGCTTCCTTGGTGTCGTAGCCGTCGGGGAGCCAGGTGTAGTCGTAGCCGAGGAAGAGCGGGGCCACCCTCACCGGGCCGCCGGGACCGTGCCACGTCTCGTACGGGTCCTCGGGGGTGAGCACATCGAGCTTCCTGCACAGCTCGACCAGCGCCTTGTACCGTTCGACGCCGCGGAGGGTGACCGGGTCGTCGGGCATCGTCCACAGCTCGTGGTTGCCCGGCGTCCACACGACCCGTTCGAACCGCTCCTTCAGCACCGAAAGGGCCCACCCGACATCGGTGAGGCGTTCGCCGACGTCACCGGCCACGAGCAGCCAGTCCTGCGGGGTCAGGGGGCGCAGTTGCTCGACGACCTCGCGGTTCTCCTTGTAGGTCACGTGCAGGTCGGAGACGGCCACGAGATTGCTCACGGGAGCCACCCTAACGGTCGCTTGATCCCGATTGCCCTAGCGTGCAGATGTTGGTGCCCCCATCGTGGGTTCGGCAGGTGTTCGGCGATCTTTCATGGACAATGGCACCGAGGGGTACCAAGGGACACCGACATCGCACGAGAGGGGAGGCCGGGGTGCGCGCACTGCCCGCATCGCTGGCCGGCGTCGGCGCCGTGGTCCTGCTGACCGCGACGCTTCTGACCGCGCCTGCCGCCGCGCAGCCGACGACCGTCGCCGGGCTGCTCGCGCACTACTACGACCTCTCCTCGGAGGCCGAGCTCGTCAACGAGGAGCTGCTGGTCGTCCAGGAGGAGCTCGCCGGGCACCAGCAGGCGTCCGCCGCCGCGGCCAAGGCCGCCGACGACGCCAAGGCCGCCGCCGACGCGCTCCGCGACAAGGCCACCGTCGCGCAGGACCTCGACCGGGTGGCCATCGCGTTGTCCTCCCGCCGCGACCTCGACGGGCTCACCGCGCTCGCCACCAGCACCAGCCCAGAGGACCTCGTCGGCAAGCTCGAAGCGGCGACGCTGGCGGCACACCTGACCGGCGGGCCCCGCCAGGGTGACGCCGCACTCGAAGCCGCAGAGGACGCCGAGGAGAAGGCGGTCACCGCCGAGTCGCAGGCGCAGGCGCTGGAGGCGAAGGTCGAGGGCACCGCGGCGCAGGTCCGGCAGCGGCGCTCGGCACTCGACGCGCAGATCGCCGAGGTGCGGACCGCGCTCGACAACCTCACTCCAGAACAGCGGTCCCTGCTCGACGGCATCGAGGACTACGGCGGCGACGTCGTCATCCCGGGTGGCGACGCGGGCGCCGTGCTGGAGTTCGCGCTCAGCCAGATGGGCAAGCCGTACCTGTGGGGCGCGGTCGGCCCCGGCTCGTACGACTGTTCCGGGCTCGTGCAGACCGCCTACCGCACCGTCGGCGTCGCCATGCCGAGGGTGTCCAGGCAGCAGGCGCTCGTCGGCAAACAGGTCGCGCGGTCGGACGTGCGGGCGGGTGACCTGATCTTCTACGGCGAGCCGGTCCACCACGTTGCCATCGCGGTCGACGACATCCGCGCGGTGCACGCGCCCAGTTTCGGCGAGAACGTCAAGCTCGGCGGCATCGACAACATCGGGACCATCGCGGTCATCCGCCGCGTCGTGGGCTGACCAGAGCACCTTCGGGACATCACCGATGTCCCGAAGGTGCCCCTCGGGGCGCTAGTCCTTGCCGCCGACGCGGGGTCCGTGCCTGCGTAGCTCGCCGACATCGGTTGCCCGCAGGGCCTTCATCATCTCGTCCTCCTGGACCATCAGCGGATCCGTGCGCAGGTCCCGCCACAGCGACCAGCACAGGCCGACCATGATGAGTGCGAACGGCGCCGCCACGATGATCGTCAGGTTCTGTAGTCCGGACAACGCGTTGCCGCTGCCGTCACCCACCAGCAGCATCACGATCGCGACCGCACCCATCAGCACACCCCAGAACACCACCACGTGCTTCTTCGGATGCACCGAGCCGCCCTGGGACAGGGTGCCCATCACGACCGACGCCGCGTCCGCGCCGGACACGAAGAAGATCGACACCAGCACGATCACGAGCACCGCGGCCACTGTGGACAGTGGCAGGTGGGTGAGGAACGAGAACGTCATCACTTCGGACGTCGCGTCCGGGTTGTACACCCACGTGCTCGGATCGACCAGGTCGCTCAGTGACCCGCTTGCCAGGTCGGCCGACGAAAGTCCTTGCGCCGCAAGGGCTTTACGCTGCTGATCGATCGCGGCGCCACCGAAGATGGCGAACCAGAACAGGCTCACCACGCTTGGCACGAGGATCACGCCCGCCACGAACTGCCGGATGGACCGGCCGCGGCTGATCCGTGCGATGAACATGCCGACGAACGGCGTCCACGAGATCCACCACGCCCAGTAGAAGATCGTCCAGCTGCCGAGCCAGCCACGCATCTCGTCGCCGCCGGTCGCGCCGGCCCGGCCGGACATCTCCGCGAACTCGCGCGCGTAGTCGCCGATCGCGCTCGGTACGAGGTTGAGGATCAGCACGGTCGGGCCGACGATGAAGACGAACCCCGCCAGCACGAACGCCAGCACCATGTTGATGTTCGACAACCACTGGATGCCCTTGGCCACCCCCGACACGGCCGAGGCCACGAACGCGATCGTCAGCACCGCGATGACCGCCACCAGCAGCATCGTGCCCGCCTCGCCGACCCAGCCGACGTAGGCCATGCCCTCGCCGACCTGCAGTGCGCCGAGCCCGAGTGAGGCCGCCGAACCGAACAGCGTGGCGAAGATCGCCATGATGTCGATCGCCCTGCCGATCGGGCCCTCGCTGCGCCGCTTGCCGAGCAGTGGCGTGAACACCGAGCTGAACAGCTGGGTGCGGCCGCGGCGGAACGTGCTGTACGCGATCGCGAGACCCACCACCGCGTAGATCGCCCACGGGTGCACGGTCCAGTGGAACAGCGTGGTCGCCATCGCCTGGTGCACGGCCTCGTCCGACGCGGGCCCCGCGGTGCCCGGCGGCGGGGACATGAAGTGTGTCAGCGGCTCCACTACACCGAAGAACATCAGGCCGATGCCCATGCCCGCGCTGAACATCATCGCGATCCATGACGCGGTGCGGAACTCCGGCTTCTCCTTGTCCGCGCCGAGCGGGATCCGGCCGTACCGGCTGATCGCGAGCCCGATCGCGAACAACACGAAACCGCTTGCCACGAGCACGAACGCCCAGCCGCCGTAGGGAATCACACCCTCGTTCAGCACCTTGCCGGCGACCGTGATCATCGAGTCGGTGCCGAACACGCCCCAGGCAAGGAAGCCGAGTGTCAGCGCCGCCGAGATACCGAAGACCCACTTGTCGGTCCGAGGTGGCCGGTCGGCCGCGATCTCGATTCTTTCCTCTGTGCCGGTAAGGACTTCCGTATCTTGTCGCGGTCCTGTCTCCGCCGAATCTCGAGCGTCCGTTTCCATACCGGCGCATGCTAACCGGGTTGATCAATTCTGGACACGCGTCATGCCGTGGTGGCAGGCAACGGTTGTGTCTCGACCAGGTCTTCCCTGGTCCGCTCCGCCCACCGCACCGCGGGTCCCATCGCGACGCCCGCCGCGACGAACACGCCACCGAGGAGCAGCCAGCCCGCGGTGCCCCAGCCGAGCACGACCGTGGTCACCAGCAGCGGGCCGAGCATCCGCGCCACGGTGAAGCCGGAGCCGAAGAACCCCTGGTACTGGCCGTGTCTGCCGTCCGGCGCGAGGCCGAAGCTGATCTCCCACGCGCCGCTCGCCTGCATCATCTCCGCGCAGGCCTGCAGGGTCACGGCGACGACGAGGACGGCGACCGCGATCCATGCGGGCGCACCGTAACCGGAGATCGCGAACACCGCGCACGCCGCGAGGAGCGTCACGCCTGCGGACCGCATGAACCTCGACGCACTCGCGAGATCGCGCACCCTGCTCGCCACCCGAACCTGGAACAGTACGACCGACAGCGTGTTGAGCACCAGCAGCAGCGACACCGTCCACCCTGGAGCGTTCGTCCGCTCCACTATCCACAGTGGAATAGCCAGCGTGATCAACGGGATGTGCAGCTGCAGCAGCATGTTCAGCGTCGCGACCACCGCATACGGCCGGTCACGCAGCACCGCGAGCGCGGGCGTGCCGTTGTCGTGGGCCGCGCCCGGTGCCACGACCGGCAGCCGGAGCAGCACGAGTGCGGAGACGCCGAGGCTGACCGCGTCGAACGCGAACACGGCGAGGTAGGCCGCCTCGGTGTCGGCCTGCAGCGCGAGCCCACCGAGGCCGGCGCCCACCGCGATGCCGCCGTTGATCGCCGTCGCGAGCACCGCGCGCACCCTTGTCCGGTCCCCGGCGGCGACGAGCCCGGCGAGCAGCGCCTGCCGTGCCGCGTTGAGTCCACAAAGGGCGCTCGAGTACAGGCACGCCACGAGCACGAACGGCACGAAGTCCCGGACGAACAGGAACGCGACGAGCGCGGCCGCCGTGCACAGGGCGAGGAGCATCGCGACCCCGCGCGGGCCGCGCCGGTCGGCGAGGTGCCCCAGCGGCACGCCGGTGAGGAACCCGACCGCCCACCCGACCGTGAGGCCGAACCCGACCTGCGCCGCCGACAGGCCGACGATCCGGGTGAAGTACAGCGCGGAGCACACGAGGTACCCGCCGAGCCCGATCGAGTCGGCCAGTTGCGCCGCCGCGAGCGGGCGGGCCGGTCCGGGAGGTGGGAGGAATCGCGACATGGACTCAACCTAGGAACCGGATTGGCTCGCTGGAAGGTCCAATGTCGACCAGTTCTATTGGGCCAATGTAGGGTGGGCCGGTGGAGTTCCACGTCAGCCTGGCCGGGCACGGCGACCTGTCTGCCCGGATCTACCGGCAGCTGCACGAGGCGGTCATCGACGGCCGCCTGCGCTCCGGGGAGAAGCTGCCGCCCACCAGGGAGCTGGCCGGCAGGCTCGCCGTCTCCCGCAACACCGTGGCGCTGGCCTACGAGCGGCTGACCGCGGAGGGCTTTCTCGTCGGCCGCGTCGGGGCAGGCACGTTCGTGTGCGCCAACCCGCCGACCTCCGGCGCGGCACTGGTCACCGGGCCGGGCGCGGTGCCGCCCAGGCCGGTGTGGCGGGACCTGGCCACACCCCCGGTGCTGCACACGGCCCCGCCGTTCGACTTCGGCGTCGGGGTGCCGGACACCGGCCGATTCCCCATGGCGGCGTGGCGCAGGCAGGTCGCGCGCCAGCTCCGGGACGTCGCCGCCGCCGACGCGCTGTACGGCGACCCGGCCGGGCACGCCGGGCTGCGCGCCGAGATCGCGAGGCACCTCGGGCTGTCCCGGTCGGTGCGGGTGCCCGCCGAACAGGTGCTGGTCACGAGCGGCACCCAGCAGGCGCTCGACCTCGTGGCGCGGGTACTGCTGGCGCCGGGCGACCGGGTGGCCGTCGAGGAACCCGGCTACCCGCCCGCCCGCGAGCTGTTCGCCTCGCACGGCGCGCGACTGACCGGCGTGCCCGTCGACGCGGAAGGCCTTGTGGTGGCGGCACTTCCGGACGACACGCGCCTGGTCTACGCGACCCCGTCGCACCAGTTCCCGCTCGGCCCGCCGATGTCGCTGCGCCGTCGGACCGAGCTGCTCGACTGGGCGCGGCGGACGGGTGCGGTGGTGATCGAGGACGACTACGACAGCGAGTTCCGCTTCGCCGACCGGCCGCTCGAACCACTGCACAGCCTCGACCGCGGTGACCGCGTGCTGTACGTCGGGTCGTTCTCGAAGACGATGCTGCCGATGCTGCGGCTCGGGTTCCTGGTCCCGCCGTCGTCGCTGCTCGGCGCGTTGCGGTCGGCCAAGCGGCTGGCCGACCTGCGGTCGGAGGTCACCACCCAGGGCGCCATGGCAGGGTTCATGGCCGAGGGGCTGTTCGTGCGGCACCTGCGGCGGTCGACGCGTGAGTACGCGGCGCGGCGCGCGCTGATCCTCGCGATACTGCGGCGGGACTTCGCGGATCGGCTCGAGGTGGTGCCGTCGACGGCCGGGCTGCACCTCGCCGCGTGGCCGAGCGGCGAGGTGGACGTGGCCGCGATGGTCGAGCGGGCCGCGGCGGCCGGGGTCGGCGTGGCGGACCTGGCCGAGTACCACGGGTTCGGCGCGGGCAGGCCAGGGCTCGCGCTCGGCTACGGCCGGATCGAACAGGACCGGATCGAGGAAGGCTTGAGATTGCTGGGTGAGGTGTGGTGAACGTGGCGGGTGCCGGGTCGCTGGAGTCCGTGCTGGCCGAGGCGGCGGCCGCGCGGGCGCCGTTCGCGGCGACGACCGC
>NZ_JBARWZ010000271.1:0-2692 GCF_049647105.1 Actinophytocola sp.
GGTTCTGAATATTTCTGCCCGACATGTAAACAATACAATTGGCCGTCTCACTACTTGAATACACCGACACACATCCAATCAACAATTACCACATCATTGAATGCCACCAAGGCTGTCTTTCCGCATGCAGCAACGGTTGACACTTGCCTTCATATTGAGGCGCCGCATGCACTGCAATCTTGCACCGATGATATCGCGACTGCATGCCTCCAGCTCTTGTCAAAAGATGGTGATTAACATGAAATCGGAGAAACAAAAGAGTTTCACGTCATACGGACGGCTGAGACGCCGTGCAGGTCGTGTTTCTACGTTGGATATCGGCATCAGCTGTGGCGGCGCCATAGTTGCGGCATAGTCCGTTTCATAAAGAATGTCCCGCATGCATCCGGCAGCCGCATGTCAGACAGGCGATCCTGCGTCCGTCTGACTGGCCAGGGCAGAGGGAAATAACCATTAAACAATTGTTATTGTGCGGGGGCCCCGCCTGGATCGTTTAAAAGAGACAGCTGGGGCTGCGCCGCAGCCCAGCCCAGCCCAGCCCAGCCCAGCCCAGCCCAGCCCTCCCCTCCCCTCGCCGACGCCAAGCACAAGCACTTGCTCGCGGCGAGCGGCTAAGGCCAAGGCAAGAGGCAAGAGCCCAGGACTATGGCAAAATTTTGTCAGGTCGATGGCTCACGAACGCGGCTGGTATGGCTGGTAGGGGGGCGGGTGTGGAGGGCATGGGATGCGTCACTGCAGGCCCAGCATTGGTCGGGCTCTGCTGCACACAGGAGACCACATCCGGGGCTGTACCGGCCCAACAATACGCGAACTGTAGTAAGGAACCCACTGTAAAGGCATCAGCATCCAGTCCATATTCACTTCCAAGCGCACGAGCCGGATCCCTGCAGTGACTCACATCAGCTGCCACGGCTGTGCGGGAAGCAAGGCCCTCGCGTGGGCGCTTTGCATCATCTCAGGCCACGCCGCTCGACCAAAAGATACCAGTGCAAACTTTTGGCAGCCCTTGGGGCGGACGCCGGCACTGCAAGTCACAGGCCTCCACAACCACTGATCTCCCACGGCAGGTCCCAAAATGGGACATTCTTTTTGAAACGGACTATGGCCCTCCACTGGTTCGCATCATGCCTGGCACTTGCGGCTGCGCCGCCTCCCTCAAGAGGCGTTCAGGCCTCTCAAACAGAGCCACACGGGCGCGCAGCTGTCCCGCACGATCCTGGAGTTCATACTGTCGGTCGCAGACAGACGAGCCACGTGGCTCCAGGTGGCGCAGAGATCTCTGCTTGAGGCCATGCGTGCAGCCTTGGCTTGAGCTCGGAAAACTCTGCCACTGACGGCTTTGGCGTTAGCCTCACCCCAATCAACCCCCCCAGATAAATTTCCTCGCTGATTAAATCCGTCGACGTCGCTGCAAAGGCTGTCAGCAAATTGCAGTTCTGAAGAAGCTGCGCACAGCTGCAAGCGCCATTCCGGCTGATGAGGTGCAGCGGCCACTTGCTTCACATAACATGTGCTTGCAAGCCTTGAATGTTCTGATCAGATACCTCATCAATGTTTCGTGTTTGCACCAGGGTGCCTCGTGATCACCTGCTGCTGCTGCAGGCACTGATGACGGGTGTGCGCAAGCGCGGTTCAGGCACGAACGATCCAGTCAACAATGAACGCGCCAAATTACGCAGGGCTGCTGTAGCCGTCTCTGAGATCTTACCTGATCTCAATAAGGTAGCGGCGTGCTTCGAATGCTGCACAAAAACCCTACGCAGATGGATCAGCAGAAGTGCAGCGGGCGAGCCCATGGGCAATGCAGCTGTGCCAGGCCGCCCCCTCAAGCTGGACGCCGACCAGCAAGCAGCACTGCGAGGATTTGGCAGCACCAGAGAGTCTGGTTCAGCATCAAAGGCAGCAGCGGCGCTCTGGCAGGAGCACGACATTGAAATAAGCAAGTCGACAGCTTGGCGCATCTTGACTTCTGACGGCTTTGCCTTCAGGGTGTTCAGGCGAGTCCCGCTGCTGCTGCCGATCCATAAGGCAGCGCGCGTGAAGTTCTCTCAGCACTACAGCGACAAGGGATTCAGCTACTGGAGCCAGCTGATGTTCACGGACTCCAAGTACTTCACCATCAGCTCCAGCTCAGGGCGCATCGGGCACTACGAGCTGACGGTGACGCCACCCTCGACTGTACCCACCCCGAAGCGCGGAGCCGCCTCGCTGCACGTTTACATGGGCTGCACTGTCTTCGGCTTGACTGAAATGGTGTTGGTGTCGGGTGGCAGCCTCAAGAACAGCAAATTCTTCAGAAAAGATGGGAGTTTGTATTCTGGCGTGTCCGCGGCTGAATATCAGCATGTAGTGCTGCCTGCTTTCAAGGCTGACGGCAAGGTGCTCTTTGGCCGGCGGTCGTGGATCTTGCAGCAGGATGGAGCCAGGATCCACACGTCTGCCTCTTCCATGGTGGAGGCCAGGGCTCTGGCTCCTGGGGGCCTCCTGGAGCCCTGGCCTGCAAACAGTCCTGATTTCAGCCCCATCGAGAACGTTTGGGCAATGATGGCAGAGAAGCTCGGTAGAATGCAGCCGTGCACCACCTCCGAGGAGTTGTGGGGCGCATTGCAGGCAGCCAGAGCCGAAATCACCGCAGCAAACCTGCAGAATTTGTTTGAGAGTATGCCCAGGAGATTGGCAGATTGCATTGAGA
>NZ_JBARWZ010000272.1:0-2148 GCF_049647105.1 Actinophytocola sp.
CGGTGCCGCGGAAGCGGAGGCCGCCGGGCTCGGCCGCGACTCGGTCGTCCTGCTCGTCGGTGGCGCCCGCGGCATCACCGCCCGGTTCGCCCGTACCCTCGCCGCGTCGGCCCGGTGCCGGATCGAGCTGGTCGGCCGCACCCCCGTGCCCACCGGCGACGCACCGGCCCGCACCCGCGACGAGCTGCGTGCCGACTTCATCACCGCCGGGATGACCTCGCCCGCCGACATCGAACGGGCCATCGGCGCCGCGCTCGCCGAGCAGGAGGTCCTCGGCACCATCGCCGCACTGCGGGACCTCGGCAGCGAGGTGCGCTACCACTGCGTCGACGTCCGCGACGCGGAAGCCCTGCGTGCCACCGTGAAACGGGTCCACGCCGACCACGGCCGCCTCGACGGCGTCGTCTACGCGGCGGGGGTCATCGAGGACAAGCTCGTCGCCGACAAGACCGTCGAGTCGTTCCGCCGCGTGTTCGGCACCAAGGTGGATGGTGCCGAGACACTGCTCGACACGGTCGGCGCGCTGCCGGACGGCGGGCCCCGCTTCGCCGTGCTGTTCGGCAGCATCGCGGCCGCGCTCGGCAACCGAGGCCAGTCCGACTACGCCGCGGCCAACGACGCGCTGGAGGCGCTCGGCCGCCAGTGGTCCACTTCGGACCGGCGCGGCCTGACCGTCCACTGGGGACCGTGGGCGGCCTCGGACACCAACGGTGGCATGGTGACTCCCGAGCTGATGCGG
The DNA here is from genome assembly GCF_049647105.1 of Actinophytocola sp. GTDB lineage: Bacteria > Actinomycetota > Actinomycetes > Mycobacteriales > Pseudonocardiaceae > Actinophytocola. Next base: position 740 of record NZ_JBARWZ010000272.1, read on the forward strand.
TCCTACGTGGCCCGCGGCATCAAGCTCATCGACCCGGAGGAGGGCCCGCTCGCGCTGCTGAGGGAGCTGGCCTGGGGCGCGCCGGACACGCACGCGGTGGTGTACACCGCGTCCGGCTGGTGACCGCGGTGGCACCCGTGGCGATCGTCGGGATGTCGGTGCTCTTCCCCGGGGCACCGGACCTCGACACCTACTGGCGCAACATCGTCGATGGCGTCGACGCCATCCGCGAGGTCCCCGCCGACCGGTGGGACGCCGAGTACTACCCGGACCGCGTCTACTGCCGCCGCGGCGGGTTCGTCGACGCGGAGGTCGACGTCACCCGGTTCGGCATCATGCCCAACTCGGTGCCGGGCACCGAACCCGACCAGCTCATCGCGTTGCAGGTCGCGGCCGCCGCCATCGCCGACGCCGGTGGCGCGCTGCCAGAGGACCGCCAGCGCGCGGGGATCATCCTCGGCCGCGGCGGCTACCTCACGCCAGGGCTCGTCCGGCTCGACCAGCAGGTGCGGACCGCGGGCCAGGTCGTGCGCACGCTGCGGGAGCTGGTGCCGGACCTGACCGAGGACCAGCTCGACCGGGTGCGGGACGCGTTCGACGATCACGCGAGCCCCGAGTCCGCGATCGGTCTCGTGCCCAACCTCGCCGCGTCCCGCGTGGCGAACCGGCTCGACCTCCGCGGCCCCGCGTACACCGTGGACGCCGCGTGCGCGTCCTCGCTCGTCGCCGTGGACCACGCGGTGCGGGAGCTGACCTCCGGGCGCTGCGACGTGGTCCTCGCGGGCGGTGTGCACCACTGCCACGACATCACGCTGTGGAGCGTGTTCTCCCGGCTCGGCGCGCTGTCCCGCAGCGAGCGGATCCGGCCGCTGCACCGCGACGCCGACGGCGTGCTCATCGGCGAGGGCACCGGTGTCGTGGTGCTGAAACGGCTCAGTGACGCCGAACGCGACGGCGACCGGGTGTACGCGGTGATCGCGGGCACCGGGGTGGCGAGCGACGGGCGCACCGCGAGCCTGGTCAACCCGGACCCGGACGGCCAGGTGCGGGCGGTGCGGCAGGCGTGGGACGCCGCCGGGCTCGATCCCGCCGCGCCGGACTCGATCGGCCTGCTGGAGGCCCACGGCACCGCCACCCCCGCCGGTGACGCCGCGGAGCTGCGCACGATCACCGAGGTGTTCGGCGGCCCGGCCACCGGCGAGCGCGCCGCGATCGGGTCGGTGAAGTCCATGATCGGTCACACGATGCCCGCCGCTGGTGTCGCCGGGCTCGTCAAGGCCGCATTGGCGCTGCACCACGGGGTGCTGCCCCCGACCCTGCACTGCGACGACCCGAACCCCGCGCTCGCCGCCACCCGGTTCACGCCCCTGCGCACCGCCCGCCCGTGGCCCGACGGCGCACCCCGGCGC
>NZ_JBARWZ010000273.1:0-16626 GCF_049647105.1 Actinophytocola sp.
GGCCAGGACGTGCCCGCCGCGATCGAGGCGCTGCGTGCCGGGGGCGCGCGGCGGATCGCGGTCGCGTCGTGGTTCCTCGCGCCGGGCCGCCTGCCGGACCGCGTGGCGGACCTGGCCGGACCGGACGCGGTGGTGGCGGAGCCGCTCGGCGCGGCGCCGGAACTCGCGGCGCTCATCGTGGACCGGTACACCGCCGCGGCCACGGTCACCACCGCGGTGCGCTACGCCTGACCTGGAGCTACTCCGCTCAGGCGCGCGCCGGTTCGACCATTGGGTGGTGCAGGTGTCCCGTTTCGCAGTCGCGTGTGCACTTTCGGTAACCGTGAATGGTTGACGTGATCGCTACCCGGCAGTAGACAAGAAACTGCCTGGGCAGCACACCGGTACCGGAAACACTTATCCCGCAACGTTTCCAAGGTGAGGACAATGAAGTTCACCCTGCTCAAAGCCGGTGCGGCCGTGGCCGCCGCCGTGGCCGCGTCCGTGGTCGCCGCGCCGATGGCAGCCGCCGCCCCGGCCGACATCCTCTATGACTGCCAGGCCGACACCCCGCTCGGCGCCGAGAACCTGACGCTCAACCAGACGGTCGACACCACCGCGCCCGCGACCGTCGCCCCGGGTGGCGCCCTGGACCTCGTGGTCGACCCGGCCCCGAACCAGGTCCCGTCCGAGGCAGCGGGCTACACGGTCAAGAACGTCAACACGTTCACGCTGAAGGTCCCGGTCCCGACCAACTCGACGCTCACCGGCGTCGACCTGACCGGCGGCTCCGGCCTGGGCAGCGACCCGGCGTGGACCGAGGCCGACGGCGTGGTCACCGTGACCTTCGCCGGCCCGATAGCAGGCGGCGCGACGTTCGAACTGCCGACGATCACGGCGCACCTGACGGCGGGGGCTTCAGGTGCCATCGAGTCGTCCCTGTACGGCACGGGCTACGACAACCCCGGCCTGACGTTCACCGCGGTGGTCGGCACGATCATCGGCGACATCTCGGCGCCGACGTCGTGCTTCCCGAACCCCAACCCGGTACTCACGTCGACCACCATCGGCTGACCGGGCGCGGATAAGGACGGTCCCCCCGCAACGCCGCGGGGGGACCGTTCCCGTCCCGGTGAAGCACCCGGACTACACGTTGTCCTTTATTTGTCAATAAATTCCGGACACTCCTCGCCTATGCTCGGACGGCACCAACGTTCGGGTCGAAGGGGCGGCGGCACGAGGTGTCCGACTACGAATTCGATGTGTTCATCAGTTATCGCCGCGAGGGCAATCCCTACAAATGGGTGAAGCACCACTTCTTTCCCCGGCTGCGGGACTACCTCGCCGATCATCTCCCGCAAGACCCGAGGATGTTCATCGACGAGGGCATGGAGGTCGGCAGCGTCTGGCCAGAGCGCCTCGAGGAAGCGTTGCGCCACACCAGGATTCTCATACCGGTGTGTTCACCGCAGTACTTTCGGTCACGGTGGTGCCTCGCGGAGTGGCACAGCATGGCCGAGCGCGAGCGGCTGCTCGGGCACCAGGGACTGATCTACCCGGTGCTGTTCTCCGACTCCGACAACTTCCCGAGTTTCGCGCGGGAACGGTCGTGGCGGGACCTCAAAAAGTGGAACAAGCCGGACCTGGTATTCCAGCAGACCGTGCGCTGGATCGATTTTCTCGAAGAGATCGAGAACGTCGCGATCGAACTGTCCCTGTTGCTCGGCAAGGTGCCGCCGTGGGAGCCGGACTGGCCGATGCGGCGGCCGGACCCGCCGATGCCGGGCATGACGCCGTTGCCGAGGTTCTGACATGCCGGGCACGGTCGTCACGTTCTACTCGTTCAAGGGCGGTGTCGGGCGCAGCTTCGCGCTGAGCAACATCGCGGTCCTGCTGGCGCGCTGGGGCTACCGCGTCCTCACCATCGACTGGGACCTGGAGGCGCCGGGCCTGCCCGCGTACTTCGCGCCACTGATGGCTTCCCCGCCCAGCACCGGGATCATCGACCTCGTCGACGACTTCGCGGCGAGCGCTCAGAAGCCGTCGGCCGCCTACATCACCGAGCTCGAACTCGACGAGCCGGGCGTGGTGCACCTGCTCGCCGCGGGTGGCCAGCAGGACGACGACTACGCGCGGCGCGTGCAGAGCATCGACTGGGCGGCCCTGTACAGCCAGGGGTTCGCCGACGCGCTCGAGTTGTGCCGCGCGGACTGGACCGAGGCGTACGACTTCGTGCTCATCGACAGCCGCACGGGGTTCGCCGACATCGCGAGCATCTGCACCGCCCACCTCCCCGACCACCTGGTGGTCCTGTTCACCGCCAACGACCAGAGCGTTGGCGGCGCGGTGAACGTGGTGCGCCGCGCGGACAAGGCCCGCGACCGGATGCCGTACGACCGTCCGCAGCTGACCGTGCTGCCGGTGCTGTCCCGGTTCGACAGCCGCGTGGAGTACGAGCGGGCGGAGACGTGGTACCGGACGTGCACCGACATGACGGCGCCGCTGTTTCGCAACTGGCTGGTGCGCAACGTGGAGCCGTCGCTCATGCTGCGTCACCTGACGCTGCCGTACGTGTCGTACTGGAGCTTCGGCGAGCAGCTGCCGGTGCTGGCCGAGCGGACACCGTCGGCGAACCAGATCGCCTACGCGCTGGAGACCATCGCCGCGATGGTGGCGCACCGGCTGGACCGCAGCGACCTGCTGGCGGACAACAGGGACGCGTTCGTGACGGCGGCGCGGGGCCAGGCCAGGGACTACCCCGTGGACATCCTGGTCAGCACGCCACGCTCGACCCTGGAGCCCGCGACCGCGCTCGTCCGCGAGCTGCGCGCACTCGGGGTGCGCGCGGAGAGCTCTCTGTCCGGCGACGTCGACTTCCTGGCCAACGCACAGGACTCCGCCCGCCACCTGTGCCTGGTCATCGACGGCCAGGTGAGCCGCTGGCAGACCGCGGAAGCCGAGTGGTTCCTGCGCCGCACCCTCGCCGCCGACGCCGACCGCCGCCTGTTCCCGGTACTGACGAAGGCGACGAACCCCGTGCGGCTGCCCGGTTTCCTGCGCAACCTGCGGCATCTGGAGCTGACTCCCGGCCACGGCACCCGCCCGGTCGCGGCGCGGCTCCACGCCGAACTGGCCGGCAGCGGCTCGATCCCGCCGGTGAGCACCAGCCAGGTGTACGTCGACGCCGCCGCGAGCCTCGAACGGACCAGGAAGACGCTGCTCCCGTACACGGGCTGGCACACGGTCGAACGCATCGTGCGCGCCATGGAGAACTCCACCCGCGACGGGAACGCCGACCGGATGCGCGAACTGATCACCGAGCTGGAGATCACCACCGACCACACGACCCACCGCATCGACAACGGCCGCGTCGCGATCCCCGGCAACGTCGCGGCCCTGGCCACAGCCGTGCTCAGCAGACTCGGCTGGCGAATAAGGAAATGAGTACTCGATGAACCATCGGCTCACCAGTCAGGACATCTCGGCGTTGTTCACCCTCATGGCGGTGGCCCGCGAGATCGACAACACCGAGCTGGCGGAGGCCACGGGCATCCGCATCACCGGCGACGTCCGAAGACGCCTCAACGATCTCGGTCTCGTCAGCAGCTCCCGCACGGGCAACAAGCCCTACGTCCACGACCTGACGGACAAGGGCTGGGTTCGCTGCCGCACCGAGCTCGCAGCACAACGCCCGGCCCGCCCCGGCTACTACGGCTACGCGTTCTTCGCGGTGCTCAACAGCCTCGACCGGTTCTTCGATCGGGAGAACCGTCAGCTCGCCGACGTGTTCCAGCCCGAGGTCGACGGCGGGGACAACCTCGAGGCTCAGATCCGGAGCGCCTACCGCAAGCTCGCGCCGAGGCCGGGCGAATGGGTGCACCTCGCCCGGCTGCGCCCGTTGCTGAACGGCGCGTCGCGGGAGGACGTCGACGGCGTGCTGAAGGCGCTGGGCCGCAGGCAGGAAGTGACGCTCGCGCCCAATCCCGACCGCAAGTCGGTGACGGCTGACGACCGTGCCGCGGCGGTGCGCATCGGTGGTGACGACAACCACCTGATCGCGATCGAGGGATCATGACCCAGGACGCGAGAGAGGCCCTCGCCGCACTCAGGTTCAACTGGGCGGAGACCCCGGACGACGTCTGGACCACCTCCCCCTACCACGTCGACGGCCTCCACCAGGACGCCGAGCGAGCGGTCCGTGCCGGCATCAAGGACGCCGTGGACAGCAACGGGCCGAGCCCCATCGGGATCGTGCTGCAGGGCCAGAAGGGCGTCGGCAAGACCCACCTGCTCGGCTGGGTCCGTCGCGAGGTGCAGAGCCAGGGCGGCTACTTCTTCCTGGTGGCGCTCAGCACGGGCACCGTGTTCTGGTCCGACGTCGTGTCGCACGTCCTGTCCGGTCTGCTGAAGACCGACGACGACGGCGAGCGCCAGCTGACGCGCTTCCTGCGGAGGCTCTGCACGCGGGCGGGCACGCCGGACTCGGTGGCGAAGGCGATCGTCGGCGACGCGAGTGTCTCCGTGGACGACCTCGATGTCTTCGTCACCGACCTGTTCCGGCTCGACCGGCAGGTTGGCAAGAAGTGCGCGGACACCGCACGTGCGCTGGTGCTGTTCGCGTCACCGGACCTGAAGAAGGCCGACATCGGCGAGGACTACTTCGACGGGTTCGACGAGCCGGAGCGGGAGGCGCGGGACAAGTGGGGCATCCGCCCGACGCTCAAGCCCCCGCACGAGATCGCGCAGGAGATCTTCCAGCTGCTGGCACTCACCGGCGCCAGCGTGATCGCGGTGGACCAGCTCGACACCCTCGTGGCCCGGTCGACCGACAAGCCGCTCCAGGCCGACGCCGACCCGAAGCTCGCGCGCGAGCTGTCGCTGATCGCGGACGGGCTGATGCAGCTGCGGGAACGGACCCGGCGCACGCTCTCGCTCGTGGCCTGCCTGCCCAACTCCTGGCACCGGCTCAGCGACAAGGCCGTGGACTCGGTGCCCGACCGGTTCCGCACCACCAAGCCCCTCGACCGGATCGTCGCCCCGGAGCACGGCCGCGAGTTCGTGCGGAAGTGGCTCGGCGTGCCGTACGCCAAGATCGGGTTCACACCCCCGCACCCCACGTGGCCGGTGTCGCCGGACGCGTTCGGGGCGGCGTGGGACACCTATCGGGCACGGGAGCTGCTCAAGCGGATCGACGCGCACGTGGAAGCGTGTCTTCGCGGTGAGATCCACGAGCTGACCTCGTTCAACGCCGAGGTCGAGCCCTCGGTGCCGGCCGAGGTCCCCCGTGGTCCGGAGCCCGCGTACTTCACCGAGCTGGACGAGCGGTTCGCGCAGCTGCGGGCCGGGGTCGACGTGTCGACGCCGCTCGACGAGCGCAGCGAGGACCGGGTGATGCCCGCGTACCTGTCCGCCGCGCTGCGGTCGTGGATCACCGAGGTCGGCAACGACGACATGGTGTGGAAGGCCGAACCGCCACCGGAGGGAAAGCCGGTGGTGCACGCGGCGATCCGCCGCACCCTCGACGAGGAGTACGACATCGAGGAGCACTGGACCTTCCGCGCCATCGCGGCGAAGCACCACCTCTCGGCGCTGCACCGGATCCGCAACGCGCGGTCGGCGGCGGGTGTGCGGGCGACCGCCGACAACCGTCACCTCGTCCTGATCCGCAACACGCCGTGGTCGAACGGCGTGAAGACCAAACAGGAACTCGCCGCGTTCCGGAACAAGGGCGGCAAGGAGGCCCGGATCAACGACGACGACCTCCGCACGTTCGGCGCGCTGACCGAGATGCTCACCACCCAGAGCTACGACCTGCGCGAATGGCTGGTGGCCCGCAAACCGGCGAGCAGCTCGGCCCTGCTGTCCGAACTCCTCCCGACCACCCCACCCCCACACCGCTCCCCATGGCCCGCCGCCGACCCCGACCTCCGCGTGTCCAACCAGCACGACCCGCGTGTCCAACCGGCACGACCCACGAGTTCGACCGGGACGAACGGCCACCAGCCACCCACCCCGATCGTCGGCGGCCGCCACGCCGCCCCGGCCCCCCGGACCGACGCCCACAGCGGCGGCTCGCTCGCCACCGCCACCCCGCCCTCCCCCACCACGATCACGCTCGGCGTGGAGCAGTCCGTCGCGATCGAGCTGGAGTCGTTGCGCAAGCACGCCGTGGTGTTCGCCGGGTCCGGGTCCGGGAAGACGGTCCTGATCCGGCGCATCGTCGAGGAGTGCGCGCTGCGGGGCGTCTCCGCGATCGTGCTCGATCCCAACAACGACCTCGCCCGGCTCGGGGACGCGTGGCCTGCGCCGCCCTCGGGCTGGGCGGCCGGGGACGCGGAGGCGGCCCGCGACTACCTCGACAACACCGACGTCGTGGTCTGGACGCCCGGCCGGGCGAGTGGGCGGCCGCTCAGCTTCCACCCGCTGCCCGACTTCGCGGGTGTGCTGGACGACGAGGACGAGTTCACCGCCGCCGTCGAGGTGGCCGTCGCCGCGCTGGCGCCGCACGCCAAGGTCACCGGCGACACGAACAAGGCGGTCCGCGCCAAGGCGGTGCTCCGCGAGGCGCTCACCCACTACGCACGCAAGGGCTCACGCGGCATGCTCGGTTTCGTCGACGTGCTCACCGACCTGCCCGACGGGGTGAGCCGCCTCGGCAGCGGGCACACGATCGCCGCCGACCTGGCCGAGAACCTGAAGGCAGCGATGGTCAACGACCCGCTCTTCGCGGGAGCGGGCGAGCCCGCGGACCCGGCCGTGCTGTTCACCCCGGCGCCGGGCAAGCGCGCCCGCGTCTCGGTGATCAGCTTCATCGGGCTGCCCGCCGAAGAGCAGAAGCAGGCGTTCGTCAACCAGCTGCAGATGGAGATCTTCGCCTGGATCAAGCGGAACCCGGCGGGTGACCGGCCGCTCGGCGGGCTGCTCGTGATGGACGAGGCGCAGACACTGGCGCCGTCCGGCGGGGTCACCGCCAGCACGCGCAGCACGATCGTCCTGGCGTCGCAGGCACGGAAGTACGGGCTCGGCCTCCTGTTCGCCACGCAGGCGCCGAAGGGCCTGCACAACCAGATCACCGGCAACGCGACCACCCAGTTCTTCGGCCGCCTGAACAGCCCGGCGCAGATCGCCGCCGCGAACGAGATGGCCAGGGCGAAGGGCAGCACGCTCAGCGACATCTCGGGGCTGGACCGCGGCCAGTTCTACGTCACCGGCGACACGTTCGCGTTCCGCCGCATGGAGTCGCCGCTATGTCTGACCCACCACCCGCCGAGCCCGCTGCGACTGGAGGAGGTGCTCGACCGCGCTCGAAACAAGCACGTGTGAATGGTTACGCTCTCGCCATGGCTGACGAGCTGGTGCACTACGCGGTCGACAACGGCGTCGCCAGGATCACCCTGGACTCGCCGCACAACCGGAACGCCCTGTCCGCGCAGTTGCGGCGGGAGTTGCGCGACCACCTGGCCGCCGCGGCGGTCGACGACACCGTCCGGGTGATCCTGCTCGACCACACCGGGCCGGTGTTCTGCGCCGGGATGGATCTCAAGGAGGCCGGGGACCCGAACTCCAGCACGACCGGGGTGAACGAGTTCCCCGAGATCCTCACCCGGATCTGGACCAGCGCGAAGCCCGTCGTCGCGAAGCTGGCCGGGCCCGCCAGGGCCGGGGGCGTGGGAATCGTGGCCGCGGCCGACATCGCCGTTGCCGTCGACTCCGCGACGTTCGCCTTCACCGAGGTGCGGCTGGGGCTCGTGCCCGCGGTCATCTCGGTGACCGTGCTGCCCCGGCTGCTGCCGAGGGCCGCGCACGAGCTGTTCCTCACCGGCGAGAAGTTCGACGCGGCGCGGGCCGTCGCGATCGGGCTGGTCAACTCCTCGGTGCCCGCCGACGCGCTGGACGCCGAGGTCGACCGGTACACGGGCATGCTCGCGCTCGGCGGGCCGACGGCGCTCGCCGCGACGAAGGAGATGCTGCGGCGCGCCCGTGCCGCCGACCTCGCCGACGACTTCGCCGACATGCTGGAACTCTCCGCCGGGTTCTTCGCGGGCGAGGAGGGCCAGGAGGGCATCCGGGCGTTCGCCGAGAAGCGCCCCGCGAAGTGGGTGCCTAACGGGTGACGTCGACCCGCACGAACGACTCGTAGTGGTCGCCGGTGTAGTAGACCTCGTCGGCTTCACCGGTGACCAGCCTGCGGGCGCCGCGGTCGTCGCTGCCCGGCGTCTCGACCGTGTACTCGTGGTAGTAGCCGCGGTCCTGGTCCGGCAGCAGGCCCTCGCGGTTGCCGAACACCTTGCCGTCGTCCTCCGGGTACGGGAACGGTCCGCCCCGCTCGATCAGCCGCCACGTGTCGGCCGCGGCCGAGGGCAGGTCGGTCAGCGTGCGTTCCGACAGGCCGGGAGGTTGCCGAGGCTCGTCGGTCAGCCGGGACTGGACGAACCAGCCCGCGAGCACGAGTACGACCAACCCGATCAGAGCGACCGTGATACGTCTGGATGACCCCACGGGTCTCACCCTATGAAGTCACCGCGAGGCCGAGTCGACCAGATCCGCATCGCGCTCGGTGCCGGTGCCGTCGGCCGGCTCGGTGCCGATCGGTTCCTCGTCGGCCGACGCGGGCCCGAACCAGGTGGACGCGTGGTCGACGGCACGGTCGATCGCCCAGGCCACGACCACGCAGAACGGGCCGAGCAGCACCATCACGATGGCGAACTGGAACGGGAAGGCGAGGCCGGACACCCACAGCTCCACACCGTTCCACCACTCCGCCACCATGATGACGAGAGTAGACCTGTGCCACTTCACTGGTCCGCCGGATGCTCCGACCGGTTAACGTTGGTGACCATGTTCGCCGTATACGCAGCAGAGCCGAACCCGGAGAGCCCCCTCGACTCGTTGCGGGTCGGCGAACGGCCAGAGCCCGAGGTACCCGACGGCTGGGTGGCCGTCTCGGTGCGGGCAGGCAGCCTGAACATGCACGACCTGTGGACGTTGCGGGGTGTGGGCATCAAGCCGGACAACTTCCCGATGATCCTCGGCTGCGACGGCGCCGGTGTGCTGGCCGACGGGACCGAGGTCGTCATCCACAGTGTGATCGGCGACACCTCCTACGGCGACGAGACGTTCGACCCGAAGCGCAGCCTGCTCACCGAGCGGTACCAGGGCACGTTCGCGGACACCGTCGTCGTGCCCGCTCGCAACGTGCTGCCCAAGCCCGCGTCGCTGTCGTTCGGCGAGGCCGCGTGCATGGGCACGGCGTGGCTGACCGCCTACCGGATGATCTTCACCCGGTCCGGCCTGCGGCCGGGCCAGACCATGCTCGTGCAGGGTGCGTCCGGCGGGGTCTCGACCGCGCTGGTCATGCTGGGCAAGGCCGCGGGCATGCGGGTGTGGGTGACCGGGCGGACCGAGGAGAAGCGCGCGCTCGCCATCTCGCTGGGCGCCGACGCGGCAGTCGAGTCCGGCGCGCGGCTGCCGGAGCGGGTGGACGCGGTGTTCGAGACGGTCGGCAAGGCCACCTGGGCGCACACCATGAAGTCGGTGAAGCCCGGTGGTGCGGTTGTCGTATCCGGCTCGACCAGTGGCCCGGACCCGAGTGCCGACCTTCAGCGGCTGTTCTTCATGCAGATCCGCGTGGTTGGCTCGACCATGGGCAACAGGGAGGAACTCGGCGACCTGCTGACGTTCTGCGACCTGAAGGGCCTGCGCCCGGCGATCGGCGCCGAGCTGCCTATGACCGAGGCGAAGGACGGGTTCGAGCAGATGCTGGCCGGAGAGACTTCAGGCAAGATCGTCTTCACCCGATGAAGCGCACGTTCACCCTCGACGACGCGATCCAGGTCGCACGCCGTGCGCACGAGGGCCAGCTCGACAAGTCGGGCAGGCCGTACATCAGCCACCCGCTGCGGGTCATGGGCGCACTGCGTGACGAGCACGAGCGGATGGCGGCGGTGCTGCACGACGTCGTCGAGGACACGTCGGTCACCCTCGAGGACCTGACCGAGGCGGGCTGCCCGCCGCCGGTGCTGGCCGCGCTCGCGGCGGTCAGCAAGCAGCCGGGCGAGGACCAGGAGACCTACCTCGCGCGGGTGGCGGCGAACCCGATCGCGCTGGCGGTGAAGCGGGCCGACATCGCGGACAACATGTCCCCGGACCGGCTGGCCCGCCTGGACCGGGAGACGCAGGAGCGCCTGCGTGCCAAGTACACGTCAGCGCTGCGACAGCTTGGTGCTTAACGACTTCGGCGCGATGGTGCGGTAGGCGTCCTCGACGACCTCGCCCACCTCGGCCCAGTCGACCGGCACGTCGAGGTACACGCCGAGCCACCCCCGGTGGCCGACGTACGGCGGCCGGAAGTACCGCTGCCCGTCGACCAACTCCTCCTGCGCCCCGGGCGGCGCCGCACACCAGAACCCGACCCGGTCGTCGTGGTGCCGGTCGGCGAACATCACGAACATCCGCTTGCGCACGAACCAGGCGGGTTCGCCGTGGCTGACTTTTTCAGCCACCTCCGGCAGCGCGGTGCACAACGCCCGCACCCGCTCGATCACGTCACCCATGCCCCCAAGGTAACGCCCCCGTCTTGGACGAAGGTGACCTACGAGGTGAGCGTGCCGAGCAACTCCCTGGGCACGATCCGCACCGGGAACGGCCGCGACACGGACAGGACGTCGGCGTCCTTCACCTCGACGACCTGCTCGTAGCGACCGTCGGCCAGCTCTAACACGGTGATCGCGGGTGCCTGCGGATCGACCACCCAGTAGGACGTGACGCCCATCCGCTCATAGGCGGCCTTCTTGTTGTTGAGGTCGTTGATCACGCTGCTCGGCGACAACACCTCCACGGCCAGCACCGGCGCGACCGGAAGGAGCTTCTCGGTGAGGTCCTCATCCCGCGCGACCAGCACGTCCGGCTGCAGTTCGGTCGTCGTGGACGTCCGGACGGCGAACGGCGCTGGGAACACATGCAGGTCGGCCGGACAAACCGCGTCCAGAGCGACCACCAGCTTGGCCACGATCTTCTGATGGCGCATGCCAGGTGCAGGACTCACGACCAGCATCCCGTCGATGAGCTCGTAACGGTTCCCGTCATCGGGCATGGCCTCCAGGTCGTCCACGGTGAATGGGCGACCGTGCGGAATGCCAACCGAGCTCGTCGCGGTCATGACACTCATGGTGCCTCCCTTTCTTGTCGGCGCCAACTAGAGCACAGAGCACCGACAAGATCACCAAGCGTGACGGCCGAGCAGTTCCGTCAGCACGATCCGGACCGGGAACGGCTCCTCGGTCTCGAAGGGCTCCTCCGCGACCACCTCGTCAGCCAGCTCGTAACAATCACCCACCAGGTCGTACACCAGCAGCGCCGGACGGGCCGGGTCGAGGATCCAGTAGTGGGGCACGCCCATGCGCTCGTAGGCGGCCTTCTTGTTGTTGAGGTCGTTGATGGTGCTGCTCGGGTCCACGACCTCCACGACCAGCTCCGGCGCGTCGACCACCACCTCACCGCGGATGTCGGAGTCCCACGCGAGCTGCACGTCCGGCCGCAGCTCCGTGTCCGGCGACGGGCGCACCACGTACGGCGGCCACAGCACGGCGAGTTCCTCCGGGCAGGCGTCGTCGAGCAGTTCGCCCAGGCGCAGCAGCGCCCGCTGATGCCGGCGGCCGGGCGCGGGGCTGACGAACAGCACCCCGTCGATCAGCTCGTAGACGTTGCCGTCATCCGGCATGAACTCGAGATCGTCCACCGTGAACGGCCGCCCCATGCCACTCATGGTGCACTGCCCGTGTGCACAACACCATCCTCAGCGCGGCAGGCGCACTGATCCGTGATGAGCGGGGCCGGATCCTGCTCGTGGAGCCGACGTACAAGGACCACTGGGAGATCCCCGGCGGCGTCATCGAGGTCGGGGAGACCCCGTCGCAGGGTTGCGCGCGCGAGCTCACCGAGGAGCTGGGGCTGGTCCGCGAACCCGGCCCGCTGCTGGTCGTCGACTGGGCGCCGCACCCGACGCACGGCGACCGGGTGCTGTTCGTGTTCGACGGAGGAACCCTCACGAAGAGTGAGATCGCGGCGATCCGCCTGCAGGCCGAGGAACTGAAGTCCTACGTGTTCCTCCCGCCCGACGAGGCCTTCGAACTACTGATTCCGCGGCTGGAGCGGCGGATGCGGGCGGCCGTGCGCGCACAGGAGAAGGAACGGACGGTGTACCTCGAGCACGGGAACGTGCACAGCAGGTAGCCATACTCATTTCGGGTGTACGCCGGGTCCGGTGGCGGCCCGGCACCGTCCGAGCTGCCATGCACGAGCTGATCCACCGGGCGGCCCTCGGGGACGAGGACGCCTGGCACGAACTGGTCCGCCGGCACGCGGCGGTCGTCTGGTCGGTGACAAGGGCCCACCGGTTGCGGGGCGCCGACGCCGCAGACGCGTCCCAGAACACGTGGGCGGCACTGGCCGAACACCTGCCGAGGCTGCGTGACCCGGACCGCGTCGCGGGCTGGCTCGCGACCACCGCCCGGCGCGAGTGCCTGCGCATCCTGCTGCAGGGCCGCCGCGAGGTCCCCTTCGACGACCTGGAGATCGGATCGTACGAGGAGCCGTCGGTGTTCCGCACTGCGCGGGACCAGTTGCTGTGGCAGGCGTTCGGGACGCTCCCGGCACGGTGCAGGCAGTTGCTGGGGCTGCTGGCGCACGCACCGGAGCTGACATACGTGCAGCTCAGCCGCGCGCTGGGGATCAAGGTGAACAGCATCGGCAAGACCCGAGGTCGCTGCCTGGACGTACTGCGCCGCAAGCTGACTCTTCTTGGTGGAGGTCCTGAATGAGCTACAGCCGTGCTGACCTGCGCCTACTGGCCGCGTTGGCGTCGTTGTTGCGCCGGGTGGATCCGGTGCCAGCGGAGGTCCTGGCCGACGCGCTGGCCATCGGGCTGCGCCTGACGAGCCGCGAACCACGCCTGGCCACCCGGAGGCTGGACGTGGCGTGGCTGCTGCCGGACTCCCCCATATGAGTGAGGGGCAGGCGCACCCGCCTGCCCCTCCCGCTACTTCTTCTTCGACTTGTCCGGGGACTCGTCCGTGGAGAGGGCGGCGACGAAGGCTTCCTGGGGGACCTCGACGCGGCCCACCATCTTCATGCGCTTCTTGCCTTCCTTCTGCTTCTCCAGCAGCTTGCGCTTACGGGTGATGTCGCCGCCGTAGCACTTCGCCAGCACGTCCTTGCGCATGGCGCGCACGGTCTCGCGGGCGATGACCCGCGCGCCGATGGCCGCCTGGATGGGCACCTCGAACTGCTGCCGCGGGATGAGTTCGCGCAGCTTCGTCGCCATCCTGGTGCCGTACGAGTACGCGGACTCGCGGTGGCAGATCGCCGAGAACGCGTCCACCGGTTCGCCCTGGAGCAGGATGTCGACCTTCACGAGATCCGCCTGCTGATCACCGGCCGGCTCGTAGTCCAGTGAGGCGTAGCCGCGGGTGCGGGACTTCAGCGTGTCGAAGAAATCAAAGATGATCTCACCGAGCGGCATGGTGTAGCGCAGCTCCACACGGTCGCTGGACAGGTAGTCCATGCCGCCGAGCTGGCCACGGCGCGACTGGCACAGCTCCATGATCGCGCCGATGTAGTCGCTCGGCGCGATCACCGACGTCTTCACGACCGGCTCGTAGACCTCGGCGATCTTGCCTTCCGGCCAGTCCGACGGGTTGGTCACCGTCGCGTCGCCGCCGTCGTCGAGCACCACCCGGTAGACCACGTTCGGTGCGGTGGAGATCAGGTCGAGACCGGCCTCGCGTTCGAGGCGCTCCCGCACGATCTCCAGGTGCAGCAGGCCGAGGAACCCGCAGCGGAAGCCGAACCCGAGTGCCGCGGAGGTCTCCGGCTCGTACGAGAGAGCGGCGTCGTTGAGCCGAAGCTTGTCCAGTGCCTCACGCAGGTCGGCGTAGTCGGAACCGTCCACGGGATACAGTCCTGAGTAGACCATCGGCCGGGGCTCGCGGTAGCCGGCCAGCGCATCCGTGGCGCCGCGCTTCTCCGACGTCACCGTGTCGCCGACCTTCGACTGGCGGACGTCCTTCACGCCGGTGATGAGATAGCCGACCTCGCCGACACCGAGCCCGGCCGACGGCTTCGGCTCCGGCGAGATGATGCCGACCTCGAGCAGCTCGTGCGTCGCGCCGGTGGACATCATCTTGATCCGCTGCCTCGGCGTGATCTTGCCGTCGACCACCCGGATGTAGGTGACCACGCCACGGTAGGTGTCGTACACCGAGTCGAAGATCATCGCACGGGGCGGCGCGTCGTCCTCGCCCTTCGGGGCGGGAATCAGCCGGACGATCTCGTTCAGCAGCTCACGCACGCCGAGACCGGTCTTCGCCGAGACGCGCATCACGTCCGACGGTTCGCAGCCGACGATGTGCGCCAGCTCCTCGGAGTACTTCTCCGGGTCCGCGGCAGGCAGGTCGATCTTGTTGAGCACCGGGATGATCGTGAGCTCGTTCTCCATCGCGAGGTACAGGTTCGCGAGCGTCTGCGCCTCGATCCCCTGCGCGGCGTCCACCAGCAGGACCGCCCCCTCGCACGCCTCGAGCGCGCGCGACACCTCGTAGGTGAAGTCGACGTGGCCCGGCGTGTCGATCATGTGCAGGACGTGGTCCTGACCACCGACCTGCCATGGCAGCCGCACGTTCTGCGCCTTGATCGTGATGCCGCGTTCGCGCTCGATGTCCATGCGGTCCAGGTACTGGGCCCGCATCGCCCGTTCCTCGACCACGCCGGTGAGCTGCAGCATCCGGTCGGCCAGGGTCGACTTGCCGTGGTCGATGTGCGCGATGATGCAGAAGTTCCTGATCAGCTCAGGGTTCGTGAACGTCGTGTCGGCGAAAGTGGTCACTCAGGTTCCTCGCGGTGTCTATGGGTACGACCCATCGTCCCACGTGCCCCGGGACCGCTGACGTCCTCGTTCGGCGAATCACGTCGAACTGTAGTGACATGGTAGTCGTGAACACGTTTCGTTCTTTCGTGGACAAGGTGGACGAGCGCATCGGTGACGGTCTGGAGCACCTGCTGTGCGCTCACCACGAACGACGGCTGCGTGACCTGGGCTGGGGTGAGGTCCTCGAGCCAACGGGCGCTGAGGACCGCTTCGGTGGCCGTGCGGAGATCCGCCACGGCAACCGCGTGGAGGTGCTGGTCGACGGCGAGGAGGCACTGCCAGCCATCGAGAAGGCCATCAGGAACGCCAGGTCACACGTACACATCGCCAACTGGCACGCGAGTCCCGACTTCAGGCTCACCCGCGAGCCCGGCGCGCTCACGCTGCGTGACCTGCTTGCCACGACCGCGCAGCGCGGTGTCGACGTGCGGCTACTGCTGTGGGCCGGGCCGCCGCTGCCCGCGTTCCAGCCGACGCGCGGGCTGGTGAAGGCCGAGCAGAAGCGCTTCACCGAGAACACGTCGGTGCGCTGCGTGCTGGACTCCCGCGAGCGGACGATGCACTGCCACCACGAGAAGCTGGTGATCGTCGACGACGAGGTCGCGTTCGTCGGCGGGGTCGACTTCACCGCGCTGGAGGGCGACCGGCACGACAGCACCGACCACCTGCCGGACCGCCCGATCTGCTGGCACGACCTGATGACCCGGCTGCACGGCCCGATCGTCGCGGACGTGGCGAACCACTTCCGGCAGCGCTGGACCGAGGTGGCGGGTGAGGACCTCCCCGAGCCGCCGGTGCCCGAGCCTGCGGGCGGCACGAACGTCCAGTTCCTGCGCACCGTCCCGGACAAGACCTACGAGTTCGTGCCGAAGGGCGAGTTCACGATCCTGGACGCCTACCTGCGCGCGCTGCGGTCCGCGGAGAAGCTGATCTACCTGGAGAACCAGTTCCTCTGGTCGCCGGAGATCACCGAGATCCTGATCGACAAGCTGTGCGACCCGCCGTCCGACGAGTTCCGCATGGTCCTGCTGCTGCCGCGCAAGCCGAGCAACGGCGCGGACACCACCCGCGGTCAGCTCGGCAGGCTGATCGACGCGGACTCCGACGGGGTGCCCGGCAACAGCCGCCTGGTCGCGGCCACGGTCACCACGCACGACGGCGACGCGTCGGCCCCGGTGTACGTGCACGCCAAGCTCGGTATCGTCGACGACGCGTGGATGACGATCGGGTCGGCGAACCTCAACGAGCACTCGCTGTTCAACGACACCGAGGTCAACATCGCGACCGACGACCGGGAGCTGATCCACACGACGCGGCTGCGGCTGTGGTCGGAGCACCTGCGCCGCCCGAGGGAGGAACTGGACCGCGATCCGGCGGCGGTGGTCGACGAACTGTGGCGACCAATCGCGCAGGAGCAGGCGGAGCGGGAGCGCCAGGGCGACAAACGCACGCACCGCCTCACACTGCTGCCCGGCGTCTCCCGCCGCGCAGGCCGCCTGCAGGGCCCCCTGCGCGGCCTACTGGTAGACGGCTAACCCCCAAGCCCAAACCCGCGAGTCCACGGTCCAGAACCCGCGAGTCCACGGTCCAGAACCCGCGAGTCCACGGTCCAGAACCCGCGAGTCCACGGTCCAGAACCCGCGAGTCTTCGGTTCAGGACCCGTGAGTTGGTGGTTCGGAACACAAGTCGGTGGTTCTGAACGCAGAACTCATCGGTTCTGAAC
>NZ_JBARWZ010000274.1:0-37696 GCF_049647105.1 Actinophytocola sp.
GCGCACAGCCGCCCGGCCCCCACTAGCAGCTCTACATTTTACTTCAGGCGCAGGGCCTTCATGATCTGGTAGATCCGGGTGTTCTGGTTGGCCAACTGCTCGTGGGTGACGCCGGGCTTGGGGTCGAAGGAGATCCCGCGCTGGCTGGCGACGATCTGCACGTCACACAGGGACAGCAGTCCCTGCTCCCCGTGCCGCCGTCCGTAGCCGGACGCCTTGCGCCCACCCATGGGTGCGTCGTAGGAGATGTGCGTGGACACATATCCCTCGTTGATGTTCACCGCGCCGGACTTGATCTGCGCGGCGAGCCGGTGTGCCCTGGACAGGTCCTTGGTCCAGATCGAGGCGTTCAGGCCGTACTCGGTGGCGTTGGCAAGGCGCAGCGCCTCGTCCTCGTCGGAGAACGAGTACACCGACACCACGGGACCGAAGGTCTCCTCGGTGGCGATCGCGCAGGCCGGAGTGACGCCGGAAAGCACGGTGGGCTCGTAGAAGTACGGACCGAGATCCGGCCGGGCCTTGCCACCGACCTCGACGACGGCGCCGTTGGCGACCGCGTCGTCGACGTGCCGCACGACCTTGTCGAACTGCCGCTGATGCGACAGCGAACCGAGGTCGTACTCGAAGTCGAACCCGGAACCGAGCTTCAGTCCACGGGTGTGCGCGACGAGCTTCTCCACGAACGACTCGTACACCGAGGCGTGCACGTAGATCCGCTCGGAGCACAGGCACATCTGCCCACCGCTGACATACCCGGAACGGGCAGCGGCCGGCACGACCTTGTCCAGGTCGGCGTCGGGGAACACCAGCATCGGGTTCTTGCCGCCGAGCTGCATCGTCGCACCGATCAGCCGCCGGGCGGCGGCCTCGGCGATCTGCTGGCCCGCGGCGTTGCCACCGGTGAAGCACACGTGGTCGGCACCGTCGATCAGGGCCTGCCCGATCTCCGAGGGGTCACCGACGACGATCTGCCACAACCCGGCGGGCAGGCCGGCCTTGATCAGCAGCTCACGCGCGAGCAGCGGAGCGAGCGCGGTCTGGGTGTCGGGCTTGAACACGACACCGTTGCCTGCGATCAAAGCCGGGATGACATCACAGATCCCGTCCGAGATCGGGTAGTTGAACGGCGCGATGACCGAGACGACACCCTTGGGGTGCCGCAGCTCCGTCACCCGGGTGGCGAACGGGATGCCACCCTTGCGGCGACGAGGTTCGAGGTAGGCCTGCGCGTTCCTGGCGTAGTACAACGCCATCCCGGCGACGTCGATGGTCTCCTCGAACGCGGTGAACCGGGCCTTGCCGGTCTGCGCCTGGATGAGGTCCATCAACTTCTTGTTGTGCAGTACCAGCTTGTAGTACCGCATGAACACCTTCGCCCGCTGAGCGGGCGTGGTGGCGGCCCAGCGAGCCTGCGCACCACGAGCCTTGGCGAACGCGGCCGCGACGTCGGCCGGAGTCGACGTGGCCACGTCGACCAGCGGCTCGCCGGTCCACGGCGCGTACGCCGTCACGGTCGGCCCGCTGCCCGTGAGCTGGCCGGCGAGCTGCCGGGTCAGCCCCTCGGGAAGCAAGGGCTTCCGGCTGATGGAGATAGTCACGTGTCCATTCCTTCCGGTGCGAGATCAGATCGCTCGGCCGCCAGCCGCATCCGTCGGCGGGTCTATCCAGTGACGGGCGCGCTGAAAGCTGTACTTCGGCACGGAGACCTTCCTCGGGCTCCGTCCCTCGTGGTACGCGTGCCAGTCGATGTCCGCACCGGCAAGCCACAGCTGGGCCAGCGCGTCGGCGGCTCCGGTCTCCGGCAGGGTCACGACCACGTGGTCGTCCGTCGGCGCCCCGGCGGGACGCACACCCCAATGCTCCAGCAGCCTGCCCAGTGCGCGCCCATGGTCCAGGCACTCGTCGAACGCATCCCGGTAGACCGGTTCGGTCCGGTACAGCCCGTCGTCCGCCACTGGGGCGTCGCCGGTGTACTCGAACGCGACGGGACGGCCGAGGTAGGCGTCGTGGCGGCGCAGCACCCGCGTGGCCGCGACCTCCGCCGGAGTGGCCGCCACCAGCGCGCGGCGATGCGCGAACACCCGACGCCCGGTCTGCAACGTGAACGCCACGTCCGCGAGGTCAACCTCGGACGACCCGAGCAGCTCGACGAGCCGTGCACCGGTCGCGTCCGCCGCGGCCTCGGTCCGGCCCGACCACACCAGCACCTGCTGCTCCCTGCGCGGCAGGCGGGCGGCACGGGGCAGTGATGGCGCCTCCTCGACCACGACGTGCGCGTTCGCGCCACCGAGGCCGAACGCGCTCACCCCGGCCCGCCGTGGCCGCTCACCGCGCGGCCACGGCCGCGGTTCCGTGACGACCTCGATGCGGCCCTCGGAACGCGCGAGCTGCGCGTTGGGCCGGGTGTGGTTGATGGTCGGCGGGATCTCCTCGTGCGTCAGCGCGAGCGCGGTCTTGATCAGGCCGGTGACACCCGCCGCCCGGTCGAGGTGGCCGAGGTTCGGCTTCACGGAACCGATCGCGAGGCGCGTGTCCCGGAACACCTGCTGCAGCGCGGAGACCTCGATCGTGTCGCCGAGCGCGGTGCCGGTGCCGTGTGCCTCCAGGTAGTCGAGGTCGCCCGGTTCGAGCCCGGCCGCGGCCAGTGCCTCGGCCACGACCCCGGCCTGCCCCTGCACACCGGGCGCGACCCACGCGGCCTTGGCCGCGCCGTCGTGGTTGACCGCCCAGCCCCGGATCACGCCGTACACGCGGTCGCCGTCGGCGACCGCGTCGGCGAGCCTGCGCAGGACGACGACCCCGAGCCCGTTGCCGGTGCCGTGCGGGGTGCCCTCCCCCGCCTCGTCGAACGCGCGGCACCGGCCGTCTGGCGACGACGTGCCGCCCGGCTCGTACCGGTAGCCGACGCGGTGCGGCAACTCGACCGCGACCCCGCCCGCGAGCGCGGCGTCGCATTCCCCGGTCATGAGGCTGGTGCAGGCCACGGACACCGCGACGAGCGAGGTCGCGCAGTACGCCTGCACACCGAGGCTCGGCCCGGTCAGCCCGAGCGTGTGCGACACGCGGCTGGTGAGCGAGTCCTTGTCGTTGCACAGCCCGATCGCGAGCTTCCCGGCGCCGGCGACCAGTTCCTTGTGCCGGATCAGGTTGTAGATCATGTACGTGCTCATCTGGCTGCCCGCGAACACGCCGACCAGGCCGGGAGGCCGGTCCGGGTCGATGCCGGCGTCCTCCAGCGCGTGCCACGCGTTCTCGAGGAACAGCCGCTGCTGCGGGTCCATCAACGCGGCCTCGTGCGGGGGGTAGCCGAAGAAGCCCGCGTCGAACAGCTCGATGTCGTCGAGCACCGCGGCCGCAGGGACGTAGGCGGGGTCGGCGATCAGCTCCGGGTCCTCACCGGCGGCGAGGAGCTCCTCCTGGCTGAACCACGTGACGCATTCCTTGCCGTCGCGGAGGTTCCGCCACAGCTCGTCGACGTCGCGGCTGCCGGGGAACTGCCCGGCCATGCCGACGATCGCGATGTCGGTCCCGGAGTCGAGCGGGGCACGCTCCTCGGTCATGCGGCACCCTTCCTGCCCTGCGCGATGGCCCTCCTGCGCGCACCCCGCGCCGCCTGGACGTCCACCACGGACGGCGATGCCGGTGCCGAGGAATCGGTGGTGCCGGTGGTGAGGGAGTCGAGCAGTTCGGCGAACTGCGCGGCGGTCGGCCGTTCGAACAGGCTCGCCGCGGACAGCTCCACGTCGAAGTCCTTGGCCAGCTTGGTCACCACGGCGACACCGATCATCGACGTGCCACCAAGCTCGAAGAACGGGTCGTTGACCCCGATCGCCTCGATGCCGAGGTTTTCCTGCCAGACCTGGGTGACCACGCGCTCGGTCGGGGTGCGGGCGGGCAGGAACGGGGTGCGCAGGTCCGGCCGGGGGAACCGCTCCACGACGACGCCCGGCACCTCCTGCGTGAGCGGTGTCGGCGTGTGGTTCGGCCAGAACCTGGTGCGCTGGAACGGATAGGTCGGCAGGTCGGCGAACCGCCCTGCCCCGGCCCAGTCGACCGGCACACCCAGCTCCCACAGGCGGCCGAGCGCGGCCAGCCATTCCGGCCTGCCGAGCTTGCCGTCGGCACGCAGCGCGACGTCACCGGCGCCGGGATCGATCGCGAGGCGCACGTCCGCCTTTCCGGCGGAGACATGCACCCCGGCCGCGCTCAGCAGTGCGCCAAGGGCGGCGACCGGGTCGCCGGCCCCGTCGAACTCGGGCACGGCGGCGGCCAGGTCGGCGGCCCAGTCGGTGCTGCCGTCCGCCACCAGGCCGACGGTCTGCTTGCTCGGCGGGGTCTGGGTGCCGGTGATCTCGCCACGCAGCCGGGTCACCGCGTCCTCGATGTCCCGGCAGACGAGTGCCCTGCGCACCCGCAACGCGGACCGTCCCTTCTGGACGGTGTGCGCCACGTCGGCCAGCGCGAGGTCCGGTGTGGACTCGAGGTGGTCCGCGAGCGCGGTGGCCACCGAGGCCAGGCCCGCATCGCTCGCGGCGGACAGCGTGAGCAGCTGCCACTCCTGTGCCCGCGAGGGCTCGGCCACCTCGGCGGGCGCCTGTTCCACGATCACGTGCGCGTTGGTGCCGGACCAGCCGAAGGCACTCACCCCGGCCCGGCGGGGCGCGCCGGGGGCGCTGCGCATCGGCTGGTTGCCCTGCGCGGGCCGCACCGGGCCATCGGTTGTGACCACGGGGTTCGGCTTGTCGAGGTGCAGGTTCCCCGGCACGTCGCCGTGTTTGACCGCCTGCACCGTCTTGATCAGGCTCGCCATCCCGGACGACGCGACGAGGTGCCCGATGTTGGACTTCACGGCGCCGATGAGCAGCGGGCGATCGACGGCCCGGTCACCGAACACCTCGAGCAGCGCGCCGAACTCGATGGCGTCGCCGAGCGCGCTCCCGGTGCCCTGCGCCTCCAGGAAGTCCAGGTCGTCCGGCCGCAGGCCCGCGTTGGCGAGTGCCGAACGCAGCACCGCGATCTGTGCCTGCTTGTTCGGCGCGGTCAGGCCGTTGCTGCGGCCGTCCGAGTTCACCGCGGAACCGCGGAGCAGCGCGTGCACCCGGTGCTCGCCCGCGTCCGACGCCCTGGTGAGGATCACCGCGCCGCCGCCTTCGCCGAGCGTGTAGCCGTTGCCCGCCTCGTCGAAGACCTTGGCCTTGCCGTCCGGGGCGAGCATGCCCATCTTCGAGAACTGGACGAACAACACCGGATGGACCATCGCCGAGCTGGAGCAGACGATCGCGTGGTCGATCTCGCCTCGGCGCAGGCTGGCCATCGCGAGGTCGAGTGCGACCAGCGACGACGAGCACGCGGTGTCGAGGGTCATGACCGGACCGTGCAGGTCGAACTGGTAGGCGAGACGGCCTGCCGCGGCGCTCGGCGAACCGCCAAGGGTGAGGTACGGGTCGTCGTTGCCCTGTAGGCCTTCGGCCTCTGCCTCCAGTTGCAGGTACTGCCGGGAGTCGACCAGGCCGAGGAACACCCCGGTCTTCGTGCCACGCAGGCGTTCTGTCGTGATCCCAGCGTCCTCGATGGCCTCCCAGACCAGCTCGAACAGCATCCGGTGCTGCGGGTCGATGCGCAGCGCCTCCTGCGGCGAGATGCCGAAGAACGCCGCGTCCCAGCCCGCGATGTCGGGCAGGAACCCGCCCTGCTGCGTGTACGCCTTGCCGGACGCGGTCGGATCCGGGTCGAAGTAGTCCTCGGCGTGCCACCGGTCGGCGGGCGCCTCGGTCATCGCGTCGACACCGTCGCGGAGTGCCTGCCAGAACCGGTCGGGGGTGTCGCCCCCGCCCGGCATCCGGCAGGCCATCCCGACCACGGCGATGGGCTCCGCGGCCGCGGCTTCCACCGCGGCCAGCCGCTCCTTGGCCTCGACCAGGTCACCGGTGACCCGCTTGAGGTACTCGACCAGCTTCTCTTCCCGGGTCTGATCGGTCACTGTCCCGCCTCCCTGGACGGGGCACTGGTGTTGCCGGGGACCGAAGGCACGGCTTGGTCACGTTCCCCTGAGCGGTTGTGGTGCAGTCGGCCTGGGTCCCCAGTCATGTCAGCTCGCCTTTCCCAACTCGGAGTCGATGAGGTCGAACAGGTCATCGGCCGACGATGCGGTGGAGAGCCGCGCCTTGAGCCCGTCGGTCTGCTGTGGCTGCAGTGCCTGCCACGCGGCGACCAGTTCGTGCAGCGCCGCGTCGACCCTGGCACGCACGTCCTCGTCGTCGACCGGCACCCCGGACAGCGCCTCGGCCACCCGGCCGAGATCCGCGAGCACCGGCACCGGCGCGGCCACGTCGCCGCTGACCAGCTCGTCGCGGAGCTGCTCGGCGAGCACGACCGGTGTCGGGTAGTCGAAGACCAGCGTTGGCGCCAGCTTCAGGCCGGTGATCCCGTTGACGCGGTTACGCAGCTCGACCGCGGTGAGCGAGTCGAACCCGATCTCCTTGAACGGCCGCTCCGGCTCGATCGTGTCCGGGTCGGCGACGCCGAGCACGGCGGCCACCTGGGTGCGGACCAGGTCGAGCAGCATCCGCTCCCGTTCCGCGACCGGCATCACGGCCAGCCGCTCGACCAGCGTGTTGTCCCTGGCGATGCCCGCGGCCGCGACCCGGCGCCCGTTGCCACCCGCGAGTGCGCGGAACAGCGGCGGCACCACGCCACCCCTGCGCAGCGCGCCCGAGGCGAACGCGACACCGAGCAGGATCGCGTGGTCACCTTCGACCGCGTGGTCGAACATGGTCATGCCCTGTCCGAGCTCGATCGGCTCCATGCCGCTGCGGGCCATGCGGGCGAGGTCGGCCTCGTCGAGGTGCCCGGTCATACCGGACTTCTCGGCCCACACGCCCCACGCCACCGACGTGGCGGGCAGGCCCTGGTCCTTGCGGTGCAGTGCCAGCGCGTCCAGGAACGAGTTCGCGGCCGCGTAGTTGGACTGGCCCGGCCCGCCGAGGATGCCTGCCGCGGACGAGAACAGCACGAACGCGGACAGGTCAAGGTCCTTCGTCAGCTCGTGCAGGTTCCACGCCGCGTCCACCTTGGGCCGCATGACCTTCGCGAGCGTGTCGGTGTCCTGCGACGCGAGCACGCCGTCGGACAGCACACCAGCGGTGTGGATCACCGACGTCAGCGGGTGCTCGGCCGGGATCGACCCGAGCAGCGCGGAGAGCGCGTCCCGGTCGGCGGCGTCGCACGCCTCGACGCGGACGTCCGCACCCAGCCCGGTCAGCTCCGCACGCAGCTCCTCCGCACCGTCCGCGGCGAGACCGCGGCGGCTGGTGAGGATCAGGTTGGTGATGCCGTGCTCGGTGATCAGGTGCCGGGCGACAGCGGCGCCGAGGGTGCCGGTGCCGCCGGTGATCAGCGCGGTGCCGTCCCGGTCTGCCGCGCGCGGCACGGTGATGACGACCTTGCCGATCTGCTTGGCCTGGCTGAAGAACTGGAACGACTCCTGCGCACGCCGCACGTCCCACGCGGTGAACGGCAGCGGCGAGATCTCGCCCTTCGCCGCCAGGTCCGCGACCGCCGACCATCCCGGCGCGATGACCGCGATCGGCGCGCCGAACAACTCGAACGGCTGGTAGCGAATGTGCGGGTGGGCCTTCGCCACGTCCTCCGGGTCACGCAGGTCCGCGATGCCCATCTCCAGGAACCGCCCGCCATCACGCAGCAGCCGGAACGAGGACTCGATGAACTCACCGGTCAGCGAGTTCAGGACGAGGTCGACACCCTCACCGTTCGTCGTGGCGCGGAAGTGCTCCTCGAACTCCGTCGTGCGCGAGTCGCCGATGTGGTCGTCGTCGAGGCCGAGAGCACGCAGGGTGTCCCACTTGCCCTTGCTGGCGGTGCCGAACACCTCGACACCACGTGCCTGCGCCAGCTGGATCGCGGCCAGGCCAACGCCGCCCGCCGCGGAGTGGATGAGCAGCCGCTCGCCCGCCTTCATCTCGGCGAGGTTGAGCAGGCCGTGGTAGGCGGTGGTGAACACCAGCGGGATCGACGCGCCCTCCGCGAAGCTCCAGCTCTCCGGCAGCGGCGCCAGCATCTCCTGGTCGGTGACCGTGACCGGGCCGATGGAGCCGGGGAACATGCCCATCACGCGGTCGCCGGGCTTCATGCCGGTCACCGCGCTGCCGACCGCCATGACGATGCCCGCGCCCTCCTGACCGAGGCCGTTGTGCATGGGCGCGAGGCCCAGCACGTTGAACACGTCACGGAAGTTCAGCGCACACGCGCGGATCGAGACCCGCACCTTGGTGGGCTCCAGCTCACCGTCGAACCGGTCGTCGACCACCAGCTCCAGGTCGGAGATGGTGCGGCCGGTGGTGTGCAGCCGCCACACGTCGGTGTCCGGCGCGGCGAGACCCGGGGTGCGCCTGCCAAGGCGCGGCACCAGCACGGTGCCGGCCCGCACGGCCGCCTGGTCCTCGCCGGTGGCGAGTGCTGAGGCCACCGCGTCGGCGGTGGTGTCCTTGTGACCGAGGTCGACGAGCACGAACCGCTCTGGGTTCTCGGTCTGGGCGCTGCGGAGCAGGCCCCACAGTGCGGAGGACGCCAGGTCGCGGACCTTCTCGCCGCCGTTCACCGCGACCGCGTGGCTGGTCAGCACGACCAGCTTCGACTCGGCGAACCGATCGTCGGCGAGCCACGCCTGCAACGCACCGAGCACCCGCAGGGTCTCGGCGTGGACCACGTCCGGCAGGTCGGCGGCCGAGGTGTCACCGGCGGCCGCGGGCAGCAGGACCACCTCCGGCACCGCGGCGCCGCCCTCGATCGCGGCGGTGAGCGCGGCGACGTCGGCGTACCAGTCGAGGTCGAACGGCTGCTCGTCCGCGCCAAGCACGGCCCAGCTCCCGGTCGAGACCGGCTCGTCCGCCGTCTCCTCTGGGGCCGCCCAGTCCACCGTGAACAGTGGCTCGTCGTTGCCGCCCTTGCGCATCGCGGCGAGCTGCTCGTCGGAGATCGGCCGCAGCAGCAGCGACTCGATCTTCGCGACGGGCGCGCCGTTCTGGTCGAGCAGGTCGATCCTGACCGTGTCCTCGCCGACCAGCGCCGCACGCACCCGCAGCGTCCTGGCGCCCGGCGCGTACAGCGAGACACCGGTCCAGTGGAACGGCACGTGCCCGGTGCCGTCCAGCAGCTCACCCGCGCCGGTGGCGTGCAGTGCCGCGTCGAGCAGCGCGGGGTGCAGCCCGTAGGCCGTGGCCTCGTCGCGCTGCTTGCCCGACAGCGAGACCTCACCGAGCACCTCGTCGCCGTTGCGCCACGCGGCACGCAGGCCCTGGAACGCGGGGCCGTACTCGTAGCCGGACTCGGCGAGGCTCGGGTACAGGTCGGTCACGTCGATCTCGACGGAACCGGGTGGTGGCCAGGAGGCGAACGACGGCACCAGCGCGGGCACCTGGTTGGACAGGGTGCCCGCGGCGTGCCGGGTCCACTCCCCGCCCTCCGCGCTGTCCTCGGGGCCCGCGTCCACGTCGGGTCGCGAGTGGACGGTCACCGAACGGATCCCGTCCTCGTTCGGCGAGGACACGTTGATCTGCAGCTGCGTCGCCTGGCCCTCGGTGAGCACGAGCGGGTTCTCGATGACCAGCTCGTCGAGCTGGGTGGCACCCGTGACGGCACCCGCCTTGAGCGCGAGCTCGACGAACAGTGAGCCGGGAGCGAGGGCAGCGCCCTGCACCGCGTGGTCGGCGAGCCACGTGTGGGTCGAGAGGCTGATCCGGCCGGTCAGCACGAAGCTGTCACTGTCCACCGGCGCCACGACAGCGCCGAGGACCGGGTGCTTCGCGGGGTTGAGACCCGCGGAGCGGATGTTGCCGCCGGTACCGCTGGGGATGATCCAGTAGTGCTTGTGGTCGAACGCGTAGGTCGGCAGGTCGACGATCTCCGCGTCGCTGCCCGCGTACGGGGCGGCCCGGTCGACGGCGGCACCGCGTGCCCACAGGGTGGCGACGGCGGTCAGCACGGCCTGCTGCTCGGGACGGTCCTTGCGCAGCGCGGGCACGAACGCCAGCTTGTCCGATGTGGACTCGTCGACGCACTCCTGCGCCATGCCGGTCAGCACACCGGCCGGGCCGATCTCGACGAACGTGGTGACCCCGGCGTCGGCCAGCGTCCGCACGCCGTCGCAGAACCGGACCGCGCCGCGGACGTGCTCGACCCAGTAGTCCGGGGACGCGAGCTGCTCAGCGGTGGCGATGCGCCCGGTCACGTTGGACACCACCGGGATGGCGGGTGCGTGGTAGGAGACCCCGGCCGTGATCGTGCGGAACTCCGGCAGCATCGGGTCCATCAGCGCCGAGTGGAACGCGTGGCTGACGGTCAGCCGCTTGACGCGCCTGCCCAGCTCCTCGAAGTGGGCACCCACCGCGAGCGCGGCCGTCTCGTCACCGGAGATCACGACCGAGGACGGTCCGTTGATCGCCGCGATGCCGACCGCGTCGGTGAGGTGCGGGGTGATCTCGTCCTCGGTCGCCTGGATCGCGATCATCGCGCCACCCGACGGCAGCGCCTGCATCAGCGAGGCCCTTGCGGCGACGACCACGCAGGCCTCGGCCAGGGTCAGCACACCGGCCACGTGGGCGGCCGCCAATTCGCCGATCGAGTGCCCTGCGACGAAGTCCGGGGTCACGCCCCACGACTCGAGCAGCCGGAACAACGCGACCTCGACCGCGAACAACGCGGGCTGGGTGTACCGGGTCTCGTCGAGCTCGTCGCCGTCGGCGATCACGTCGCGGATCGGCCGGGACAGCAACGGGTCAAGGTGCTCGCTCACCTCGTCGAACGCGGCGGCGAACACCGGGTACCGCGCGTACAGCTCGGTGCCCATGCCCGCGCGCTGCGCGCCCTGGCCGGTGAACAGGAACGCCACCTTGCCGTTGCCCGCCGTGCCCTGGACGCCGCCGACACCGGACTGGAGCGCGTCCAGCCCGGCGAGCAGGTCCTCGCGGGTGGTCCCGACCACGACCGCGCGCTGGTCGTACACGCCGCGGGTGCTGACGAGCGAGATGCCGACGTCGGCGGGCCGCAGCCGCTCGTCACTGGCCACATAGGACCGGAGGCGTTCCGCCTGTCCCCGCAGGGACTCCGCGGTCTTCGCGGACAGCGTCCACGCCACCGGGCCCTCGTAGGGCGTGCCGGCCGCGTCGGCGTCGTCCTTCGGCGCCTCCTCGATGATCAGGTGCGCGTTGGTGCCGCTGATCCCGAACGAGGACACCCCGGCGCGACGCGGCGTGTCACCGGTCGGCCACGGCTGCTCCTCGGTCAGCAGCCGGACGGTGCCCGCCGACCAGTCGACCTCGGGGGTCGGCTCGTCGACGTGCAGCGTCGCTGGCAGTTGCTCGTGCTGCAGCGCGAGCACCATCTTGATCAGCCCTGCCACACCGGCGCCCGCCTGGGCGTGGCTGATGTTGGACTTGACGGAACCGAGCCACAGCGGGCGTTCCGGCGAGTGCGACGAGCCGTAGCTCGCCATCATGGCCTGCGCCTCGATCGGGTCACCGATGGACGTGGCGGTGCCGTGTGCCTCCACCGCGTCCACGTCGGCGGGCCGCAGGCCTGCGTCGGCGAGCGCGTCGGCGATGACCCGCTGCTGCGCGGGCCCGTTCGGCGCGGTGATGCCGTTGGAGGCACCGTCCTGGTTGACCGCGGACCCTCGGATGACGGCGAGGATGCGCCTGCCGTTGCGCTGCGCGTCGGACAACCGTTCGAGCAGAACGACACCGACACCCTCACCCCAGCCGGTGCCCTCGGCGCCCTTCGCGAACGAACGGCACACCCCGTCCGGGGAAAGGCCGCCCTGCTGGGAGAACTCGATGAAGCTGAACGGCTGCCCCAACACGGTCACGCCGCCGGCGAGCGCGAGCGAGCACTCCCGGTCGCGCAGGGCCTGCGTGGCGAGGTGGACCGCGGACAGCGACGACGAGCACGCGGAGTCCAGCACGATGGAGCTGCCCTCGAGCCCGAGCGTGTAGGACACGCGGCCGGACAGGATGCTGCCGGTGGTGCCGGTGACGAGGAAGCCCGACAGTTGGTCGGGCATGTCGAAGTAGTCGCCGATGTAGTCGTGGTACATGCAGCCCGCGTAGACCGAGGTCTTCGAGCCGCGCAGCGCCGACGGGTCGATGCGCGCGTTCTCGATGGCCTCCCACGAGGTCTCCAGCAGCAGTCGCTGCTGCGGGTCCATCGCAAGGGCCTCACGTGGGCTGATGCCGAAGAACTCCGGGTCGAAGTTGCCCGCGTTCTGCAGGAATCCGCCGCGGTTGACGTAGGTCTTGCGCTTCAGACCGGGGGTCGGATCGTACACGCGCTCGATGTCCCAGCCGCGGTCGGTCGGGAACTCGCTCACACCGGTGCGCTTTTCGGTCAGCAGGCCCCACAGTTCCTCGGGCGAGGTGACGCCGCCAGGTAACCGGCAGCCCATGCCGACTATGGCGATCGGCTCCCGCGCGTCACTGACCAGCCGCTGGTTCTCCTTCCGGAGACGGTCGTTCTCCCTGATCGACTCACGCAGAGCTTCGACGAGCTGTTCAGCGGAAGTATTCATATTCATCTCCAGTAGAACCGGCGGACGGCGTCCATGCTATCGAAAATCGGACATCGGGTTAAGCGGCGAAAATGCCACTTGCCCATTTTTCGGAAACCTCCCGGTAATTGTCCGCTGAATTCATTCCGGAGAAGGTCTTCATGAATTTTTCTCACCCCGCCAGGGTGCGTACCTCGGCGGGCAGTCTTGTGGCCAGATAGGACACCATCGAAGCCAGGTCCGGGTGGTCGAACACCAGCGTCGGCGGCAGCGACAGCTCGGCAGCGGCCGAGAGCCGGTTGCGCAGCTCGACGGACGCGAGCGAGTCGAAGCCCATCTCGTCGAAGCGGCGGTCGCCGTCCACGTCGTCGACGGTGCCGTGCCCGAGTGAGGCCGCGACCTCCGCCATCACCAGTTCCCGCAGCGTCGCCTCGCGGGCGTCGCCGTCGACCCCGGCGAGCGTCTCGGCCCACGACTTCGCCGACACGACCCGCTCGCCCGCGTTGCGGCGCGTGGTGCGCACCATCGCGCGGAACAGCGGAGGACACGCCGACCCGAGCGCGGCCAGGGCGGTGGTGTCGAGCTTGAGCGGCACCACCGTGTCCCGCTCGGACAGCAGTGCCGCGTCCAGGCGCGCCATGCCCTCCTCCGCCGACAGGGTGAGGAAGCCGGAGCGGGCCATCCGCGACCGCTCGACGTCGCCGAGCTTGCCCGCCATGCCGGCCGACAGCGCCCACGGACCCCAGGCGAGGGACACCGCGGGCAGCCCGGCGGCGCGGCGGTGCGCGGCGACCGCGTCGAGGAACGCGTTGGCCGCCGCGTAGTTCGCCTGCCCCGGGTTGCCGAGCACCCCGGCGAGCGACGAGAACAGCACGAACGCCCGCAGATCCAGGTCCTTGGTCAGCTCGTGCAGGTTCCACACCGCGTCCACCTTGGGCGCCAGCACCGCGTCCATCCGCTCGGGGGTGAGCGAGGCGAGCACCCCGTCGTCGGTGACACCGGCCGTGTGGATCACCGCGGTGAGCGGGTGGTCCTCGGGCACGCCGGCGAGCACGGCGGCGAGCGCGTTCCGGTCGGCGGCGTCACAGGCGACGATGGTCACCTCGGCGCCCAGCCCGGCCAGTTCCGCCAGCAGCTCCCCAGCACCAGGGGCGTCGCCGCCGCGGCGGCTGGTGAGCAGCAGGTGCGCAACGCCGTGCTCGGTGACCAGGTGGCGGGCGGTCAGGGCGCCGAGCGCGCCGGTGCCGCCGGTGATCAGTACGGTCCCGCCCGGCGAGAACACCGTCGCCTGCTCGTCTGGCCGCAGCCGCCCCATCCGTGCCAGGTGGCCGGTCCCGTCGCGCACCACGATCTGCTGTTCCGCGCCCGCGAGCAGCCCCGGCAGCAGGTGCCGGTCCTGCTCCGCGACGTCGACCAGCGTGATCCGGCCGGGGTTCTCCGACTGTGCGGAGCGGACCATACCGACCACGGCCGCGGCGGGCAGGTCGGTCACCGGCTCACCGGTCAGGCCCTGCGCGCCGTCGGTCAGCACGACCAGCCGGGACGCGGCGAACCGCTCGGCGGCCGACCACGTCTGCAGATCGGCCAGCGCGGCGTGGGTGGCCGCCCTGGTCGCGTCGACGACGTCGGCTTCCGTGTCGCCTCGGACGTCCAGCACCACCACGTCCGGCACGGTGTCCACCTTGGACACGAGTGCGGCCATGCCACCGAGTCCGGTCTCCACAGTGGACAGCTCGGGTGCCTTCGTCACGGCGGGCATGGGTGCCCAGTCCACGCCGAGCAGTGCGTCGACGCCGCGGTGGTAGGCGGCGTCGGCCTGCTCGTGGGACATCGCCCTGCCCGCCATGGCACGCACGTGCGCGACCGGCCTGCCGTGCTGGTCGGCGAGCAGGATCTCCACCGCGGACTCGTCGGTGGGCAGCATCCGCACGCGCAGCGCGGTGGCGCCGGTCGCGTACAGGTGCACACCGGACCACGCGAAGCCGACGGCGACGCTGTCGTTGAGGTACTCGGACGCGCCGAGGATCAGCACGTGCATGGCCGCGTCGAGCAGCGCGGGGTGGAGGTTGAACTCCTTGGTCTCCTCCGCGTACTGCTCTGGCAGCCACACCTCGGAGTACAGCTCCTCGCCGACCGTCCAGGAGTGCTTCAGCCCCCGGAAGTGCGGCCCGAACGTGTAGCCCTCCTTGAGGAACCGGTCGTAGAGGTCACCAAGCTCGATCTCCCGCGCACCGGCGGGCGGCCACTCTGGCATCTCTGCCTGCTCTGGTGGCACGGTCGGCTTGCTCATGCTCGCCGTGCTGGCGAGGACACCGCTCGCGTTGCGGGTCCACCCCCACTCGGCGGGCGCGTCGTCGAACCGCGAGTACACGGTGAAGTGCCTGCTGCCGTGCTGGTCGGGCCTGCCAACGACGAACCTGACGGCGCAGCCACCCTCGTCGGGCACCACGAGCGGGGTCTCGAGCACCATCTCCTCGAGGAAGTCGCAGCCGAGCTGGTTGCCAGCCTCGATCGCCATCTCGACGTAGCCGGTGCCGGGCACGATCACCCGGCCAAGCAACGTGTGGCCGATCAGCCACGGGTGGGTGCGCAGCGACAGCCTGCCGGTGAGCACGACGTCGTCGGACTCCGGCAGCGTGACGACCGCGCTGAGCATGTTGTGCTTGACCGGGATCAGGCCGATCCCGGACGGGTCGCCGCTCGTGCCCGGCTTCAGCCAGAACCGCTGGTGGGAGAACGCGTACGTGGGCAGGTCGACCCGCCGCCCGCCGCCGAACACCGCGGTCCAGTCGATGTCGGCGCCGGCGACGTGCAGTGCGGCCACGGCCGCCAGCACGGTGTCGACCTCGCCGTGGTCCCTGCGCAGTGCGGGCACCAGCGCGGCCGGGGTCTCGAGGGTCTGGCCCGCCATGCCGGTGAGCACCGCGTCGGGGCCGACCTCCAGGTAGCTCGTGACACCGAGGCCTGCGAGGGTGCGCACCGCGTCGGCGAACCGGACCGCGCCGCGCGCCTGCCGCACCCAGTAGTCCGCGTCGATGCCGGTGACCGGCTCACCGGTCACCGTGGACACCAGCGGGATGGCGGGCGCCGCGTAGGTGAGTTTCGCCGCGACGTCGCGGAACGCGCCGAGCATCGGCTCCATGAGCGCGGAGTGGAACGCGTGGCTGACGGTGAGCCGCTTGGTCTTGTGCCCGCGCTCGGCGAGCGTCGCGGCGACGGCCTCGACGGACGCCTCCGGACCGGAGATCACCACGGCGGCGGGGCCGTTCACCCCGGCGATGCCGACGTCGTCGGTCAGCAGCCCGGTGACCTCGTCCTCCGTGGCGCTGACGGCGACCATCGCGCCACCCGAGGGCAGTTCCTGCATCAGGCGACCGCGCGCCGCGACCAGCGCGCACGCGTCGGCGAGCGAGAGCACACCGGCGACGTGCGCGGCGGCCACCTCGCCGATCGAGTGCCCCGCAACGTGGTCGGGCCGCAGCCCCCACGACTCGAACAGGCGGAACAACGCCACCTCGACGGCGAACAACGCGGGCTGGGTGAACTCCGTCTGGTCGAGGGCGTCGGACTCCTCGCCCCAGACCACGTCCTTGAGCGGGCGCGGCAGGTGCGGGTCCAGCTCGGCGGCGACGGCGTCGAACGCGGTGGCGAACACGTCGAACGCCGCGTGCAGCCGCAGGCCCATGCCGATGCGCTGGGCGCCCTGGCCGGTGAACAGCCACGCGCTCTTGCCGCTCTGGCGGGTGGAACCGGTGACGGCGCCGGGCTTGCCCTCCGCCAGCGCGGTGAGCGCGTCGAGCAACGCGGCCCGGTCGGCGCCGAGCACGACAGCGCGGTGCTCCAGTGCGGCCCTGGTCGTGGCGAGCGAGAACCCGACGTCGCCGGGTGCCAGCTCCTGCCGTTCGTCCACAAAGGACCTCAACTGGGCGGCCTGGTCCCGCAGCGCGTCGGCGGACCGCGCGGACAGCACCCACGGCACGACCGGCAGCGGGGACGCGGCCGCCTCGGCCGCCTCGCGCTCCGGCGCCTGCTCGATGATCACGTGCACGTTCGTGCCGGTCACGCCGAACGACGACACCCCGGCCCGGCGCGGCGCCTCGCCGCCGGGCCACTCCCGAGCCTCGGTCAGCAGCCGGACCTCACCAGAGGACCAGTCCACCTCGGGCGTCGGCTCGTCGACGTGCAGCGTCCTTGGCAGTGTCCCGTGCCGCATGGCCTGCACCATCTTGATCACGCCGCCGACCCCGGCGGCCGCGATCGCGTGGCCCATGTTCGACTTGATCGAGCCGAGCCACAGCGGCCGGTCGGCCGGCCGGTCGGCGCCGTAGGTCGCCAGCAGGGCCTGCGCCTCGATCGGGTCGCCGAGCGTGGTCCCGGTGCCGTGCGCCTCCACGGCGTCGATGTCCCGTGCGGACAGCCGCGCGTCGGCGAGCGCGGCGCGGATGACCCGCTCCTGCGACGGGCCGTTCGGCGCGGACAACCCGTTCGACGCGCCGTCGGAGTTCACCGCGGTGCCGCGCACGACCGCGTACACGGTGTGCCCGTTGCGGATCGCGTCGGACAGCTTCTCCACGACCAGGATGCCGACACCCTCGCACCAGCCGGTGCCGTCCGCGGCGGCGGCGAACGAGCGGCAGCGGCCGTCGGAGGAGAGCCCGCCCTGCCTGCCGAAGTCGAAGAACGCCGACGGCGTCGACATGACCGTCACGCCACCGGCCAGCGCCAGCTCGCACTCCCCGTTGCGCAGGGCGTTGGCGGCCTGGTGCAGCGCGACCAGCGACGACGAGCAGGCGGTGTCGATCGTGACCGTGGGGCCGACGAGCCCGAGCACGTAGGAGATCCGGCCCGACCCTGCCGCGGGGGCCGCGCCGGTGTTGTAGTAGCCGCCGAGGTCCTCGTCGCTCGACATCATCAGGGTGCCGTAGTCGTCGCCGTTGATGCCGGCGAACACCCCCGTCTGGCTGCCCCGCAACGACTGCGGGTCGATGCCCGCGTGTTCGATGGCCTCCCAGGCGGTCTCCAGCAGGAGCCGCTGCTGCGGGCTCATGGCGAGTGCCTCACGTGGGCTCACGCCGAAGAAACCGGCGTCGAACCCGGCGACGTCGTCGAGGAACCCACCTCGGCCGGAGCCGGTCGAGTCGAGCCCGAACCGCTCGGACAGCGCGTTCCAGCCGCGGTCGGCAGGGTACGGGCCGGTGGCGTCGACACCGTCGGCGACCAGGCGCCACAGCTCGTCGGGGCCGTGCGCGGCCGGGTACCGGCAGCCCATGCCGACGATGGCGATCGGCTCCGGCTGCCGTGCCTGCAGCTCGCGCAGCTGTTCCTTGGTACGCGCCAGCTCGGCGGTGACCCGCTTGAGGTACTCGAGCAGCTTGTCGTCGGTCATCTGAGCCTCACTTTTGCAAGTACTGACGGTTCGCTCCGCAAGCTCCGCTCACGCCACGCCAAGGTCGTCGATGAAGGCGAACACGTCGGCGGCGGAGGCGGCCTTCAGCTTGTCCTCGACCGACGTGACGGTCCCGGTGTTCACCCTGTCGTTCAACGCACCCACCAGCGCCTGCAACCGGGCGACGATCCTGGTGCGTTCGATGTCGTTGGCTGGCAGGGTCGCGACCGCCTGTTCCAGATCCTCCAGAGTGGACAGCACGGGGTCACCGGCCGCGCCGTCGCCGAGGCCGAGCCGCGTGTGCAGGAACGCCGCGAGGTCGGCCGGGTTCGGGTGGTCGAAGATCATGGTGGCAGGCAGGGTGAGCCCGGTGGCGGCGGCGAGCTGGTTGCGCAGCTCGACCGCGGCGAGCGAGTCGAAACCCAGCTCGCGGAACGCCGCGCGTGGGGCGACCGCATCGGTGGAGTCGTGGCGCAGCACCGCGGCCGCGCGTGCCGACACCAGCTCGACCAGCTCGCGTTCCTGGTCCGCCGGTGACAGCTTCTCCAGGCGCCGCACCAGGTCCTGCGCCCCCGCCTCGGGCTCGACCGCCGACTCGGCGGCCAGCACGGCGACGGCCGATGGCACGCCGCGCAGCAACGGCCGGGGCCGGGCGAGTGTGTAGGTCGGCACGAACCGGGCCCAGTCGATGGCGGACACGACCAGGTTGGCGTGCCCCTCACCGATCGCCTGTGCCAGCGCCGCGAGCGCGAGCCTCGGCGCCATGGCGTCGAGGCCGTAGCGGGACAGGTCGCCCTCGTCGGCCATCGTGTCGCCTGCCCACGCGCCCCAGGCGACGGAGGTCGCGGGCTTGCCCTGTACGCGGCGCCGGCGTGCCAGCGCGTCCACGTAGGCGTTCGCGGCGCCGTACGCGGCCTGCTGACCGCTCCCCCAGATCGCCGCACCGGAGGAGAACAGGACGAACGCGTCCAGGTCGCCGGTCAGCTCGTCGAGGTGGCGGGCGCCGTCGATCTTGGCGCGGCCGGTGGCGGTGAAGTCCGCCACGGTCGTGTCCCCGATCGGCACCGGCACCGGGAGCGCGCTGGCCGCGTGGAACACGGCGGTCACGGGATGCTCGTCGAGGAGCGCGGCGAGCGCGGCGCGGTCGGCCACGTCGCAGGCGGCGATGGAGACCGTCGCGCCGAGCGCGGTCAGCTCCGCCGCCAGTTCCGCCGCGCCAGGGGCGTCGGCGCCTCGGCGGCTGGTGAGCACGAGGTGTTCCGCGCCGTTCCCGGCCAGCCAGCGGGCGAGGTGCGCGCCGATGCCACCGGTGCCACCGGTGACCAGGACGGTACCGCGCGGCTGCCACGGGGTGGCGGCCGGTTCGGCTGGCGCGGGGACCATCCTGCGGGCGTACACACCGTCGCCGCGCACGGCGAGCTGGTCCTCGTCCGGTGTGGACAGTGCGGTGGCCAGCAGGTCCACGGCGTTCGCGTCGGGCAGGTCGACGAGACCGCCCCACCGTTGCGGCAGGTCGAGCGCGAGCACCGTGCCCATGCCCCACAGCGCGGCCTGGCCGGGATCGGGTGACTCGCTCGTCGCGCCGGTCGTGACGCACCACAGCGGTGCGGCGACGTCGAGATCGCCAAGAGCCTGTACGAGGGTGATCGTGCCGTCGAGCGGGAGCAGGGACACCACGCCGGTCACCCCGTCGACAGCGTCGCGGAGCGCGTCGGCGGTCGCCTGCCGGTCCGCGCCCGCCTCGGCCCGGACGACCTCGACGTGGTCGGCCAGTGCGGCGGCGACGGTGTCGCCTGCAGTGCCGCCGGGGCCGACGACCAGCCAGCGGCCATCGAGCGTGCCCTTCGCGGTGACGCGTTCCCAGTCGATCCGGTAGCGCCAGGAGTCCACTGTGGACATGTCGGTGGCGTCGCGCCGCCACGCGGTCAGGCCGGGCAGCACGGCCTCGGCCGCGGCCGGGTCGACCGACAGCCGCTCGGCGAGCGCGGTGGCGTCGGCGCCGTCGACGAGCCGCCAGAACGCGTCCGTGGCCGGGTCGGCGGTCCGCCGGTCGGCGGGCTCGACCCAGTAACGCCGCCGGTCGAAGGCGTACGTCGGCAGGTCGACGGCGCGGGCGCCGAGCGGGGCGAAGAACGCGGGCCAGTCGACCGCGCGGCCCTCGCAGTGCAGTGCGGCGAGTGCCTCGGCCGCGGTCCGGTCACCGGGGTGGCGGCGACGCTGCGTGGCGAGGAACGTGCCGGTCGCGGAGTCGGCGGCCATGGCGGTCAGCACGGCTTCCGGTCCCAGCTCGACGAACGTGCCGACCCCCGCCGCCGACAGCGCCTCGACGGCGTCGGCGAACCGGACGGTCTGCGCCACGTTGCGGATCCAGTACTCCGGCGTGGTCACGTCGGCGACGTCCCCGGTCACGGTGGACACCACCGGGATCGTCGGCTCCGCATAGGAGAGTCCGGCCGCGACCCTGGCGAAGTCGGCGAGCATCGGGGTCATCAGCGGCGAGTGGAACGCATGGCTCACGGCGAGCCTGCTGGTCTTACGGCCCTCAAGGGTGGCCGCGATCCGCAACACGTCCTCCTCGGGCCCGGAGAGCACGACCGAGGTGGGGCCGTTGACGGCGGCGACGCCGGCCTCGCCGGTGAGCAGCGGGGTCACCTCGTCCTCGCTCGCCTGGACGGCGACCATCGCACCACCGGCGGGCAGCGCCTGCATGAGCCGCGCCCTGGTCGTCACGAGCAGCGCCGCGTCCGCGAGTGAGAGGACACCGGCGACGTGCGCGGCGGCCAGCTCACCGATGGAGTGCCCGGTCACGTAGTCGGGGCGGACCCCCCACGACCGGAACAGCCGGTACAACGCGACCTCGACCGCGAACAGGCCGGGCTGGGTGTAGGTGGTCTGGTTGAGCAGGTCCTCGTCCTCGCCCCACAGGACGTCGCGCAGCGGGCGGTCAAGGTGCGGGTCGAGCGCGGCGAGCACCTCGTCGAACGCCTCGGCGAACACCGGGAACGTGGTGGCGAGGTCCCGGCCCATGCCGAGCCGCTGGGCGCCCTGCCCGGAGAACAGGAACGCGAGCTTGCCCGCACCGCCGACCTGCCGCTCGCCGGTGAGGTCGGTGAGGGCGGCCGGGCCGGTGACGGCGGCCCGGTACTCGAAGTGCGTGCGAGCGGTGGCGAGGGTGAGGCCGACGTCCGCGGCGGACAGGGCGGGGTGCGCGGCCAGGTGGCCCGCGAGCGCCGCGGCCTGCGCGCGGAGCGCGGCGGGTGACTTGGCGGACAGCACCCACGGCACCGGGAAAGCGTCGCCGGACGCGGCGGGCTCGTCCTGCGGTACTGCTTCGATGATCACGTGGCTGTTGGTGCCGGACAGCCCGAACGAGGACACGGCGGCGCGACGCGGCCTGCCGGTCTCTGGCCAGGGCTGCTCGTCGGTCAGCAGCGCGACGGCGCCGGAGGACCAGTCGACCTGCGGGGTCGGCTCGTCGACGTGCAGGGTGCGCGGCAGCAGCCCGTGCCGCAGCGACTGCACCACCTTGATGATCCCGGCGACACCCGCCGCGGCCTGCGCGTGGCCGAAGTTCGACTTGATCGAACCCAGCCACAGCGGCGTCTCGCGGTCGCGGCCGTAGGTGGACAGCAGCGCCTGCGCCTCGATCGGGTCGCCGAGCCGGGTGCCGGTGCCGTGCGCCTCGACGGCGTCGACGTCCGATGTGGACAGTCCGGCGTCGGCGAGCGCGGCACGGATCACCCGCTCCTGCGACGGCCCGTTGGGTGCGGTCAGCCCGTTGGACGCGCCGTCCTGGTTGACCGAGGAGCCACGCACCACCGCCAGCACCCGGTGCCCGTTGCGGCGCGCGTCGGACAGCCGCTCCAGCACCAGCACCCCGACGCCCTCGGCCCACGCGGTACCGTCCGCACCGGCCGCGAACGACCGGCACCGGCCGCCATCGGCGAGCCCGCCCTGACGCTCGAACTCGTTGAAGGAACTGGGTGTGGACATCACGCTCACGCCACCGGCCAGCGCCAGCGTGCAGTCGCCTCGGCGCAGGGCCTGCGCGGCGAGGTGCACCGCGACGAGCGAGGACGAGCAGGCGGTGTCGACGGTCAGCGAGGGACCGGTCAGGCCGAGCGCATAGGAGATCCGCCCTGACGCGACGGCCGGGGTGGTGCCGGTGCTGATGTAGCCGCCGAGGTCCTCGTCGGACATCAGGACGGGAATACCGTAGTCCTCGCCCATGAGCCCGGCGAACACGCCGGTCGTGGCACGGCGCGCGGTGTCGGCGTCGATGCGGGCGTGCTCAAGCGCGGCCCACGACGTCTCGAGCAGCACGCGCTGCTGCGGGCTCATCGCGGTGGCCTCACGCGGGCTGATGCCGAAGAACCCGGCGTCGAACTCCGTTGCCCCGTCGAGGAACCCGCCCGACCCGGAAAGGACGGACGTCATGCCGAACGCCTTCGCGAGCACGTCCCAGCCGCGGTCGACGGGCAGCGGCGTGATGCCGTCCCTGCCCTCGACCACCGCGTCCCACAGGGAGTCCGCGTCCTCGATGCCGCCCGGATACCGGCACGCCATACCGACGATCGCTATCGGTTCCCGTGCGGCCGCGACGAGCTCCTCGTTCTCCCGCCGGAGGTTGTCGTTCTCCTTCAGCGAGGAACGCAGCGCCTCGACCAATTCGTCAGACGTGGCCATACCGTCCCCAAGCGCGTCGAATGAGTGCTGCCCGCATACCTCTCGCGTCGAGACTACGGACGCTGGGTATGCGGGCAGCCAGTCTGTGGTAACTACCGACTAGGGCCTGTTCCATCCAACACGGCCTCTTTCTCGCGCCGTGCCTGGGATTCCGCCTGTCGAGCGGCGGGTATCGGCGGTGCGGACTCACTGAGCCCGACCTTGTTGTGCAGCACTCGCAACGGTTTCGGCGACCACCACGCGGCCCTGCCGAGCAACCGCATGCCCGCCGGCACGAGCACACCGCGGATCAACGTGGCGTCGACCATGATCGCGAGCCCCGCGCCGATGCCGAACATCTGCAGGAAGCTCACCCCGCCGGTGCCGAAGGCGAAGAAGTTCACCGCGATCAGCACGGCGGCCGTTGACACGATGCGACCGGTGTGCGAGAGCCCGTCGACCACCGCGGCCCGCCTGCCGAGCCCGAGGTCGTGCCCTTCCTTGATGCGGCTGAGCACGAACACCTCGTAGTCCATCGACAACCCGAACGCGATGCAGAAGAACAACATCAGCATGCTCGTGTCGAGTGGCATCGGTGTGAACCCGAGGATGTCGGACAGCCAGCCCTCCTGGAAGATCATCACCAGGACACCGATCGTCGCGGACAGCCCGAGCACGTTGAACACCAGCGCCCGGATCGGCTGCAACACGCTGCCGGTGAACAGGAACAGCAGGATGAACGTGGACAGCGCGATCAGTCCGGCCGCGAGCGGAAGCCTGCTGCCGATCGCGTGCTTGCTGTCGACCAGCACCGCGGCCGAGCCACCGACCTGCGGTTCGACGCTCGTCGGACCGGCCTTGTCACGGATGGTGTGCACGAGATCCTGCGCGTTCGCCGACCGCGCGTCGTCCTCGGTGATGACCGCGAACCGCTGCACGTCCGGCTTGCCCATGGCCGCCGAGGTCGGTGGCACGCCCTGGTTCGCCCCGTCGGTGAAGATGCCCGCGCTGGACTCGACCCTGGACACGTCCGGCAGGTTCGACAGCGTGGTCGCGTAGGAGGTGACCTGGCTTGGCGCGACCGAGTCCTCGATGATGACCTGGATCGCCCGGCTGTTGTCGTCGGGGAACTCTTCCCGGATCGTGTCGCCGACGGTCCTGGTCTGCGTCGAGGTCGGCAGCACCCGGTCGTCCGGGGTGCCGAACTCGGACTTCAGCACCGGCAG
This sequence comes from Actinophytocola sp., assembly GCF_049647105.1. Classification (GTDB taxonomy): domain Bacteria; phylum Actinomycetota; class Actinomycetes; order Mycobacteriales; family Pseudonocardiaceae; genus Actinophytocola. Next base: position 23,837 of record NZ_JBARWZ010000274.1, read on the forward strand.
CGCGCCGATCACGAGGATCGCGATGACGGGCAGCGAGCACAGAATGGGCCGCGAGGTGACCGCCGACGCGACGCGCCGCCAGAACGGCGACACCGCGCTCGGGGTCTTCTTGAACCACGGCAGCCTGCCCGCGTTGACCCGGTAGCCCAGCACCTTCAGCAGCGCGGGCAGTATCACGACCGACGTGATCATCGCGATGAGCACGACCCCGATGCCGGAGTAGGCGAACGAACGAAGGAAGAACAGCGGGAAGATCGTGAGCACCGCCAGTGCGACGGCGACCGTCAGCGCGCTGAACACGATCGTGCGCCCGGCGGTCTGCACGGTGCGTGTCACCGCGTCCTCAATGGACCGTCCGGACGACAGCTCCTCGCGGAACCGGCTGACCATCAGCAACGCGTAGTCGACGGCGAGGCCGAGACTCAGCGCGGTGGTCAGGTTGATCGAGTAGATCGACACGTCGGTTGCCGACGCGATCCCGGACAGCGCGGCGAACGTGCCGAAGACCGTGACCGCGCCGATCAGCAGCGGCAGGCTCGCGGCGACCAGGCTGCCGAACGCGAACACCAGCAGCACCAGGATGATCGGCACCGCGATGCCCTCTGCCAGCGCCAGGTCCTTGCCGACCTGGGTGCGGCTGTCGACCGACATCATCTTCGAGCCACCGAAGTCGACCTCGTAGGCCCCGGTGCCGGAGTCGGCGAACCGGTCGGCGAACTCCTCGGCCGCGTCGATGTCGTCGTCGATGAGCTTGATGGCGATCAGCCCGAACTTGCCGTCGTCGGATCGCAGGCTCGGCGCGCCGGTCCCCCAGTAGGAGATGGCCTCGTGGACCGCTGGATCGTCCGCGATCCGTTCCGACAGGTCGGCGGCGTCGATGCTCACCATGTCGTCGTCGACCGTCCCCGCCGAGGCGGACACCATCGCGACGACGTCGACCTGACCGCCGAACTCCTCGTTGATGGTCTCCAGGACCTGCGACGACTCGGCCGCAGGGTCCGCGAAACCTTCCGGCTTCAGCTTGCTGAACACGGTGAACCCCACCGTGCCTGCCGCGATCAGCCCGAGCAGAGCCACGACAAGGATCCCGCGTGAACGGGTGGCGGCGAAGCGCCCTATGGCAGTGAACATGACAACTGCTCCCCTGACGGAAGTTCGGGAGTGAGTAACTCCAACGCTCCCTCAGCCATATCGGGGAGTCAACGTCCGGTCACTCTTTCGTGAGTGAGTGCGCGGCAAGAACATGAATTTTTCATATGCCGGCCGTTAATGACTCATGATCGTCACGGGGGAAATTACCAGCGCGGCCGAACACTGTTGTGCCCGGTATTCCAGTTCCTGGAATACCGGGCACGACCAGGTCTTTTCAGGCGCTCACGCGTCCGGCTGGGCGGCCAGCTCCTTGGTCTCGGGCTCGCCCGCGCGCCTGTGCATGCTGTGGGGGAGGGTGTACTCGTCGAGGCGGAACAGCATCACCACGGCCATGGCGGGCACCATCAGGACGTGCCCGACCACCATCACGCCGGTCGTGCCGGCCAGGCCACCGAAGTAGAACGGGTACATGATCACGAACGGCAGGTACATGGCCAGGCTCATCTCGAGGATGGGCCGCCACCGGTGGCCGCGGATCCTCATCCACAGCGCCATGCCGATGGTCATGTTGGTCGCCATCACGAGCGTCCTGGCGACCAGGTTCTCGATCATGAAGTCCCAGCCGAGGGCCTCCCACAGCAGCCGCGCGGGCATCGCGAGCACACCCATGCCGATGAACATCGCGGCGGTCATCTCCAGCAGGTGCTGGAGGAAGTGGCGGGCCGGACTCGTCCACCAGCTCTTCGCGCCGGTCATGACGCACCTCCGTCCTGTCCATGTGACGACGGGTGCAGTATCGCATTGCCGTCCACCACCGAGTAACGAACGAGTGGTAACCATTCGGTAATCGAACGCGCGAGAGCTGAGCAACCCCGACGCGCGGGTCATGACTCATAATAGCGGGAATGGCAGACTCGCTCCATGTTTCCGGGAGAGGTGTGGGGCGCCACGGCAGAAGAACGTGCCGAGAAGCTGCCCTGTGACGAAATTTTTCCGGGCGGACTCGCGGCCGATCGCGCCGTGTCCGTCGACGCGCCGCCGTCGCTGATGTGGGCCTGGCTGTGCCAGATCCGCCTGGCCCCCTACAGCTACGACTACCTAGACAACTTCGGCAAGAAGAGCCCCCCGGTCCGCACCCCTGACCTGGTGAACCTGGAGGTCGGCCAGAAGTTCATGCGACTGTTCACGCTGGCCGCCTTCGAACGCGACAACCACGTGACCATCCGCAGTGGCCGCGTCGCCACCACCTACGCGGTCCGCCCCGAGGGCACCGGCACCCGCCTGATCGCCCGCGCGGTCTTCAACGGCCCGAACTTCATCGGCAGGCCACTGGGCCTGGTCGACATGGTCATGATGCGCAAGCAGCTGCTGAACCTGAAGGCGTACGCCGAGAAGGAACACGCCCAGGCCAACGCGAGCTAGCGCGAACAGGCATGGCGATGCCCGACGACGGGCCTGCCGGGCATCTCGCAGGCGCTGTCCGGGATCTTGGAGTACGAGCGGACGTGCAACAAGCTCACCGTCTGGGCACCCCTGCTGATTCCGGGGTTGCTCCAGACGGGTGACTATGCGCGAGCGCTCATAGGTCGTCGTGACCGTCCGCTTGCGGACGTCGAGTCGCGTGTGAAGCTGCGCGTTGGTCGTCGCGAGACCCTGACCAGGAGGAACCCGCCTGAGTATCGCGCGTTCATCGGTGAGCAGGCGCTACGTCAGGGCGTGGGCGGCCCGGAAGTCATGGCCGATCAGCTTCGCTTCGTACTCAAGCTGAATGAGGAACACGAGAACGTCACGACGCTCGTCGTGCCGATCGGGAACGGTGCGCACGACGGCCTGTCGGGACCGTTCGAGCTGTACGAGTTCCCGGATAACCCGCCGAGCGTGCTGCTTGAGCATCTCCGCTCGTCGTTGTTTCTCTCGGACGACGACGATGGGGACGATGTTCAGGGGTTCCTAGACGCGGCGGAGAAGGACCTCCGTCGAGCGGCGCACAGCGAGGAGGATTCGCTCGCGCTGATCGCTGAGATTGTGGAAGAGATAGAGAGGACAGGATGAACGGCGACGGACCCCGCCTTGACGACAACTGGCGCAAGGCCAGTCGGAGCAACGAGAACGACAGCTGCGTTGAGGTGCACCCAACCCGCAGGTACCTGCGGGACAGCAAGAATCAGACTGGACCGACGCTGAGCGGCGACGTGTTCGCTCTCGTCGGCGCGATCCGGAACGGCACCGTCTGACAGACGAACGGCGGTGGTGTGCCCCCTGCGAGCTGCGCAGGGGGCACACCCTTTTCTAGTGTGGCGCGCTCTGCCCGACGATGTCGAGCAAGTCACCGATGCGGCACCCCGAACCCAAGCCAGACGGCAAACCCTATGAAGCCTTCCGCTGCGAGGATCGACCGGCCAGTGCCCGCTTGACCAGATCGTCCACATCCAGACTGTCCAGGTCCTCGGGCTCGGACCCGCGCTCAGCCTCCTCCGCCGTAGCGGCCAGGCCGAGCAGCGCCTCCAGGATCCCGGCCTCCCGGAGCCGGGCCACCGACACCGAGGCCAGAGTCCGCCGCAGGGCGTCCTCGTCGACCTCAGGAGCCGCGGCGTCCGGATCCGGCAGCAACGAGGCCAGCACGTGCCCGGCCAGCGACTCCGGGTTCGGATAGTCGAACACCAGCGTGGCCGACAACGACAACCCGGTCACCGCGTTGATCCGGTTGCGCAGCTCGACCGCGGTGAGCGAGTCGAACCCCAGCTCCTTGAACGCCTGGCCAGGCATGATGGCGGCGGGTGACGCGTGCGCGAGCACGGTGGCCACCTGTCCACGCACCAACTCGAGCACGGACGGCAGCCGCTCCTCCGGCGGCATCCCACCAAGCCGGTTCACCAGGGAAGCAACCGAAGTCCTGGACCGCCGGGCGGGCACCCGCACCAACCCACGCAGCAACGGCAGGTCCGTACCCGACCGGCGCAGCCCGGCCGGGTCCAGCTTGACCGGCACGGCGAGCGCCGTGTCGAGACCGCACGCCGCGTCGAGCAGCGCCAGACCCTCCGATGTGGACAGTGCGCCGAACCCGTTGCGGTTGAGCCGGGCGAGATCGGTCTCGGACAGCTCACCGGTCATGTCGCTCGCCTGGTCCCACAGGCCCCACGCCAGGGACAGCGCGGGCAGCCCCTGCGCCCGCCGGTACTGGGCCAGCGAGTCCAGCACCGCGTTGGCAGCCGCGTAGTTCGCCTGTCCCGGTCCGCCGAGCACCCCGGCGACCGAGGAGAACAGCACGAACATCGACACGTCACCGGCGAGTTCGTGCAGGTGGACGGCCGCGTCCACCTTCGGCAGCATGACGCGGTCGATCCGCTCGGGAGTGAGCGTGTCGACGGTCCCGTCGTCGAGCACTCCGGCCGAGTGCACGACTCCGACCAGTGGGTGCTCGGCGGGAATCGCCTCGATGACGCCGGCCAGCGCGGCCCGGTCGGTCACGTCGCACGCGGTCACGGTGACCGTCGCGCCCAGCGTGGTCAGTTCGTCGGTCAGGTCCGCGACACCCGCCGCGTCCTGGCCGCGCCTGCTGAGCAGCAGCAGGTGCGCCACCCCCTGCGTCTTCACCAGGTGACGGGCGACCAGCGCACCGAGGCCGCTGGTGCCGCCGGTGATCAGCACGGTGCCGTCGAGCGCTCGCTGCGTCCCGGCTGGGACGGCGCGGGTCAGCCGGGGCACGAACACCTTGCCAGCACGGATGGCGAGCTGGGTCTCCCCCGTCGCCAGCGCGGCGGGGATCAGGTCGCGGGACTCCGGGCGGTCGTCGGTGTCGACCAGGACGAACCGGTCCGGGTGCTCGGACTGGGCGGTACGCACCAGCCCCCACACCGCGGCCGCCGCCGGGTCGGCGATGTCCGCGCTCTCCGCGTCGATCGCGACCGCACCGTTGGTGACCAGCACGAGCGGCTCGGTCTGCACGTCGGACAGCCATTCCTGGACCAGCGCCAGCGCCTGGTGCGCGGCGTCCCGTGCCGCGTCGGCGATGCTGCCGGGCCCTGCGTCGATCTCCACCACGTTGTCCTGCAGCCGCACGGTTTCGCGGCGTTCGGCTCGCCGTTCTGCGCGGGCCGCGCGCCGCTCCGAGCGGTCCCGGCGGTCGCGCCGGTCACGGCGCTCTGCGCGGCGCTGCCGTCGCGGCTCGGTCTCGTCGGCAGGCACGTCCGGCACGTCGACCGGGACCCAGCCCAGCTCGAACAGGTGCTGCCCGGCCGACGACGGGGTCGCCGCGGCGAGCTGTTCCGGGGTGACCGGCCGGACCGCGAGCGAACCGACGGTCGCCACCGGCGCGCCCGTCTGGTCGGCGAGGTGGATGGTGAACGCGTCGTCGCCCGCCGGGGTGATCCGGACGCGCAGCACGGACGCACCGGCGGCGGTCACGGTCACGCCGTGCCACGAGAACGGCAGCGCGAGCCGCCGGTCCCCGGTCGTGGCGGCGACGAGGGCGTGCAGTGCGGAGTCCAGCAGTGCCGGGTGCAGCCCGAAACCGGCCGACCGCTCTGCCTGGGTCTCGTCGAGTGCGACCTCGGCGAACACCTCGGTGCCGCGCCGCCACACCGACTGCAGGCCCTGGAAGACCGGCCCGTACTCGAGCCCGAGGTCGGCCAGCTCCTCGTAGACACCGTCGACCGGCACCGTGGCCGCACCGGCTGGCGGCCACTCGGCGAGCGCGACCGCGTCCTGCTCGGCGGCCTCGGTGAGCGTGCCGGTGCCGTGCAGTGTCCACGGTCCGCCGGTTTCCGGTCGCGAGTGGATGGTCACCGGGCGGTGCCCGGTGTCGGTCTCGGCGCCGACGTACACCTGGACCACCACCGCGTCGTGCTCAGGCAGCACCAGCGGCGCCTGCAGAGTCAGCTCCTCGATGCCGTCGCAGCCCGACCGGCTCGCCGCGTGCAGCGCCATCTCGACGAGTGCGGTGCCCGGCACGAGCACGGTGCCGAGGACGGCGTGGTCGGCGAGCCACGGCTGGGTCTGCCGGGACAGCCTGCCGGTCAGCAGCAGCCCTGGCTCCCCCGCGACGTCCACCACGGCGCCCAGCAGCGGGTGCCCGGCGGCACCGAGCCCGGCGGCGGACACGTCGCCCGCGCCGGTACCCGGCATCAGCCAGTAGGTGCGGCGCTGGAAGGCGTAGGTCGGCAGCGGCACCACCGCGGCGCCGGTGCCCGCGTAGAACGCGTCCCAGTCGACCGTGTCGGTGCGCACGGCGAGCACGCCGAGCGCGGTGGCCAGCGTCGCCACCTCGTCGCGGTCCCTGCGCAGCGTCGGGACGAACACACCGTCCGGCACCACGTTCTGGCCCATGGCGGTGAGCACACCGTCGGGTCCCAGCTCGACGAACGTCGTCACACCCTGCTCGGCGAGCGCGGTCACGGCGTCGGCGAACCGGACCGTGCCACGCACGTGCTCGACCCAGTACTCCGGGTTCGTCGGGTCGGCGGAGATGATCGGGATGGTGGGCTCGTGGTAGGTCACGCTCTCGGCTACCGCACGGAACTCGGCCAGCATCGGGTCCATCAGCGGCGAGTGGAACGCGTGCGACACCGACAGCCGCTTGGTCTTGGCGAACTGTGCGGCGACCGCCTCGGCGGCGGACTCCTCGCCGGAGATCACGACGGCGTTGGGCCCGTTGATCGCGGCGATGCCCACCCCGTCGGTGAGCAGTGGCCGTACTTCCTCCTCCGTCGCCTGGAGCGCGATCATCGCGCCGCCGGGCGGGAGGGCCTGCATCAGTCGTCCTCGTGCCGATACGAGGGCAGCTGCGTCCGCCAGTGACCAAACACCCGCGACGTGCGCGGCCGCCAATTCGCCGATCGAGTGCCCCGCCACCACATCCGGCCGTACACCCCACGACGCGAGTAGCCGCGCCAGCGCCACCTCGACCGCGAAGAGCGCCGGCTGCGTGTGCCCAGTCTCATCCAGCCCATCACCGGAAACGACCACCTCTCGTAGCGCGGGGTCGAAGTGCGCGCAGACCTCGTCGAACGCGGCCGCGAACGCGGGGTACGCCGCGTACAGGCCCTGTCCCATCGCGATCCGCTGCGCACCCTGGCCCGTGAACAGGAACGCAAGGCGGCCACCAGCCGTCCCGGTCGCGACCTCCTCGCCGTCGACCAGCACCGCGCGGTGGTCGAACCTGGTCCGCGTGGTGGCGAGCGTGTAACCGACGTCCAGCGGATCCGCGTCCACCCCGGACAGCCGGGTGAGCTGGTCACGCAGCGCGTCCTCGGTCTTCGCGGACACCAGCCACGGCACGACCGGCAGGCCGGTGCGTGGCGCATCGGGTGCCGTCGGCGGCTCCTCGATGATGACGTGCGAGTTCGTGCCGCCGATGCCGAACGACGAGATGCCCGCGCGACGCGGACGCCCGTTCGCCTGCCACGGCACGGTTTCCGTCAGCAGCGCAACGTTGCCCTGTGCCCAGTCGACCTCGGGCGACGGCTCGTCGACGTGCAGGGTCGGCGGCAGCTCACCACGCTGGAGCGCCAGCACCATCTTGATCACCCCGGCGGCACCGGCCGCGGCCTGCGTGTGGCCGAGGTTCGACTTGACCGAACCCAGCCACAGCGGCCGCTCGCGGTCCCGGCCGTACGTGGCGATCAGGGCCTGCGCCTCGATCGGGTCGCCGAGCGGGGTGCCGGTGCCGTGTGCCTCGACGGCGTCCACATCGGACATGCCGAGCCCGGCGGCGGCGAGCGCCGCGGCGATGACCCGTTGCTGCGACGGCCCGTTCGGTGCCGTCAGTCCGTTGGACGCGCCGTCCTGGTTCACCGCGGAGCCGCGGATCACCGCGAGCACGGGGTGCCCGTTGCGCTGCGCGTCGGACAGCCGCTCGACGGCGAGCACGCCGGAGCCCTCACCCCACGCGGTGCCGTCGGCACCACCGGCGAAGGCCTTGATCTGCCCGTCGACCGCGAGCCCGCGCTGCCGGGAGAACTCGACGAACGTCTCCGGCCCGGTCATCACGGTGACGCCGCCCGCGAGCGCGAGGTCGCACTCCCCGCCACGCAGCGCCTGGACGGCCATGTGCAGTGCCACCAGCGACGACGAGCACGCGGTGTCGATCGTGACGGACGGACCCTCGAGCCCGAGCACGTACGACAGCCGTCCACACAGGACACTGCCCGCGATGCCGGTGACGAGGAAGCCCTCGACCCCCGCCTGGCCCGCGTCGACGCCTCGGCCGTAGTCCTGCGCCATCATGCCCGCGTACACGCCGGTCCGGCTGCCGCGCAGGGAGAGCGGGTCGATGCCGGCGCGCTCGAGTGCCTCCCACGCGGTCTCCAGCAGCAGGCGCTGCTGCGGGTCCATCGCGAGGGCCTCGCGCGGGCTGATGCCGAAGAAGTCCGCGTCGAACTCGGCGGCCTCGTGCAGGAACCCGCCTCGGCGGACGTACGAGGTGCCGGAGGACTCCGGGTCGGGGTCGTACAGCTTCGCGAGGTCCCAGCCGCGGTCGGCGGGGAAGTCGGAGATCCCGGACCGACCGCCAGCGACGAGGTCCCACAGGTCCTCTGGCGTCGCGATGCCGCCGGGCAGGCGGCAGCCCATGCCGACGATCGCGATCGGCTCGTCGGACACGCCGGTCGCCGTGGCGACCACCGTGGTGGTCCTGGTACCGGCCAGCTCGGCGAGCAGGTGGTCGACGAGCTTGTCCGGGTTCGGGTAGTCGAACACCAGCGTGGCGGGCAGTTTCAGGCCGGTGGCGGAGTTGAGCCGGTTGCGCAGCTCCACCGAGGTGAGCGAGTCGAAACCCAGTTCCTTGAACGCCTGCGCTGGTGCGATCGACTCGGGTGCGCCGTGCGCCAGCACACCCGCGACGTGCCCGCGCACCGCGTCGAGGAGGATCGTCCGCTGCTCGGCCTCCGCGAGCCCGGCGAGCCGCCGCACCAGTTCACCGGTGGGACCGCCCGCGCGCCGGGCCGGGGTGCGGACCAGCGAACGCAGGATCGGCGGGACCGTGCCGGTGGCCTTGGCGACCGCGGCCGGGTCGAGGTCGATCAGCACCTCCAGCGCGCGCCCGGAGACGGCGGCGTCGAACAACGCCAGTCCGTCCGCTGTGGACAGTGCGCCGAAGCCGTCCCGGCTCAGCCGGGCGCGGTCGGTGTCGCTCAGCTCGCCGGTCATGTCGCTCGCGGAGTCCCAGAGGCCCCACGCCATCGACACCGCTGGCAGCCCGGCCGCGCGACGGTCGTGTGCCAGCGCGTCGAGCGCGCTGTTGGCCGCCGCGTAGTTGGCCTGACCCGGCGTGCCGAGGACACCGGCCGCGGACGAGAACACCGCGAACAGGGACAGATTGTCGGTCAGCTCGTGGAGGTGGCTGGCCGCGATGACCTTGGGCGCCAGCACGGCATCGAGCCGCTCGGGGGTGAGCCCGGTGATCATGCCATCGTCGAGGACACCGGCCGCGTGCACGACGCCGACGAGGTCCGGGATGGACTTCACCAGCTTGCCGACGGAGGGCCGCTTGGTGACGTCGCACGCGGCGACGCGAACCTCGGCACCCAGTTCCTTCAGTTCCGCGGCAAGTTCCTTGGCACCACTGGCCTTCGTGCCGCGTCGGCTGACCAGCACCAGTTTGCGGACACCGTGGGTGGTGACGAGGTGGCGGGCGAGGAGCGCGCCGAGGCCGCCGGTGCCGCCGGTGATCAGGACGGTGCCGTCGAGCGTGATCGGCGCCGGGGTGTCCTGCACGCGCACCAGCCGGGGCGCGTAGGTCTGCCCGTCGCGGACGGCGACCTGCGTCTCGCCCGACGCCGCGACGGCCTCGGCGAAACCAGCGTCACCGTCGAGGAGCACGAACCGGTCCGGATGCTCGGACTGCGCGGACCGGACGAGGCCCCAGACTGCTGCCGCGTCAAGGTTCCCGATGCGTTCGCCGGTCGTGACGCCCACCGCGCCGGTGGTGACGAGCACGAGCCGCACGTTCCCGGGGTGCTCGTCGGCGAGCCAGGACTGGATCGCGGCGAGTGCCTCGTGGGCGGTCGCGACCGGTTCGGCGGTCACCACCACATCGTCCACTGTGGACAGTGAAACCGGAACCCAGTCGACGCCGAACCTCGGACGGCTCGCCCGGAGCTGCTCCGGGGTGACCGGCAGCAGGGACAGCCTGCCGACCGACGCGACCGGGCTACCGGCACTGTCGGCGGCGTCGATGCTGATCGCGCCGTCACCAGCGGGGGCGATGCGGATACGGAGTTGCGTCGCGCCGCGCGCGGACAGGCTGACGGTGTGCCAGCCGAACGGGAGACGGGCTTGCGTCTCTAGCGCGCCGTCATCACTGGTACCGGTGAACAGGGCGTGCAGCGCGGCGTCGAGCAGTGCCGGGTGCACGCCGAACTTGGCGGCCTCGGCGTGCTGCTCGTCGGCGAGTGCGACCTCGGCGAACACCTCGTCGCCACGCCGCCACACCGACTGCAGGCCCTGGAAGACGGGCCCGTACTCGAGGCCGAGCTCGGCGGCCTTGTCGTAGACGTCCGTGATGGACACCGCGTCGGCCCCGGCGGGCGGCCAGGCACTCAGGTCCACTGTGGACGTACGCGCGTCCGTGCCGAGGGTGCCGCTGGCGTGCTGGGTCCAGTCGCCGCCGTCGGGGCGGGAGTGGATCGCCACGGTCCGGTCGGCGCCCACCGTCACCTGGATGACGACCGAGGCGCCGTCTGGCAGGACCAGCGGTGCCTGCAGCGTCAGCTCCTCGACGACGTCGCAGCCGACGCGGTCACCGGCCTGCAACGCCAGTTCGACCAGTGCCGTGCCCGGCACGAGGACGGTGCCCATGACGGCGTGGTCGGCCAGCCAGGGGTGGGTCTGGGTGGAGAGCCTGCCGGTGAGGACGAGGCCGTCGCCGTCGGCGAGCGGCACGGCGGCGCCGAGCAGCGGGTGCCCGGCCGCGTCGATACCGGCGGCGAGGACGTTCCCCGCGGTGGGGCGCAGCCAGTAGGACTCACGCTGGAACGGGTAGGTGGGCAGGTCGACATGCCTGCCGCCGCCGAACAACGCGGCCCAGTCCACGTCGACGCCCCGTGTCCACGCGGTGCCGACGGCGGTGAGCACGGTGCGCGCCTCGTCGCGGTCCTTGCGCAGTGCGGGGATGAACGTGCCGTCCAGGCCCATCGCGCTGAGCACGCCGTCCGGGCCAACCTCGACGAACGTGGTCACGCCCCGCTCGGCCAGCGTGGTCACGTTGTCGGCGAACCGGACCGTGCCACGCACGTGCCGCACCCAGTACTCCGGGTCGGTGGGCTCTGCGCCGATGATCGGGATGGTCGGCTCGTGGTAGGTCACGCTTTCGGCGACGGCCCGGAACTCGTCGAGCATCGGGTCCATCAGGGGTGAGTGGAACGCGTGGGAGACGGTGAGCCGCTTGGTTTTGCGGTCCGCGAACTGCGCCGCAACAGCTTCGGCGGCGGTTTCCTCACCGGAGATCACGATCGACCGCGGCCCGTTGATGGCGGCGATCCCGACCGTGTCGGTGAGGTGCGGAGCGATCTCGTCCTCGGTCGCCTGGATCGCGATCATCGCGCCACCACGCGGAAGCGCCTGCATCAACCGGCCACGCGCACTGACCAGGCGAGCGGCATCCGCCAGGGACAACACACCAGCGACGTGCGCGGCAGCCAGCTCACCGATCGAATGCCCAGCCAGGAAGTCGGGCGTGACACCCCACGACGACAGCAACCGGAACAACGCCACCTCGACCGCGAACAACGCGGGCTGGGTGTTCCCGGTGTCGTCGAGACCATCGCCGGTGGCGATGACCTCGCGGAGGGCGGGGTCCAGGTGTTCGCACACCTCGTCGAACGCCGCCGCGAACACCGGGAACGCCTCGTACAGGCCCTGCCCCATGCCCACGCGCTGCGCGCCCTGACCGGTGAACACGAACGCCACGCGCCCGCCGACCGTGCCGGTGGCGACCTCGGTACCGTCGACCAGCACGGCGCGGTGGTCGAACCGGGCCCGCGTGGTGGCGAGGGTGTGGCCGACATCGACGGGGTCACCGTCCACTCGGGACAGCTGAGCGATCTGGTCGCGCAGAGCCGCCTCGGTGCGGGCCGACAGCACCCACGGCACGGCGGGCAGCTCGGCGCGCGTCACCGGCTCCTGCGCCGGTGGCTCCTCGATGACGACATGGGCGTTGGTGCCGCTGATGCCGAACGACGAGATGCCCGCGCGGCGCGGGTGCCCGTTCGCCTCCCACGGCACGGCCTCGGCGAGGAGGCTGACCGAACCCGCCGTCCAGTCGACCTGCGTGGTCGGCTCGTCCACGTGCAGCGTCGCGGGCAGCTGCCCGTGCCGCAGCGCCATGACCATCTTGATCACGCTGGCGGCACCCGCCGCGGCCTGCGTGTGCCCGAGGTTGGACTTGACGGAGCCGAGCCAGAGCGGACGCTCGCGTTCGCGGCCGTAGGTGGCGATCAGCGCCTGCGCCTCGATCGGGTCGCCCAGCGCGGTGCCGGTCCCGTGTGCCTCGACGACGTCCACGTCGGACGTGCCGAGCCCGGCCTGCGCAAGCGCTTGCGTGATGACTCGCTGCTGCGACGGCCCGTTCGGGGCAGTCAGCCCGTTCGACGCGCCGTCCTGGTTCACCGAGGAGCCGCGGACCACCGCGAGCACCGGGTGCCCGTTGCGCCGCGCGTCGGACAGCCGCTCCAGCACGAGGATGCCGGCACCCTCGCCCCAGACCGTGCCGTCGGCACCGGCGCCGAACGCCTTGCACTGGCCGTCGGCGGCGAGGCCGCGCTGGCGGGAGAACTCGACGAACGTGTCTGGGCTGGCCATGACCGTGACGCCGCCTGCGAGCGCGAGCGAGCACTCCCCGGTCCGCAGTGCCTGCGCGGCCAGGTGCATGGCGACGAGCGACGAGGAGCACGCGGTGTCGAGCGTGACCGCCGGGCCTTCCAGGCCGAGGGTGTAGGAGATCCGTCCCGACGCGACGCTCGCGGCGATCCCGGTGCCCCAGAAGCCTTCCACGCCGTCCGGCAGACCGGCGAGAGTCGGCGCGTAGTCCCGGTACATGAGACCGGCGTACACACCCGTCCTGCTGCCACGCAGCGTGTGCGGGTCGATCCCGGCGCGTTCGAGGGCCTCCCAGGTGGTCTCCAGCAGCAGCCGCTGCTGCGGGTCCATCGCGAGGGCCTCACGGCGGCTGATGCCGAAGAACTCGGCGTCGAACTCGTCGGGCGCGTCGACGAAGCCGCCGTGCCTCGTGTAGGTCTTGCCCAGTGCGTCCGGGTCGGGGTCGAACAGGTTCGCGAGGTCCCAGCCGCGGTCGGCGGGGAACTCGGACACGCCGGACCGGCCGGCGGCGACGAGGTCCCACAGCTCGTCCGGAGTGGACACGCCGCCGGGGAACCGGCAGCCCATGCCGACGATCGCGATCGGCTCGTCGGTCACCACGGCGACCTGCGCGGTCGCCTCGGCGAGCGGACCGCCGGAGGGGGCCAGCTCGGCACGCAGGTGGTCGACCACGGCAAGGGGGCTCGGGTAGTCGAACACGAGCGTGGCGGGCAGGCGCAGACCGGTGGCGGTGTTGAGCCGGTTGCGCAGCTCGACCGCGGTCAGCGAGTCGAAACCCAGTTCCTTGAACGCCTGCGGGCCGGTGACCGCGTCGGACGAGCTGTGCCCGAGGACGGCGGCCACGTGCTCACGCACGAGGTCGAGCAGCAGGGCCCGCTGCTCCGGCTCGCCAAGCCGTGCGAGGCGTTGCGCGAGCCCGCCACCGCCGGCCGCGGCCGCGGCCCGGCGTGCCGG
>NZ_JBARWZ010000275.1:0-5169 GCF_049647105.1 Actinophytocola sp.
GGACTCGCCGTCCCGAACACCTCAGCACCCAGATGACGAGCCACCTGAACCGCCGCCATCCCCACACCACCCGCAGCGGCATGCACAAGAATGTGCTCGCCAGCCCGCACCCCCGCCAAATCAACCAGCGCGTAATAAGCGGTCAAAAACGCCATCGGCACCGACGCCGCCTCAGCAAACGACCACCCCACAGGCACCGGCGCCACCAACCGCCGATCAGCCACCGCACACGACCCAAAACCACCCGACACCAAACCAAACACCCGATCACCCGGTTCGAGATCAGCCACCTCAGCACCGACCTCAACCACCACACCCGCAGCCTCAGAACCCATCTCCGCGACCTCCGGATACGAACCCAAGGCAATCAACACATCACGGAAATTCAACCCCGCCGCACGCACCTCGACCCGAACCTCACCCGGCGCCAACGAAACCCGTGGCACGTCGACAGGTGCGAGGTTGTCCAGCGAGCCGGGTTCAACCGCGTCGAGTCGCCAGTCGGCATGGTCGGGCAGCGGCATGACAGCGGCCCGCACCAGACGCGGCACCAACGCCACCCCGCCACGAACCGCCACCTGCGGCTCATCACAACCAGCCCACACAACCTCGGCATCCGTATCCACCAACACAAACCGACCCGGATGCTCCGACTGCGCCGACCGCACCACACCCCACCCACCAGCGGCGCCGAGGTCGGTGACCGTCTCCTCCGGCCCGGTCGCGACCGCACCCGATGAGACCAGCACGAGCGGGATGTCCACATCGGACGCCAGCCGCTCCCGCACGGTGCGCAGTGCCCAGTCCGCGACGTCCTTCGGGGCGCCTGCCGGGAACCGCAGGACGTCGCCGGTCACGTCGGATCCGTCTGCCGGTCCCCAGTGGACGGTCAGCAGCGCGTCGGTGACCCGGTTCGGGGTGGCGGCGGCCGGGCGCAGGACGAGGGAGTCGACGGAGAGCACCGGCGCACCGGTGTGGTCCCAGGCGTCGAGGCGCACCGCGTCCGTCCCGGCGGCGGTCAACCGCACCCGCAGGGCGGCGGCGCCGGTGGCGTGCAGGGTGACGCCGGTCCAGGCGAACGGGACCCGGGGGGTGCCGTCGTCGAGGAGCCCGCCCGCGGCGACGGCGTGCAGCGCGGCGTCCAGCAGGGCCGGGTGCAGACCGAAACCGGCCGCCTGAGCGACATCGGGCAACACCACCTCGGCGAGAACATCGCCCCCGTGCCGCCAAACCGACCGCACACCACGGAACCCGGGGCCATAGCGCAGACCCACGTCGGCGAGGCCCTCGTAGAGGCCGGTCAGGTCGACCGGTTCGGCGTCTGATGGCGGCCAGGACGGCATGTCGCCGGGCAGGACTGTGGTGTCGGCGAGCCGACCGCTGGCGTGCCGGGTCCACGGCGAGTGCTCGTCCGGCCGGGAATGGACCTCGATGACCCGTTCCTCGGTGACCAGCACCTGGATGTCGACGGTGCCGCTCAGGACGAGCGGGGTCTCGATGGTCAGTTCGGCCACGGTCGGGTACCCGAACCGCAGTGCCATCTCGATCAGCGCGGTCCCGGGGACGACGATGTCCTGGCCGACCACGTGGTCTGCCAGCCATGGTTGCGCCGAGGTGGACAGCCGCCCGGTCGCCACGGCCACGTCCCCGGAGGCCAGTGGCATGGGCGCGCCGAGGAGGGGTTCCTGGACGGCGGCCCAGTACCGCTCGTGCTGGAACGCGTAGGTCGGCAGGTCGACGACCCGCCCGTCCCAGGCCGCGTGGACGGCGGCCCAGTCGACGGTGGCGCCGCGCGCCCATGCGGTGCCCACCGCCGTGAACAGGGCGCCTGGCTCGTCCCGACCACTCCGGAGCACGGCGACGGAGTCGGTGACGTGTGCGGACAGCACCGGGTCGGGCCCCAGCTCGACGAAGGTGACGACGCCGCGTTCACGCAGTTCCGTGACACCGTCGGCGAACCGCACGGTGTCCCGCACCTGCCGCACCCAGTACAACGGATCAGTCACCGCCCCCGGCAACGGAATCCGCGGTTCGTTGTACGTCAAGGACTCCGCGACGGTGGCGAACTCCGCCAGCATCGGCTCCATCAACCGCGAATGGAACGCATGCGACACCACAAGACGCTTCACCCGACGACCCTCAGTCCGCCACCGCTCCTCCAGAACCGAGATCTCCTCCTCAGTCCCAGACACCACAATCGACGAAGGACCATTCACCGCAGCAACATCAACACCAGCTGGAACGTCCTCTTCGGACACTTCCGCCGCCAGCATCGCCCCACCGGTCGGCAGCCCCGCCATCAACCGACCACGAGCAGCCACCAACGTGCAAGCGTCGTTCAGTGACAGAACCCCGGCGACATGCGCGGCAGCAAGCTCACCAATCGAATGACCCAACAGGTGATCCGGCGTGACACCCCACGACTCCAGCAAGCGGAACATCGCAACCTCAAGCGCGAAGATCGCCGCCTGCGCACCATCAGTCCGATGCAACAACACCTCGTCCTCGATCGGGATACTCCCCAACCGCGACGACACCTCATCCCACGCGGCAGCGAACACCGGGAACGACTCGTAGAGTTCCCGACCCATTCCGAGTCGCTGAGAACCCTGACCGGTGAACAAGAACGCCAAGCCGCCGTCGGACACCGTCCCCGTGACCGTGACCTCATCGACAAGTACCGCGCGGTGTTCCAGACAGGCGCGGGTCGTCGCGAGGGTGAAGGCCGCGTCGACCGTGCGGACCCCGTCGAGTGCGGACCGGACCCGCTCGATCTGGGCGGTGAGCCCGGCGGCGGTCCGTGCCGACACCGGCAGCGGTGCGACCGGGATGTCCGGTGCGGCAACAGCTTCCGCGACGGCGGGTGCCTGCTCGATGATCACGTGCGCGTTGGTGCCGCTCATCCCGAACGACGACACCCCCGCCCGGCGCGGCCGCCCGTCCGTTTCCCACCGCTGGGTCTCGGCCGGGAGCGCGACCGCGCCAGCCGACCAGTCCACGTGCGGTGACAGTCCGCCTGGCGGCGGCATGCCGGGGAGTTCCCCGGCCCGCGTCGCCATGACCGTGGCGATCACGCCCGCGACGCCCGCCGCTGCCTGTGTGTGCCCGATGTTCGCCTTCACCGACCTCAGCAACACCGGCCGGTCCCGGTCCTGCCCGTAGGTGGCGAGGATCGCCTGCGCCTCGATCGGGTCGCCGAGCCGGGTCCCGGTGCCGTGCGCCTCGACCACGTCGATGTCGGCGGGCGCCAGACCAGCCGCGCCCAGCGCCTGACGGATGACCCGCTGCTGCGAGGGCCCGTTCGGCGCGGTCAACCCGTTCGACGCACCATCCTGGTTCACCGAGGAGCCCCGCACGACCGCCAGCACCTGATGCCCGTTGCGTAGGGCGTCCGACAAGCGCTCCACAGCCAGCACACCGACGCCTTCGGACCAGGCTGTCCCGTCAGCCTCAGCGGAGAACGGCTTGCACCGCCCATCCGCCGCGAGCCCGCGCTGGCGGCTGAACTCGATGAACGCACCCGGTGTGGCCATCACCGTGACACCGCCGACGACCGCGAGCGAGCACTCCCCCGCACGCACCGCCTGAGCGGCCAGGTGCAACGCCACCAGCGACGACGAGCACGCGGTGTCCACGGTGACCGCCGGACCCTCCAGCCCGAACGCGTACGCGATCCGTCCGGAAAGGACGCTCGCGGCGGCGCCGGTCGCCAGTTGCCCTTCTTTCGCGTCGGCGGCGGCGATGGCGAGACGGGCGTAGTCCTGTCCGTTGGTACCGGCGAAAACCCCCGTGCGGCTACCCCTCAGCGAACGCGGATCAATCCCCGCCCGCTCGAACACCTCCCACGTGGCCTCCAGCAACAACCGCTGCTGCGGATCCATCGCAAGGGCTTCACGCGGCGAAACCCCGAACAACCCGGCATCAAACCCAGCAGCGCCGGACAGGAACCCGCCGACCCGAACAGAAGAAGTACCAACGACATCAGGATCGTCGGCGAACAACGCGTCGAGATCCCAACCTCGGTCGACCGGGAACGGGCCCATCACCTCCCCACCGGACCGCACCAAGTCCCACAACGCTTCCGGTGAGTCGACCCCACCAGGGAAACGGCAACTCATGCCGACGATCGCGACCGGCTCGTCGGACGCGGCGACGGTGACGGTCGTTGTCGCGGCGGATGTGCCCGCGAGCTTGGCCGCCAGGTGGTCGGCGAGGGTGGTGGCGTCGGGGTAGTCGAACACCAGGCTCGCGGGCAACCCCAGCCCGGTCACCGCGACGAGACGATCCCGCAACTCCACCGCCGTCAACGAATCAAACCCGAGATCACGGAACGACCGGTCGACCTCGACAGCACCCGGGTCGTCGTGGCCGAGGACGGCGGCGGCGGCCGCGCGGACCTCCGCGCACAGGATCCGCGCCCGTTCGGCCGGGCCGCGCCCGGCGAGCCGCGCGACCAGCGCGGTCTCCACGACGGCCGGTGGCTCGGGAGCGGGCAGCAGGTCACCGAGCAGCGGGCTGGGCCTGCCGGTGGTGAACGCGGCAGCAAACCGCTCCCAATCGACATCAGCCACCGTCACACACGTCTCACCACCATCGACAGCGGCCGCCAACGCGGACACCGCCAAGGCGGGAGTCATGGCGTTCAAGCCACGGCGGCTGAAGTAGTCGGCGGTGTCGCCGAGCATGCCCGCACCGGCCCACGGCCCGAACGCCACCGACGTCGCCACCAACCCACGACGACGCCGATCCTCGGCAAGCGCGTCCAGATAAGCATTCGCCGCCGAATACGCCCCCTGCCCACCACTACCCCAAACACCGGCGATAGAAGAGAACAACACAAACGCCTCAGCATCCGGCAACAACTCATCCAGATACCGCGCCCCCAACACCTTCGCCGCCACAGCCTCCGCGAACCCGGCCCCAGAAAGCTCCACAACCGCACCCGGCCGATCAACACCAGCCGCATGCACCACCGCCGTCACCGGATACTCAGCAAGCACACCAGCCAACGACTCCCGATCAGCCACATCACACCCAACAACCACAGCCTCAGCACCAAGCCCAGCCAACTCCGCGACCAACTCGGCAGCACCCGGCGCCTCCACACCACGCCGACTCACCAACACCAAACGACGCACACCACGCCCAGCCAACCACCGCGCAACATGC